>JBDNDQ010000024.1:0-44662 GCA_046719055.1 Aggregatilineales bacterium | reverse complement strand
TCGGCAATCTTAATTTCCACTTCTTCTTCTACTTCCGCTACTACTACCGGTGCAGTAAACTTCACTTGTTGTTGAACTTCGGCAGGTGGTGGCGGTGGTGGCGGTGGTGGCGGTGCATCTTCTTCATTTTGATTTATATCTTCCAAAACGGCTTCAACACTTTTTTCAATATATTCACCTCTTCGGCGATGAGTCAGAGCGCCTGCTGCACATGGAAGACTTCCTGCACAAACGCATCGTTGGGCAGCATGAAGCGATCCAGGCGATTGCTAAGGCTGTCCGCCGTGCCCGAGCTGGCTTGAAAGATCCGCGCCGCCCCATCGGATCATTCATCTTTCTCGGCCCGACTGGCGTCGGCAAGACGGAGCTCACCAAAGCGCTGGCTGAGTTTATGTTCGGCAGCGAGGATGCCCTAATCCAGCTGGATATGAGTGAATTCATGGAGCGCCATACGGTAGCGCGCTTGGTCGGTGCGCCGCCTGGCTACGTCGGCTATGAAGATGCCGGTCAGCTGACTGAGGCGCTGCGCCGCCGCCCGTACTCGATTGTTGTCTTCGATGAGATTGAGAAGGCGCACCCCGAGGCGTTCAACATGCTGCTGCAGATTATGGAGGAGGGGCGGCTCTCGGATGCGCGTGGGCGCAAGGTAGACTTCCGCAACGCTATCATTGTCATGACCAGCAACGTGGGCGCTGAGGTGATCAAACGCGGCAACACGCTCGGCTTTGACATGCCGCGCGATGAGTCGGTTGAACAAGCGCGCGACTACGAAGAGATGCGCAAGAAGGTCATGGAGCAGCTGCGCCGCGCCTTCCGCCCAGAGTTCCTCAACCGCGTCAGCGCAACTATCGTTTTCCGTTCGCTCACGCGCGAAGAGCTCATGCAGATCGTCGACCTGGAGATCAACAAAGTGCGTGAGCGTCTTGCTGAGCATGCTCTGACGCTTGAGGTCACTGAGGCTGCTAAGGCGCTTCTAGGCGAGAAGGGTTACGATCCCGAGTATGGTGCGCGCCCGCTGCGTCGCGTGATCACCAACATGGTCGAGGATCGCCTCTCGGATGGTATCTTGGCGGGCACGTTCAAGATCGGCAGCACAGTGCTGATCGACGTCGCCGATGGTGAGCTGATCATGAAGACTATCGACAGTCCCAACGGCGTTGATCATAGTGCGCTAACCGAATATCCGCCTAGCGCGCTCATCGCAGGCCCTGTCGACCTTGCCTCGCCCGAGTCTAACTAGCCCCCCACGCGCACCATCAAACAGAGCGGCAGGCGCCGCTCTGTTTTGTTCCACTTTGAGATACTTTTCACGAGTTTGAGAGTTTTTGAGAGCCTTTTGCCTCTATCATGCCTTGCCAATGGCTGGGCACTTTGCAGCTATGCCCTCAGAATCTGAGTTATGAGCGACAGACGCACTCACACATCGAGCCGACTGCCGGCTTTCTATCAGCGCAGCCTTGCTGAACGCATGGCGATCGTGGCCGAGTGGGCAGCCCTGAATGCCGAAGAGCGTGCTGCGCTTAGTGGCGCCAGTGGCTTGGATGCAGCGCAAGCTGATCACATGATCGAGAACGCAGTAGGCATCTATGCTCTGCCGCTCGGGATCGCCACTAATTTTCTGATCAATGGTCGCGATTACCTAGTGCCGATGGCAATAGAGGAGCCGAGCGTAGTGGCAGCCTGCAGCTACGCTGCCAAACTCATCCGAGCAGGCGGCGGCTTCCAAGCGGGCAGCGATGAGCCCATCATGATTGGTCAGCTGCAAGTTTTAGATATTCCCGATGCGCAGGCAGCAGCTGAGCGCGTTCTGGCAGAGCGGGATCGCCTGCTGGCGGCAGCGAACGATCCGACCTCTTCAATTGTGCGGCGCGGCGGCGGCGCTCGCGAGCTGGTAGTGCGCCCGTTCGCGCAGACGCCGCTAGGGCCGATGTTGATTGTGCATCTGCACTACGATGTGCGCGATGCGATGGGCGCCAATGCCGTGAACACGGCCTGCGAGCAAGTTGCGCCGCTTTTGGCTGAGCTCAGCGGGGGACGCGTGCATCTGCGCATCCTGAGTAACCTGACTGATCAGCGTAAAGCGTGGGCAACCTGCCGCATCCCTGCCGCTGAGCTTGCCACACAGACGCTGAAGGGCGAGCAGGTGGCGCGCGCCGTTGTGGAGGCAGCTGTATTCGCCGAACTCGACCCGTATCGTGCCGCCACGCACAATAAAGGCATCATGAACGGCATGGATGCGGTCTGCATCGCCACCGGCAACGATTGGCGGGCACTAGAGGCAGGCGCGCATGCCTACGCCGCGCGCGATGGGCGCTACACCAGTCTGACGCGCTGGTGGCAAGCCGAAAACGGCGATCTATGCGGCGAGCTGCGCTTGCCTCTGGCAGTTGGCACGGTGGGCGGGGCAACGCGCGTGCATCCTGCAGCGCGGGCGGCACTTAAAGTGCTGGGCGTGCAGAGCGCCCGCGAACTGGCTGAGGTGATGGTCTGTGTTGGCTTGGCACAGAACTTAGCGGCTATCCGTGCGCTGGCCACCGAAGGCATTCAACGCGGCCACATGAGCCTTCACGCAAGGCAAATAGCTATCGCCGCCGGCGCCAGCGGCGATCAAGTGGCACAAGTGGTGGCACAGCTCCTGGCTGAGGGCAACATCCGCTTGGAGCGCGCCAAACAGATCGTCGAGGCGCTTGCCACGCAAGACGGTGTTCAAGGCATCGTTTGAAATCCCTCTCGCCCGAGACGGCGAGCCTATCAGAGTGGAGTGACACGTATGACAGACGGACTTCCTAAATCTTTCGATCCGCGAGGCATCCTGAAGCCTTCGCAGCCCGTTGGCATCGTTGGGTATGGCGCGTATGTGCCCCGCTATCGCCTACCTGGCAGCGAGGTAGCCCGCGTGTGGACAAATGGCATGGGTGGCTCACCTGTGAAGGAGAAGGCGGTCGCTGGGCTGGATGAAGACGTGATTACGATGTCGATCGAGGCAGCGCGCAACGCACTCGCGCGCGCGCGGATCGCGCCAACGGAGCTGCGCGCCGTCTGGGTCGGCTCGGAGAGCCATCCCTACGCCGTCAAGCCGACCAGCACCATCGTAGCAGAGGCGATCGGTGCCGTGCCGAGCGTGCAAGCTGCCGACTGGGAGTTCGCCTGCAAGGCGGGCTCAGAGGCGTTGCAGGCTTCGATCGGCTTCGTCGGCAGCGGCATGGCCGCCTACGCCATGAGCATCGGCATGGATACTGCGCAGGGGCGACCAGGCGATGCATTAGAGTATACAGCAGCTAGCGGCGGCGCCGCGTACATCGTCGGCCCAGCTGAGAACGCCCTTGCCATCTTCAACGGCTCATACAGCTACGTCACTGATACGCCCGACTTCTGGCGGCGCGCTGAGGTGAAATATCCCTCGCACGGCGACCGTTTCACAGGCGAGCCTGCCTACTTCGCACACACGCAAGGCGCCGCTGAAGCGCTGATGCGCCTGATGGGGACGCAGCCGAGTGACTATGCCTACGCCGTCTTCCATCAGCCGAACGTTAAGTTCCCTGAGCGCGCCGCTAAGACGCTTGGCTTTACTGATGCGCAGATCAAGACGGGCTTGCTAGCGAACGAGGTCGGCAATGTATACGCAGGCTCGTGCCTGCTGGGCTTGAGCGCAATTCTGGATGAGGCAAAGCCCGGCGACCGCATTTTATGCGTCAGCTACGGCAGCGGCGCTGGCTCGGATGCCTTCGACCTGACCGTCACTGAGAAAATCCTGGAGCGGCAACGCCTAGCGCCATTCACGCGGACTTACATTGCGCGCCGCACCGTCATCGATTACGCCGTCTACACGCGCTACCGCAACAAACTGCATATCCAGTGAAAGAGAGGGCACAATGCAGAACGTATCCATCATTGGGGTCGGGCAGACGCCTGTCGGGGAGCATTGGGAGACCTCGCTGCGCCATTTGAGCCTGCAGGCGATCGAGGCAGCACTACAGGATGCTGGGATCGCGCCTGAGACGCTCGACGCGCTGGTGATCGGCAACGCGTTGGGCGGCGCCATCAGCGATCAGCATCACATTGGCGCGCTGATTGCTGATTTTGCAGGTCTGCGCGGCATCGAGGCTTTTCGCGTGGAAGGCGCCGACGCTAGCGGCGCGCTTGCCCTGCGGCAGGGTGCACTGATGGTCGCCAGTGGCTCCGCGCAGACTGTGCTCGTGCTGGGCGTGGAGAAAGTGACCGATGTCGTCGGCAGCCAACGCGTAGCAGCCCTCTCGACCTTCCTGGACAGCGAGTATGAGGCCGCGCACGGCGCCACACCTGTAGCGATCATGGCGATGCTGATGCGCCGCTACATGAGCGAATACAACCTCAGTATAGCCGACTTCGCCAACTTCAGCGTGAATGCGCACGCCAACGGTAGCAAGAATCCGAATGCGATGTACCGCAACGTGATCAAAGCCGATCGTTTTGGGGCAGCGCCGCTGGTGGCTGAGCCGATCAACTTGTTCGATGTCGCGCCTGAGGGCGATGGCGCCGCCGCCATCATCCTAACCTCATCCGAGCGCGCCACTGACCTAGTGCCTCAGCCGATCTGCCTGCTAGCGAGCGCTGTTGCCACTGATGCCCTGGCTGTGCATGATCGCGCCAATCCACTCTTCCTGAACGCCGTGCAGCAGGCTGTGAGCAAAGCCTTGCGTCTTGCGGGTCTCTCGCAGAGCGACATTGACCTCGTAGAACTGCACGACTCAGCCACTATCATGGCAACTCTGGCGCTTGAGGCGAGCGGCTTCGCCGCCGTTGGCCAGGGGTGGCGGCTGGCAGCCGAGAACAAGATCGGGCTGAGCGGCGAGCTGCCGATCAGCACTTTCGGCGGCTTGAAGGCGCGTGGCAATCCGCTAGGCGCGACGGGCGTCTATCAAGCGGTTGAGGTTACCTTGCAGTTGCGTGGCAAGGCAGGCGCCAATCAGGTGCCAGCGGCGCGCATCGGGATGACGCAGACGCTAGGCGGCTTGGGCGGTACGGCGGTCGTGCACATCTTGGGCGTTTAGCCAACCCCCCGAGACAGCTGGGCGCGGAGCGCTTCCGCCCGCGCGAGGAAGCGCTCATCGCCGCCTATGCTGCAGGTTTGGTAGAGCATCAGCAAGTAGGTGCGCAGATTGTAGCGCTGGGCATAAGCGATACCCTTGCGCCACGCAGCTTGCGCAACCTTGCGTTTACCATTGTGCCACAGCCACAAGCCATACAAGCGGTGGTACTCAGGTCGTAGCGACAAGCGCGGCCTTGCCAGCCGTTTGAGCATTCGCAGAGAGCCTGCAAGGCTCGCGAGATAGCCTGTGCGCTCGCCCTCAGGCAGGTGTGGCACAAGGCTCAGCGCCAATGATAGCACATCCTCATGATCAATGCTCACACTATGAAAGTGCTCGAGCACCCGCAGGACTACGTCGGCGGCTTGCGCCCAGTCTTCCTGCCACACGTGCTGCCAGATTACCAAAACAGCTTTCATCGCCGATTGTGCATCTGTCCCAAGATGGTCGGGGAAAACTGCCTCGTCAAGGATTGCCTTTGCTCGTGTGCGATCGCCGGCGACCAGGTAAGTCTGCAATTTACAGAGCAAGGCACGCGGGCGCAAAAACTCTGAGCGCCGCGTTTTCAGCTGGGCTTGTGCCAAGTAATCGAGGCAAGCGCGCAGCTCGCCGCTCAAAAAACTGGCTAAGGCAGCATTCACAAGCGCTACATCGAGCAGCTCATGATCGCCCATAGCGCGGTAGAGCTCTGCTGCACGCGCGAACAGAGCCGTTGATGATGGATCGGCGCGGTAGTAAGCGCCGATGGCGACGCCATTCAGCACATAAGCGAGTGTCTCCTGATCACCAACTTGTTCGGCGCACTCCAGCGCCTTGCGGCCGTAAAAACGGGCGACTCTATGCATACCCAGCACGCTACCTATGCCAATACATCCGCCTACATACGCCCGCGCCAGGACGGTCGTCGGCTCGCCAAGCGTCTCAGCCAGATTCAAGGCACGCATGACGGCGTAGGCGCCGGCTGTCAGACGCTGAGTGTTCCAGTAATCGCCACTCAAATCTTGATAGATTGCGGCTGCCTCCTGCACATACTCGGCCCGGCCCTTCGAGGCGCGATAAAGCCACTGCGGCAAGGCCCGATTCACTAAGAACTGCCGTAGGAAAGCACCGATAAGAGGACGCGTTAAACCCTTCAGGGGCGGCAGCGGCTCGCCCAGCAGGGCTAGGGCGCGTTGATAGTGAGGTCCGCGCTGCTGAACATCTTCTTGTGCTCGGCCCAAGTTGCGCTCTAGGCGCGCCTTCTGCAGCGCGTTGAGCCCTACAACATCGGCCAGCGCTAGGGCGCGTTCCAACAGCGGCACAGCCCGCCCATAGGCATAGCGCTCGACGGCTTGCACGCCCGCCAGCATCTTATAGTGAGCCTCTTTATGCACATCGCCCGCGTTCGCCCAGTGATAAGCTAAGGCATCCCACTGGCGCGGGTCATGAGGGTAGAGCGCCTCAACAGTCTGTGCCACCTGACGGCTGAGCGCTGCCAAATCGCCTTTTGAAAGGTTAGCTAAGAGCGTCTCGCGCAACTTGTCGTGCGTGAAACGCCATTGTCCATTTACCAGCTCAAGCACAGCTTGATTGGCGCAGATATCCAGCCAGCTGTCCACGTCGAGCGGAGAGCCGGCTTGACGGTTTAAGGCGTGGATGAGCGCCATATCCAACTGCCTGCCGCCGATCGCCGCTAAGGTGAGTAGATCGCGCGCTCGCTCAGAGAGGCGCGCCAAACGCCTCCACAGGAGGGTCCGGAGGCCACCGCTGAACAAGTGCTGCGGCAAGGTGACGACGCTGATCTGCTCCAAGCGGCCCGCTAGGTGTGCTAACTCGCGCAAGACTTCGATCATAAACAGCGGATTGCCCTCAGTCTCGCGCTGTAACAGACTCATTAGCATAGATGTGTCCTCAGCAGCACCGATCATTGCCTCGGCTAGCGCCGCCGTCCCCTCAGGCGTCAGGCGCGCAAGGCTGAGGCGCTGCGCGCGAGGGAAGTCGATTGGCAGGTCAGGGCGTTCTTCCTCGCGGTAGGTGGCGACCAGCAGCAGCGCCCTACGCTGTGCCAGCGCGCTTAGACGATCGGCTAATTGCAGCGAGCCGCGTCCCGCCCACTGCATATCCTCAAGGATCACCAGCGTCGGACGTTCCAGGCGCTCAAAGAGTCCCTCCACTGCCCTGAAGAAACGCTCACGGACTTTCTCTGGCTCAAGATCAGGCGGATCGCTCACGGCGCGCCCGAGCAGGCGCTCAATGCCTGGCACAAACGGCTTTAGGACGCTCGCCTCGAAGTCGGAAAGCTCCGTATGCAGCACTAACTCCTGCAGGGGAGCTTGCCAAGTTTGATAGAGTGCACCGCCCCCACTCACAGCCTGACCGCGCAGCACTAATATGCCGCGCACAAGTGCTATAATGCGCAGTTCCTCGACCAGGCGCGATTTGCCCACACCGCTCTCGCCACCGATCAGCCATATGCCGCCCTGAGCTCGCTCCACTTGATTGAGCGCCCCTATCAATGTGTCTAGCTCTGCTGCGCGCCCAACGAGGCGTGCCCCTCTCAAAGAGCCTTCACGCACCTCAATAGTCTGTGGCGGGAGCGGAGTGTCTGTCATTCGGTAGTACTCAGCCATCAGCGCAGCGGCATCCCAAGCGCGCTCGGCAGAATTTTTGGCCAGTAGGCGCTCTAACAGGCGGCGTGTCGGGAAGTCTACCTCCAGGACTGATAGATCGGGCACCAAGTGCAAGATGTTCTCGAATAGGTGCGAGACCGTATCCGCTTTGAACGGGTTGAAGCCGCTCAGCAGCTCATAAGCCACCACGCCGATTGCGTACAGATCGCTTGCCTGGCTGGGTTGCCCACCCGTGACCAGCTCAGGGGCGAGATAAGGCAGCGTGCCGGCTAAGCCCACCTGTTGATCGCGCAGCACCGATAGCCCAAAGTCGACCAAGCGCAGCCGCCCGTCAGCGTAGAGCAGGTTGTTGGGAGCAAGGTCACGATGCAGGATATGGCGGCGATGCAGATAGGCAAGCGCCTCTAAGGCTTGCATAATCAAGCCGATTTTGCCTGTGATGGGCAGCTCGGCAGCGGCGCTGAGGATGTTCTGCGGCGCGTGCAGTAACTCCATCGTGTAGAAGGGCTGCTCGGTCTTATCGAAGCCGTAATCGCGCACAGCGATGATGTTCGGATGCCTCAACGAGGCAAGCAGGCGAAACTCGTTTGCCAATGCCAGCGCTGAGTTGTCCTGCCCGCGTGAACTGAAGTCAAGCGACTCGAGCGGCGCGTTTAGGCGCTTCAGGGCGACTTCCTCGCCCAGCAGCCGATCGTAAGCGCGGTAGACAGTGCCCATGCCGCCGCGACCAAGCTCCTCACGCAAGATGTAACGCTGTGATACGCTGGCTTGACGTGCAGTCGTAAATATCATGAGCTACCCGCATTAGTTAGCCAAGCAAAGTATGCTACCTGGCAAGGG
This sequence comes from Aggregatilineales bacterium, assembly GCA_046719055.1. Lineage (GTDB taxonomy): Bacteria > Chloroflexota > Anaerolineae > Aggregatilineales > UBA2796 > CP2-2F. The sequence continues at coordinate 36,147 of JBDNDQ010000024.1, read as the reverse complement.
TCAACTCGTGGCAAGCGCCTAAAACATAACATCTACTGCACCGGCTCTAGCCAATAGGTCGCTCCTTCGCCTTCAGGCGTCCAGCCGACCATACCCTGATAGTTCACCTGCCACCATGTGTAGCCATCGGCACAGATTGGGCCGTTGAGGACTGTGAAGATCTGCCCGCCAGGAATACTGCCGATCACGCGGCTGACCTGATTGTTGACCGTTGGCTGCGTACGTAGGGCGTTGGGCAGACCAGGTGTCACGCGGGCTGTGCCACCGATGCGCAAGCGCGGCGGCAAGAGCGGCGGGCAAGCATCAGCAGCGGTAAGGGGTTCCAGCCAGTACACACCGTTTTCACCTTCGCCCGTCCAGCCAACGATGCCGTTGTAGTTCACCTGCCACCACAGCACCCCGTCGTTGCAGATCGGCCCGTTGAGCAGCACCATCGTGCCGCCCACTGGGATGGTGCCCAGCAAGACGCTGCGCGGATCGCGGCTAGGGCGCGCTGGCTGGCTGTTGAGTGCGTTCGCCTGGGGCGGGAAGGTAGTCACGCGGGCGCGCAGCCCAACGTTCAGGCGCGTAGCCAGGTTGCAGGCGGGCACTAGCTGTGGCGTCGGCGGCTGCACAAGGCCCGCCGGCTGGATGCGCCACTTATTGTAGCCCCATGCCACCGCCATGATGCGCGTATCACCTGCTGGGCGCTCAGTGCCGATGATCTTGCGCGTCTGACCATTTCGCAGGATGTAGACCGCATCTTCAGCCGCCCAAGCGATTGCCATGCCTGAGCGCGCGATGGAAAGCTGTTCCGGCAGCCCGTTGAACGGCAAGGGGACTTCCTGTTGATTGGCGATGCCGCGCCAGCGATAGCCGACCTCATCCGCGATCAGAAAGTAGGCGGAGACGTTGTCTGGCCCATACGGGCTGAAGCGCTCGACGAGGCCCGGTGCGTTGAGCCGCGAGCCGTTGAACGGGTTAATCAGCAGCCAGGCGTTGTTCGAAAACAGTGCTGCTACATACGGCTGCCCATTCAGGCTCGCCCACTCATAATGCTGAATGGTTGCGCCACCACCATCTTGAAGGCGCACCTGGTTTATGGGCTGCCCATCGCTGTTGAAGAAGAGCAGCGCCTCCGTGTAAATCTGACCGCTCAAGCCGCTGGCACGCACCGCAATAAAGACATCCCAGCGCGGGGTATCGAAGCCGAACAGGCTTGTCAATCCCTCCACTTGCAGCGGCGTGCTAGCGCGCAGCCGATTGCTCAGCACATCGTAGATCGCCAGGCTGTGCACCGTCTGATCGCCCACCACCACACTCTCGATCCAGGCTAGGCGCAAACCATCGGGCGACCAAGTCGGCGTGCTGCGCCGTATGTAGGTCTCATTGGGCAAGCCCGTCCCAAAACTGGCGTTTACGGGCTGCTGCGCCACGCGGATAGCCTGCCCACTTGCCAGCGACCAAATCCAGATATTTGTGGGCGGCAGATTAGGCGTCTCGCCAAAGCGCCGCAGGAAGGGTAGTGCGATCTCGGCGGCTGAGGCGTACGCCACGCGCTGATTATCAGGCGATATCACGGGGAGCTGATTGTAGCCCCAGCGCGTCAATTGCCGCAGAGTGTTGGTCGCTTCGCTGTATGTCCACAGGTCACCGCGCATCAAAATGACCAGCTCACCATCGGCTTGTGCGCTCGCCATCGGCAAGGCAACGGTTAGAAGGCCGCTCAGGGCCAAAATGGCCCACAGCATCATCCCGAGTGCCCTGTGTTGCATCTCAACACTCCTTTTGCACGCCTAGTGGCGCGATTATAACACGCCCTGCAAGGCATTTTCTGAACGTTCAGCAAACGCTCAAGGGCGCGTTAGAAAATCGTCTTTTGAGCGTGTATAATCGAGTGAAGCTTCACAAGCAGGAGATCGCATGGCTCAAAGGAACTCGCCGCCACAAGTGCCACTTGAAGAATACGGTGAGCAGTACTTCCAGCGCTACAACTACGCTGATCGTCCACTGGGACGCTTCAGCATGTACTGGTTTGCGCGGCGCTACTACGCTGCGTTGGTGCGCCGCTACGCACTGAAGGGCGGCAAGCTGCTGGAACTGGGCTGCGGCCTAGGGCATTTACTGGGCTTGCTTCAAGAGGACTTCGACTGCATCGGTATCGACCTGGCTGAGTACAGCATCCAGCAGACCAAGCTGAACGCACCTAAAGCGCAGGCCTTCGTGCAAAGCGCCGACGATCTCTCGATGTTTGAGACGGGCGCATTCAGTGCTGTGGTCGCCCTACACTTGGTGGAACATTTGCCCGACCCGCAGCACACCATCGGGGAAGTGCATCGCCTACTCAAAGCAGGAGGATTGTTCCTCTTTGCCACGCCCAACCCAATCTACAGCTTCCGCCGCTTCAAAGACCCCAAAACGGACGCCATCGGCAAAGATCCAACCCACATCAACGTGCAGACGCCTGCCCAATGGCGTGCCTGGGTGGAATGGCAGGGCTTCCGCGTGGTGCGGCATTTTGGTGATGGCCTGTGGGATGTGCCGTATTTGCCCATCCTGCCCCCGAAAGTGCAGTTTGCGCTCTTCGGCTTGCCCGCTCTAGTCCAAGTGCTGACGCGCACGACTTTCAATCCGCTAGCGTTCGGCGTGAACCAAGTCTGCATCGCCCGCAAAGAGCGCTGAGTCGCCTGAGTACGAGAAAGGCAGCCGCTATGAGACGTTTCCGCTGGTTTTTACTGGGCAGTGCAGCTAGCGCAGCCGCGTATTGGCTAATGCGCTACTTGCGCCCAGAGCATTCGCCGCTGGTGCTGAAGCAGGCTGTGGTGATCATTACAGGTGCTTCATCGGGCATTGGGCGTGCCTATGCGCTCGCTTTTGCCCGACGCGGCGCGCGCGTCGTCCTGGCGGCGCGCCGTGCCGCCTTGCTTGAGGAAGTGCGGGCTGAGATCGCCACATATGCAGCGGATGTGCTGTGTGTGCCGACTGACGTCAACAATGATGCCCAGCTCGAACATCTCGTTCAAATGACACTCCACCACTATGGGCGCATCGACATTCTGATCAACAACGCCGGCCTGGCCATACAAGGCCTACTTCAGAATCATGATCCGAAGTACATCCGTGAGATGGTCAGCGTCAACCTTGCCTCTGCCATCAACCTGACTCGCTTGTGCCTGACTCCGATGCTTGCCCAGCGGAGCGGCGTGATCGTGAATGTCAGCTCGGTGGGCGGCAAGGTGCCCAACGCCACTGCGCCTGCCTACGCCGCCACCAAAGCGGGCTTGAATGCTTTCTCCGACGCCTTACGCCGGCAACTAGAGGGCACGGGCGTGCGCGTCGTCACTGTTTTGCCTTCCTACACAGAGACCGACATGCTCTCGCCCGTCGTCCAGGATTACGTGCGCGACTTGGGCTTCATCGTGGATACGCCCCAGTACGTCGCCGAGCACACCATAGATGAGTTACTGAAAGGCGAGCAGGAAATTTGGTTCGGCGGCTTCAGCACGCGCGCCATCGCCTGGCTGGAGCGGCATCTGCCCTTTATCTCGACGCTTGTGCAGCGCGCGCTCGTCACACCTGAAGTGATCGCCCTAACTGAGAAGCGGGTTGCTGAGGCGAAAGCCGATGCGGAAGGAGCCAAACAGTGACTGCACGTCTGAATCACCTCGCCATCGTAGTGGAAGACATTCCGCAAGCGCTGGCTTTCTGGCAGGATGCGTTGGGCTTACCGCTCGGTAAGACGGAGCACAACGCTGAGGAGGAAGTCCAGATCGCTTTCTTGCCGCTTGCCTCAGGCGAGATCGAGCTGATCGCGCCTACCAACAGCACGAGTGGCGTCGCCAAGTATCTGGCTAAGCGCGGCGCGGGCATGCATCACCTGTGCCTTGAGGTGCCCGACCTTGAGGCTGCCATGCAACGCCTGCGCGCTCACCGAGTCGAGCTGATCAACGACGTGCCGAAAGTCAATGCTGAGGGCATACGTTACTGTTTTGTGCATCCCAAGAGCGCCTTTGGGGTGCTGGTGGAACTCTACGAGCTGCCGCGCTCAGGCTAGCTCACGGCCCGCTGCTCAGCCCAAAAGTGCCTTATTTAATCATCGGTACTTAAAAGCGATTACAGCACACGCTTTTTCGGGCTCTTTGAGAGCAGGAGAGTATCCGATGGTGAACGAAACGCTGGCATGGCACAGGCGCTGGTTGCAGCGCTGGCAGGGCGCGCATAGGGCCACACGCTTGATGATCGGCGTTTGGCTGGGCGCGCTGGTATATCTTGTGCTGATGGGCTATCCGATCTTCGGCTTGCTGCTGCTGGCGGCTTTGGTAGTGCTTGGCAGCCTGCTGACCTTGATCCTAACCGAGAGACCGCCCAAAGTTGGGCGTGTGGTGATGGGCGCGCCCTACAATCGCATCGTGAGCCAGATCGCTGTTGTGTTGGGCGTCGCAGCGCTGACGAGTCTCTCGATCAGTGGCTATGTGCCCTTATGGTCGGAGGTGATCGGTATTTTTCGCGGCATTGGCAGGGCGTATTTCAGCCCCGCGCTTCTAGAAGATGGAGCGGCAACGCTGGGCAATTTCGGCGCTTTATTCGTGATCCCGGCGCTGCTCCTGATGGCGCTTGGCGCGCGCTGGCACGAGCTGGGCACCGCCAAAGGGCACCGCTCTGGGCAAGTTGCCCTGCTGTGGTGCGCTTTGCCTGCTGTGTTCATCCTGCTGGCGCTTTGGGCAAGGGCGGTGTCGTTGCCCGTCGTGCTGCGCAGCCTGCTGACCAGCGCTTTCTATGCCTTCAGCGCGGAGTTCCTGTTTCGCGGCGCCCTGCAGACTCGCCTGCTGCGTCTACTCGCACCGCGCTGGGCGCTATTGTTGCAGGCGCTGATCTTCGCGCTGTGGCAGGTGCCAAGCCTGGCTGGGCAACTGGGCCACAATCTGCTGGCGAGCATGGCACTTGGCATAGCGCAGTACGGCGTATTGGGCCTGGCGCTGGGCCTGATTGCGCTGCGCACGCGCAATGTGTGGGCGGGCACAGCCTTTGCCGCCGTGATTAACGCGCTCGGCCTGCTCAGCTACTCAGTCAGATGACCTCTTAGGGCGTAGATCGGCACGGGCGCCGCTTTACCCTTGAGCAGAATTGCGCCCAGCGCTTCGCAATCTATGCGCTCTCGCACTGCGCTGTAGACTGACTCTGTCATCAGAATTTGGTTGCGTGCAGCCTTGCTCATCAAGCGCGCCGCCGTATTGACGGTATCGCCCAGCACGTTGAACTCACGGCGTCCGCGCGGCTCGCCGATCTCAGCCGAGAAGGCAGCGCCGCGCGCCAAGCCGATCTGACAGTGCACATCGATGGCTTTGCCATCCACGATAGGCGGCTGCAGCCCTGTAATCACCTCACGGATAGCTAATGCGGCGTCAGCGGCGCGCAAGGGATCATCAGTGTGCGCGTTAGGCGCCCCAAAGACGATCATCATGTCAGAGCCACTTAGGTGGCAGGTCACTTTCTTCAGCACGCCACCGCGCGCCTCGATCGCCGCATTGATCAAGGCAAACACGCGCGAGAAGCTGGCTGCCAGGTCATCTTCTTCCTCAGGGCGCACGTGGTCAACTGACTCAGGCAGGCCGATCAAATTAACGAACACAATCGTCGGCTCAGGAAAATCGGGCGGGATTTGGCGGCGTGCAGCGTTCTCTACCAGCAGATTCAGCACGGCATGCGGCAGATAGCTAGCCAGCGGCTCAACCACGCGCAGCACCTGATCAATCTCGCGCAGCAGCCCGCCCATGCTGCGATCCATCAGCAGCGCCCGCGCCAGCCGTCTGCCAACGGGTGCAAAGTCGAAGTCGCCCAGTTCGCGCGCCGTCAGATCGTCCACTGCCAGCATGTAGCCTGCCCGATCGTTGGGCTCGAAGCGAAATTGCCCTTTCACGCGCTCATAGGCCGCCAAAGTCAGGTTGACGCGCCCGACCTTGCCCGCCCCTTCGGCCTGCTTAGTCTGCGTGACAGCGCCGCCCAGCAGGACGTGCTCCATGCGGAAAGGCGTGCCAATCTCGGCTGTGAAGAAGCGCCCTGTGTGGATGCCGATGCGCATCCCAAGTGTGAACTTGCCCTGCGGCAGGGGTATATCGGCAAAGCGACTCATAGCGCGCTGCATGCGCAAGCCGGCGCGCACAGCTTGAGCTGTATCGTTGTGACGAGCGTTGGCTGGGAACTGAATGAGCATTGCATCGCCGGTGAACTCCAACAGGTTGCCGCCCGATTTGCCGATGATCTCGATCATCGTCCCGAAATAATCGTTGAGCGTTTTCAGCACAGTGCGCGCGCCTGCCCGTCCAAGGTTGGCATTCGCCTCCATCAACGGCGTGAAGCCGGCCAGGTCAGTGAACATTAACGTGCCTTCCTGCCAGGTATGGCGCACCTCGCCTGGCTCTGGCAACGTTTCTGCCACTTGGCGCGGCATGTAGTCATAGAGGATGTTCTGTAAGGTGCGCAAATGCTCAAAGACGCGCTCCAGTGTGGCGGGCGAAGGCTCAACCCACGCCGCTGCATACAGATCGGCAGGCAGCAAGTTGCGCAGGCGCGGCTCTAGCGCGGCAAAAAGGGCTGTTGTGGTTTCGTTTTTTTGTGGCATAGTCTATCGGACAAGATCACTTGCTTAAGGATGATCGACCAGTTCGTATGATGGCTGTTCACGCACGTTTCCGACTGCACCTGCTAGCACTGGCCTGTTACGGCGTGCTTGCTTTCATACTCCTACACGCCCTGATCTTCACGAACGGCACGCACGTAGCCGGCTACGATTACTTCAACTACCACTGGAATTTCTGGTTTTTACGCCACAGCAGCCAGGTTGAGGGCATTAATGTCTACCTGCATGACTTTGTATTCTACCCCGCGCTGACTAACTACGGCTACCACGCCTACGCAGCTTTCTGGTATCCGCTCTGGGCGCTGCTAGAGCCGCTCTTCGGCACACTAAGCGCCTTCAACGTCATTATTTTCACTGCCTGCACCCTGAACGGCTATGCCCTCTTCTTTTGGCTGCGCCGCGAGCGGATTCTGCCGAGCCTAGCGCTGCTGGGCGGCTTTGCTCTGCAGAGCTTCCCGATTGCGCGCTACTGGTACTATAACACACATATCAACTTGATGAATTGGTTCTGGGTACCGCTGCACCTGCTGCTGTGGAGCCAGACCGTCTCTGCTGTGTGTGGGCGGAGCCTCACACGCGCGATTTTCTGGGTGTCTCTACAGGGCTTGGCGCTCTACGGCCTGGCGATGAGCGATCATCAGTTCCTGATCTTTACGGCGTTCGTCCTTGTGCCGTACGGTGTGCTAAGCCTGTGGAAGGTGCGCTGCCAGGTCGGTCAGTTGCTCGGCTTGCTTGGCGCAGCTGCTCTGACCATCAGCATCGGCTTGGCCCTGCTGTGGCAGTTCGGCTACCTGCCCTACGCACTGCAATTTCGCGGCACGCTGGCGCCAGGCGAGGCAGCAGGCCGACCTGGCGTCGCATCGCGGCTGTTTAGCATGGCGGAAACGTGGTGGGAGTGGAACATGCCGTCGCTGGGCGCCTTTGTGACGCTTGGCGCGCTGATCGCGCTCTTTGCGGCACTGTGTGTGGCTCGGCTGCGCCATAAAAACGACGGGCGCTGGTTCTGGTTCTGGGTGGGCGTGCCGCCGCTCTCGATCGCGCTCGGCGGCAGCCTGTCAATTGGCGAACTGAGCCTGCCGACGCCTTATCACTTGCTACACGCGCTGACGGGCGGCATGTTCGGCATGCCCTGGCGCCTTGCACCGATTTTCGTGATCGCGATGGCAATTTTCGCAGGCAAGGTCTTCACGCCGCTCTTGGCAGGCAGACTGCGCTGGGGATTAGTCGTCTTTGTTGGTGCATTCCTCGCGAATGCCTGGGCTGTGCGCCTGTGGGAGACTGCACCGCTGACGCCCGTGCCGCCTGCCTACGCCTTCTACGCGCAGATTGGCGCTGAGCGCGGCGAGCCGTACGATCAGCTTGTTCTGGTTGAGGTGCCGACGGGCGCTGGCACCGGCGAGGTGATCCTGGGCAATCCGCGCGCTACGCAGCTGCAATGGTACGGCATTGCTCATCAGAAGCGCATGATCAACGGTTTCATCTCGCGAGCGCCCATTGAGCATTTCTTCTACATCGAGACGGGTGACCCGATGCTCAGTTGGCTAGGTCAGCGCGTGCCGTTGGATGCTGATTTTGTGCGCCGACAGATGCTCGAGCGCGTCTTCGGCTATCCGATTGGCTACTTTGTGGTGCATCTCGATCTGATCGGGCGCGAGAGCGCTGCCCTAACCGAGCTTTTCGACTTTTTCAATCGCAATGTGCGCGATCTGCTCTGCCCTGTCTGGATCGAGGGTGATGCGGTCGCCTATCGCACAGCGGCGCACCCCGCTTGGGATGGCTGCCCGCAGCGGACGCCCGCTGAGGGTCTGATCGATCTAGGCGCGCCAGAAGATGTGCGCTTCATTGGGCGCGGCTGGCACTACCCTGAGCAGATTGCTGGCATTACAGCGCGTTGGACAGGCGCTGAGCGGACGGCGTGGCTCTATTTGCGGGCGCCAGAGCAACGCGCTTACCGCGTTGTGCTCTCAGCGCAGGCCTTTGGGCGCGCCCGCCAGTTGGGCATGAGCGCGAACGGCGTGCCGCTCGGCTGGGCTGAGGTAGGCCCTGAACATCTGGCTGAGTACGCCTTCGAGGTGCCTGAGGCAGTGCTCTCGGACGATGGCTACCTTGAGTTGGCGCTCAGCTACGATCTGGACGAGCATGATGTGAGCCTTGGGCGGCCGCTTGGCGTCCTGGTAGATTGGCTGCGCCTTGAGCCGTTGGATGAAGTGCTCACGTTGGAGTAACTTTTCGCCCTGCGCTACGTATATGAGCTTGGGCAGTTCTACAAAGGAGAGACGAACGATGATGCGTGAAAATCGTCCGCTTGGTGTCACCATTATCAGCGGGTACTACATCCTGTGGGGCTTAGCAACAACGCTCTGGAGCCTGATGACGAGCGTTTTCGGCGTGGTGATTATCTGCTTTGCGCCAGGCCTGCTAGCCGGTGGTGTGTGGGGGCTGATTCAAGGTGTGCTGAGCTTGGTGCTCGGCTTCTCATTCTACAGCGGCAAGGATTGGGCGCACGCGGTTGTGACCCTCTTAGCGCTAATCGGGATTGCACTTGGGGTGATCAGTTCGTTGAGCGGCTTTGGCGTTGGCACGCTGATCAACGTCGCTATCAACGCTTTCGTGCTCTATTACATTAACACTGAGCGCGTCAAGCGCTTCTTTGCCACCAACTGACTTCCAAACGTGTTTAGGGCTGCTCCGCTAAGACAGGGCAGCCACCCTCACTTTCTACTTGCATCCTTTTGTGAAGTAAAGTACAATGTTGTTCAGATCGTTCAGAATATTCTGAACGATCGAGCCTGTTTGGAGTTTATCCACCGAAGGAGACTTTATGAAACGCTGGATGCGCCTAGTGGCGCCCCTGCTGATCGCCGCCCTGAGCCTGAGCGCGTTTGAGCCGTCCACAGCGCAAGCGAATCGGACTGTACGCATTGGCTATGTACCAGTCATGATCTACGCACCGCTCTACATCGCCATCGAGCGCGGCTACTTCGCCGCTGAAGATATTACCGTCGAGTTGACGCCCTTGCAGGGCGGCTCGGATTCGGTTGTGCAGCTTGCAGCTGGCAACTTTGATGCAGCCGTTGGTGGCGTGGGCGCCGGTTTGCTGAATGCTGCGAGTCTAGGCTTGGAATTCCGCATTGTGGCGCCAATGCACACTGAGCGTCCGCCCATCGCCAGCCCGCTGGTCATTTCCGCTAAGCGCACCGACGAGATCAAGAGCGTGGCTGACCTAAAAGGCAAGACCGTCTCGATCAACGCAGCGGGCGCCGCAACGGAGTACTGGGTTTACCTTGCCCTGAGCAAGGTCGGCTTGACAATGCAGGATATCACGCTGACAGCAGTGCCTTTCCGCGATGTGCCGCTCGCCCTTGAAAGCGGCGCCATCGACGCAGCGATTCTGGGCGAGCCGTTTGCCACCCTGCAGAAGGATCAAGGCACGATCGCTGTGCTGGCCGACGATTTTGTGGATGGCATCACGGTCACTTACTTGTACATGGGCCTGCCGCTGCTCAACGAGCGGCCTGAGGTGGCTGAGGGCTTTGTGCGCGCCTACCTACGCGCCCTGCGCGACCTGGACGACGAGGGCTGGCTGAACGAAGAGACGGCTGCCATCATCGAGAAGTACACTAATGTGCCCGCCAACGTCGTCTTGCGCGCTAATCGCCCGTACTACGATCCGAACGGGACGATCCCGCTAGCTGATCTTGAAGAATTGCAGCGCTACTTCCTGGAGCGCGGTGCCCTAGAGTACACCGAGCCGATCGATCTGGCGCCGTTTGTGGATACTACGTTGGTTGAGAAAGCGGTAGAGACACTAGGCGAATATACGCCTAAGCCCGCCGCTACCCCTAGCAACTGAAAGGAGCGTTTGCATGCGTCGTTTGGCCCTAATGTTTGCAGTCCTCGCCCTGCTTTTGATGGCGGTTCAGCTGCCTGTGCAGGCGCAGAGCGAGACAGTTCGCTTGGGCTACCTGCCCGTCATCACTTACGCCACTTTTTTCGTCGGCATTGAGCGCGGTTACTTCGCTGAGGAAGGCATCGAGATTGAGCTGGTGCCGTTGCCAGCCGGTGGCGGCGATTCGATCGTCCAGCTGGCGGCTGGCAACCTCGATGTGGCAGCGACGGGTGCCGGCGCCACGCTGTGGAACGCCATCGCACTTGGCCTGCCTGTGAAAATCGTAGCGCCGTTGCACACAGAGCGCCCACCGTTGGCAACGCCGTTGGTCATCTCTGCCAAGCGCGTCGACGAGATCAAGAGCCCTGCCGACCTACGCGGCAAGCAGATCGCTATCAACAATGTTGGCTCGGCAGTTGAGTACTGGGTCTATGCGGCGCTGCAGCGCAGCGGCGTGAGCATGGACGAAGTGACGATCGTCTCGATGCCATTCCCGCAAATGGCTGCTGCACTGGATGCTGGCGCCATCGATGCAGCTGTGCTAACTGAGCCGCTGGCAACACTCGGGCGTGATCAGGGGTTGCTCGCCTTCCTAGCCGACGACTTCATCGACGGGATCACGGTCACCTACGTCTTCATGGGCCAGGCAATGCTAACTGAGCGCCGCCCAGTGGCGGAAGCGTTCATGCGCGCCTATCTGCGCGCCGCCCGCGACCTGCAAGGAGAAATCGATGAGTCGCTCGCGGCGATCATCGAGAAGTACACTAATGTGCCGGCGCCCATCGTGATGCGCATGAATCGCCAGTACTACGATCCGAACGGCGTGATCCCGATCGCCGATCTTGAGGAAGTCCAGCGCTACTTCCAGAGTCGTGGCTTGTTGGAGTACACTGAGCTCTTGGACGTGCCCGCGCTAGTGGACACTTCGCTGGTGGATGCTGCGCTCGAGGCGATCGGCGAGTACCAGCCCGAGCCTGCCGCTACGCCCGCCAACTGACCTCGCCCACACTCTCCAGCGGCGTGCTCACGGTTTGCCAGCGCGCCGCTGGCTTGTGCCTCTTGACACGTTTTTTGCCAAATTTTGCTGCATCTGCGCCTCAGAATAGGGTATAATCGCGTATTGCGGGCTGCACATGCACAGCTGTGCAGTTCCTTCTTAATTTGCTCTCTACCAAGCCCACCCGAAGCGGTGAGGCAAACTGAAGCGAGGCTTTTGCATATGGCAGACGTCAAATATCTTACTGAAGAAGGTGCGGCTGAATTGCGGCGCGAGCTGGAAGAGCTGAAGACGGTCAAGCGGCCTGAGCTGGCTGCAAAGCTGAAAGAGGCAATTGCGCAGGGCGATCTCTCTGAGAATGCCGACTATCAGGATGCGAAGGAGCAGCAGGCGTTCTTGGAAGGGCGTATCAACTACCTTGAGGATTTGCTGCGTAACGCTGTCATCATCAGCGATGCTGACAGGAAATCGGCGAAGATCGTCGGGCTGGGCTCGGAAGTGACCGTTCAGGAAGAGGGCGAACAGCCTGAGACGTTCATCATCGTGGGTGCAGCGGAGGCAAACCCGCGCGAGGGCAAAATCTCGAACGAGAGTCCGCTTGGGCGCGCCTTGCTAGGGCGCAAGGCGGGCGAGCAAGTCTCAGTTGAGACGCCATCCGGCACCTTGATTTTCAAGATTAAGAGCGTGAAGGCCTCAAAGTGAGTGCCATGCGGGCTGTCATCATTGAGAAGCACGGCGGCGTAGAGAATCTGCACTATGTAGAAGATTTCCCCGTGCCGCAGCCCAAAGCGGGCGAGGTGCGGGTGCGTGTACGCATTGCCGCTTTAAATCGGCTTGACTTGTGGGTGCGCGAGGGCTGGGAAGGTATCAAACTGCCCTTGCCGCACATCTTAGGTGCCGATGCGGCTGGCGAAATTGAGGCGCTGGGCGAAGACGTGCACGGCTTAGCCATCGGCGATCGCGTGGTGCTCAATCCGGGCGTCAGTTGCGGGCAGTGCGAGTGGTGCCTGAGCGGACAGGATAATCTGTGCCCGAAGTTCGGCATCTTGGGCGAGGATATGCACGGCACATATGCAGAGTACGTCGTTGTGCCCGCCCGCAACGCTCTTAAGCTGCCCGATCATATCAGCTACGAGCAGGCCGCGGCTGCGACGCTCGTCTACCTGACGGCGTGGCATAGCCTGATCAGGCGCGGCAACCTGAAGGTTGGCGAGAGCGTGCTGATCGTCGGCGCCGGCGGTGGTGTGAACTCGGCCACCATCCAGATCGCCAAGTTGGCGGGCGCCACGGTCTACGTGGTGGCGAGCAACGCCGAAAAAGCAGCACAAGCGCAGGCACTTGGCGCTGATTTCTGCATCGATCGCAGCGCAGAAGACTGGGCGAGGGCGATCTTCGAGCGCACCGAGCGGCGTGGCGTGGATGTGGTGGTGGATAACGTCGGCATGGCAACCATTAACAGCAGCATCCGTGCGGTTCGGCGCGGCGGCCGAATTTTGATCGTCGGCAATACCAGCGGCTATGCGGCACACATCGACATGCGCTACCTGTTCGCCAAGCACATCAGCCTGATCGGCAGCACAATGGCGCCACACGCCGACTTCCTACAGGTGATGCGCCTGGTCTTTGCAGGCAAGCTGCAGCCGGTCATCAGCGCGCGCTATCCGCTGGCGCAGGCACGCCAAGCGCAAGAGCGTCTTGCCAAAGGCGATGTGTTCGGCAAGATCGTCTTGACGGTGTGAGATGAGCGGCTCTGCCATGCGCCAACAGTCAGCGCCGCTGCGCCTGATCGCGCTGCGCCTTGAGGTAGCAGAGCTAGACGCTGTTGTGCGTGCGCCAAACGTCGTGGAAGCCTGGCGCCTGACCGTGCATCATCATGATGGGCGCGCCCCTGATCAGATCGCCACTTGGCTCAAGCTGCGCGGGCAGCCCTCAGCCGAGATGACGACCGTCTATTGGCGCGCCGCGGAAAAGCCGCTCATTTTGAAGCATACCATCCCGCCTGAGCGCTATCAGGCCTTTGTCAAAGGTGCGCGCCAGCTGACGTTCGACAAGCTAGATGATACGCCGAATATCCCATGGATTGGCGCCGATCTGTGGCTGCTGGAGCGCGCTGCTGGCGGCTTTCACCACGATGTCATCCTCGTCCCCGATCGCGCTGAAGGTGTGCACGCCGCCTTAATCACCCTGATCCGCGATCATGTGAAGGAAGCGCTACGCGCTGTGAACCCATGAATTCCCTGAAAGCGAAACGGTACATGCTCAAACCACTCATCGAACGCCAACTCAGCGCGCAGACTGAACTGCAGCGCACGGCCATTATTGACGTTGGCTCCAACAGCTTCCGCTTAATCGTCATGACCTATCTGCGCGGCTATCACTTCCAACTGACCGATGAAGTGCGGGAGTCGGTGCGGCTTGTGCAGGGCTTAGGCGCCACGGGCAGACTCAGCCGCGAGGCGATGGCGCACGCCGTTGAGGTTATGCGCCTGTACGCCTCGTTCTGCCGTGCTTCAGGCATTGAAGATATCGTAGCCGTAGCCACCAGCGCTGTCCGCGAGGCAGCTAATCGCACCGAGTTCCTCAGTCGTATCCAGCGTGAGACTGGCATCGCTGTTCGCTTGCTCAGCGGGCAAGAAGAGGCTTACTACGGCTATCTGGCGGCTGTCAACAGCACAACGCTGCGAGATGGTGTCGTGATCGATCTCGGCGGCGGCAGCCTCGAAATCACGCGCGTAGAGGACCGGCTGCCGCGCGAGTCTACTTCGCTGACGCTCGGCGCGCTGCGCACAACTGAGGATTGGTTACCCGCCATCCCGCCCAGCAAAGAGCAAATCGCGCGGCTGCGCAAGCACATCCGAGAACAGCTAGCGCCCTTGAAGTGGTTCAGGCTCAGACCAGGCTGCCAGCTTGTGGGGCAGGGCGGCTCGTTGCGCAATTTGGCGCGCATTGCTCAGAAAGGGCGCAACTATCCGCTGGATGAGCTGCACGGCTACGAGCTGCCTGCCGCCGACGTGCGCAAGATCGCCAAGCAGCTGGAGGGCATGAGCTTAGCTGAGCGCTTGCGTGTGAACGGCATGAAACCTGATCGCGCCGATATCGCCCTTGCCGCTGCAATCGTGATTGAGGAGTGTTTGCGCCACACAGAGGCCGAGACGCTAATCGTGTGCAGCCAAGGTCTGCGCGAGGGCTTGTTCTACGAGCGCTTTTTCAACGGCGACTCTGACCCGAGCATGCCGCCAATGTTTGAGAATGTGCGCGAGGCGAGCGTGATCAATGTAGCGCATCTATATCGCTTCCAGGAGCGCCACGCACGCCATGTGGCGCTCCTCTCGCTGAGTATGTTCGATCAGCTAGCCGCGCTCGAGGGCGATCCAGAGCGCTTCAGCGCAGCTGAGCGTGAATTGCTCTGGGCCGCGTGCATGCTCCACGATATCGGCATGAACATCGACTACAATGATCACCACCGCCACAGCTACTACCTGATCCTCAACAGCGGCTTGCCCGGCTTCACGCACCGCGAGCTGGCCCTGATCGCCCTCGCTGCCAAGTACCATCGCAAGGGCACGCCCAGCACAGCTGAGATCAGCGCTGTGCTGCAACCAGGCGATGAGGCACGTCTGCTGCGCATGACTGCCCTACTCCGCCTCGCCGAGCAGCTCGATCGCAGCCGCGATGGCGCCGTCAGCGATGTGCGCCTTGAGCCACATGAAGAGGGCTATCTGCTCACCCCCATCAGCGCTCAAGATATCTCGGTGGCAGTTTGGTCAGCGCAGCTGCATACGGAAATCTTTCGAAGTGCTTTCGGGAAGCCCCTAGCCATCACCTACACTCCCTTGTGAGGTCGCAGCTGCTCATACTACGCAGGGAAGGCGCATTTACCACGTTAGATTTTCCAAACACGCTTTCCCTGAAACTGGTCTTTCCCCGAACCCCAAAACAACATATATTAAGTACGTAAAAAATCAGCTGACAGAAAAAATTTCGTAGCAATTATCGTCCTGCGCTGGTTATTTAACTGTTCGGGTTTTCATGTTGGTCGTGCATTTTTGGGGGAGAATTTCATACGCTTTAGCTAGTGTCGTCGCCGTAGTAGGCTCAGTCACGATGATCGTCGCGGCGAACATCCCGCACTGGCATACTGACCGGTTCACGCTTGGCGACATTGCCTACTACGCCTGCATGTATCTCGTCCTAGCTATGCTTGCTGTCCGCGTCTTTGGACACCTACGCGCAGGTATCGAAGGCGTAGCCGTGCTTGCGGCTTTTTTCAGCATAGGGCCGCTTGGCGCGCTTTTAGTGATCGGCTCAGGGCACATCGGCTACGAATTGCTGGCGAGGCACTGGGAAGTTCGCACGCAGAGGCGAAACCGTAACCTGCTGGCCTTCAGCACACTTGCCGTGCTGAACGTTATTCTGCTCAGTTTTGGACTGCTGCTTGCAGCGTGGGTCTATTTCGCTCTGGATGGTGAGCTACCTCTACTGGCTTTCAGGTCTACGCAGTTTGTGGAAAGCTCGGCTGCGCTGATCGTCTACACATCTGTCACAATTTTTTCGAAAATTGCGCTTGCCTACGCCACAACATCACGCATTGAGCGCCCCCACTTCGATCTGCGCAGGTTGCGTTTTATGGCTTTTCAGGCCCTTGCGCACGTTTTGGCGCTGCTTGTTGCGATTCTCTACAACAGCGGCGATCTGGTGAGCAATTTAACGTCGGTAGGTGTGCTTATAATAGCCGCGCTCATCGCGCGCAGCACGGAGCGCGACTATTTTGCCCTGATACGCCGCGTCGACGCACTGGCAACCCTCAACACCATCGGGCAGACACTCTCCCACGATCTGACAGTCGACGATTTAGTCAGCAATCTTTACACACAAGTGCGCCGCGTGATGGACGCCTCAATTTTTTACGTGGCGCTCTACGACCCACGTACTGAGCAGGTCAGCTTCCCACTCGCCATGAAGTGTGGTGTACAGCAGCACTGGCAGCCCACTCCACTGCGCGGTACTGTAGGTCACATTATCAAGACAGGTAAAGCTTTCCTCTTGTGCGGCTCCCTTGAAAAGAGTAGTGCGCAGCTGCGCAAACTGGGCATTGAAGTTTCTGATCAGCCTAGTTGCTGCTACTTGGGCGCGCCGATGATCGCGGAAAATACTGTGTTAGGCGTGATTGCAGTCCAGAGCCTGAACGATCCCTACGCTTACGATCGCGACGACCTGGCTGTGTTGGAAATTATCGCGGCACAGGCGGCTTCCGCTCTGCAGAACATACGCCTTTATGAAGACTTGCTCGGCGTTGTGAAGAAGCTCTCGCTGCTCAACGAGGCTTCGGCGCAGACGATCGCGAACTTCGAGCTGGAACCGTTACTAGAGAACGCTTGTCGCGCCCTGCAGGCAGTTGGCAATGCTCAGAGTGCGGCGATTTTCCTGCTCGAGCCTGACAGCCATACCTTCACCTTACAGCGCACCCTCGACTTGCCCGAAGCAGCTGAGGCGCGGCACATCCCAGCTGAATGTGAGGCGTGCTTGCGCAGTGTTTTGTGTCAGAGCTCGCCTACCGTCATCAAGGATGTGACCGAGTTGCCCTCGGAAAGCGCTTGGCGCAGCTATGCGGGCTGGGCAGGCTGCCAGAGCCTTCTAGCCTTACCACTGCACGTTGAAGCTCAGCCGATTGGCGTTGCCATCGCACATTATGATGCGCCATTCGCTTTTGATCAGAGCGCGCCCAGCCTGCTCACTGCTTTCGCTAACCAACTCGCCACTTCACTGGCAAATGCCTACCATCACGCCGATATTGAACAACGCGCTCAAGAGCTAGCCCAGCTGGTGGAAGCCTCTCGCGCCCTTACAACCTCGTTAGAGCTGCCGCGCATTGCTGAACGGCTCTTTGACGATCTCCAGCGCCTGTTTGCCCCTACATTGCTAGCGGTGCTCCGTCTGTTGCCAGATGGCGCTCTGGAGCCCATTGCTAGCCGTGCTGAAGGTGACTTCCCCGTTGCGGGGCGGCTTATGGCGGTGGGCGGCTTTGCTGAAGCGCTACAATCTCAGCAGACTTGCCTGCTGCCGCGCACAGCTGAGGATACAGCCCTGCTAGAGCGCCTCAGCTGTGCGCAGGCGTTAGTTATCCCGATGGTGAATGACGCACAAGCCTTCGGCGCGGTTGTGGTCTTCCACAACAAGCAGACATCCATTACAGGGCGGGCGCGCCAACTGGCAGAGGCACTCGTCAATCAGGCAGCGCTGGCATTTCTGAACGCACAAGCCTACCAGCAGGTGGATAGTGCGCTGGAGGCGCGCATAGACGAGCTGAGCGCCATCGAGAGCATCTCGCGCAAGATTTCTGGCGCGCTCAACCTCGACGTTATCATCAGCGAGGTGCTGCGCGCTGCCCTTGAGCGCACAGACGCGGATTTGGTCAGTGTGCTGCTACTGCCCACACACAAGCAAAACGTGCGTCTGGAGCGCTTCATGGTGCGGGAAGACGTGCAAATTGTGCTGCCTAATCACGCCTTAGACGGCATTGTCGGGCAAGTGCTGCGCACAGGCAGCCCTGTTCGCCTCGAAGATACGCGCCTGGCGCCTAACTATGTGCAGCCCACCAATTTATCAATGCGTTCTGAGCTATGTGTACCGATCGTCTACGAAGGGCAGCGGGTTGGCGTCTTAAACCTGGAGAGCCGCCGCCTAGCTGCCTTCAATGCCGCTCACGAGCGCTTCTTAACCAACCTGGCTGAGCACGCTGCCATCGCACTAGGCACGACGCAGCTTTTCCAACAGCTAGAGTATCAAATTAGCACTCTGCAGCGCTTGCGTACGCTCTCGTTTGACGTGTTGACTGCAGGCTCGCTCAGCGTGACGCTCAATCTGCTAGTTGATGCCGTCATTAAGACGATTCACAACGGCAGCGTTCACCTGTTGCTCTGCGATAGCCACCCGGTCGACTCAGATAGCCCTCACGTGAAGCAGCTGAGGGTACCTTATCCCGATCCAAATGCCTATCAAGTCATTCGATTGCCCATTCAGCGGGGCGGGCAATACTTCGGCGAGTTCATCATCAGCCTAGACGATCCAGCTGATCTGGGTGATAACCGCGTCTACGCTCTGGAGCTGATCGCCATGCAGGCTGCCATCGCTCTTGAGAATATGCGGCTCTTTGAAGAGGTGCGCGCCCGCCGCGACCAGATGCAGACCGTCTTCGACTCCGCGCAAGAGGGCATGCTTCTGATCAGCCATGAGGGCGTGTTGATGCTAGCCAATCGGGCTGCCGAGCAGCTACTGAACTACCCGCTGATCGCATTGCAAGGTCGGTCGGTGCGGCATTTGGAGCTGCCTTTTGCTGACGCACTTGGAGCCGAGCTCCCCCGCAAGCCAACGCGCCGCCATTACCGCCTGACTCTAGACGACATTGTACGCGATGTTGAAGAGACGACCATACCCGTCCTGGACGCCTCGAATCAGCCTGTCAGCAGGCTGATTGTGCTGCGCGACATCACTCAGGAAGAGGCGCTGAAGGAGTTTCAACAAGAAGTTTCCAGCATGGTCGTTCACGATCTGCGCGCACCGACCACAAACATGATCAGCAGCTTGCGCCTGCTGCAGGAACTGATCAGCGCAAAAGACTATACCGAGCTGGAGAACGTGATCGGGGTTGCGCTCAACAGCGCCTACGATCAGCTGAGGCTGATTGACTCGCTGTTGGATATCGCGCGTCTTGAAACACGCCGTATGCCGATGAACGTAACCGGCTTTTCCCTGTTCAACTTGGCGTGCGAAGTGCTTCAGACGTTTGAAACTGTCGCTCAAGATGCGCAAGTCCGCCTGGTGAACCAGATCACGCCGCGTCTGCCTCACGCCTACGCCGATCAAGAACAGATTAGGCGAGTGTTGTTCAATCTGCTGGATAACGCGCTTCGCCATACGCCAAGCGGCGGGCAAATCCGCCTGAGCGCGCACTTGAATGTTACAGAGCGCACGCTCTGCGTCAGCGTGACAGACACAGGCAAAGGCGTGCCCCCTGAGCAACGTACACGCATCTTTGAAAAATTTGTTCAGATTTCCAAATCGGCGGTGCGCGGGCATCGGGGCAGCGGGCTGGGCCTGACTTTCTGCCGCTTGTCAATTGAGGCACATGGCGGCAAAATATGGGTTGAAAGTGGTGCAGAAGGTGGTGCAGCATTCTTTTTCACATTGCCGCTAGCTCCACAGCAAAATATCTCTGGCGGAGAGTAATCGGGCGTGAGTGACCTTCCTATATCTGCCGACTCGACACGCAGTCGCTGGTTGGTGCTGTTTGCGCATGATTTACGCAAGCCGCTCTGCCGCCTGATCAGCGGGCTATACACCTTGCACGACATGCTCACCACAGTCGACAATGAGCAGCTAGCTACGATCATGCGCATTATCAGCGATAGCGGCGATGATCTGCTCCAAATGCTCAATGCAATGCCTATCAACTTCGAAAGTGCACAGTTACCTACTATGTGCACTTGTTCAATATACACCCTGGTCGAGCGCGTTCTGAATAGCTGGCAAAATGTCACGCAGCGCCCTAGTGTGACTCTGATCAACAATCTGCCCGGCGGCCTGCCTAACCTGTGCGCCGATGAAGGCCAAGTGCTGCGTCTGCTGTGGAATTTGGTTGAGAATGCCATGCGCTACGCGCCGAACAGCCGTGTGCAAATCGTTGCTTTGCCCCAGCCACGCTTTGAAGACGGGCGCGCCTTCTTGCAAATTGGCGTCCTCGACTCGGGCAGCGGCATACCGCTTGAGCTGCGCGAGCGCATCTTCGAGTACTTTTTCCGCGCACCCGAGACGGCTAGCTCAGCCACAGGCTACGGCTTGGGCTTGCCATTCTGTAAGTGGATGGTGGAGCAGCACGGTGGGCGCATCTGGGTGGAAGACTCGCCAGAAGGCGGCGCTGCTTTCTGGTTCACGCTCCCGGTATGCTCCGACCAGCAGTAAACGAAGTAAGATGTCTTTATCGGGCAACGAGGGACTGCTAAGAGACTTGCTTCATCTTTTGCTCTCTGATATTCGGGTGCCAGTTGCTGACTTGCTAGCAAGTTTGCCATCTATGCAGGCACTTGCAGAGGCCGAAGAATATTCTGAGTTGGCAACCTTGAGCCTTTTCACACTACGCCGCAGCGAACGCCTGCTGAGCGTGATCGATCTGCTGCTAGATGTGATGCGCGATAGTATCTTCAAGTTGATCACCGACAGACTCTCGCTGTACGACGTCATCGAGCACGTCTGCAAGGCGACCGCTGCACAACAGCGCACACAGCATATGCTGTTACACAACCACGTCGCCATCGATCTGCCGCAGGTCGTGTTGGATGAACGCCTGTTCACGCAGGCGCTCATCAGCCTGATCGAGGTACTTGGCACCACAAACACAGCACAAGGTCAGCTGCACTTCTTCGCAGAGTACGAAGCTGAGAACACCCGCTTTCAGCTCAGGCTTCACGATGAGCGCCCAGGCGCTAACATAGCCGCTCTAAGTGCCCTCTTTCAGGCGCCGTTGGGCGCGCTCCTCAGCCAGCACAATAGCTTGCAGGCGATCCTCAGCCGTGTGGTGATGCGCGCTCACGGCTCTGAAATTCGGCTGCAGCCCAGCTCTGAGGGCGGTGTGCTGTTTGATATGACGGTGCCGCTCATGGCAGCTGAGCCCTCCGTGAAGCGTCTAGCAGCAGCGCCCCTTTTCAGCGATCAACCGATTGAGACACTCGGAGATGCCCATGTCTGAGCTTCCACCTGAACATATCTCAATCGAACAGGCACGCCGAGCCTTTGAGGAGGAGATCAGCATCCTTGCGCATGATCTGGCTGGCCCGCTGGCGCGCATCATCAATTGCTTACAGCTCTCCAAAGACCTGCTCGCAGCCCAAGAGCTAAGCGCCATCCCGCAATTGCTGGATATCGCGCTCGTCAGCGTTCAAGGGCAGCTGCGGAATATTGAATTGCTGCAAGATATCACGCGGATGCTGAATGGACTGAAAAAGCCGCCGCTTGGCAAGGCAGAGCTCGTCCCTGCGCTTGAGGCAGCGCTTGCCGAACTCCAGGAGCTGATCATCGAGGCGGAAGCCAACTGCAGCACTAGCATACCAGCCGACTTGCCGGCCACTTGCGCCGATCAGGAAGTGCTAACGCGCATCTGCTTCAATCTGCTGGAGAATGCCCTGCGCCACGTGCCCAAAGGCGGCACAATCCGTGTGACAGCGAGCTACGAGGTAGACACAGTCCGAGTCTGCGTGGCGGATAACGGTAAGGGCGTAGCAGAAGAACATCGCGAGCGCATCTTCGAGAAGTTTTACCGCGTCTCATCCTCGCAAGTGCGTGGCAGACGCGGTATGGGGCTGGGCTTGACGTTTGCTAAACTTGCCGTCGAGGGCTATGGGGGAGCATTGTGGCTAGAATCGCCTGCTCAGGGCGGCGCTGTGTTCTGCTTCCGCCTGCCTGCCAGCCACGAGGTGCAAACATGAGCCACGCACGTCTGGAGCGCGCGCGGCGGCTTGGCCTGACGCACGCCACAGCTGAAGCTTACTATCATCGCGGCTTGCTAGCATATCGCAACCGCGACATGGAGAACGCCATCCTCGATCTCTCCGAGGCGATCTATTACGACCGGCGCTACCCTGAGTACTACGCCACGCGCGGCCTCTTTTATGTAGAGGATGGCAAATTGGCGGAGGCAGAAGCAGACTTGTTATACGCCCTCAAGCTGAACAAGCGCCTGTGGCTGGCGCACTTCGCGCTAGGCGTACTGCGCTACAAACAGAACGAATTCGAGGCCGCTCATCAGCACTTCCTGCAGGCAACCCGCCATCCCGACGCTAAGCCTGAGGCATGGTTTTACCTGGCTGTGACGCACTACTTGATGGATAACCTGCTTGAGGCGCTACAAGCTATCGAGCTGGCGGCTAACGGCTTTCACCAAGCCGATAGCCGTCAGACTGAGGTGCGCCGCTGGAAAACTGAGATCGAGAAAGCCATCGCCAACCGTGCGCCCCAACCATCTACCGAAGGCACATCCAGGCGGCGACGGGGCAGGCGCGCTACTTCCACCTCAACAGACTGAAGGCCGCACCCAACAGGATACCAGCCGCCGTCCAGGTGGGCAGGCGCGCCAGCATGCCCAACATCTGCTCTAGCGAGTAGTCGGGCACGATGTGCGCATGTGCAGCCGTTTTCAGAAACATCAAACAGACCGCCGTGCCGACTGTGCCGCCACCGATCAGACCACCAATCAGCGCGGCGTCCAGTCCACGCCGAAAGCGCGTCCAGAGCGCGTAGGCGTAGTGCATGTGCAGCACGCTCAGCACTGCGGCCGCCCCACCTAGACTCAAAACGCTCCACAGGCTGTTTTCTTCTAGCGAGAGCCACACAAAGGCAGCCACGCCTGTTAGCAACGTGAGCAGTGCCAACCAGCGCGGCCGCTCTCGCTTCGAGACGGCTAATAGATCGGCAGAGACCGATCGATCTCGCGTGCCCAAGCGTTGATGCCGCCCACAAGGTTCACTAGGTTGGTGAAGCCCAACTCCCGCAGCATCAGGATGGCATCACGGCTGCGGATGCCGCTCTTGCACTGCACGACGACTTCTACATCGCGCGGAATCTCAGCAGCGCGCGCCACCACCTGCCCCTTCGGGATGCGCAACGAGCCTTCGATAGCGCTGATCTCCCACTCATGCGGCTCGCGCACATCCAAGATTACGACTTTGGCGCCAGCCTCCATGCGCGCCTTTAGGTCGTGCACGTTAATGCTGCGCACCTGATGCTGAGCACTCTTCTCTTTGTAGTCGCTGCGATCGTGGGCGGGCACGCCGCAAAATTCCTCGTAGTCGATCAGCTCAGTGATGGTCGGGTGCTCCCCGCAGACAGGGCAGTTCGGATTCTTGCGCAGACGGATGGTATCGAAGGTCATGCTGAGCGCATCGTAGAGCAACATGCGTCCGATCATCGGCTGCCCGACGCCCAAGATCAGCTTGATTGCCTCAGTTGCCTGCAGCGTGCCGATCGTACCAGGCAGGATGCCCAACACACCGCCTTCAGCGCAGCTAGGCACGAGACCGGGTGGCGGCGGCTCTGGGAACAGGCAGCGATAGCATGGGCCCTCTTTAGCGTAGAAGACGCTCAACTGCCCCTCAAAGCGGA
This sequence comes from Aggregatilineales bacterium, assembly GCA_046719055.1. GTDB lineage: Bacteria > Chloroflexota > Anaerolineae > Aggregatilineales > UBA2796 > CP2-2F. The sequence goes on along the minus strand of JBDNDQ010000024.1, from coordinate 12,495 downwards.
AGACGCTGCCGTAGACGTTCGGCTTGCCCAACAGCACGCACGCATCGTTGACGAGGTAGCGCGTCGGGAAGTTATCTGTGCCATCGATAATCACATCGTAGTTGCGCATGATCTCGAGTGCATTCTCGCTGGTGAGCGGCGTGTTGTGCTTCTCGATCACGATGTACGGGTTGATGTCCGAGAGCTTGGCAGCGGCGCTCTCCAGCTTGGGCTTGCCAACGTCGCTGGTATAGTGGATGACCTGCCGCTGCAGATTGGTCTCATCTACTACATCGTAATCCACCAAGCCCAAGCGCCCGATGCCTGCTGCCGTCAGGTAGAGCGAGAGCGGGCTGCCCAACCCGCCAGTGCCGATGAGCAGCACACTCGCCTGCTTGAGCTTACGTTGCCCTTGAATGCCGACCTCAGGCATGATCAAGTGGCGGCTGTAGCGGCGGATTTCATCGTGTGAGAGCTCAACACTCTCAGGCGCGATCAGCTCGATAGCGCCGCCAGCAATGCTTGGGATGATGCGCAGGTTATCGCTCGGCTCAATCGGCGTCTCGAGGCCGTCGCGATAGCGGATATCTTCCTCGCCGATAAAAATGTTGACAAAGTTGCGCAGCGCCTCACCATTGTAGAGATGCTGGCGCAATTCAGGGTACTGGCTGACCAAATCAGCAAGTGCTGCGCCGACGGTCTCGCCATTTACCCTAACTTCGGCGTTGCCGCCTGTATAGACGCGCAACGGCGTCGGAATCTTGATGGTTGGCATAACTCACTCCTCCTTGCCTTTGACGATCGGTGCACCGACAAGATTGCCCCACTCCGTCCATGAGCCATCGTAGTTGCGCACATTCGGGTAGCCCAGCAAGTACTTCAGGGCGAACCATGTGTGCGAAGAGCGCTCACCGATGCGACAGTAAGCGACCACATCCTTGTCGGGCGTCACGCCCAACGCCTTATAGATGCGGCGCATCTCTTCAACGGACTTGAACGTGCCATCTTCTGCCACGATCTCCGACCAGGGCACGTTCTTTGCGCCAGGGATGTGTCCGCCGCGCTGAGCGGTCTCGGGCAGGCCGGGCGGCGAGACGATCTGGCCTGTAAATTCGGCAGGCGAGCGCACATCCACAAGGGCCAGGCTGGGTTGGCGCAAGCGCGCACGAATATAGTCACGATCAGCACGGACAGACTCATCAATTTGGTGTACAGTGTAGTGTGTGCGCGGGTAGGTCGGCACAACTCGGGTGAGCTGGCGCCCTTCAGCCAGCAGTTTCTTGCGCCCGCCATCAATCATGCGGACATCAGCGTGCCCGTAGTACTTAAAGAGCCAGAAAGCGTACGCAGCGAACCAATTGCTGTTATCGCCGTACAACACAAGGGTCATCTCAGGAGTGATGCCCGCCTCGCTGAAAAGCGTCTCCAGCCCTTCCTTGCTGAGGATATCCCGTGTGACTTGATCCTGCAGCTGTGTCTGCCAATCGAAGGCGATGGCGCCTTCCAGATGACCAAGCGCATACTGACTGGTATCCACATCCACCTCAATGAAGCGCTTATCGGCATCTTTGAGGTGCGCTATTGCCCAGTCCGTGCTGACGAGAACGTCTGTCATGTGTTTTTGCTTCCCCTATTGCTTATAAAATGGTGAGTGTGAGCTCAGTGAAGGCTGATCGGTCTTCTGCCAGCTGCCAAGCGCGTAGCTCGACTGCCTTTGCCGCTTGCACAGCCGCGATCAAGTAATGAAAGTTGGGCAGGGCGTGCAGACGGTCATATTCAGAAGGGATAGCTGGCGAATCGGGATGAGAGTGGTAATAGCCAATCAAGGTCAAGCCCAAGCCGTCCGCCTCATCTTCAAGGCGGGCCCAGTCAGCGGGAGTCATGGCATAGCGGTGATGCTGCTCGTCTTGGGCAGCGACGTTGGTAACTGGGCGAATGCGCTCGAGGCGCACAACATCTTCAGGCAGCTGCTTGCCCAGCAGGAAGCCACCACCCTCGTTGGGATAGGCACTCTCAAGGTGCGTGAAAATTTGAGCGATTAGCTCGCGTGTGAGCATGACCTGCATAGCCTTAACGTAACTCTCCTAGAAGGCACAAACTAGCAAAAAAACCGACCTTTTCGGGTCGGCTATGCAACTTGCCAAGCGCTCTCTAACGCCCAGAATGCTGCCTAACCCAAAGACGGGCGAGTGCTAGGCGTACACATGCAAGCCTTGCTTGGAAGGCTACGCAGCTTCAAGGCGCTGGCTGAATCAGTGCGAGATGGCTTTAGCATGCCTACAGTATAACGACGGAGTTGCTTTTTGGCAAGCTATACTTCTCCTCGAACAGTCGCCCGGTTGCGTTGTCACTTTACCCTGCGTTACTTTTGCTCTTGCCATTGGCACAAAACCGCAAAATTGGATACGATTTTGTTAGGTTAGCCCGATGCTTCAAAAGCATCCCAACTGGAGAGTTTGAGAACCTATGAAAGTGAAAACGTCCCTTTTCCTTTTCATTGCACTCGCAGTCGCTCTTAGCCTGCTGGGTGTTGACTTTGCACCAAGAACAGCACAGGCACAGCAGAACGGTCTCGTGCGTGTTACGCACGCCTCACCTGATGCGCCTAATGTGGATATCTACCTCAACAATGAGCCGAACCCTATCGTAGCCAACCTCGCTTTTGGCTCTGCCAGCCCGATTCTGCCCATCGCCAGCGGCACCTACACAGTGCGTGTGCGCCCAGCCGGCGATAAGCAGACGACCGTCTTTCAGGCAGTGGTCGGCGTGCGCCCTGGCGAGATGCTCGAGCTAGTGGCGCAAGGCATCCTCGGCGCTGGTGGCGCGCAAGCCTTCGATATTGGTGTATATCGTGTCAGCTTGGCTGAGACAGGCGGGCAGGCACGTGTTTACGTGATCCACGCCTCGCCCGATTCGCCAGCGGTAGATGTGCGCAGTGGCGATACCATCCTCTTGCGCCGCATCGCCTTCGGCCAGGCCAACACACGGGCGCCGCTGGAAGTCCCTGCGGGCAGCGTGCCGATCCAAGTCGTGGCAACCGGCACTACTAGCGCCGTCATCGACGCTACGCTGGATTTAGCCGCCGACCGTATCTACACCATTCTGGCAATCAATCGCTTGGCAGCCATCTCGCCGCTGATCTTGCAGGCGCTGCCGCTGCGCGCCGCACCTGCCCCCACTACGCCGACGGGTACAGTGCGCGTCACCCACGCCTCTGCCGATGCGCCGGCAGTTGATGTTTATCTGAACAACAACCGCGCCATCCAGAATCTTGAATTCGGCAAGTCCACTGACCTGATCGACCTTCCTGCTGGCACCTACACTGTGGCGATCCGCCCTGCAGGGGCAGCTGCCACCAGCGCGCCGGTCTTCGAGACGCCGCTGAGTGTGCCCGCTAACCGCACAACTGAAGTGGTGGCGATGGGTCTGCTGGCTGGTTCGCCGAACTTCATGCTTGGGACGTATACGATTGCTCGTAGTGCCACCAACGGCAAGGCGCGTATCTATGTGCTGCACGCTGCGCCTAAGGCGCCTGCTGTGGATGTGCGCGCCAATGGTGAAGTTGTGCTACAGAACGTTACCTACGGCACCTTCACTAACACACCGCTAGAGGTGGCGCCTGGCGTCACCAACATCGCGGTGACACCTGCTGGGCGCATCAGCCCCGTCGTGGTGCGTCTGACCGGGCCAATCGACGGCTTGTTCGAGGGCGACACCATCTACACAGTCATTGCCTACGGCGATCCGTTGAAGGAGAAGCCGCTCCTGCTCAAATCCACACCCGTCTCTGAGGCGGCTGAAGGCAAGACTGCCGCTGTGCGCGTCATTCACGTGGCTAAAGCACCCGCTGTAGATGTGTATCTGAACGACTCGCCAGCAGCTGCTATTCCCAACCTGCAGCCTGGCAAGGCCAGCGATGTCCTGAAGTTGCCGACTGGCGAGCACAAAGTGCAATTGCGCCCGGCTGGTCAGGTCCCGGTCAACCTGCCCGTCTTCGAGAAGACGATCAGCGTTGGCACAAATGAGTGGGTCGAGGTAGTTGCGTTGGGCGTCTTTGGCGGCGAGCCAGCCTTCGACGTGAACACCTACACTCTCGACAACCGCTTCCCGTACGGTAAGGCGAAGATTCACGCCCTGCACGCAGCACCGACCGCTGGCAATGTGGATGTGATTGTGAGCGGTCAAACTGCCCTGCAGGACATTGCCTTCGGTGATTTCATGGCCGAGGCGTTGGACGTTAATCCTGGCATCACCAACATCGCCCTGACACGCCCAGGCACGCGCAGCCCGGTCATCGCAAGCCTGACGGGTGAGCCAGCCACCTACGCAGCAAACACTGTTTACACGGTGATCGCCTTCGGCGACCCGATCAACAGCAGGCTGACTGCCTTCCCACGTACGCACGATGGCAACATCCGCGTGATCCACGCTTCGCCTGATGCGCCCGCTGTAGACGTCTACGTGGATGGCGCGCGCGCTGTGGCGAATTTGGCCTTCACGCAGGCGAGCGGCTTCCTGAGTGTGCCGGCGGGCACGCGCAAGGTTGCAATCCGCCCAGCCGGCGCCCCAGCTGATAGCGCACCCGTCTTCGAGACCGAAGTGAATGTGCCGAGTGGCATTTCAGCGGAAGTGGTAGCGCTGGGCAAGCTGGCGAGCAACTTCCAGCTGGGCGTCTTCCCGATTGATCGCAACCCACTCAACGGCAGGGTGCGCGTGTACGCCATCCATGCTGCGCCAAGTACTGGTGCTGTGGATATCCTGGTGAACGGTGCCCGTCTGCTGGAGAAGGTGGAGTTTGGCAAGTACAACGCCACCGCCTTGAACGTAGCGCCGGCCACTTACGATATCTACGTGACGGATAACGCACGTCCGGGCTTCTTCCTGGTCTCGCTGCCGAAGGTGAAGCTAGAAGCAGATACGATCTACACCGTGCTAGCCATTGGCGATCCAATCCGCAACGAGGCGCTAGTCCTGACCAGCAAGCAGCGCTAGGTCTTCTAGATCGCTAGCTCAATGGGCGCCCTTCTCCTGCGCGGGAGAAGGGCGCTTTGTGTGACTACCTGAAGTAGCGATTCTGGGCTATATTTGCAGCAGTTTTTCGCAAAGCACAGGAGATATCTCAAACATGGCGACAAATTCGCGCACATGGTTTTATAATGAGCCAGAGCGCCGTCCCTACTACATTGAAGAGCGCGTCAATCACACGCTTTGGGCAATGCGCTTCAGCAACATCTACATGGACTGCATCAGTGCCGAGCCACCTTTCCGCATGGAAGGCAAGTGGAACGACATTGTGCTGACGATGGAATGGGTGCCGAACACCTACCTGCGCCTAACCGCCAGCCAAGAGAACAGAACGCTCGTCAACGGCTTTTCGCAGATGCTGCAAATGCCGCCGCTCTTCAGCTATGTGGATGAAAACGGCACATTCGTGGTGGAGTGGTGGCGCACAGCCGAAGGGCAGCAACGTCTGCAGCAAGTGCAAGGCAAGCCGAACTACACGCGCCTGAAAACCTACAAGAAGTGAGCGCCATGAGCGAGCAAAGGCGCACTTTTGCCGTCGATCTGGCACAAGATGTGCGCGTGGTGGCGGCAATGGCAGAACATCTGACGCCATACATCTACGAGAGCGAGCTGTACGGCGTGCTACGCGATCCCAGCCTGCCGCGCCTGACAGTTGGGGGCTTATTGATGCGCCTTGCGCGCCTGCACAGCTTGCGCGATCAGCTCTCGGCGGCACAGCAAGCTGCAGTTGAGGCTGCGCAGCGCAAATTCGATGAAGTGCGGCGCGCGTGGGCAGTCCACTACGAGGGCAAAGTGCAGCAAGAGCTGCGGGCGCGCATCCGCGCTCTGGAGCACTTCGCCTACGATTGTGCTGAGAATCTGCGCGCCTGCGCTGATAATTACCCCTCAGCAATGGAGAAGCGGGTGATGGCTGAGCATCTACGCGATGCTGCGTTTGAGCTCAATGTGCTAGATGAAGATCTAAAGGGCAGGCTGACAGCGCTGGATAATGCTATCAGCCGCTGCATCGAGAAAGGCCCTTTCTGTTGGAGCGAGAACTTGCAGCCTGCCTATCCACCGCCGAAATTCTGGTTTCTGTACGCCACAGTGCGCAAAAGCCGTTGATGCGCTGATCTTGGCGCACACAGTGAGCCGAAAAAAGCCCAGCACGGGCGCACAATGGTGCACTGGGCTAGAGCGTTATTCGGTCACGAAACGCAGCTCCAGCTTGTCGAGGCAGCTACCATCGGGCTCGCTATTGGGATCGTCTAGAAAGGCAGCGATGATAGCGTCAGCGCACTCGCTCGTGCCGATGGCGCCATGCCCAACGCCACGAATGGTGGATGTGTAGCTATTGCTGAGCATCTTGGCTGCTAGATCACCCCACCAAGGCGGCGTGATCGGATCGAGTTCGCCATTCAATACCAGGACGGGCACATCGCTGCGCACGGGCGTTTTGAAGCGTTCGGGCGCAGCCGGCACATCCCAAATTTCACACTGAGCAAGCACGCGCTCCACGTCGCTGATCAGCTTGCCGACGATTGCCTTAGGTGCGCCGCTGAGCGCTGCCTTCACATTATCCATCTGAGTGAAAGCGGCTTCCTCAGCGCACTCAACCGAGAGATACATGCCTTCGCTATCGCTGAAGTCTTCTTGGGCATCGTCGGCGCGGTGGCGCACCGAATGGCCATCTGTCTGATCCGCGCCCGTGATGATCGCCACAGCCTCTGCATAGTCTCCCTCTTGAACGAGCCAGATCGCTAAAGGCAGGCTCGGGATGCGCTCTGTGTCGTACATTGCCTGAAACAGGATGTCCACCAGCTCATGGCCACTGAGCGTGTTCTCGATCGCCTCGCCCGTCTCAGGATCATCAGCGATGAACTCAGCTGGCGCGGCATTCAGCTCCTCGATCAGCGCGTAGAAAACCTCTTCAAGGTTGGGAAAGGCTGTGTCGCAATCGGCATCTTTGGCGCAGCTGTCGAACAGCGCTCCAAGCTGCTTGAGCGTGTTCGGGCCTTGCTCTTCGTAGGCGCGCACGTTGGGCGGATAGACCGCATCGATGATTACACTGCGCAAGCCCTCAGGCCTCTGACGCAGCGCCTCAAGGGCAAGGCGCGTGCCGTAAGAAATGCCGTAGAGCGTCCACTGCTCTATGCCGAGCGCTTGGCGCAGATCGTCTAGATCGGCAGCATTCTCAATGGTGTTGTAAGCCGAGAGGTCGATGCCCTCTGCCACCAGGCGATTGCGGCAGGCTTGAGTTGCTTCTAGCTCGTCTTTGTCGTTCTGCTCCAGCTCACGGCAGTTCAGCGAGGGCTGAGAGAGACCTGTGCCACGCTGATCGAGCAGGATCAGGTCGGTATAGGCGAGGATGACGTCGGCCCACTCAGGGTACTCCACGCCACTGCCGCCCGGACCGCCGCTCAGGTAGATGACGGGATAGGGCGCGGGATCAGAGCTAGTGCTGGCGATGCGCGCAAAGTAGAGACGTAGGGTGGCATTACTGCGCCCATCACGGCGCTCGAGCACCCTCAGGTAGCCACACTCAGCCGAGAGCCCTGCAGGCAGCTCGAATTGACATTCAGCCTCTTCAATTGGCGAGCCTTGTGCGCGCAGCGCAAGAGGCACAGCTGCCAAGCAAAGGATCAGCGCGGCAGTCATGGCGAACAAACCGGGAAAACGCATGTCTAGGGCTCCTTGTAACTGGCACACTGCAACTATACCACTCGAATGTAAAAATCCTGTGCCAGCCGAGTGCTGAAGCCGCAAAAGGCGCAAACACTGCGATCGGTTGGTTGAAGTGGCTCGATCGACTATAATCTAACTAACCGTATGAGTGCAAACGCTGCGCTCGACCTCTCATATTTGGAGCTATCACACAGTGGACAAAGAAACGTTAATCAAACACCTCAATCACGACCTTGCGCATGAGCTGTCTGCCATCATCCAATACCTGACCTACGCTGCCAAAGCCTATGGGCCATACCGCCCGCAGCTCTCTCAGTTTTTCCTTGCTGAAGTGCCAGATGAGCAGCTCCATGCTCAGTACCTTGCCAACAAGATCGTGGCGCTGGGCGGCGAGCCGACGACCGTGCCGGCACCTGTAAAGGAGGCAAAAACCAATCGCGAAATGCTAGAAGCTGTGCTAGAAGCTGAGACGGATGCCGCGCGTCGCTATGCGCAGCGCGCCCGCGAGGCAGAGGCCTTCGGCGACACCGGTATGATGGTGCAGCTCGAGGATATGGCGCGCGATGAGAGCGGCCACCGCGACGAGACAGCGCGCATCCTGACCGATTGGAATGTTTAGAGGCGCGTGCCGCGCACATTGCCCCAGTGCGCGGCACATCTCTTCTAGGGTGCGGCAGGGCTCGGTGTGGGCACCTGCAGCTGCGACTCAAGCGGGATGCGCAACGGCACGCTACCCTGTGGAATGCGGAGCCGTCCCTCTTTGAGCGCCACACAACGGAAGCCATCCGGACGTCGACCTGCCGCTGTGAAGTCCACAATGTAGCTATACCAATCATCCGGGCGCAACTCAATTTCTAGCTGCTGACCGTCCGCCACACGCTCACGGATCACCTCGCCGGTGCGCTCGTTGGTCAGGCGGATAGCGATCGGCCCGCCGCACTCTGAGCGATTCTCGAAGATGAGCAGCGCCCGCCATGGCGCGCAGGCACTCAGCACTAAAAGCCCGCTCAACAAGCAGATGAAGTGCAGCAGTCTCACAGGTTCAGCCTCTTGAACAAGCGCTCTGGGATGTTGCGGATGATCAGCATGATCAACATCCAGAAAGATGGCACGTAGATTATGTCCTCGCCCTTGAGCATGGCAGTGTATATTCGCTTGCCAACCTGGCTCGGCTTAGCAAAAAGGGCATTCTTTTTCATCTGAGCGGTCATCGGCGTGTCGACGAAGCCTGGCTTGACGGTCAGCACAGAGACGCCCACTTTTGCTAGGCGATTGCGCACACCGCCCAAAAAGAGCGCTACAGCCCCCTTTGCCGCTCCGTAGATGTAGTTGCTGGCGCGCCCCCGATCACCTGCCACTGAGCCGATTACAGCTAGGCAGCCCTGCCGTTGGGCCTCAAAATGGTTGGCGAGCAGCGTGATCAGCGATATGTAGCTGACCGCATTCAAATGGAAGAGCTCCAACGTCGTCGAGACACTCTGTTGGGCTGTTTTCTGGTCGCCCAGCACGCCATGCGCGATCAAAGCCGCATCGATGCCGCCTAGCGCCGCTTTTGCTGCCTCGATTAGCGCTTCGTGGGTGCTGAGGTCAGCCAGGTCAGCTGTGTAGGTCTCCACTTTAGCGGCGCCCAAGACGCGCAGATCGTCGGCTGCAGCGGTCAATTTCTCTACGCTGCGCCCAACCAGATAAAGTGCAGCACCATCGGCAGCAAAACACCGGCTGACCTCATGCGCAATGGCTGACGTCGCGCCAATGATCAGGACTCTCATATGCAATATGCCTCACTTGCCGCTGACGGCTTGCCCCGTGACCCGCCGCCAGAAGCTGGATGAAAACTTGGGGTCAACGTATTGGCTGAACTCGCGCCAGTTCGGGAAGGATGCCTCAAACATCTGTGGCGACATACGCGCATCCTTCGCCGGGTAGAGCGCGCCGCCGCACTCCCGCACGATTTGATCGAGCCGATCCAGCAAGCGTAGCGTCGGCGCGCCGCGATAGGGAAAATCAAGCGCGAGGGTCACGCCAGGACGCGGAAACGAGAGCATGCCTGGCGACTCGACAGCGCCGAAGACTTTCAAAACAGCCAGGAAAGACACGACGCCCGACGCGCTGATCTGGCGCAGAATTTCCTTGATGGCGCTCCGATCGCTGGCATACGGCACCACAAACTGATACTGCAGGAAGCCCGCCTTGCCGTAGAAGCGGTTCCATTCGTTAATCACGTCGAGCGGGTAGAAAAACGGGTCATACGGCACAATCTTACGCTGGAATTTGCTCAGCAGGGCATGGTAGTAGACCTCGTTAAAGGCGCGCACAGTGTGCAAATTCAGGGCAAAAGAGGGCAGATCGAATGGGGCGGTCAGCAGTGTTTTGGGCGTCGCGCTTTTATTGGGCACACGCGCGTGCCAGGCGTTGTTGCCGCGAATGAAGATGCCGCGCCCCAGCTTGTGGCCGCCCGAAACGCAGTCGACCCAAGCGACTGTGTACTCGTAGTCCTTGTCAGAGGCTTCGCTGATGGCGAAGAACTCATCAATATCGCCAAAGCGGATTTTTTCCTGCGCGATGTAAGGCCCAGGAATGCGCCGCAGCCGAAATTCGGCCCACAGGATCACGCCGGTCAGGCCGAGCCCACCAATAGTGGCACGATATAGCGCTGTGTTCTCAGTCGGCGAGCAGATCAAGCGCGCCCCATCCGAGCGCAACAGCTCGAAGCGCGTCACGTGCCTGCCGAACGTGCCTGCCACGTGGTGATTCTTGCCGTGAACATCGTTAGCGATGGCGCCACCGACCGAGACATACTTGGTGCCAGGTGTGGTGGGTAGGAACCAGCCGCGCGGTACGATGTACTGCAGCAAGTCGGCGAACAGCACGCCGCTCTCGCAGCGAATCAAGCCCCGCTCAGCATCAAAGGCGATGTAGCGATTGAGCGGTGTGATATCCAGCAGGGTACCATTCTCGTTCAGGCAGCTATCACCATAGCTGCGCCCATAGCCATATGGCAGCAGACTGCCTTCAATCGCCTGCAGGTTGGGCGGGGCATCGCGCCAGTGAATCTGGATGGCGCGCTGATTGCGGGCTTTGGGATAATTTCCCCATGATTGGTAGCTGCGACTCAAAGTTGATTTCTCCTCACGCCTTGCAGCGCTACAGCATCACGGCTCTAGTATACCGCACTAGAGCGCCGTTGGCGATTGTGAATTGGCGCACAGATGGCAAGCCCTGTCGTTGCAGGCGGTTTCTTCAGTGTTTATTAATAAATTTGCGATGAAACTGTGATGTATATGAGAGTTAGGGGTATGTAACTGAGTTAGAATTCCATATATATTCAGTCTTTCTAATGAGAGGAGCCTATGCGTAAGCAAGAAGCGCCCAAAGATATGCTGATCAGCGGGCAAGCGATGCAAGCAATTGTCAAGAGCGTTGAGTTCGACTCGATCCGCCCCCACATGGAAGCGATGTTCAAAGTATACGGCCTGCCGCCTACTATCGATCCGACCGAATGGTATCCGTTGCAGCTCTACTACGATATCACCAAGCGACTCAGCAGCACCGAGCTAGTTTCAATTGGTGTGCGCGTGATCAACGCTGCTGCCTTCCCGCCTGAGATCGACTCAATTCAAAAGGCGATTGAGCTGCTAATGGCGACGCATCATCTGAACCTGCAGAACATACCGGAAGGCGATGGCTATAGTGACTATCATTTCAGTGAGCATCGCATCACCTTCCGCGAGAACACAACCTTTCCACACGACCTGATGTACGGCTATATCTATGGCTTAGTACATCGCTACAAGAAGCCCGGTCAATCGCCAGTGGTGTACCGCACTTACCTGAATGAAGCCGATCCCGATGCGGACGGCGCCATCTATGAGATTGTCTACTAGCTACGGCAGAGCAGCCCGCAGGACGTTCAGGAAGTTGCCGCTCAAGATCGCAGTGATATCCGAGTCACTGTAGCCGCGCCCTGCCAAGAGTGGCGCCAAGCTGAGCAGATCGGCAACTGTATCCAGCTCGTCGGGCGTGCTCTCAGCGCCGAAGCCACCATCAAAATCTGTGCCGATGCCAACGTGCCGCGCCGAGCCCGCTAGCTGGCAGATATGGTCGATCGCCTCTGCTACGCGGCTCAAGGGCGCGGCGGCTTTGCGCACAGGACGTTCCTCTGGCTGCCACAGAAAGGCGTTGTATGGCACAACGCCGATCACACCGTCACGCTCAACCAGACGGCGGATCATCGCATCGCTCAAGTGCCGATCCGAGTCGCGGAAGCGGCGCGGGTTGCTGTGACTGGCGATGATCCGCCCGTCGTAGCTATCCAGCGCCTCATAGAACGCTTTCTCAGCCATGTGGCTGACGTCTAGCACGGCACGGAAGCCCGCCATGACTTCCAGCAGCTCGCGCCCTAGCTTTGTCAGGCCGCCGGGTGCCGCCGTGCCGCCGCTGTAGCGCGTCTGACTCCATGCCAAGCCAACGATACGCACACCGCGCTCATACCACTCCTCAAAAGCCTTCGGCTCGCGGATTGGGTCAGCGCCTTCCATCAGCACTACCAAACCGACCTGATGCTCCTCGAAGGGCATGCCGGGCTGCCAAGTGGCAAGCACGCGCTCGAGCTCGGCTTGGGTACGAATGAGCGCAATGTTCGGATGCGAATCAGCGAGCTCATGGTAGTAGTCAAGCTGGCTCATGCCGATCTGGTGTGCCTCGGCAGGCGTGCTGTACATGTGGCGCGAGGGCAGGCTATAGGCGCTGCCCTGCGGATTGGCAAAAAGCGTGGCAAAAATGATCGCCACGCGTCCGAGTAATGCCTCTGGCAAGCCCGTCATGCAC
>JBDNDQ010000023.1:0-45387 GCA_046719055.1 Aggregatilineales bacterium | reverse complement strand
GATCTGTCACGAAGCGTGCTGCATCCGAGCATAGAAACAGCACAACCGCCGCTACCTCTTCGGGCGCTCCAAAGCGCCCTTGTGGATTGTGCGGTACCTCTGGCAGGGGTGCATTCGGGAAGGCGATCTCGGCAGGGCAGACGGCATTCACGCGTATGCCCTGCGGCGCTAGCTCGCGGGCAGCCGCGCGAGTTAGCCCAATGACGCCTGCTTTGCTAGCTACATAGGGCGCGTGGTCACTCAGCGGCAGCACATGCCCATAGGCACTGGCAAGGTTGACGATCACGCCGCCCCCCTCATCTATCATGACGCGGCTAGCCAGCTGAGTCATGAAGAAAGTGCCCGTCAAGTTAATCTCAACGATGCGCCGCCAATCGTACTCGTCAATCTTGACAAACGGTGTGGCGCGCAACGTGCCTGCCGCATTGACTAAGATGTGTAGGTGCGTGAAGCGATCGCGCACCGCCTCGATCATCGCTGCCGCCTGATACTTGTTCGAGACATCGCCATGAAAAGCGAAGGCCTGTCCGCCCTCGCCCACAATTTGCTCGATGAGCTCATCAGAGCGATCGGGGTTGATATCACCAATGGCGACTGCAGCACCGCTGGCTGCCAGCGCCAAGCTGATGGCGCGTCCTACGTCTGCTGCGCCGCCCGTCACCAGCGCCACTTTGCCACGCAAGTCTACTGAAAAGGGTGCGCTGTAGCTCATAGACGCTCTGCCAGCCACTGAGTCAGCAAGCGCATCCCGCCGGCGCCCACGCGATGCCCGACTGCCTCTTCAAAATAAGTGACCTGTGCGCCGTGAGCCATCAGTAAGTCGCGATTCTTGCGCGCAATCTCGACGGCGATCACCTCATCCTCAGTGCCGTGCAAGATTAGCACGGGCAGGCCGTTCAGCGGCGGGACGATCTGCTTGGTTAGGTAGCCCGGTATGAAGCCACCCAGCGAGACCACGCCATGCAGGCGAGCAGGCTCTGCCAGCATATAGGCGTAGGCCAGGGAAGCGCCCTGCGAGAAGCCCAAGGCTACGATTCGGGTATCGTCCACGCGGTAGCGCGCCTTGAGCGCCCCGATAAAGTCGTCAAGGTAGCTGAGTGCGGCTTGTAACGTGCTCGGATCGGTCTTGCCGCCTTCAAAATTGAACCAAGAGTAGCCATTGCCGCTCGGGGCGGGCAGCGGCGCGCGCGGACTGGCGATCAGCCAAGTTACGCCCGCTGCCCGGCTGAAAACCCATGTGACGTCTTCATCGCCCTCGTAACCGTGCAACATTAGCAAAAGCGGATGCGGGCCTGCCTGCTGTGGGACTCGCACACGGCACGGCACGCTGCCGATCTCCAGGCGTTCAGCGGTGGTATGCAGTTCCTCAGCCATGCCTCAACGTCCGTTCAGCTTCTGAATGGCGATCTTATACGTAACGCGCACTTCGCCCTCAGCGAGCGTGAACTCCTCGCGCCCGCGATACTTCAGCGCTAATTTCTTGATCACATCATAGGCGCCCTCTTCAGTCACTTCGGCGACCACGCCGCGCGCCTCTGCCCAATGATACATGTTCTCAGGGTCGACGATGAGGACAGTCACCTTAGCGTCGCGGCGCATGTTGCGATCTTTTTGGCGCCCGCGTGCTGTGTTCACGATGATGTACTCGCCATCAAAGTCGAACCAGACCGGCGTCACTTGCGGCTGCCCGTCGGGCATCACAGTCGCTAGGGAGCACGGGATTGGGCGCGTGAACAAGTCGCGTAGATTTTCTGGGATACTGACAGCCATTCTGTGAACTTCCTTTAGTGGGTGCAAACCTGCTTGGATTGTAGCCAAAAGCACCCTCAGATCACCACTTGTGCCTGCAAGCCTGCGCCTGTTTATGCTAGAATAGCGCACTAAGTACAAGCGCACATGAAGGCGCAACGTCTCTCGGAGTGTGTCAGAATGGCCAGACTACTTGTTGAACTGGTGCAGTTCAGCTTTCTGATCTTCAATTTGCTGATCTTGGCGCGTGTGCTGATGAGCTGGTTTAACCCTGATCCCAGCAGTGCAATTGTGCGCACGATCTATCAGCTCACAGAGCCGATCCTCGCCCCGATCCGCCGTCTATTACCCTCAACAGGCATGATCGATCTCAGTCCGATGGTGGCGCTAATTGGCGCGATTGTGGTAGAGGCGCTGATCTTGCAGTTGATCATCTCACTCATCTGACCGATTGGCGTGGGCACTTTAGGCGGCCGTTGAGCGGCAAGTTGCCAGAGCGCCTTTTTAAGTTATGATTAGAGTAGGCAGCGACCCATAAGGAGTCAGGCATGAACCGTAAGCTAGAAGAGTTCAACATCACGGATCGGCGGCATGGTGCCGCTTTTGCTGTACGGATTGTCACCCGTGCGCTACGCGATGAAGTCGTGGGCATCCAAGAGGACGGTAGCGTCAAAATTCGCCTGACCGCCTCGCCTTCGGAAGGGCAGGCAAACATCGCGCTGATCAAGTTCCTCTCGGCGCGGTTAAGCGTGCCTGAAAGCGCAGTTGAGATTGTGGCAGGTCAGGATCGGCGCGACAAGATGGTCTCGGTAGAGGGCATCACGGCGGAAGAGGTTGAGGCGCGCTTGAAGCCCGACGAGGGCGCTGTGGACGACGAATCTGAATAGCGCGGTACAGACGCACAGTCCGAGCATGTGCGTCTGTGTCTTCAAGGCAGGCGCTAGACTTCGGCACTTTCAGGGTCAGGTTCGTGCCGCTGCAGGCGGTAGCCAATGCCCGGCTCGTTCAGGATGTACTCAGGATTGGTCGGATCACTCTCCACCTTCTGACGCAGCCGCCATATTGTAGCACGCAAGATATGCACATCATCGGCATATTCGGCGCCCCACACATGTGCCAGCAAGTAGTCGTGCGTCAGCACGCGATTGGTATTTTCTGCCATCGTGACCAGTAAGCGGTACTCTGTAGGTGTCAGGTGGACATGCTTGCGGTTGACTGTGACTTGCCGCGCCGCGTAATCGATGCGCAGTCCTTTATTTTCGTAGACCGTAACAGGCGGAGCTATCGGTCCAGCAGGGCGGTAGCGGCGCAGAACTGCTACAATACGCGCTTGTAGCTCACGGGCGCCGAACGGCTTGGTGATGTAATCGTCGGCGCCTAGCATTAGCGCTTTGACCTTGTCTTCTTCAGCGTCGTTAGCCGTCAGCACGATGATTGGCACATTGTTGTTGCGGCGGACATTCTCCAGCACCTCTAAGCCGCTCATGCGTGGCAAGCGCAGGTCTAGCAGTATCAAATCAGGGCGATTTTCCTGCACCAGCTCAAGGGCTTTTACACCATCGGGCGCAACCAGCGCGTCATAGCCCGACATCTGCAAGCTGCTGCGCAGATAGCGTGAGACGCGCGGCTCGTCCTCTACGACCAGGATAAGTGGATTTTCTCGCATAATTGGCTCTGCCTAGACCATCGTTACAGACTTTATTACATCTACGAGTATACGGCAAAATGTCAATAATTGTTATACTTTCTAAAGGTTGGAGGTGCAAACATGGACTACTGGCGCGATGAAGATGAAGAGCGCTACCAAGACGAGCTAGATGAAGAGCGCGAGCAGAATCGGCGCGCCCTGAGCGACGACTTCGCGGCCTTTGACGCCTCGCGCTATGTGCAGGATGTACGTGGACGCGCCGCCAGCAATCTGCTCTCACCCCAACCAGATGCCGAGCCTGAGGAGCGTGATCCAACAGCCGACTGGGACGATCCACTGCTATTCTTACCGCCCAGCATCCGCCGCACTGCGACCGGCGCCAGCACGTCGCGTAGGCGCAGCCGACGCACAGCTGAGCAGCGCGTCCTTCGAAGTGCGTCTGATCGTTCGGTAGGGCGTGCCACCCAAGAGCGCGATCCGGGTCTGCTTGGTGCGCTGTTCGGCAGCGGCTTAGCGCCTGGACTGCGCTTCGTCGTGCTTGGCTACGGCTGTTTCGGCTTGATGCTGCTCATCGGTCTATGTGGCATCTTTGCCTGGTTGCTTGGGTTACGTTAGAGCGTTTTTGAAAGGATTTCAAAATGCCCTTTTACCGCAAACTTGGTCAGATTCCCCACAAGCGTCATACGCAGTTTCGCAAGCCCGATGGCGCGCTCTTCCGCGAGGAAGTGATGGGCTTAGAGGGCTTCAGCGGCATTCAGAGCATCCTTTACCATCATTTTTTGCCGCCACGCGTGCTGCACGTCGAGGATTTAGGTGTTGTGCAGCCTGAGTACGCCGATTTTGGCGCGCTTCGCCATCGCGCCTTTAGCACAGACCAACTCCCCAGCGGCGGCGATCCTGTGCAGGCGCGGCGCATCCTGCTGGGCAACCGCGACGTCACACTGGGCATCTCGCGCCCAACGCAAAGCATGGGCTACTTCTATCGCAATGCCCAAGCCTATGAGGTCTGGTTTGTGCATGAGGGAGGTGGTGTCTTGCACACGCAATTTGGGCGCTTGTCCTTCAGCACAGGCGATTACGTGATCATCCCCTTTGGCGTCACCTGGCAAATGCAGCTAGAGAGCGAGGCGCGCTTCTTTGTGATTGAGGCGCCCTCGCAGATCGAGCCGCCTAAGCGCTATCGCAACAGGTACGGTCAGCTGCTGGAGCACGCGCCGTATTGTGAGCGCGACATTCGCACGCCTGAGCACTTGGAGACGTTCACCGAGCGCGGCGAGTTTGAGGTGCGCGTCAAAGTGCGCGATCGGCTCACGCGGCACATCTTGGATCACCATCCCTTTGATGTGGTCGGTTGGGATGGCTACCTGTACCCCTGGACGCTGAGCATCCATGACTTTGAGCCGATCACGGGCAGAATTCATCAGCCGCCGCCCGTTCATCAGACCTTTGAGGGCAAGAATTTTGTTGTCTGTTCGTTCGTGCCGCGCCTGTTCGACTATCACCCGCAAGCCATCCCTGCGCCGTACAATCACAGCAACGTCAACAGCGACGAGGTTATCTACTACGTAGAGGGGAACTTCATGTCGCGGCGCGGCATTGCACGCGCTGATATTACCCTGCATCCAAGCGGTCTGCCGCACGGCCCGCAGCCAGGCGCCACTGAGGCGAGCATCGGCGCGGTGAAGACTGAAGAGTTGGCAGTGATGGTGGATACTTTTCATCCGCTTGAGGTGACGAAAGCTGCGCTAGAGATCGAGAAGCTCGAATACATGGCGTCGTGGCTGGCGGGCAATGGCACGTGAGACTCACGGCATATCTGTGAGTAGCGCTTCAAGGGCTTCCTCACCAATGCGCCGATGCGCTTGAATCAGCCGCCGCTTTTTGAGCATACGCGGCAAGCCCAGTAAGCCCGCCAGCATGCCGCGCAACTTTGCGCGCGATGCCGCACCACGCCATGCGCGCAAGGCTTTCCACGCCGTCTGCGATTGGGCAGCCAGCACGCGCCGCCAATGTTTGCGCCACAGAAACGCGGGATAGTTCTTGGCGATGACCCACAGCGCGTTGCGCCCATCGTAGAAACTGGCTGTGACTCCGCCGCCCGTCGCCGAGAGTTTATGATAGACGATGGCTCTTGGCGCATAGACACAGCGCCAATCGGCGAGGTTGGCGCGCCATGCTAAGTCCACATCTTCCAGACTGAAGAAAAAGTCATCGTCAAGTAAGCCGATCTGGTCGAGCATGGTGCGCCGATAGGCTGCAGCGCCGCCACACGCGCTGAAGACGTACTCCTCGCGCTCAAATTGGCCTGCATCGTGCTGCCACACGCCCCGATTGCCTGCTCTGCCGTCTAGGGTATAGAAATCGCCAGCCGTGTGCAGGGTATCACGCCGATCGAACAGGAGCATCTTCGAGGCGACCAGCCCCGCCTCTGGATGGCGTGCAAAGCAGGCTACAACTTCTTCTACCCAGTGTGGGTCGGCTTCTGTGTCGTTGTTCAACAGAGCCAGGATGGCGCCATGCGCGGCACGTAAGCCGGCGTTACAGGCGCCTGTGAAGCCGCGATTCTCAGGCAGCTCGATCAGGCGCACCTCAGGGAACTGAGCTTGAATGAACGCTTGTGAGCCATCTGTGCTGGCGTTATCCACCACGATCGCTTCAATACATGGGTAGGTCTGGGTGCGCAGGGCAGCCAGGCAGGTTGGCAGATGTGCAAGGCCGTTCCAATTGGGGATAACTACGGAAAAGAGCAGTGTGCTCATGGCTGCACAATCGGCGCGTTGGCGCAATCGCCATCAGGGATGATGTACTGTGCGCTGACCCAGCCAATTTGCCCATCAGCGCGCTGCACGCGGTACCATGTGCTGCTTGCATTACGCCCTAGCACGCTCAGCCGCTCGCCGAGCGAGAGTTTTGTGATGACTTCAGTGGCAGTGCTATCGCCGCGGCGGAGGTTCAAGTTATTCACGTTCACTTGCGCCGTACAAACCTGCGCAGCGCGCTGCGTTGCGCCCATTTGGGTCACAACCTGCAAGGTCAGGCTGGCAGGCAGGCTTGCCACGCCGCGCCGATAAGCGACGACAGAGAGCGTAATCATGCCACTCTGAGTCGGCGTATAGGGCAGGAGCGCCTGAAACTCGCGGATGGGGTCAGGTGCGGGCTGAATAGCTACCACGCGCTCCCCCTGACGCAGCTCGGCACGCGTCACACCGAAACTATCTACAGCGCGCACACGGATAATCAGCTGCTCGCCTGCGATGACTTGAGCGCCATCGAGCGGTGCTTCAATCACCACTTGCGGGCGCGATTCGTCTTCCACTAACACAGTGGCAGTCGGTATAGCCGTGCTGGCAGGCTCAGGCGCGCTTAGTAAGTTGCACGCCAGCGCTGCAGCGCACAACATCAGGCAGGCGATGGAAGGCGTGACGCCCTTAGACATGCTCAGCCAGTCTCCACAGGTTGCGAAGTCTGCCGCATCCGTTCAAAAAGCGCAAGTAGATTATTGCGATGCAGCTGCTGGGCTGTGCCGTTGAGCAGGATGCGGCTTTTACCGCATTGCTCCATATCGACGCTGCGCAGGTAGGCGTGCGGATCAGCTTTAGTCAGGGCGATCTCGACGTGCTTGCGCAGCGCGCGGAGATAGGCAATATCACTGCGCAGCTTTTCATCGATCTCGCCGCGCAGGATGATCTCGCCGTGCCCTTGTACGATGTTCTCGAAGTTATTGTGCTGAAAGCGCTCGAGGGAGCTCAAAAGGTCGTTGTAGTCGCCGTCTACAAAGTAGGGTAGGGCCATGATGGTATCGGCAGCAAACAGCACGCGATCCTCGCGGGCAAGGCACACGATAGAGTCGGGGCTGTGACCAGGTGTGTGCCATAGTAGCAACGTCTTGTTGCCCAGCGTCAGGCTGAAGGACGCCTCTTTGAGGAGCAAGTGCGGTATGACAAGCTGTACTTCAGCTAGCTCAGGTAGGGCGGCTTGTGCTTGAGCCAAGCTGGTACGTCCACGCAATTCTAGCAGCTCGGCGCAGCGCGCATGGGCGATCACGGTGGCATCTGGGAACAAGCATGTACCGTAAGTGTGATCAGCGTGGTAGTGCGTGTTGATCACATAGCGCACTGTGCAGCCTAGCCGCCCCTCGACAAATTGTTTAATCTGACGTGTTTCATCGGGGTAGAGCAGCGTGTCAATCAAGATGGCGCCTTCAGAGGTAATCACGGCGCCGGCAGTCACTTGAGCATAGCGTTCACTGGTGAAGATGTAGATATCATCGGCTACTCGCTCGCGCTGCATAGGACTTTCCGCGTTCTTCTGTCACTCAGCAAGCTTTAGAAAAATGGCATGCAGAGTATAAGATAAGCGGCTAGGCTGCGTCAAGCGATCGGCGCGTTGGCGCGCTAAACCTAGCCACTTTGGCAAAGTCTTCAGCTCTGCGGTAGTATTATTGCACGCCAGGAGCCGCTCGATGCATCCATGTAACTATCACATCTACACGGATAACAGTCTTGACTGCCACATGCCGCTGATCGCCATGTGCGAATAGGCGCTTCGGCTTAGCGTTCAGAAAATTGCCTTCACTGATCATCTGTAAGCTATGACCCGCATTTTGTTGTTTGGCTTTGCGCCGCTGCCCTTCGAGCCGTATCGCGCTGCTGGGCCCAGTCTGCGGACGTGGCACTTCGTCTCTGTGCTGCGCCAGGCTGGGCATCGCGTCTGCCTGATCGGCGACCGTATGGCGGGCATCTACCCTGAAGACCTACCGCCGATCATCACAACCGAAACAGCCGATTTTATCTACCACAATGTGCACGATATCGTCTGGCACGATCCGCGCGCGCTGCGCCCCCTGATCAAAGCCTTTGCGCCTGAATGTGCTATCGCCGTCACAACACCGGCGGCGAGCGTTGCTGCCTCTAACATCGGCGCCTTGCCTCTGTGGTGCGATTTATACGGTAGTGTGATGGCAGAAGCTCAGCTGAAGGCGCTGCTGTACGCGGATGATCAATATCTGGCTCACTTCTGGAACTTTGAGCGCCATGCCCTTGAGCGCGCCGATAAATTTTCAGCCGTCTCAGAGCGCCAACAGTGGTCGGTGGTTGGCGAGCTGGGCATGTGGGGGCGCCTCAATCAATGGACGTGCGGCTATTCGTTCGTCACCACCATCCCAATTGCCAGTGAGGAGACGCCTTTCACCGCTACAGGACCCTATCTGCGCGGCACACGCATCCCTGAAGATGCCTTCTTAATCCTCTACAGCGGCGGCTACAACACCTGGACAGATGTGGATACGCTCTTCGCTGCGCTAGAGCGCGTCTTCGAGGCTAATCCGAAGGCGTACTTCGCCTCGACAGGCGGCCCCATCTACGGACACGACGATTTCACCTATCGGCGCTTCGAGAGTCTGATCGCTGAGTCCGCTTACCGTGAGCGCTATCACCTGTGCGGCTGGCTTGAGGCGCAAGACTTGATCAATCTCTACCTTGAGAGCGATGTGGCGGTCAATGTCGATCGCTTCGCCTACGAGACCATGCTTGGCAGCCGTACGCGCATCCTGGACTGGCTGCGCGCCGGCTTGCCGTGCGTCTCCTCTGACCTCACCGAGCTGGCGCAATGTGTGGCAGCCTGCGGGGCAGGCCTGACCTATCCGCACGGCGATGCTGAGGCGCTCGCTGAGCGGCTGCTCACCTGCGCCCAGCCCGAGCGCAACGCCCAAATGCGCTACAATGCGCGCCGTCTGCTGGCAGCGCGTTACACCTACCAAGCCACCAGCGCTGAGCTGCTGGCGTGGGTGGCAGCCCCGCATCGCGCCCCTGACTTTGACAAGCCACCTGTGAGGCTAGTGCGCCCTTATCGCACACTGTGGGTGGAGCTGAGCGAGATGCTGCGGGCGCGCCGCTTGAACCTAAGCTTTGCCGTGAAGCTGTGGGCGCCTCTCTCAGCTGTTTTGAGAGCACTGGGCTTGGGCGAGATGCTACAAGGGCTAGCAGCGCGCGGTCAGCGGGCGCTGCGCTTTGACGTCTCGCCCTATCAGGCCAGGTGGCACATACCGACACCGCCACAGCGCGTGCGGGCAGCGCAGCAGTTCAGGCTCAGCGCGAGCGTAAGCAACATCGGCACAGCGTTGTGGCTGCCTGCTGGTCAGAGCCAATTTTGTGTCAACATCGCCTACCGCTGGCGAGGTGAAGTTCAGCCAGCAGAGTGGGAGCGCCTGCCCTTGCCACAAGCAGTCCTGCCCGCCCAGACGATTGCGCTGAGCTTGAGCATTCAGGCGCCAGCCCAAGCGGGCGAGTACATCCTAGAGCTAGACCTTGTGCGCGAAGGTGTGACGTGGTTCGCGCAGACGGGCGGCGAGGTACTGCGCCTGCCCATCTGCGTGGCCGATTAGCCTTTCACCGCACCAGCAGTTGTACCGCTAGCGATCTGATCTTGTAGCACAAGGTACACAATCAGCGTTGGCAGCATGCCGATCACAGCACCTGCCGCGAACAAGCCCCACTGGTTAGCAAAATTGTTGCTGACGAAGTTGACGTACAAGCCGACCATCAGCGTCCATGTCTCTTTATCGCGTAGCAGCACGCGCGCCAGCACGAACTCATTGAAGATGCCTACAAACGAGAGCACGCCGATCACGATCAAAATCGGCCGGGCAGCTGGCAGGATGATGCGGATATACGTTTGCAGGATAGTGGCGCCATCCACAAGCGCTGCTTCGTCCAGCTCGCGCGGAATTGCATCAAAGAAACCCTTCATCAGCCAGATGTTGGTGCCCATCGCGCCGCCAATGTAGACCAAGATCAAGCCGCCTGGTGTGTTGAAGCCGATGAACGGCAGATATACGCCCAGCTGCTGCAGCATCAAGAAGATTGAGACCATCGCCAGCAAGTTCGGGAAGACTTGCACCAACAGCATGAACAGCAGCAAGTTGCGGCGCCCCCTAAAGTTGAAGCGCGAGAAGGCGTACGCTGCCGGCGCCGTGATCGAAACAATGCCGATCGCTGTCACAGAGGCGACTAGCGTCGAGTTCAGCAGCCAGCGGAAGAATGGGTAACGATCCGGGTTGCCCAACAGATCGGTGTAGTTCTTGAAGAGCAGCGCAGGGTCGGAGACGTCTGGGATCAACCTCTGGCTGGCCATGCTCTGCAAGGGATTGAGCGAGGCGCTAAAAATCCACAGCACAGGGAACAGCGCAAAGACTATCAAGATGGCCAGGATGATGTAACGGATCGCATTTTGCAGCTGGCGGCGCTGTTTGAAGGTTAGGCCGCCGCCTGGCATGGGGCGTGAGATGCTAGACATTCCGAGAGACCTCCTCCCAGCGTCGTGTCAAGCCCATTTGCATAATGGTGACCGTGCCCACAATGATGAAGATAATGATCGAGATAGCCGAGGCGAAACCGAAGTCGGCGCCGCCCTGCCCAGAGAAGGCGATACGGTAGGTGTAGCTGATTAGAATGTCCGTCTGCCCAGCCGGGATCGGCGAGTCGGCGATGACGGGATTGCCATCGTTAAAGGCGGCGATCAGCGTGTAATTGTTGAAGTTGAAGGTGAATGAGCTGATCAGCAGCGGGCCGATCGAGACGAGCAGCAGTGGCATAGTGATGAAGCGGAACGCCTGAAAACGGTTCGCGCCATCTACTTGAGCCGCCTCGTACAGATCGGCCGGGATGGCAGCTAGCGCTCCGCTGCACACCAGCATGAAATACGGGTAGCCCAGCCACAAGTTCACGATCAAGATGGCAATGCGGGTCAGCGTGCCATCGGCGAAGACGTTCGGCAGACCGGGTATGATCTGATTGAAGATGCCGAACTGTGGCTGGAACATGCCGCGCCAGGTCACCACCGAGATGAGCGCTGGGATAGCATACGGCACGATCAGCATAGTGCGGAAGAAGCGCCGTCCGAAGAACTTGCCTTGCATCAGCAGCGCCACCAATAGGCCGAGTGCAAACGTCGTTACCACTGAAGAAAAGGCGAAAACGACCGTCCAGGTGAAGATGCTCAGCAGCGGCCCGCGTAGGGCAGGGCTGTTGAAGAAGCGCTCAAAGTTGGCAAAGCCGATGACCGTCCGATAGCCAACGCCCGCTGGGAAGCCTTCAGTCCGCATCAAAAAGCTGCTAGCGCTCGCCTCAGGGTTTTCGACACGGGCAGCTTCAAAGGCGGCGCGATCTACAAAGAAGCCGATCTCATCGTCTGCAGTGAAGACTCTACCAGTCTGCCTGTCCGTGATGCTGTCGGCAGCACCATCATAGGTGAAGCGCTGCTCCAGCACGGCTGCAAAATCACGGGTGACGCTCAAGCGGCTATCTTCAGGGCCGAACTGCTGAGTGCCTGCCGCTGTTAGCAGGCGTGTGCGTTCGGCACGTGTGGCACGCCGAAAGCCCTGAAACTGCTCTGGGATTTCACCGCTGACAGGTTGCAGCTCGCCCTGCCCAATCACAAAGAACGACCTACCTTCACGATCTGTCAGCCAGAGGGCGTATTCGCCTGCTTCGTTAATGAAAGCTTCCCAACTGTAGCGCGTGCCGGTCTCTGGCACAAAAGTGCGGCGCAAGAGCAGCTGCACCACTTGAGCTTTAGTCAGCAAGTGACCATCGCCATAGTTAGTGAACGCCACATAGACTGTATAGACAATCGGATAGATCACGCCGAGCGCTAAGAGAGCGAAAGCAGGCGACATCCAGCGCAGCGGCTTGAGCTCCGGGCGCAGGTTGATGACGTTCACGAAAAGTGTGATCAGGCCGATGGTGATGGCGAGCTCCCAAATGCCATCGTTGATGAGCGAGAAAATCAGCCAGAGCGCGAAGGCATCTACCACCATTAAGCCGATGTAACGTAAGATCAGAGTGACTACGCCAGGGATGGCAGGCTGAACCGACGTCCGTTGCGTCAGTGTACCTGTGGTCATAAATGCGGTTGCGGCACGTGAAAGCCGCTCTCCTTTCAGCCAACAAAATTTAGCCAAAACCGAACGACTGTCTTTACACATAAGGGCGGGAAAGTCTCCCGCCCTCAGTTCAGCGTCTCTTTACATGTAGCGTAAAGTGGGGGCTGCGCTTACTTGTTGAGCAAGTTACGAATCTGCTCGGCAGCGGTCTTGAAAGCTTCCTCAGCGCTGACCTGCTGGTTGGCAACCGCTTCAACCGCATTGCCCCACGCCTGCCAGACGGAGGCCATCTCTGGGATGGCCGGCATTGCCAAGCCCTCCACGCCTGCCTCGCCGAAGGCGATCAAGTCAGGGTCTTCCAGCTTCTCTAAGGCCGGCAAGAAGGCAGACGGACGGTCGAAACCGAACAGAACCATCGGGACACCAGTGCGCTCCACGCCATCTTTGCCCACAGCGGTCACTTCGATCTCTTCGGAGGCGATGAAATCGAACAAGAAGGTCTTAGCGAGCTCCTTATTCTTGCTGAACGCGTTGATCATGAAGCCCTGCACGCCCAAGAACGGCTTGCCGCCGCCTGGAATCGGGGCAATGGCGTAGGGCACGCCACTCGGGCGTAGACGGTCGCCCAGCGCCCACGGGCCGGTGATGATCATCGCGGCTTCCCGGTTGGTGAAGAGTGTGTGCATCACGTCGTAGTCCACGCCAGCGGGCTGCAAGCCATCCTTGACCATGCCTTCGAACCACTTCAGCGCAGCGATGCTGCCTTCGCTGTCGATGCCCAGATCTGCAGCGTTGTAGCCAACGCCTTCCTCATAACCGAAGACGTAGCCGCCGAACGCAGTCTGAATTGGGAAGAAGTGATAGGGATCGCCGCTCTGGCGTACGAAGCCGTACTTCACCACACCCGATTTCATTAGCTCTTCAGAGAGCTTGCGGACTTCTTCAAAGTCCTTCGGCACTTCCTTGACAATCTCAGGATTGTAGACGAACGCAACATTTTCAACGGCATAGGGCATGCCATACAGCACACCTTCGTAGGTGAAGCCGTTCAGAGATGCCTTAGTGAACTTCTCAGCTAGATCGCCCAAGTCCAGTGGCTCAAGCAGACCGTCCTTAGAGAGTTCGCCGATCCAGTCGTGCGCGCCTACGAAGATGTCTGGGCCCTCACCGGCTGGCGAGGCAGTCTTGACTTGCGAGCGGATATCGCCGAAGCCGAGCTGTTGCACCTTCACGTCCACGCCGAACTCTTCCTTGAACTTGGCCCCGAGCGCCTCGAGGATGGGTGCGCGGGTGTCGTCCGCCCAGATCAGCAGCGTGGCATCTTGGGCACGGACGTTGAGGGTGCCGAGTGTGCCAAACATCACGGCCAAAATTAGAAGAAAAGCAATAAACTTGCTACGCATATGCGTTTCCCTCTTTTGGAGACACTCATATAGGTCAACTGCGCGTTATCAACTGCGCGCCGCTGAATATACCACGCTTTACAAAACTTGCAATAGCTCGATAAAACTCGGACAAACGTCTTCAGCTTGCACATTCGTGAAATTCCTAACAAACGTTAGGAAGCCTCTTTGGGCGCGATGACGGTTGCCTCGCCTTCCAGCACGACCGTCCCTTCCTGGTTGGTACAGATTGTGCGTAAGGTTGCGATGCGCTTGTCTTCGCGGAAGGCGGTCACTTCGACGGTAGCTGTGATCGTATCGTCGAGGTAGACGGGCGCCTTGAAGTGAAGCGTCTGGCTCAAGTAGATGGTGCCGACGCCTGGCAGATCGTTACCTAAAACCGCGCTGATTAAGCTGGCAGTCAGCAAGCCGTGCGCAATGCGCCTGCCGAAGCGCGTCGTCTTAGCGTACTCCTCATCCAGGTGGATAGAGTTGGTATCGCCGCTGGCAGCTGCAAAAGCACGGATATCAGCATCAGTAATCGTTTTGGTGCGGCTGGCGCGCGCACCGACCTCAACTCTGGGCATAGACGAGTCCTTTTCAACTGCTTTCGGCTTTCTGCACAAATAGAGCGCGCAGCTCGCGCTTGAGAATTTTGCCGGCGGCTGAGATAGGCAGCCAGTCCATAATCTCAACGCTTCTGGGCACTTTATAGCGCGCTAGATGTTGGCTCATGTGCGCGATCAGCTCTTCAGGGGTGGCGCTTGCGTTCGGCTTCAGCACCACATATGCCTTGCCCACCTCGCCCCACTTCGGATCGGGTACACCGATCACGGCGCACTGATGCACAGCCGGATGCTTATACAACACTTGCTCAATCTCGGCAGGATAGATGTTCTCGCCGCCGCTGATGAACATATCTTTCTTGCGATCGACGATGTAGAAGTATCCTTCCTCATCGCAGCGCGCCAGGTCGCCCGTGTGGAACCAGCCTTGCTCATCAAAAGCAGCTGCGCTCGCCTCAGGATTGTTGAAATAGCCCGACAGCGCCGATTGTCCCTTCAGCACCAGCTCGCCGACCTCGCCCACAGGCACGGGTTGATTGTTATCGTCGACGATGCGTGCATCGATGAAGAAGTTCGGTCGGCCGATGCTGCCCGCCTTGCGGATGGCATCCTCGGGTGCCAGCGCAAAGATGCCTGGCCCGAACTCGGTCATGCCGAAGCCCTGCTTGAAGCGCACACCCTTTTCGCGCTCAAACTGCTCGACGAGCGCAACCGGCAGAGGTGCCCCACCACTCGTGCAGAAGCGCAGCTTGCTCAGATTGGCACTCGCCCAGTTAGGTGCTTGCGTCAGCATTTGATACATAGTCGGGACGCCGGCGAAGACCGTCGCGCTGTACTGTTGGAGCAAGTCCAGCACTTGGACGGGGTCGAACTGGCGGGTCAGCACAATCGTGCCGCCCAAGATAAGCAGTGGCGTCGTATAGACCAGCAAGCCACCCGTGTGGAACATCGGAAAGACGTTCACAGTCACGTCGCCGTGCCGCAAGTCGTGGATGATGGTGTTAAGCGTGTTCCAGGCGATCATGCGGTGGCTGATCTGCGCTGCCTTAGGCAGGCCCGTCGTGCCGCCCGTGAAGATCAGGCAGGCGATGTCTTCTGCCTCTACTGAATCGTTATAGACGGGCGTCTCGGGCGCGTTAGCCAGCAGAGCAAGGTAATCGTAGCTGCCCAGCACACCGCCGCCCTCGTAATGCACCATCCCTTGCAGGTAATTACACGCCTGCTTCAGAAAACGGGCTGACTCGCCGAACTCGCCGCTGAAGAAGAGTAATTTCGGCTGTGTGTTGGCGAAGACGCCCATTAGCTCACGCGGATGCGACCGCCAATTGTAGAGCGCTAGAATGGCGCCCAGCTTGCCGCAGGCGAAGAACAGATCGAGGTACTCTACACCATCGCGCGCCAAAATACCGACTACATCGCCCTTGCCGATGCCTTGCGCGCGCAGCCAGTTTGCCAGGCGGTTAGCGCGCTCATTCAATTGGCGGTAGGTCAGTTGCAAATGCGGAGTCTTGCCACTATCGACTACGGCCAGCGCCTCTGGCGAGTAAAGGGCGCGCCGCCCTGCAATATCCCCTACGTACATCGCACAAATCCTATCTACTAAGTATGCTTTGGGTGATCATTCTAGCGCGCTGTGTGCTAAAAATCACCGATCAGCTCGACCTCCAGCTCCAGCTGAACGCCGAACTGAGCGTAAACGCGCTCTTGTGCTATGCGGATCAGCGCAAGGTAGTCGGCCGCCGTGCCGCCCCCCGTATTGATGAACCAATTGGCGTGTTGCGGCGAGATCAACACACCACCCATTTGTGTCCCTTTTAGACCAGCCGCCTCGATCAGCCTGCCGGCGTAATCGTCGGGCGGATTCTTAAACATGCTGCCTAGACTTGCCCCATTGGGCTGTGTGCGCCGCCGATGCGCACTGTGCGACTCGGCTTGGGCGCGCAGCTCGGCGGGCGCGGCGCCTGGCTGCAGCTGCAGCGCCGCGCGCAGCACCGCAAAAGGCGCTGACCGCCGCTTCAGGGCTGACTCACGATAGGCGTAGGCAAGCTCAGCGCTCTCCCAATGGCGTGTTGGCTGCTCTGGCTCGGCAATTTCCGCCCAGCTTAGAACTTGCGCTACCTCGCCCCCGTAGGCACCCGCGTTGTTCACCACAGCGCCACCAAGCGTGCCCGGTACGCCAATCGCCCACGTCAAGCCCGCTAGACCGCGCTCGATGCTCAGGCGCGCCAAGCCAATCAGCGGCGCGCCGCTTTCCGCCACCAGGATGCCCGAGTCCTCCAGCCACACCCGCTCAGCACGATTGATGATCACCACACCACGCACGCCCCGATCAGCCACCAGGACGTTCGCAGCACTGCCGATGATTCGAGTCGCCCAGCCTTGAGCCCAGGCTGCCCGCGCCGCCCGCTCCAGTAAAGCAGCTGAATCAGCGATAACTAGCGCATCAGCAGGGCCGCCCAGACGCGCTACAGTGTAGCGCGCCATTGGTGCGTTCAGGTGCAGCGCCGCGCCCGCGATCGGGCGTAGGACTGCCTCGTACTCATTCATCAGGATACCTTAGGCCCCACTGCGCCCGGATCGCGTCCATCGTCTGCATGATCTGCAGCGTCTCGTCTAACGGCATGTTGGGACTTTCCAGCAGACCAGCTTGCAGGCAGCGTGTGACCTCGAACGCCTGAAACTGATAGCCATTACCCTCATAGGGTATGTGATAGGTCTGCGGCTGACCCTCTACAGGTGTTATGGTGAACCGCTGCGTCTTGTAGAATGGCTCGTGCAGCGTCAGGTAGCCCTCTGTGCCGGCCAGGAGCACCTCGATCGGCATTTTCAGGCTGATCGCCGAAGCAAGGGCTGCTAATTCACCGCCCTCGTAAACTAATTGCATGACCGCGTGTTCATCCACACCTGTACTGCCGATGCGCGCTGCGCTTTGAATGTACTTAGGGGCGCCAAATAGCCACGAGGCGAACGATAACACATACACGCCAACGTCCAGCAGCGAGCCGCCGCCTAGCTCAGGCGCGAACAGCCGCCCCTTTGGATTGAAAGGCGCACGGAAGCCAAACGTCCCGCTCATCATCCAGACCTTGCCAAGAGCGCCTTCATCGATCAATGCTTTGGCGCGCACAACGGCAGGGATGAAGCGCGTCCACATGGCTTCCATCAGGAATAGGCGCTTCTGGCGCGCGAGGTCGATCATGGCGCGCGCTTGTGTGGCGTTCACAGCGAAGGGCTTCTCGCACAGCACATGCTTGCCTGCCCGTAAGCACATCAGCGTGTTCTCAGCGTGCATTGGATGCGGCGTTCCGACGTAGATCACATCCACGTCAGGATCAGCGGCTAGCGCCTCGTAGCTATCGTAAGCGCGTGGCACATCGTAG
Source organism: Aggregatilineales bacterium (assembly GCA_046719055.1). Lineage (GTDB taxonomy): Bacteria > Chloroflexota > Anaerolineae > Aggregatilineales > UBA2796 > CP2-2F. The sequence continues at coordinate 27,781 of JBDNDQ010000023.1, read as the reverse complement.
TTTATGGCGAATTCATCGGCCGTGACCCGATGGCGTGATCCGACGGCAAAAAGCTTGGCGCCTGGCACTTGCTTAAGCGCGCTGGCGAAGGCGCGCGCGATTCTGCCCGTGCTCAGGATTCCCCAGCGGATCATGAAATCCCTCTAGAACTCTGCTGCGTGCCACAGGCGCCCAATGGCGATCTCGCCTAGCGGGGCGGGATGGCTAGCGCCGGTCAAAGCCGGTAGGGCGCCGCCGCGCCCGTGCCACGTCTCGTAGGCGAGCAGCGCAAAGAGCACCGCCTCTTTCGCAAGACTCGGCATGCCCAGCGCCTCGTGCGTTCGAACGCGGGCATGTGTGAAGCCTGCCTGCAGCATGTTGAGCAGGGTCGGATTCCTCGCCCCACCGCCTGCCACGTAAATTTCCTCAGGCGGATGTGGCAGCCAGTCGCGGTAGGCTTGCACAATCGACTGTGCCGTGAAAGCTGTCGCTGTCGCAACGATGTCCTCAGGGGGCAACCCTAACGCTTGGGCGCGCTGCCACAGCTGCGCACCGAACTGAGCGCCGAAGAGCTCACGGCCGGTAGCTTTGGGCGGCGGCTGATGCAGGTATGGGTGCATCAGCAGGCTGAAGAGCAGTTCGCTATGTACTTTGCCGCGCGCCGCCAGCTGACCGTCTACATCGTAGTGCAGGGTGCCGTCAGTGGCGCGCTCTGCGCAGTAGTCGATGATCATGTTGCCGGGCCCGGTGTCGAAGGTCAGGGGCGCGCTGTTCGAATCGTTCAAAGGCGGCAGGGCGGTCACGTTGCCGATGCCGCCAATGTTCTGAATGGCACGCCAGCACGTCGGATGCCTGAAGAGCAGCCAATCCATGTAGCTGACCAGCGGCGCGCCGCGCCCACCAGCAGCCAAATCGCGGGCGCGGAAGTTGCCAATTGTGGTGATGCCCGTGCGCTCAGCAATGGTAGACGGATCGCCCAGCGCGAGGTAGGCGCCGCGCTTGCCGTCTTGCGGCGGATCGTACCAGACGGTCTGCCCGTGCGAGCCGATCAAGTCTATTTGTTCAGGCTTGTAGCCCGCCATAGCGATCACTTCTAAGATAGCGGCGGCATAGGCTTCGCCAAGCGCAGCATTTAGGCGACACAGCCGATCTACGCCGCTGGACTCAGGGCGGAAACAGGCGAAAATCTCGGTGCGCAGCTCAGGGCTATAGGGCAGGGTCTGATGCTTGATAAGTTGGATAGAAAGCGCGGGTGGCGCGCCGCTGATGCGCGTGAGAGCTACGTCAATGCCATCAGCGGAAGTACCAGAGATCAGCCCGATAACGGTCAAGGGACGCATAGCTAAGTTTAGCGCAGTGCTCAGTCAACACGGCGCCAACTTTGACACAGTTCGGGCAGTGCGTCAAGTCAGAGCGCTTGCAGACTTGCTAAAAGCTCAGCTCTCGTCTAGCAGCTGGCTGCCTAACTGCATCATGCGATTGTAAGCCAGGTCGCGCAGGGCTGCCAGCTCGCGATAGCGCACATAGGCTTCATCGGAGAGATCTTCACTGCGCCCGCCCACAGATTGCAGCAGTTGGTCGATCTGCTCATCAAGCGCCTCGTAATGCAGCACCGATTCTTGATACGCACGCACTTGGGCCAACTCATCAGCTATTGGCTCGGGCTGACTATTTGGCGTCATGGCTACAGTCTCCTCTGTTGCGTGGTGCAGCAAACATGTTGTGTGCTACAACACGCTCACTGCCCGAACGTTACCCTACTCCACACGGAGAAGCTTGCCTAACTTGCATTGTATAGCTCTATTGAAGTGCGCGTCAAGTCTCCGCACCTTAACGAATTGTCAAGAAAGTATCGCAAGATGATCAAAAGGGCGGCCGTTCATTCGGGCAGGTTATCTCAAACGCAGCATGTCTGTGTACAATATCCAGAGTTGCTACGCCGATCACTGTTGGAGCAATGATTCATGTCGTTTTTCCTCTCGCTTGCCAAAGGTGATTTTGAGGCACGCCAGTTACTCAAAGAAGCAGTCCTTGCGCGCTATGCAACGCGCCCACTGCCGTTAGAAGCCGTTGTGCTGACTTTACAGCGACGCGAACGTGCTTTTTTAGGCTTACCGCTTAGCCTCACGGTCGAGGCTGCCTACGCCGAACCTGATCGATGGCTATGGCAAGAGACGCGCCGCCTCTTCGGCCTTCCGCTTGGCAAACGCACTGAAAGCCTTGATCAGCAGACCGATCCATCTCTTCGTGAGAGTCTGCGCCGCCAGCAATGGGCATTTCGGGCTTTGCTGCTTACGCCACTCACTCGCGAGGGGGTCACGGTGCGCCTAGTGGCAGAGCGTGCCTTTCAAGCCGTTCACGAGGCCCAACCTGAGGATATTGTCACGCTGTATCTCAAGCCCGACTACACAGTTGCCGCTGTTGAAGTGGAGCGCTACCGCCTCAGCGATAGGCGCCGCCTGCCTTATATGCTGCGTCCAGAGGGTGGCTACCAAAATCTAGATGGCGTCAACTTGCCATTGCAGATCGCTGAGCAGTGGGGCAGCGAGCCAAGCCTTGTATACACGCTGAGCGCTATAAAGCAAACTGATCGCTGGCAGCCGCACGCCCCTTAGGCAAGTTGCACACACACATGCTTCAGCGCTAGACTTGAAGGGCTTGGGACGGTTGGGATCACACGAAGGTTGAGTTGTTATAGCTTATGACCGAGCCAATTTCCGTCACGCCGACGCGTATTGCCGGCGTACGTTTCCAGCGTGTTGGCAAGCTCTACCACTTCGATTGTTCGGCGCTGCCGAACTTGGCCGTTAGCGATTACGTAATCGTCGAGACGATGCGCGGCGAGCAAATGGGGCAAATCGCCGCCTTCTACCCCCCCGAGGAAGGACGCACCGATTACAAGCCTATCTTGCGCCTTGCCACCCCACGCGACCTGTTACTCAAGCAGACGTGGGAAGCCAAACAGCTAGAGGCGCTAATCGAATGCCGCGAGATTGCCACGCAGCTGGGCGGCTATGAGCAGTGCAAGTTCCTTGCCGCCCAATACAGCTACAACGGCGAGATACTGACCATCCTCTACAGCACTGAAGATAACAAGCTGAACCTCAACCGGCTGAAGAACGCCCTCAGCATGCACTTCCCTTCGCGTGTGGATTTGCGACAGGTCGGCCCGCGCGATGTGGCCAAGCTGATTGGCGGGATGGGCGCCTGCGGCATCCCGCGCTGTTGCTCCACCTTCCTAACCGAGTTCAGCCCGATCTCGATCAAGATGGCCAAAGTGCAAGGTATCTCGCTCAACCCGTCTGAGATTACAGGCATGTGCGGCAGACTGCGCTGCTGCCTTGTCTACGAGTATGAGCAGTATGTCGAGGCGCGCAAGGGGCTGCCCAAGCGCAATAAGCGCGTGCGCACTCCGCACGGCGATGGCAAAGTGTTGGATGTGCATCCACTGCAAGACGCCGTCACTGTGCTAGTCGGTGAGATTCGCCACCTAGTTAAGCGCGAAGACCTGATACCGCTAGATGAACTGGAGGCCCTGGAGAAAAAGGCTCAGAGCGGCTGTGCGCGCCACGACAGCGGCGGCTGCGACTGCGGCGCCAAGCGCACTAAGCCGCCTGTATCAGATTCGGAAGAGGATGAAGACCTAGAGGACGCCGATAGCTGGGAGTAAGCAAGATGACCGATCACAACGAAACCTTAGGGCGCGTCATGGCGATTTTTGCCCATCCAGACGACCCCGAATTCTTCAGCGGCGGTCTGCTTGCCAAATGGGCGGCTGAGGGCAGGCCGATCGTCTACGTGCTGGCAACAAGCGGCGACAAAGGCAGCGACGACCCCGAGATGACCTCAGAGCACTTGATCGTCATCCGCGAGGCAGAGCAGCGCGCCGCAGCCGCCTGCTTCGGCATCAAGCAGGTCATCTTTTTGCGCTACCCAGATGGCGAGCTGGAGCACACGCTGCGGCTGCGCCGCGATCTGACGCGCCTGATCCGCCAGATACGCCCCGATATCGTGCTCACCAATGACCCACACACGCTCTGGACGCGTACAGGCGGCATCAATCATCCCGATCATCGCGCCATTGGTGAGGCAGCGCTCGCGGCAGTCTATCCGTCGGCGCGCGATCGGCTGACCTTCATCGAGCTGTGGCGCGATGAAGGTCTAGAGCCTCACAAGGTGCGCCAGGTCTATCTGGCTGGCACGCTCGATCCCAATCGCAAGGTCAATATCACCGCCTACCTCGACCGCAAGATCGAAGCCATCAGTCAGCATCGCAGCCAGGTGAAGGACATCGAAGCGCTGACCAAACGGCTGCGCGAGAGCAGCGATCCCGACTTCGACGGCGATTCGCCCCTCTACACGGAGAGTTATCGCGTCCTAACGCTGCGCTAGACAGACTTCGCCATCGTCAAGCCGTATTCGACGCTATCCACCAGCGCCCGCCACGACGCCTCGATGATGTTCGTGCCGGCGCCGACGGTGCTCCAGCGCTCGGCAGCGCTTTGTGTCTCAATCAGTACGCGGGTGAAGGCGGCTGAGCCGTTATGCCCATCGAGGATGCGCACTTTGTAGTCGGCAAGCGTGAAGTTAGCCAGCTGCGGGTAGAGCGGTGTGAGCGCCTTGCGCAGGGCGATATCAAGCGCATTGACGGGGCCGTTACCTTCAGCGGCTGTATGCACGACCGTATCGCCCACCGCCAGCTTGACAGTCGCCTCTGCCAGCATACCGCGCCCACGCCGATTCTCCACGACCACGAAAAAGTCGATCAGCTCGAAGGGCGGTTTGTAGTCGGGCTGGGCGCGCTTGAGCATCAACGCAACCGAGCTCTCCGCGCCTTCAAAGGCGTAGCCTAAGTGCTCAAGGCGCTTGATCTCCTCGAGCACTTGGCGCGCCGCCTCGCTCGAGACGTCCATGCCGAACTCTTCAGCCTTGCTCAGAACGTTGCCGCGCCCGCTCAGATCGCTGATCAGCACGCGCATCTCATTGCCAACGAGCGCAGGATCGATGTGTTGGTAGCTCTGCGCTGTGCGCCGCATTGCTGCCACGTGAATACCGCCCTTGTGCGCAAAGGCACTGCGCCCAACGTAGGCCAAGTGATTGTCAGGCGGCAAGTTCGCAATCTCGGCAACTGTGCGGGCCACATGGGTCAAGCTTCTGAGCGAATCGGGGTTTGGCAGGCATGCCACGCCCATCTTAAGCATTAGGTCAGGGATGATGCTGCACAAGTTGGCATTGCCACAACGTTCGCCGTAGCCGTTGATGGTACCTTGCACTAACGTCGCGCCTTGGCGTACGGCAGCAAGCGAGTTAGCGACGCCCAGCTCACCATCGTTGTGCGTGTGGATAGCAAGCCTGACATGTGGCGGTAGGGCTTGGCGCACTTCACAGACGATCTGCTCGACTTCCCAGTAGAGGGTGCCGCCGTTCGTATCGCAGAGCGTCAGCCAATCGGCGCCAGCTGCATGCGCGGCCTTGAGCGTCTCAAGGGCGTATTCGCTATCCGCCTTGTAGCCATCGAAGAAATGCTCGGCGTCATAGATGACTTCCTTGCCCAGCGCCTTCAAGTAACGGATCGAGTCGGCGATCAGGCGGCAATTTTCCTCAGGCGTAGTGCGCAGCACCTCGTAGACGTGCAGCAGCCATGTCTTGCCGACCAGCGTCACGACTGGCGTCTGTGCCTGCACCAACATCTGGATGTTCTCGTCATCCTCAGGCGCGCTGCCAACACGGCATGTGGAGCCGAAAGCAGCCAATTTGGCGTGCTTGAGCGGTAAATCGCGTGCGGCTTCGAAGTAGGCAGCATCTTTTGGATTCGAGCCAGGCCAACCGCCTTCGATATACGCCACGCCCAGATCGTCCAGAATCTTGGTGATGCGAATCTTATCTTGCACGCTCAGCGCGATGCCCTCGCGCTGTGTGCCATCGCGCAGCGTGGTATCGTAGATGTAGACATATGGCGGATAGGTCATGATCGAGCCTTTCTAGCGAATGGATACATGAAACACGTGCTGAGCAGCTGTTCTGCAGGCGCCATCACTCAAGCTGCCCAGCGCGATGTGCGCCTGAGCTTGATTATCAGTCGCCTGTCAGGCGGATGGTGGCACGTTCTCCTTCTGGCGTTTCGCCGGCGCCGCCCGTCGCCACCAACATGCGATTTAGTGCGGCCAGATACGCCTTGGCCGATGCCACAATGATATCCGGATCGGCGCCATGCCCGCCGAAAGTCTGATATTCGCCATCGAGCGTGCAGATGCGTACAGTCACTTCGCCCATTGCATCAATGCCTTCGGTGATGGCACGCACAGCGAACTCTAGCAGCTTGTTGGGCGCCTTGACGATCTTGTTGATGGCAGTGTAAGTCGCATCGACTGGGCCTGTGCCGATGCCCGCCTCGATGTATTCCTTGCCATCCGGCCCTTCCAGCTTGACGGTCGCCGTCGGCATGCCGACCTGCCCGCAAGTCACCTGCAGCGCCTTGAGTTTGAAGACTTCCTTCGGCCCTTCCAGTTGGTGCGCCATGAGCGCCTGCAGATCGGCATCCGTGATGTGCTTTTTGCGATCAGCCACATCCTTGAAGCGCTTGAACGCCTCTTGCAGCTCTTCATCGCTCAGCTGGTAGCCCAGATCGCGCAGGCGCACCTTGAAGGCGTGCCTGCCGCTATGCTTGCCCAGCACCAGCCGACTCTCAGAGACACCAACTGACTCCGGGCGCATAATCTCGTAGGTCTCGTGATGCTTGAGCTGACCATCTTGGTGGATACCTGCCTCGTGCGCAAAGGCGTTGGCGCCGACGATCGCCTTGTTCGGCTGCACGACCATGCCTGTATAGTTGGAGACCAAGCGGCTGACGCGTGCCAGGTGCGTCGTCTGGATGCGTGTCCAGAGCTTGTAGTAGCTGCGGCGGGTGTTCAGGGCCATGACGACTTCCTCAAGAGCAGTGTTGCCGGCCCGCTCACCAATGCCATTGATAGTCACCTCAGCTTGACGAGCGCCTGCATGCAAGCCGGCTAGTGTATTTGCCGTTGCCATACCGAGATCGTCGTGGCAGTGCACCGACCAAATCACGCTTTTGCCGCCAGGCGTGTGTTCGATCAAGTAGGCGATCATCGCACCGTACTCAGCTGGCGTCATGTAGCCGACCGTATCTGGGATGTTCAGCGTGGTGGCGCCTTCTTCGATAGCGGCGGCACACATCTGTGCCACGAAGTCCCAATCGCTGCGCCCGGCGTCCATTGTGCTGAACTCCACATCGGCGCACAGGCTGCGCGCCAGGCGCACCATCTGACGCGCCCGCTCTAGCGCCTGTTCGCGGGTCAGGTTGAACTGATACTTCAGATGGATATCTGATGAGGAGATGAAAGTATGAATGCGCGGCCTGGCAGCATGTTGCACAGCTTCCCAGCACTTTTCGATATCGCTCGGCACGCAGCGTGCCAAGCCGCAGATGATCGGGCCGTCCAGCGTGCCGATCTCTTGCGCGATCCGCTTGACAGCCGCGAGGTCGTCGGGCGAGGCTGCTGGGAAGCCCGCCTCGATGATATCCACGCCGAGCATGGCAAGGTGATGCGCAATCTCGAGTTTCTCAGCGCTGTTGAGCGAAGCGCCCGGCGATTGTTCGCCATCGCGCAGGGTGGTATCGAAGATCAAGACGCGGTTCTCGGGTTGGCGCTGTACATCAGACTCCATAGTAGGACGTTCCTTCTTTCCACACATGAACACACAATCGTGCAAGCACTCAGATATCGCTGGGCATCCAAAGCCTACAGCCGGTTTCGAAGGTATTCCAGTGCGACGATTAACGCCGTGCTCAGCCACTCCTCGAAGCGTTTTTCAAGCGATGGTAGGCGGTCGTAGCCTGTAAACTGGAAGGGGGCTTCGGTGAGCGCCTGTAGGTCAGCAAATACGCCCTCTTCGCTGCGCTCGTAGACGCATCCGGTGCACGCCATCAGGCCGTGTGACTGCCTGCCAACTGCATGGATCGAGAAAAGCAGCCCGACTGTGAACTGTGATGGTATCGCCAGGCGCAGATGCACCCAAGCGCGATAGTTCTGCAAGTTGGCAAAGTAATCCAGGCGGCGGGCTGTCTCGATGATCTGGTAGCGATAGTAGTGGTCGTTGGGCTCGCCTGAATTTGCTGCAGTGATGACTTGCTCGGGCTCATAGCTGTGTAGAATGGTACCGAGATGCCCTTTGAATTGCTCCAGGCGCACTTTCAGTTGATGCTGTAGCTGTTCTGCCTGCTGTGTTGGTAAGGCCACCTGAGTCACCTGCCCACGCTGAATGGCCTCCGCGAAAGCTTGCAAAGCCTCTTGCAGAGAGCGATGCTCACGGGAGATTTCCTCGCTGAGGGAGAGCGCATTTGTGAGGGCGCGCCGCTGAGTATCGGCGAAGAGGGACACTAACGCCGAAAGATCGCCACGATCGGCTTGCTCAAGGGCATCGATGTAAACGCCGCGCTCATCGCGGGTCAGCACCAGCGGGAACCAGCCGGCCTTCACAAAGACTAGCGTTGCCAACAGACGTGCTACACGCCCATTGCCATCTTGGAATGGGTGAATTTGCGTGAAGCGGTGATGCAACCAGGCCGCTTCAACTTCAGGCGAGACGTTGCGCGCCCAATGCTCGCGATGCCATACCAGCAGCTGCTCGATCTGCGGCTCGACTTGAAGGGGCGGGCAGTACTCGTGCAGGCTGCCATCGGGGCGCCTCGGATTGTTCGGCAGCTCTTTCCATTTACCGCGCAGCAGCTGCGTCTGAAAGCGCCTGCCGAACTGATCCTGCGCTTCGGTGGTCTCCTGGTGGCGGGTCAGAATTTCATGCAGCTGACGGATGTAAAAGCTGTTGAGTGGCTGCCGCTGACCGACGTAATCAAACACGCTCTGGATTGCCTCTGCCTGGTCGCGCACAAGGGCGATCACCTCGTAGACGGGGCGGTCGGTCGATCCGTGTTGGATGAGCGACTCATCAATGCCGCGCTCGATCAGCAGGTGTGTCACGCCGCGATCGATGTTGTAGAGCCGCTCGATGATGCCCGTCTCGATGGCGAAGCGTCGGCATAGACGCTCCATGAACTTCTGATAGGCGCGTGTGCGCTTCAGCTCTGCTTTTTGCTCTTGCCACAAGCCCGCTAGAGAGGCCAGATCGGGCTGGGCGAGCGCCTGCCAATCCTCGGGCAAGTCGGTAATGGGCTGCCACTCGGACACGCTGCTTACCTCATGAGGATGCACTTGGATCGTAATCCTGCAGGCGCTTGGGCTTCAGGAACTGCATCATCTCGCGCAGGCGCGCACCGACATCCTCAATCGGATGGGCGCGCTCGGCGCGGCGGCGCGCCAGAAAGTTCGGCAGGCCGTTGGCATTCTCCTCGATCCACTGCTCAGCAAACGAGCCATCCCGAATCTCAGCGAGCACCTGGCGCATAGCGCGGCGCGTCTCGTCTGTTACAACGCGATCGCCGCTCAGGTAGCCGCCGTATTCAGCCGTATCGCTGACCGAGTACCACATGTAGCTCATCCCGCCTTGATAGAGCAGGTCTACAATCAGTTTGAGCTCGTGTAGGCACTCGAAGTAGGCCACCTCAGGCTGATAGCCCGCCTCGACCAGCGTCTCGAAGGCTGCCTTCACCAGCGCTGTGACGCCGCCGCATAGGATCACCTGCTCGCCGAAGAGATCGGTCTCGGTCTCTTCAGCGAAGCTGGTCTCTAGGACGCCGGCGCGCGTGCCGCCGATGGCTTTAGCGTAGGCGAGTGCGTTCGCCTTTGCCTTGCCGCTGGCATCCTGCTGCACGGCGATCAGGCACGGAATGCCGACGCCTTCCACAAAGGTCTCGCGCAGGCGATGGCCGGGCCCTTTCGGCGCCACCATCGAGACGTCTACGCCTTCAGGCGGCACAATTTGCCCGTAACGGATATTGAAGCCGTGCGCGAACATCAGCGTATCGCCCGGTTGCAGATGCGGTGCGATCTCGGTGCGATACAGCGCCGCCTGCTTGGTATCTGGCACCAGCAGCATGATGAACTGTGCGCTCTCGGCCGCCTCTGAGACGGAGAGCACGCGCAAGCCTTCAGCCTGTGCTTTGGGGCGCGACTGGCTGCCTTCATGCAAGCCGACGACAACGTTCACGCCGCTATCGCGCAGGTTGAGCGCGTGAGCATGCCCCTGACTGCCATAGCCGATGATGGCAACCGTCTTGCCGTGCAGCAGGCTGAGATCAGCGTCCTGATCGTAGTAAAGCGTAGCCATGTTGTGAAAGCCTATCCCTTCTGTGAGTCCTGTTAGGCGAGTTGTGGCACCTGGACAACGTGACTGCCGCGCCCCATTGCCACAACACCTGTCCGCACCAGCTCAATGATGCCGTGTGGGCGCAACGCCTGGATAAACTGCTCCACGCGCTCTTCCTCATCGCTCAGATCGAGGATCATCATGCCATCGCTGTGATCGAGGATGCGCGCGCCAAAGTGGCTGGCCAGCACAGCTGCCTCCTCTGAGGCACGCACCTTGATCAGGGCTAGATCGCGGCTGACCGATGGCTGCTGCGTGATCTCGTAGACTTGAAGCACATTCACCAGCTTGTAGAGGTTCTTTTGAACCTGATCGACGCGCGTCACGTTGCTATCCAGCACGATGGTCATGCGCGAGATGTTCGGATCTTCGGTGCGCCCAACGGTCAGGCTGTCGATGTTAAAGTTGCGGCGGCGGAACAAGCTGACCACCCGATTCAGCACGCCGGGCTCGTTCTCCACAAGTGCGACAAGCGTGTGTTTCATAGCGAATACGTTCACTCCTTGTTACAAAGCTGAGCAGGCAGGCCTGCCTGCTCACACTGTGGCTAGTGATTCTCAGACCAATCCGGCAGGTTGCGCTGCACAGGGCGCCGAATCATCTTGTCCAGATCGGCGCCAGCAGGCACCATCGGATAGACGATATCTTCCTTTTCCACCTGAAACTCGACGACCGTTGGCCCGTTGATGCTGTGCGCCCAAGCAACTGTCTCAGCAATCTCGGCTCGTGTGCGCACGCGCCGCGCCGCAATGCCGTATGCCTCTGCCAGCTTGACGAAGTCGGGGTTGTGCATTGGCGTGGCGTTGTAGCGCTCGCCGTGGAAGAACTCCTGCCATTGGCGCACCATGCCCAGATAAGCGTTGTTGATGATGGCGACGTTGACGTTCACATTTTCTTGAGCAGCAGTCGCCAGCTCACACAGCGTCATTTGGAAGCCGCCATCGCCCACAATCGCCCAGACTGTCTCTTGTGGAGCGCCTAACTTCACGCCGATCGCTGCCGGAAAGCCAAAGCCCATCGTGCCTAGTCCACCGCTAGTGATCAAGGTGCGCGGCCGTTGGTTCAGGTAGTACTGCGCGGTCCACATCTGGTGCTGACCGACATCGGTGACCACGATGGCCTCGCCGCCGGTCGCTTCCCACAGGTCGCGGATGGCATGCGCAGCGTAGAGCTTATCGCTGGGCGCAACGTAATGGATGATATCCCGCTCGTCGGTCTCTTCCTGCCAGTTACGAATCTCGCCGAGCCAGGCGGCGTGACTGAGGCTTGGCACATGCGGCAGAAGCTGATCCAGCACAGTCCGCAGATCGCCAGCGATGCCAACATCCACCTTAACGTTCTTGTTAAGCTCGCTAGCATCGATATCGATGTGAATCTTGCGCGAGTTGGGCGAATAGGTGCGCAGATTGCCGGTCACGCGGTCATCGAAGCGCATGCCAAAGGCGAGCAGCAGGTCGGCGCTCTGAATCGCCTGATTGACGGCTGCGCCGCCGTGCATGCCCATCATGCCGAGGCACAACGGGTGTGACTCGGGCATGGCGCCCTTGCCCAGCAGCGTCAGAGCCACAGGAATCTGTGCCCGTTCAGCCAGCTCCAGCAGCTGACGCTCAGCGCCACTCATCATCACGCCGTGCCCAGCCAGAATCAGCGGTCGCTCGGCGCTTTTGAGCAGGGCGATGGCACGCTCAATCTGGTCGGGCGTCGCTGCTGCGGGCGGCACGTAGCCGGGCAGGCGCAGCGGCTCAGTCGGATAAACAAAGTCCATCTTGTGGTTCTGAGCGTCTTTGGTGATATCGACAAGGACTGGCCCAGGTCGCCCTGTGCGCGCAATGTGAAAAGCTTTACGCAAAGCCGGCGCGATCTGCTTGACATTGGTGACCAGGAAGTTGTGCTTAGTGATCGGCAGCGTGATGCCTGTGATGTCCGTCTCTTGGAAGGCATCCGAGCCGAGCACTGTGCTCGGCACCTGCCCGGTGATGCATACCAGCGGGACGGAGTCCATCATGGCGGTGGCGATGCCCGTGACCATGTTCGTGGCGCCTGGCCCGCTGGTCGCCATCGCTACACCAACCTTGCCCGTGATGCGGGCGTAGCCATCAGCCATGTGCGTGGCGCCTTGCTCATGGCGCACCAAGATGTGCCGCACCCGATCTTGATACTTGCTGAGCGCGTCGTACGTCGGCAGGATAGCGCCGCCCGGGTAGCCGAAGACGATCTCGACGCCCTCGCGTAGTAGGCATTCCCAGATGATCTCTGCGCCTGTTAGTTCCATAGAAGTCTGCCTTTGTTTTAGATACTTCCCCCACTAGCCAAAAAAATGCGCCTTCAGCCTTCAAAAATGGCGGAAAGCGCATCGTGCGTCGGACGTTCATCCTCAGCAGATTGCCACGTGGCAGCTGCAGCCGCTGACTCGCTTGCCTCAGACTCGCACTCCTCTTGGAAGAGCTCCGTCCAAGGGCTGGTGTGGCTGTGCATTTCCAGCAGGGCTTCATCTTGCAGTGTATCGGGGTACGACATGTGATTCACTCCTATGACCTTGCGTGTACAAGAACTTGGCACAAAAAAACCGCCCTTTGGTTGGGCGGCTTTTTGCTCATATCGGCGAATGTTCAGGAGGCTTCCCTACGCACACGCCAAGCAGCCCAACCGTTTTGCTCGTAACGAATAATCGCTACGAGGTTGGTAAGGATGCTAAGGCTAACCAAAGTACGCAGCTCGGCCATCATCACAGCACACCTTGTGCTTATCCGAACAGTCTGCGTTAAGCATAGCAGCCTTCACAGGTTGCGCAACTAGCATTCTGCACAAGGAAATGCGGTAGTTTTCAGGCAAGTTGCCTAAAAAGCGTACACGTTGCCCATCTGCCATGTATCTTGTATAGTGAACGCCAGGTTATCGCTATATTTTAGAGACGCTTCAGAAAGGATTGTATCCCGATGGCTGATCCCGATGCACCCGCTAGAGAGCTGCGCCCACGCTCCCAGCAGAAAGGCGATCTGCGCCGTAGATGGCCGGCTTGGGCAAAGCAGCTGCCCTACTTGAAGCTGCCGCCGCCCGATCCGAACTTTTCGCTCGTGCCCAAACAAGAGGCACTCGAGCTGCTGCGGCCAGATACGGGCAAAACGACCGATAGCACAGTCAGCGCTGCACAGGTGCCCTTCCGGGCTACAGAGAGCACCTTGCGCGCCATCGAAAGCGATCTCGATCTGCTCGAGCGCGAGGTGTTACAGCTCTTCCGCGAGCGCGACCTTGAAGCGAAATTGCACCAGAATCGCTACCGGCTCTACCAGATCAGCTTCGTTCTGCTCTCAGCTCTAGCAACCACGATCGGCTCGCTGCTGGCGCTGGCCCTAACTCAACAACCGCCCACTTGGGTGCCCGTGCTGGGCTTTGCCGAAACAGTTGTAGCCTTATTAGCAACTTTCCTGGCTCAGATCAGCGGGCGCGAGGCGCCGTTTGCATTGTGGCTAGAGAATCGGCGCGCTGCCGAGAGCCTACGCCGAGAGTACTTCCGCTATCTGATGCGCCTGCCCCCTTACGATAACGAGGCAATGCAGCCTTATGAGCGCCGCATGCTGCTGGCCGAGCGTGCTGCGCTGATCAATCGTGGCAACTCGCCTGATGATCGGGCTGCCACCACCTTGAGCGGCGCCCTGACCGCCGAGAGCGTACCACACAGCACTCAAGAAGCCCAACGCAATGGATGAGCTAGATCGCAACCGCTTGGAAGCCCTCTATCGCTTGTTCGATAAATTCGCCCTTGAGGATGCGCGTGTCTTCTACAAGGCTGCCATCCAAAAGCATCGGCGCGCTGCGGCGCAGGTTAATTTCATCCGCGCCTTTGCGGCGTTCCTGGCAGGCTTTGCTGCTGCACTGGTCGGTTTGATTGTGCAGTCGGTCTATGTGAACGGCAGCGCATGCTTGGCGCCCGTTGCACCGGATCAGCTCGGTTACTGCCAGTTCATCAACATCACCATCATCCTTTTGATGGTGATGGCAGTTGTCTCGCCTGCTATCGGCGGCGCGTTCTCCACGCTGGCCGATCTGTATCAGTGGGATCGGCAAATTTCACTCTACGATGAGGCACTGAAGAATCTCGCCGTTGCCGATGCGCGCTCGCCCGACCAGGAGATGGACGATGCAACCTATCGCGCTGCGCTTAAAGCCTACTCGCTCGGTTCGCTGACTGTGCTCTACGACGAAGCCGCACAATGGGGGCAGATGATTCGGACGCCTGTGCAAATCGAGGAGTTCATCCGCCGCTCTCAGGAGCGCGCCCAGAGCGTGCAGCTACCGATCTTCAAGGCGCCCGACATACCGCGCCCGCGTCTGACGGGCGACGACGACGCAGTCGGTTGAGGCTGCTGCCGCCTCAGGCTCAGCTGAGGCGGCGCGCTTTAGTCGGCGGGGATGGCATTATAGAGCGCTTGCAGCAATCCAGCAACTTGCTCGACAGAGACGGGATCGCTTGGCACGGTGGCGAACTCGGGCGGGCGGTAGATAATTAGCACCATGTTAGCACGAATTGCCATCGCCATCACATAGTTTTGTGGCGCAGTGATGATGCCCGCCTCGCCAACTGACACACGCTGATAGCCGCTAATGGAGGCTAAATCGGCGCTGTAACGCTGGAAGGCCTCATCAGGCGAGTTAGTGATCCATAGTACCACCAGGTACTGCGTGCCGTTGGGCAATACATAGAGCAGCGTCGAGCCGAAGCGATTCGTAGTACTCGCTTCCGGGATCAGGCGGAATGGATCGACAAAGCGTGGCGCGCGGTCGTTAAATGAAGCAGAATTCTCTTCTCTCGGCGCAACGGTGGGCAAAATGGCAACCGGCACGGGCGTCCCGTTCAGGACTAGCACGCCGGGCTGCGCAGTGGGCGGCGGCGTGCCGGGCGGCGTAGCCGTTGGCGCACCAGGCAAGCTGATGGTCGGCTGACCGGGCGCGCGGGTCAAGATTGCACTGAAGCCCGCGCTGATGGGTGTACGGGTTGGGAAAGGCGTAATAGTTGGGCGTAACTCGCGTGGCGGCAGGGTCGGCTGTGGGGTCACTGTGACTTGGAACATGCCACCTTGCGGGGTGAAGTCGGCAGTGGCACGCTCTTCAGGCGCCAGTGTGACGATTAAAAAGGTGGCGGTGGGCGCCAAGCGCGTTGGCGTGGGCTGGGCTGTCAGCGTTTGGAGTAAGGCAACAGCAATCGGTGAGCCGGTCGTGGTTGGGAACACGGCGCGGAAGGGTGCATCGAGAAGTGAGATCAGGTGGCTCTCAAGCTCGGCGTCTAAAGTCGAAGCGTTGTTGGGGCGGAATAAGACGCGAATGTTGGCAGCCGTGAAGGTGCGCCAATCTTTGTAGGTTGGATCAAGGCTGAGCGAGAGGCCATTACGTCCGAGCTCCTCAATAGGATCGTAGCTCAGCACGATGTACAAGCCAACTTGATCGCCGCGCACAACCAAAAATTGGAAGCCCTGTGTGGCCGAAAAGATCGGGCTTGGAACAGCAAGCGTCCGTAAATCGCTGATGGGTACGCCTGCACGTCGCAAGTACTCAACCACATCCTCAGCCCTGAACCTAATCTGCTCATAGCTGATAGTCGGTTGGACAGGCGCCTCTGAACTGACGGTCAGCAATAAAAAGATCGAGGCAGACAGCAGCACGACCGCCAGCCCGCCGACGAGCAACAGCGGATACAGGCTGCGGCGCGGTTTTTGCGAGGCGGGCGGTGGCGACTCAACTGTAGCGCGCCTAATGGGCGGCGGTAGCGGACTTGTCTCTGTGCTGCGGCTGGGCGGCGCCGAGCGCGGGGATGGCTCTTTGGGCTTAGGCGGCATGCTCGGCTTGGGCCCGCCAGGAGCCTGCTGTGTGCGGCGTTTGTTGATCTCCTTGCGCAGCGACCAATCGTCTTGTCTATCGCTCATGTATGTACCGCGTGTGTCTCAAGGTGGGAAGGGACTGGTGAAGACGCGTACTCGCATCGGCGAAACAGCGATCGAACCATCTGGCGATTGGATAGCGATACCTGTTGGGCAGCTGCTCGCGTCGACTGGCACACCCGTTTCCACGCGCGTCAGCTTGAACTTGCCCGGCCCGTTCGGCTCTAGAATGAGTGCCTGCCCAGCCCGATTTACACCATCGCCGAAGTTAGTGCGCAGCGTGAGGGCACTGGGATCGACATCAGTGTTGCCCTCAATAAAATAGCCCAGCAGATCGCGGTAGATATCTACTTGGCATTCGGCACGGGTGATCTCTATAAGCGTTGTGCCAGCGCTGGCTGTGCCGCCCATCGAGCCCGCTAGCACACCGAGGATGCGTTGCACAGCCAAGCCAAAGGCAAATAGCGCTGCCATGCTCACAAGCCCTACCAACGCCAGCGTTAGCGCGTATTCCACTAAGCCCTGTCCGCGTGCAGCACGTCGCTTATGTTTCACTTGCCTAATCATTGTCAGCCTCGCCTGATCCACATCTGAGCCTCGATTCTACCGCCCCTTGTAGAGCTAGTCAACCAATGTACCACACTCAATCACAGCGGCGCCCTCTCGCAGGGACAGCGGCTCGTCGTGACTTCTGCCTAGCGAATAAGTTGATACAGCTACCACGCCGCCAACCAACACGCCAAACCACAGCTGCACAAAGCGCGCCAAGAGCGTCACAAAACCTGCCTGGGGCAGGCTCAGCCCGATTAAGTGCTGCAATGTACCTGTGATTGTCAGGTCTGAGGCGCCGATGCTGCCTGGCATGCCGCTCAACGCGCCAGCCACTACCGAAAGGCTGATGACAAGCAGGGCCTGGAAGAATGTTTCGGCTGTGGGAGGTAAACCAACGCCGATTAAGATCAGGTACAAGCCGAGCCCATCTAGCACATTGGCCAGCGTGCCAAGCCCAACGGCCACAATCAAGTTCGGCAGCTGTACGATCTGGTAGCTGCTCTCGTAGAATACTCTAAAGCTGCGTGCAAAACGCCCGACAAGCGGCACGCGACCGAGCAAGCCTAATAGCGCCAAACACAGCCACCGGTGCTGTAGGATCAAGATGCCCAACAGCAGCGCCCCTAGCCCCACCAACACAACTGACCAGTACTCATGCGCCGCAAGGCTCAAAATCGCCCATGCGATCAGCAGCAGCACTGCCATGCCATCCGAGAGCCGCTCAGAGGCGACAACGGGCAAGGTCTGGGCGATGGACGCGCCTGTCAGACGCTGTAAGATCACGCTCTTGAGCGCCTCGGCCACCTTGCCCGGACTGATCGACAACGGGAAGCCCGTCAAAAAGACCGCAGCGCTCGCTCTGACCGAGATATTCCGCACTCCAACCACCCACAGGTAGAAGTGCCACTTCAGAAAGCGCAGCGCCCAATTGATCATGCGCAGCAGCAAGACCGGCAGCATGATCCACCATACGAAGGCGGTGGCATGTACTAGAAGCGCCGAAAGATCGCTGAGCAGCGCCACACTCACAAAGATGAGGAAGCCCATGCTCAGGCCGATCAACATCAATCGCACCAGGTTCTCTCTCAAGCGCGCTACACCTCAGCTGATCCAATCGCGGTTAGCCGAGTCCCAGTTGCGGTGTAAGTAGGCACGCTTGCACTCGATGCAAATCCGTGCACTCCCCAGCTCGCGCGAGCTGCGCCAGCGCCAGCGCACCACACCGCTATGATGCCTGCAGAACGGCCGATAACAGATCGGGCAGTAATCCCCTTCAGCCAGTCCGCTCTCGGCGTATTTAGCTTTCTCCTCAGGGTTGCTCTCACAGATGTGGCAGTGTGGAACGGGCATTCTACGCTCAGTTTAACTTCAGAAGACGTGACAGCCCTGCCGCCCACTATTATAAACAAGATGTCCCACAAAGCGTAGAGAAAATGTGCGCGTTTGAGCACACATGCGTTTTCAGCTTTGCCCAAATGCGCTATGATCAACATGTGATGCTGATCGACTGGAGCGCACATAGTGACCGAGCCTGAAAAGCGCGCACCCTCTGCTAATGCTGAGGCTGTTCCGACTGTTGTGCCTGAGCGCCACCTAATACCCGAATTCCCTGATGCGCCGCATGGCATCGCCTTTGTGGATGACGCCTCGCCTAGGCCGTTGCGTCCCAAGCGGCATCAGTCCAGGCGCACCGAGCTGCCCCTGCCCAAGCCGCAGATCAAACAGGCTTTCCCGTTGCTGACGCTAGTCAGCGCGCTGCGGACAATCAGCGTCACTTTTGCGGCAGCGGTCATGGCGGCGACTATCTTCATGTGGTGGACTTCCCCAGATTTCCTGCCTGCCCAAGCCCGCCGCGACCTCGCGCCGGTGCAGGCGACCGCCCGCCTGATCGTCATGCCCACGCCGACGCCGCTGCCCACGCCGATTTGGTACAATCGAATCGGCATCCTGGCTGGTCACAGCGGCATGACAGGGCCAGACGGGGGGCAGCGCGCACAGCCCGATCCGGGCGCTGTGTGTCCGGACGGCTTCTACGAGCGCAGTGTGACTGAGGCTGTCGCCGATCGCGCTGCAGCGATCTTGCGCGCGCGCGGCTATACAGTCGATGTGCTTGAAGAGTTCGATCCGCGCTTGAATGGCTATGAGGCGGCTGTATTCGTTTCGCTGCACGCCGATTCGTGCGAGAATTTCGGCTATGGTGGCTATAAGTCTACCTATCCAGCGGCGCGCACCCTGATCCGCGACCAGGATATTCGCTTGAACGAGTGCATCCGCCTGAACTATGAGAGCATCACAGGCTTGTCGTTTCAGCCGGGCAGCATCACGGATAACATGTTGCTCTACCACGCCTTCCGCAAGATTAGCGTCCGCACGCCTGCTAATATCCTAGAGCTAGGCTTTCTGAGCTACGATCGCAATCTGCTGCAAAATCAGCCTGACCGTCTTGCATTAGCGGTCGCTAATGGAATTCTGTGCTTCCTAGAGCCACAAGAACCTTAAAAAGGGATTTTTAGGAGATGAGTTTTAGCCCACATGGAGCGTCACATGCAGCCAACCGATAAAGAGCTGGTGATGTACAGCCGCAGTATGCCCTGTCCGTTTGTGAGCACGGCGCGCCGCGTCCTAGAGCGCGAGGGTGTGCCCTACCGGGAGTTGCTGATCGACCGCAACCAGACCTATGAGGCGCGCGTGTTGGAATGGACGGGTTTCCTCTCCGTGCCGACCCTTGTGGTGGCCTGGCGCGGCCAGGAATTGCCTTACGAGCCGCCTGTGCCCTTGCCGCACGGCGAGTCACCACGCGGCATCGATCGCGGTAGTATGCTGACCGAGGCAACTGAGGAAGAACTCTTAGCTTGGTTGCGCAAACATGGCTTTTTACCCTCGAGACGCCCTTAGGAGCGCTTTATGTACATTCTCGCCCTCGATCAAGGCACGACGAGCTCACGCGCCATCCTCTTCGACCAGAGTGGCAAAGTCCTGAGCGTGGCGCAGAGAGAATTTCCGCAGATTTATCCACAGGCGGGCTGGGTCGAGCACGATCCGTCTGATATCTGGAGCACTCAGCTGGGCGTGGCAAGCGAGGCGTTAGCGCTCGCCAACCTGAGTTCGCGCCAGATTGCTGCCATCGGGATCACCAACCAGCGCGAGACTACTATCCTTTGGGAACGCGCCACCGGCAAGCCGATCCACAACGCCATCGTCTGGCAGTGCAGGCGCACGGCCAAGCGCTGCGAACAGTTGCGCGCTGAAGGTTTCGCTGAAGTGGTGCGCGCTAGGACTGGGCTCGTCTTAGACGCTTATTTCAGCGGCACAAAGGTAGAGTGGCTGCTGGATAACATACCGAACGCACGAGAGCGCGCTGCCAGCGGCGAACTCGCCTTCGGCACCGTTGATACCTGGCTGCTGTGGAAGCTAAGTGGCGGCAAAATCCATGCCACCGACGTCAGCAACGCCAGCCGTACCATGCTCTACAACATCCACACGCAGGACTGGGACGATGAGCTGTTAGAGCGCCTGAACATCCCGCGCGCGCTCTTGCCACAGGTTTTGCCGTCCAGCGCGCGCTATGGCGAGACGGATGCAGAGGTCTTCGGCGCAGCTGTGCCAATCGGCGGAATTGCCGGCGATCAGCAAGCGGCAACCTTTGGACAGGCATGCTACCAGGTAGGGAGCGTGAAGAACACCTACGGTACAGGCTGTTTCATGCTGATGAATACAGGCGAGCGCGCCATCGACTCGGGTGGCGGCTTGCTCACAACGATCGCGTGGCGCCTGGGCAATCAGCCGACGGTCTATGCATTGGAAGGGAGCGTCTTCGTAGCAGGCGCAGCTATCCAATGGTTGCGCGATGAGCTACAGCTGATTCGCACCGCCGCTGAGTCAGAGGCAGTGGCGGCCAGCGTGCCCGATACAGGCGGCGTGTATATGGTGCCAGCTTTTGTCGGCTTGGGCGCACCGCACTGGGATAGCTTTGCGCGCGGCACTATCGTTGGGCTGACGCGCGGCAGCAATCGAGCGCACATTGTGCGTGCCACCCTCGAATCGATCGCCTACCAGACCCGAGACGTCGTCGAGGTGATGATCCGTGATGCGAACTTGCAGCTGGAGGGGCTGCGCGTGGATGGCGGCGCTGTGGCGAATGACTGGCTGATGCAATTCCAAGCCGACATTCTAGGTGTGCCGGTGATACGCCCTGCTGTAACCGAGACGACGGCACTGGGGGCAGCCTACTTGGCAGGCCTGGCAGTCGGCTACTGGGAGTCGCCCGAGCAGATCGCGGCGCAGTGGACGGCAGAGAAGACTTTTGAGCCGCGCATGTCCGCCGACGAGCGTGAGAGGCGCTACCACGATTGGAAGCGCGCCGTCGAGCGGGCCAGGGCGTGGCTCAGCACATAGGCTGTGCGCGTCCTCATCTTAGGCGATCGGTTTGCTGCAGCGGCGCAGCGTCAAGTGCTTGAGCAGCTCCTCTCGCAGCTAGATGCGCGGCGCATTCAGGCGGTGATCGCAGCGCTGCGCGCTGAGAGCGACGTGTTGATCGACGCAACGCTTGGCAGCCGTCGCGCATTTAGCTTCAGTGGAGCACAGCGCCTAATTGGGTTGCTGCGTAAGCTACAAATCGAGCTGCTGCATGTTGCTGAGTCAAGCGCAATGCCGACGGGCATTCTAGGGGCACTTTACGCGGATATACCCGTCTCAGTCGTTTGCGAGCGCGCCCTGCTGCCCACCGAGTCAACGCGCTTGGCCTACACGCTACGTAGGGTGGGCTGGTGGCTAGTGAGACGGTTTGTCCAGCGCATTCTAGTCCCATCAGAGCTGGTGCGGCGCAATCTGAACGCGCTGGCCGGCGTGCCGCTAGAGCAGATCAGCGTGGTATATCCCGTCTACACCTTTCCGATTGTCGAGTCGGTCGATCGAACAGCGCTCGGGCTGACGCAGAGCAAGAATGTGGCGCTGATCGCCCCAGAACACTACGATGCGGGTTACCTCGTGGCAATTGAGGTGCTTGAGCGCCTGCTCAGGCGCAGCGTCGACGCACGCTTGATCGTGATTGGCGATGGCGCGGTCTTCCGAGCGCTGCACAAGGCAGCAGCGGGGCTAGCGCTGCCGATCCGCTGGTTCCCTGACCGCGCCGACCTACCGCACTTGCTAGCCGCCTGCGATGCCGTGCTGGATTGCACAACTCAAGAGCGCTTGCCCGAAGGCTTGCTTGCGGCCATGCTAGCCGGCAAACCGATTGTAGCGCCACGCATGGCGGGCATCACTGAGGTGCTTGAGCCGAACGTCTCAGCGCTGATTGTGACGCCTGGCGACGTCAGCGATATGGCTTTGCAGCTCAACCGGGTGCTACAATATGAGTCGCTAGCAACGCGCCTCGGCCGATCCGCCTACAAACGCGCCGCAGAGCGCTTTGCGCCCGAGGCGTATGCGCGCGCCATGACCGAGTTTTTTGAGACAACCATCTACAGCACGCGATGAACAAACGCACTGCTCGCCAACGCGCTAAGCGCACACCTGCCCGTTCGTTGATTGAGCGGCTACCTCCGCCGCTGCGGCCTTGGTATCAGGCGGCGCGCCCGCGCAGTCTGCCTGCTACTTATGCTGCCGTACTGACGGGTGGCGCTGTAGCACTTCAGGCGGGCGCTTTTGAGCCGATTCGTTTCCTTCTGGCGCTGCTCGGTGCCCTGCTGCTGCAAATTGCCTCGAATCTGGTTAACGAGTACGTAGATTATCAGCGCGGCACGGATGCACTGAAGGTAGCAGGCATGGGCATGGTGCTCAGCGAGGGCAGGCTGAGCGCACGACAAGTGCTGATCGGCGCGATTGTCACGATAGTCGGTGGGGTTGTGATCGGCTTAGCGCTGGTGGCGCTCTCCGGCCCGACGCTGATGCTGGTCGGCATGATCGGTGTGGCAGCGGTGGTGCTGTACACAGCTGGGCCGTTGCCGCTCTCGCACATCGGCTTGGGCGAGCTGACGGCCTTTGTGTGCTTTGGACCGCTGATGACTTTTGGCACACACTACGCGGTCAGCAGCCAGGAGAGCGTGCCTGCGCTGCTGGCGGGCGTGCCGCTCGGCTTCACAGTGGCTGCTATCTTGCATGCTAACAACATGCGCGACATTGAAGCCGACCGGGCGGCCAATAAGCGTACCCTGGCAGTGCGCTTCGGACTGCGCGGCGCATTTATTGAGTACAACATCCTGATCTACGGCGCATATGTGGCGCTAGGTGGGCTAATTGCTGCGGGCGTGGCGCCGCTCACGACGGCGATCGCTTTCCTCACGCTGTGGGAGGCCGTGTGGCTGATACGCGTCACCACGCGCAGCAAAGACGCACAGGCGCTGCATCGGGCGCAGGGGCGCACAGCGCGCTTGCACTGGTGGTTCGGTTTAGCGTTGGCGCTCGGCTGGCTACTGGCGGCCCTTTTCGAAGGCTAAGAAGGCAATGCAAGCTAGCAGCGAAGCACCCCTCATCCTGCGCCCATCAGAGGCTGAGTCTCGCTGAAGTTATGCCAGCTATAGCGCTTCCGTCAGTTACTCTACTTTTTGGTGCGGCGCGATATCAAAGTATGCTACAAGCAGACTGTGATTGGGGCGGCTTGGGCGATCATTATAGCCTTCACGACCATGATTACCTTCTCGCTTTTCTTTGGGGTGTGCACAGTGCACTTCCAGCATGGAATGCCCTTGCTTTAGCGTGCAGATCAGTGTAGACTTGAGCCGTTTTTCAGTGTCAAGCAAGGTAGCTTTCCGCCCTGATGCAGGGCTACTCCGAGGAAAGGATCATACATACTCAGCATGCGTCACTATGAGTTGACCTACATTATTGCGTCCGATGTTGACGAAGAGGGGTTCCGCAATGTCCTCGCGCAGGTGCAGCAGTGGGTCGAAGAGCTTGAAGGCAAAGTGACTGAGACCTATCAGTGGGGCAGGCGCAAGCTCGCCTACCAGATTGGCGAGTACACCGAAGGGCACTACGTCACTCAGCAGGTGGAGATGCCGCCACACACCCTCAGCGCGTTAGAGCGAAACTTACGCCTATATGCGCCAATCATTCGCCACCTGCTGGTGCGCGCTGATGAATAAGCCTGCCTAGTGCGTTGTATGTTGCCGCCTGCTGTGCCAAATTGAGCGTAGGTAAGCGAGTTTAACTGTAGTTGACTAGAGAGGGAAGAGCGTATGGCTCGCGGCTTAAACAAAGTCATGATTATCGGTAGCTTGGGGCGCGATCCCGAAATGCGCTACACGCCCAGTGGGCGCCCAGTCACTAGCTTCAGCGTAGTGACCAGCCGTACCTGGACGAACAGCGAGGGCG
The DNA here is from genome assembly GCA_046719055.1 of Aggregatilineales bacterium. Taxonomy (GTDB): domain Bacteria; phylum Chloroflexota; class Anaerolineae; order Aggregatilineales; family UBA2796; genus CP2-2F. Next base: position 3,785 of record JBDNDQ010000023.1, on the reverse strand, counting down.
AGCGCCGTGAAGAACATGAATGGTTCAACGTGGTAGCGTGGGGCATGTTAGCGGAAATTTGCAAATCGCACCTGCGCAAAGACCAACAAGTGTACATCGAAGGGCGCCTGCAAACGCGCGGCTGGGAAGATGAAGAGGGCAAACGGCATTATCGCACTGAAGTCGTTGCCAACGAGATGATCGTGCTGGGCGATCGCCGCAGCGCGCCGATCGACTTTTCGCAGGATGAGACCGAACACGATGATGAAGACTACGCCTTCTAGGGCGTAGCCTACCTGAGGGATACCTATGAGCAACCAAGAGATGCTGCATACTGAAGAGCCAGAAGAATCGAGCTCCAGTACGCCTGAGCCACGTGCCCGTACTGGTATGCGCCGCCGTGCCTTCAATCTGCGCCTTGAGCAAAGCTCGGTGGAGCTGTACAAGGATGTTGAGCTGCTGCGCCGCTACCTGTCAGATCGGGGCAAAATTCGCCCGCGCCGCCAGACAGGCTTGTGCGCCCGCGATCAGCGCCGCCTTGCCACAGCCGTCAAGCGCGCACGCCACTTGGCTCTGCTGCCTTTTGTCGGCGAAGTGCAACGCGATTAAGCAGAAAAGAGTGACTGTGCATGTCCAAAGGCAAGAGCAAACCAATGCCTGTGCCCACCTCACCCAAAGTGAGGCGTTCGCGCCCCCCTCGCTCGCAGCGGGAGCGCTCGGTTGATCGTGTCGTTTCTATCGCCTCGATCGCGTTAGGCGCAGTGATCGTGGTCATCTTAGGTATTGCGCTGTTCATCGAAGGCGTGATCGTCCCGACACAGCCAGTTGCCAGCGTTGGCGGCGAGAATATCTCCGTGGCTGACTTTCAGCAGCGTGTGCGCTACGAGCGCTGGCGCACCGGGCTGGAATTGATCCCTGTGGCACAGAGCCAGTTTGCCCGCGAATTTCTAACTAATTCACAGTTCGGCCCCTACGCCGACATGTACCGCGACCTGCAGATCCCCACTCAGATGGGGCGCAAAGTACTCGATCGGATGATCGAGGCACTGATCATCGGGCAGTATGCGCGTGAAAATGGCATCAGCGTCAGCCCCGAAGAAGTTGACAAGCAACGCTTCACCTTCTACGGCTTCGACCCGAATCCAAGCACGCCCACGCCAACTCTCACTCCAACACTCACGCTGACGCCGTTCGTCTCGCCCACGCCTACCAGTACACCCACACCGACCCCTGAGCCCACGATCACTACCACCCCCTCTTCAACGCCCTTGCCCACAGGCATCCCAACCGCCACACCCGACGCCACCGAGCGCGCTAAGACTTTCCAAGAAGACCAGACCAACTTTACCAATCAAGCGCGCCGAGCCATCGGCGTAGATGAGGCCTTCTTCAACCGTCTGTTCACAGAGACAGCCCTACGCGAGAAAGTCCTCACGGCTGTGGCAGGCGAGCCGCCCAAAGAAGAACTGCAGGTGAAAGCGCGCCACATCCTGGTCAAGACACAAGCCGAAGCTGAAGAAGTGCTGCGCGCCCTGCAAAATGGCGAGTCCTTCGCAGCCTTAGCGGCGGCGCTCAGCCAAGATTCCGGCAGCGCTGCACAGGGCGGCGAGCTGGATTGGGCAGGGCGCGGTCTGTATGTGCCGCAGTTCGAAGAGGCAGTCTTCAACGCAGAGATTGGTGCGATCATCGGGCCAATCGATACTTCCAGCAATGGGCCGAACTTTGGCTTCCACATCATCCAAGTGCAAGGGCGTGAGATGCGCCGGCTGACTGAAGAGCAAGCGCGGCAAGTCCAGCAGCGCACCTTCGCGAACTGGCTGAGTGAACAGCGCGCCGCCCGCAACGTCCAGACTTTCCCACTCTGGATTGACGTGGTACCAACATCTCCAACGCTAGCTGAGCTAGGCTTGCCTGAGCGCATTCAGTAGCGCTCAGATATGCCTTATTTTTTACTGACTTCAGCCCTAGGGCGCGTGGGCAGCTCCACGATGGCTTGCGCACCGCCCTCAGGGCGGTTTTCAAGGTAGATTCTGCCGCCGTGCAACGAGACTACCATCCGCGTGATGAACAGCCCCAACCCCAGCCCGCGTATGAAGCCTTCGCGCAGCTTGGTTGTTACGTTAGGTAGGAAAGCGTTCTGCAGAAGCTCGCTATCGAGGCCCTGCCCATCATCAGCAATCTTGAGTAAGGCACGCCCGTAGCCTTCTAGCAGGCTGACCTGTACACGCCGCCGCGCTGCCTCAACCGCGTTATCCAGCAAGTTCAGGACGGCGCGCTTCAGTTCGGGCTCGCCGCCACGCACCCAAATTGGCTCCTCACGGCTCTCGTAGCTTATCTCAATCCGCAAAGCACTCGGACGGCTGCGCGCAACATCGATGGCAGCGATTACAACCTCGTGCAGGTCAACATCGGTGTTGAGAGTTTCTGTCTGTGGGTAATCGCGGAAGCGCCCGATCAAGGCGCTCAGGTCGTTAGCGCTAGCTTGCAGGTCATCCAGGTTCTCCCGCAGCGACTCTGGCAAGTCGCGGCTGTGGCGCAGCACTTCTAGATTGAGTAAAATGGCCGAGATAATGTTGCTCAACTCATGGCGCAAACCGACGATCAAGCTGCTGAGCATCTCGCGGTCTTGCGCGGCGTTGACGTCCTGTAATTGGCGCTCGACTTGGGCCAGACGAGTGAAGTCCTGGCCGAGCATCTTGTGAAGACGTGCCTCTTCAGCTCGCTGCAGCCCACGAGCAATGACTTGGGCGATTTCCTCGCTGCGGAATGGCTTGGTGATGTAAGCGAACGCCCCGCTGTTGATCGCCTCTAGGCTGCTGTTGAGCGTAGCACGCGCGCTGATCATAGCAACAGGCAAGTCGGGCGTGCGCTCATGAACTGCTTTTAGCAGATCGATGCCCGATAGGCCCGGCATCCACACATCGGTGATGATCATATCCACTGGCACTGCTGAATCACCATACAACAGTGCCAGCGCCTCACGTGCACTAGGTGCCTCAACAGCAGTGTAGCCCAGTCGCTCGATGTGCTTGCCCAAGATCAGCCGAGCGTGGATGTCATCATCTACCACAAGAATTGTAGGCATACCAGCCGTTGACTCATCATGAGCGGCATTTTTCTCGCTGTCCGTTTTGATCAGTGAACGCATGTGAGCTTATGTTATCTTTCGGCAGAGCAGCCGTTATACTCCTTAATCGATTGTACGTACGCACACAGCGGCACATCATAACAATCCTAAAACTGTTTGCCTTAGCGCTGAGGAGCGCATCCGATGGACATTTTCCGCCGCCTACGCTACCTGATCGGCTTGTTTTTTCTCGCCGCCGCTTGCGACCTCGCCCCGCCACCTCTACCCACGCTCGCCGTCCTGCCGACTTTACCAGAGGTTGCCGCTGAGATCGTCGATACGCCTACGCCACCCCCGCCCACACCAACTCGCTTCACCTTGCCCCCTACCTGGACGCCGCTGCACAGTCCAAGTGCCACACCATCCCAACGCACCGAGCTCGCTAACACGCAGGCGTTCCGCATCGAAGCGAACATCGCCAAAGTGGAAAATCGCCGCCGCATTAACTTCAGCCTGTGGCTCACACTACAGACTCAGCTAGTGCAGAGCGCCACATTGCGCTACACCTTCCCATCAAGCGACACGACTGAGGAAAAGCGCGTCCCCTTGCCGCCCCAAAAACTCGGCGAGACACTCAAAAGCCCAATTGCACACACGATGGCGATCGCCCAAATGCCGCCGCACGAGGATCAGATCGTCTACGAGTGGCTGGTCGAGGCGCAAGATGGCAATCTGAGAT
>JBDNDQ010000022.1:0-47068 GCA_046719055.1 Aggregatilineales bacterium | reverse complement strand
CGCGCCCTGCCCACGCTCTGCAGTTGGGACAGCGTCCGTAGAGCTGCGTGTAGCGCCTGCCACACGCCTCACAGACGTAAGTGACAGTTGCTTTAGGCATGATTACTTGGCTTGGCGCGCCGCTAGCAGGCGCGTGAGCTCTGCGATCAGCTCGGGGAAGCGGATCGGCTTGGTGAAATAGGCGTTAGCCCCCGCCTCTAGGGCACGACGGCGCATCTCTGGGCTGCCGTGCGCCGTGATCATGATCACGGGCAGCTCTGCAAAGCCGCTCGAGCTGCGCAGCTTGCGGCAGACCTCAATACCGTTCAGGTCAGGCAGTTGCAAGTCCAGCAAGATCGCGTCTGGCGCTTCTAGCTGCACCATCAGCAGCGCATCTTCGCCATTTAAGACGGCAACCGTCTCGTAGCCGCTGATTTTGAGAAAGGTCTCTAACATCTCAACAGTCAGTGGCTCATCATCTACCACAAGCAGCTTAGGCATAGCGCGCCTTTCAAACAAACAAGCAACTCGCCAGATGCGATAACTATACCACAATCACCGAAGCGCTGTGTATCAGGTCTGTGGGAGCAGGGCGTTGGGATTGAGCGGGCGTTGCTCTTCGGCACGCCATTGGCTACAATGATTGGGCAATTGGCACGCTCATGAGAGATTCAGGAGACCGCATGGCGACCTTACAAGATCAGCTTGCCGACTTGCGCCGCCGTATCGAGGCGCTGCCCGCCGATGCGCGTGCCGCCGAGATCATGCCCCTTGAGGCTGAGGCGCGCACCTTGCTGACCGCTACCAAAAACACGCCCTACGAAGAGACTGCTAAAGCGCTCTTCGCCGAGCTGGCACGCCGTAGCGCGCCGCCCGCGCCTGAGGTCGCCTCGCAGCGCGCTGCCCTACGTCGCGCGCGCATCCGCATGGAAATGGCCGCCGGCGACGAAGACTACGACGAGGCAATCGATATCCTTGCCAAAGTGCTGGAGCAAGATGCTAACAACAGCGATGCGCTGGCACTTTTGCACCAAGCAGCAGCGCGTGGCGCACAGCATGCCATGAAAGTGCGCGATCTGCTCTCGCGCTACGGTCTGAGCCTGCCCACGCCTGTTGTGCCGGCTCAATCGGCGCCGCCACGCAGCGAGCCACTACCGCCGCCTCCGCCTGCCGATCCTGATGGCGATGCGGCTGCACCGCCTTCCAAGTCACCTGTTGCTGCCACTGCACGCCCTAACAACAACGTCGAGGCGCTGATGGCAGAGCTCACACAAGCCTACTACGCCGGCGATTATCAGCGCACCATCGAGATCGCCAATCGGGTGCTCTCGCTGCAGCCTGAAAACGCCGCCGCGCTGGACTACCGCCAAAAGTCTGAGGATAACCTGATTCGCGGCATTGTGCCCGATCATCGCATCCCTTTTGATGCGCGCGTGGCTTTCAATCGCGCTAACTCGCTTGTGCGGGCTGGCAACTACGAGGAAGCCGGCAGGCTCTACCGCGAAGCACGCGATATCGCCGAGCGCGCCGGCATTGTCAGCTGGAAAGACGCCGAGCAGGCGCTTTTGGATATCCAAGACCTCGCCCTTGCCCGCGAACTGCTCGCTGAAGGCGATCGCCTGCTTGCCAACGACGAGTGGCAAGAGGCATTACGCAAGTACGAGGGCGCGCAGCGTGTCGTGCCGAGCGATCCGATGGCTCAAGAGCGCATCGATCTGGTCAAGCGCGTGCAGGAGCAGTACGACAAGGCTTCTGTGCAGCTCAATATGATGAGCGGCAGCCTGACCGATCGCGTCAATAACTTGCAGCGCCTGCTGGAGATGCTTGCCGCCTTGCGTCAAATTCTGCCAGGCAGCGCGCGGCTGCAGCGTATGGCTGAACAGGCGCAGGCGCGTATCCAGACTGTCAAAGCGCAGCTGGTCGATCAAGGGCGTGCCGCGCTGGCCCGCCTGGAGGCCTCGACCGTGCTGGACGAGCGGATGCGCCTGATCACGGAGGCAGTGCGCGCTCTGGAGACGGCCAACGCCATCGATCCGGGTGATGCTGAGCTCAATGCCCTCTTGCAGAGCGCCCGCCAGCAAGAGACGCAAATTTCTGAGGCGCGGCAGATCATTGAGCGTGCTTCCGCCCTGATCGCTCAGAACTTCGATGCCGAGCTCTCGCAGGCGCGCAGTATGCTGGCGACGCTGCGCAACCAGGCCCAAGACCCACGCTACCGCGCTGCGGTCAGCGAGCTTTTGGCGCGCCATGTGGAGCGCATTGAGGCGAGTTTGGATCGCGGCGATGCTCAGAGCGCCGAGCGCTGGCTCTCACTCGCCAAAGAGGAACCATTCCGCATTCTGGGCAGGCGCAGCGAGCTCTTGCAGCTCGAAGAGGAGCTTCGCAAGCTGCGGCGCGGCGGCGCGCTGCGTACAGCGCTCTTCGGCGGCGCCGCTTTGATCCTCCTGATCTTGCTCGCCTTCCTGACGCGCGGCGCCTGGCTGCCCCTCTTCACGCCGACCGACACGCCTACCCCGACCAACACGCCCACTCATACCTTCACACCGACCTTCACCTTTACGCCCAGCGATACCCCGACGCCGACGCATACCTTCACGCCGACCTTCACGCCCACCTGGACGTGGACGCCCTCGCTGACCTTCACGCCATCCTTCACGCCCACAGCCTCGCTCACGCCGACGCACACCAACACACCGACGCATACCTTCACGCCGACCGACACGCCCACTGTCACCAACACACCCACCAATACCCTGACGCCGACCATCACCTTCACGCCCAGCTTGACCTTCACGCCAAGCATCACGCCAACACCGCTAATCCGCTGCATTGTGATCACCACCCAGCAGGTGATTGTGCGCTCCCGCCCGACGCTAGCTGGCACGCCAATCAGCACGGCTGGGACCAACCAGCAGATGAATGTGCTGGAAATCCGCTCGGTGGATGGCTTCGCGTGGTATCGCGTGGAGTACACGGTCGACGGTATCCCTGTGACGGGCTGGGTACAAGCCTCGCGCGTGCGTGAGTTCGGCCCGCCCTGCTCACAGTGAGCCGGAAAGCATAGGCTTATGTCCACAAGGCAATCTATTCGTGTAGCACTGATCGGCGGGGGCAGCATGGCGCGTGCGCACTTGCGCGTCATGCTGGGCCGCCCTGCCGACGTATCTGTTGTAGCCGTTGCTGAGCCTGATGTGGCTGCTTATGCCAAGCTCGCTGCAGAAGTTCAGGCAGTTGGCGCGCCGCCGCTGCACTACCACACTCATGAGGAGCTGCTGGCCAAGCACGCTGATGAACTGGATGTTGCCTTGATCAGCACGCCGCACGCTCACCATTTTGAGCAGGCGCGGGCTTGTCTGGCCGCCAAGCTGGATGTGCTGCTAGAAAAACCAATGGTCATCACGGCGGATGAGGCGCAGAGGCTGATCGCCGAGCGCGATCGCAGCGGACGGCTGCTGGTGGTAGCTTTTCAGGGCAGTCTCTCGCCGCAGGTGCGGCAGGCGGCGCATTTGGTACAGTCGGGCGAGTTGGGCGCGCTGCAGGGCATTCAAGCACACACTTGGCAGTCTTGGGCGGCTATGACGCACCACACATGGCGCCAGCAGCCCGAACTGAGCGGCGGCGGTTTCCTATTTGATACGGGTGCGCATATGCTCAACACAGTAGCCGATATCGCAGGTGAGGACTTCAGCCAGGTTGCCGCCTGGCTTGATAATCGCGGGCGAGCTGTGGATATCCGCGGGGTGGTTATGGCGCGCACGCGCTCGGGGGCGCTCGTGAGCATGCACGCCAACGGCGATACAGCTATGCGAGGCGCCGGCTCTGAGGTGCGCATCTGGTGTGCGCGCGGCATCGTGATCACAGGGCAATGGGGCGAGCGTCTGTTAGTGCAGCGCGAGGGCGATGAGGCGCCCAAAGCAGTGCACTTCCCGCAGGTACCCAGCGCTTGGGAGCAATTTTTGGCAGTGCGGGCGGGCAACATGCCGAATCCGTGCCCGCCTGAGGTGGGGCTGCGCATGGCACGCCTGTGGGATGCTATTCGGCAATCGGCGGCCATGGGCGGCGCGCCCGTGCACATGTAGCGGGGCGCAGGGGGCGGTCGGGTCTCTCAGACCGCCCTGTTTGCCTACCTCAAGCTTGCCACAGCTGCCCCGCCTCCTTCAGGGCGCGCCAGATGCGCTCCGGTGTGAAGGGAATCTCGTGCAGCCAGATGCCCACCGCATCGTGAATGGCGCTAGCTAGCGCTGGAGCCACGCCATCCTTCGGTATCTCGGCGACCGCCTTAGCGCCGTACGGCCCGGTTGGCTCGTAGGTTTCCACGAAGATTACGCGCGTCTCAGGCATCTCATCGGCTTGATAGATGCGATACTCGCCGAACTTGGTTGCCAGAGGCGTGCCGTTGGCATCGTAGACCATCTGCTCGCAGTGAGCATAGCCCAAGGCCTGCGTCATGCCGCCCTCAACCTGCCCTGAGGCAGTGATCGGGTTGAGCGGCACACCGCAATCCACCGCCATGACCAGCTTCTTAACCGTCATCTGCCCTGTGCGCGTGTCGACCTCCACTTCGGCGAACTGGGCGGCGAAGGGTGGTGGCGAGGCATACGACATGTGACTCGCCGTAGACATAATCTGATGCTGCTCTTCGATGTGCAGGGAGTGCAGCGCCACTTGCTCCAGCGTGACGAACTTACCGCCTGGCGCGTAGACTCGCTCGTTCTCTAGCCACAGCGCTTCGGGATCGTCCACTTTGAGCATCTTCGCCGCCACGCGCTGAATCTGGGCGCGGACTTGCTCTGCAGCGCGCAGTGCAGCGCCGCCGCTGATGTACGTCGTGCTGCTGGCGTAGGCGCCCGTATCGAAGGGCGTGAAATCGGTATCGCTGGAGTACATGATCACTTTACTCAGCGGCACGCCGAGCGTCTCGGCTACGATCTGCGCGATGACTGTGTCCGAGCCGGTGCCCAAGTCGGTTGCGCCGACAAGCACATTGAACGAGCCATCGTCGTTCATCTTGATGCTGGCCGCGCCCATATCCAAGCCGGCGATGGCTGTGCCGTGCATGCAGACCGCCATACCCACGCCGCGCTTGATCGGACCGTCGCCAGGCTTGCCGCGCTTCTCGTGCCAGCCGATGGCTTTGGCGCCCAGCTCAACACATTCAGCCAGACCCGAGGTGAGCACTTGTTGCGGAAAGCCCTCGCGCGCCTCGCCGAGCGCCTCTGCCAGTGGCAACGGATCGCCCACCTTGACCCAATTCTTCGCCTTGAACTCCAGCACATCCATGCCGAGCTTCTGCGCGATTTGCTCCATGTGGATCTCAAGGGCGAAGAGCGCCTGAGGGGCGCCGTAGCCGCGATAAGCGCCTGGCGTTGGGATATTAGTGTAGACAACATCACAATCGAAGCGGCGATAGGGCGCGTTGTACGTGGAGAGCCCGCGCATCCCAGTGACCGTCTGCACGGTCAGGCCGTGCGTGCCATACGCGCCTGTGTTGCCTAGCACATACATTTCCTGCCCGATCAGCGTACCATCGCGCTTCACGCCGCTCTTGTAGCGGATGATCTGCGGATGACGGCTGCGCGCGCTGGTGAACTCTTGCGCGCGGGTGTACTCGAAGCGCACCGGGCGCCCTGTGGCGATGGTCAGATGGGCAGCCAGGTCTTCGATCAGCATCTCCTGCTTGCCGCCAAAGCCGCCGCCGATGCGCGGCTTGATCACGCGGATGCGCGAGACTGGTAAGCCAATCAGCGGGGCGATCATGCGGCGCACGTGGAAAGGTACCTGCGTGCTGGTGCGGATGACCAAGCGCTCGTCCTCATCCCAGTAGCTGATGACGATATGCGGCTCGATCGAGGCTTGCTGCACCTGATGGACGCGATACTCACCCTCGACGATCAGGTCGGACTCTTCCCACGCCTGCTCTGCCTCGCCGATCTGGGCGTGAATGTGGCAAACAATATTGCGCGAGGCATCATGAATGCCGATAGCATCTGGCTCATCGTGGATGATCGGGGCGTTGCCGCTGATCGCCTCTTGCGGATCGAAGACGGCAGGCAGGATTTCCCACTCTACTTCAATCGCCTCGATGGCGCGTTGGCACAGCTCAGGCGACTCGGCCGCCACAATCGCCACCCGATCGCCGACGTGCCGCACCTTGCTATCCAGGCTGACCTGGTCGTAAGGCGGCGGATTAGGATAGCTCTGCCCGCCGCTGGCATAGATCACGCGCGGCACATCTTTGTAGGTCAGCACGGCGTGGACGCCCGGTATGGCCTTTGCCTTGCTGGTATCGATGTGCTTGATGCGCGCATGCGCGTGCGGGCTGGTCATCAGGGCGCCGTAGAGCATCCCGCGCAGTTCGATATCATCGGCGAAAGCGGGCTTGCCCAGCGCAAGCTTGACAGCGTCGACCTTGTGCTCAGGTTTGCCGATCACGGCTGTGTCGCGTATGTCGGTAGTCGGGACAACAAGCGGCTTGACAGGCGCTTGCGTGCGCACATCACCGTTCCCGCCCGATGGGCTATCGCCAGCCGCGTGCGGTGTATCGCTCCCGAATGGACGCAGCAGATCGACAGGCAGCGGTGTGGCGCGCTCATCTTCCTCGACGGGCGGCACGTCCTCGCCGCGCAGCATAGCTGCTGCCCGTAAGACTGCCTGCACAGGCTTCACATAGCCTGTACAACGGCACAGCACACCGTTGAAGGCGGCGCGCACCTCTGCCTCAGTCGGATTCGGATTGCTATCTAGCAGCGCTTTGGCACACAGAATCTGGGCGGGCGTGCAGTAGCCGCACTGAATCGCGCCTGTCTCTACGAAAGCCTGCTGCAGCGGGTGCATCTCGCGTGCTTTGCTGGCTAGCGCCTCTAAAGTCGTGATGGACTTGCCGTTGGCCGTCATGGCTAGGCTGATGCATGTGACCGTCGGCTTGCCATCGATCAAGACGGTGCACGCGCCGCACTCGCCCGTCTCGCAGCCATGTTTGACGCTGAACATTCCTTGCCGCCGCAGGACAGTCATTAGCGTCTCGTGAGGCTGCACGGTCAGTGTGTGCGCCTGCCCGTTCAGGCTGATCGTAATTTGCATAGAGCACTCCTCAACCTATCTTTGGCAGAATTGTACGCCAACAGGCTATCAGAGGCAATTGGCAGCGCGCCCTAAGCCTGCTTGTCAAATAAATGTTTAGTGAGCCGTTACACTTTCCACGAAAATCTTACCTTGCTGTTCTCAAGGGACAGTTGTTATACTATTAGAAGCGTTAAAAAGAGGGAGTACCAAGCATGGGACTGGCACAAATTGTTGAGGATATTACACAGGCATTCGATCACTACAGCGCCGATGCGCGCGTGATCCTGCTGCACGCGAGCAGCCGCTACCGGGCAGTTCTGCTTAGCAGCTTGCTCTCGGATGAGCGGCGCACAATCTTTTACTACGCGCTGGGCAGCGAAGACACAGACGTGCGCTCCTTCCTGAACGGTTTCATCCATGAGGTGGCGGAGCAGGTGCCCAGCTTTGGCGCCAACATCAATCATGTAGGCTTTGAAGAGCCGGTCAACATCGAGGCACTGCTGGAAGCCTTCGCCCAAGACCTGGAACTGCTGACCGACGAGCCGTTCATGATCTTCCTGGATGAGTTCGATCGGGCTGATATCGGCGACGATCTGCAGCAGCTGCTGGAGCGCCTTGTGGACTACATGCCCGCCCGCTGCAAGCTTGTGCTGAATGGGCGCAGCTTACCGCGCTTCCCTTGGCTGGCGCTGATCGCGCGCGGTAAGGCGGTCATGCTGCGCGATGCCGACCTGATCACAGAAGATTTCTACGGGATGCAAGCCGATGAGGCCGCTATCTACGCCAGAGGCTTGGGGCCTGGCACAGTGCTGACCGGTCAAGATGAGGTCGGCGGCTGGGAAGGGCATTGCCGCGCTTACTGCTCTTCTTTGCGCTGGAGCGGCCCTGCGCAACGCGCTCCGAGATTTGCCAAGCTTTCTGGCCCGACCTCAGCAACGACCAAGCTGTTAATGTCTTCCACGTGACTAAACGCCGGCTGCACAAGGCGCTGGAGTCGCTGGGCATGGATGTGCTGATCCATGACAGCGGCTACTACCGCATCAATCCAAAGCTGCGTATCCACTACGACATGACGGACTTTGTGGCGCTGCTGGTGCAAGGGCGGCTTGCCCAAACTGCCCAAGCGCGTCTGCGGGCTTACCAGAGCGCCGTAGAGATGTATCAGCGCCCGTACCTGCAGGGGCACACCGAAGGTTGGATCGTGGCACGCCGCCAGGACTATCAAGCCGGCTACATCGAGGCGCTGTGCGGGATAGCGGAAGTGCGTATGGAAGAAGGGCGCCACGAGCATGCGCTTGCGCTCTTCCAGCGCGCCGTGCAAGAGAATCCGCTGCGCCAAGACTTACATCGGCGGGTCATGAGCTTGTTCGCCGATCTAGGGCGGCGCAGCGAGGCAGCTAGCCACTACAACGAGATGCGCGCCGTACTCGATAAACACGAGATCGAGATTGAGCCGGAGACCGAGCAGCTCTACACGCAGCTGATGAGCGCCTGAGGTATTGCGGACGGCTAGGTAGCCGTCCGCAACGTTCACGTCGCTAGCGCGCCCGCTCGACTCGCCGCCCTGCCCTGAAGCATGTATAATTACGTCAAAGTATGCCAAATGTTTGTGGCACAATGCAGCAAGGGTGTAAGGGCTTGCACGATGTAGATGCAAACGAGCAAATGCTCCAAGCCGCGCATATGTACTACGTCGATAACCTGACGCAGGCGGAGATCGCCAATGTGCTTGGCGTCTCGCGCCCGACAGTCTCCCGCTTGCTGACGCGCGCCCGTGAAGAGGGCGTCGTACAGATCATCATCAGCCCTTGGCGGCAGCGCGACAGCGCCCTTGAAGAAGTATTTTGCCGTAAGTTCAATCTGCGCGGCGCCATCATCGTGCGCAGCGCCGGCAGCGCCGATAGCGCAACCATGCGGCAAGGTATTGGCTTCGGCGCAGCGGCACATGTGGCTAAGCTCTTCCAACAGAACGATGTGGTTGGCATTGGGCGCGGCCGCACCCTCGCCGAGCTGACTGCTGCCATGCGCCCGCCGCCTTTGCCGATGAACCTGACCATCGTGCAGCTGCTCGGTGATGTCTCGGCGCAGCACGACGAGACGCTTGCCCACGAGCTAACCCGCCAACTGGCTGTGAACTTTGGCGGCAAAGCCTATTACCTGAGCGCTCCGGCGCTGGTCGAAAATGCCACTGTGCGCAACATGCTGATGAACTCTGTAGCCATCCGCACAGTTAGCCAGCTGTATCGCGCTGTGCGCATTGCACTGGTCGGCATCGGCGAGATTGAGCACTCTCCGCTGGTGCTAGGCGGCCTGATCAGCGAGGCAGAGGCGCATCGGATGGCTGAGCAGGGCATCGTTGGCGATATCTGTGGCTACTTCTTCGATCTGGATGGGCGCTTCCGCTCTACAATCTTCGACGATCGCACCATCGGCATCACGCTGGACGAGCTGCGCGCCCGTGAGTATGTGATTGCAGTCGCCGGCGGGAGTGATAAAGTCTTGCCGTTGTTGGGCGTGCTGCGCTCTGGCATCGTGAACTTTGTGGTCACTGATCACGTCACAGCGGCGCAAATTTTGGCTAAGGCGGATGCGGCAAGGCACGCCCCATGAGCGCGATCACCATCATCAGCGGCGATTGGCTGATCTACGATGCGCTGCAGCCGCCGCAGCCACATTGGGCGGTTGCTGTGCAGGGCAACAAAGTGCTAGAGATCGGCACGCGTGAGGGATTGCTCGCCTTATACCCTCAGGCGCAGCACACCGAGGCGCGTGGCTGCGTTATTGCGCCCGGCTTTGTCAACGCGCACACGCATATGTATGGCGTCTTAGCGCATGGCATCCCGCCTGCGGCGCAGGTGCTGGATTTCTGGAGCTTCCTGCGCGACTACTGGTGGGTGCAGGTGGAAGATGCGCTCGATCACGCCATGATCGCAGCGGCGACAGCGCACTTCTGCCTAGAGTGCTTGCAGAGCGGTGTCACGACCTTTTACGACATCCTAGAGGCGCCAATGGCGCTGCCTGGCTGTCTAGCGGTTGAGGCTGAGGTGGTGCGCCGTTACGGCTTACGGGCTCTGCTCTCTTTCGAGGCGACCGAGCGCGTTAGCCCGCAGAACGGCGAAGCAGGCCTGCAAGAGAACGCTGCGTTCATCCGCGCCACAGCCCATGACCCCCTGCTAGGCGGCGTGATGTGCTTCCACACCACTTTCACCTGCTCTGCTGATTTTATTCGGCGCGCCTTCACGCTGGGCGCCGAGCTGGGCGCGCTAGTGCACTTCCACTGCGCAGAGGGCACCTATGAGCCTGAATACTGCCTGAAACACTTCGGGATGCGCACGCTTGAGTATTACGAGTCACTGGGCGTGCTGAGCGAGCGGGCTATGGCCTCTCAATGTGTGCAGATCAGCCCCGCCGAGATTGCGCTCTTGGCGCGGCGCGGCGTGAAAGTCACCTCAATGCCGCTCTCTAACTGCGAGGTCGGTGGCGGCTTTGCCCCGCTGCCAGAGATGGATGCGGCAGGTATCGCGCTTGGGCTGGGCACCGATGGCTACGTGAATAACTTCTTCGCCCTGATGCGCAGCGCCTTCCTAATACATAAGGCGCGCCTTCAAGACCCGCGCTGCATGCCCGCCGAGCGAGTCTGGCACATGGCGACTGCAGGCGGCGCGGCAGCGCTGGGCTTGACGAAGGTCGGCAAGCTGCTGCCGAACTACCTCGCCGACTTGATCCTGATTGACGCTGATCTGCCCACGCCGCTCACGGCACACAACCTGTTGGAGCAGCTGATCCTCTGGCGTGAGCCCGTCCACATTGGCGGCGTGATGATCAACGGGCAGTGGCGCACCCCGCCCGACGATCCGCGCGCTGTGCGCGCCGCCACGCGCCAACAAGCCGCCCGGCTGTGGAAACTTTAGCCGACGCGCTATGATATAGAGCAGGTTGCTGATGAAAGAGACCCTGATGAGCGAGAATCGGCACGCCACCAAGAGCGTTTATGAGCTAATCGGCGCGGAAGCTATTGAGCGCTTGATCGCGGCTTTCTATCGGCGCGTCAAGGATGATCCGATCCTGTGCCCGCTTTACCCTCAGCACGATCTAGCTGGCGCCGAGCGCCGTCTGCGCCTGTTCGTCATTCAGTACTTCGGCGGCCCAGCTGACTACAGCGCTGAGCGCGGTCATCCGCGCTTACGGATGCGCCACGCGCCCTTCAGCATCGGGATGGCTGAGCGCGATGCATGGGTAGTGGCTATGCTCGCCGCGCTGGATGAGGCAGGCATCGGTGAGCCTGCCTACACGCAGATGCGCGCATACTTCGAGAACGCCGCCACATTCATGATCAACCGTCCCAGTCTCACACCGCGTGAGCAAGACTCATGAGCAAGCAGCGCAAGGCTCCTGCAAGGTCCGCCTTCAAAGTCGAGCCGCTGGCGCGCCTGGCGCATTGGCTGGGCAAGCGCTCTCGGGGGGCGCGCATCCTGATCGCCGCGCTGGCTGCGCTAATCCTGACCGCTGTGAGCACATTGGTCTTGTTCAACAACTTCTTCCGCATCCGCGCCGATCAAATTGACGTGAACGTGGCCAATGCGCTGTTGCTTGGCACAGCTGTGCTCGGCTTGGCGCTCTACTGGCTGGGCTGGCGGCTGCTAGTCGGCTTCGATTTCAGCGAGACGCCTCTGCAAGTTGGCAAGATGGCAGCCGCCTATGTCCTATTCAGCGCATTAGTCGGCATCGGGATGCTGATCTGGTCATTGCTCTCGCTGGCAGAGGCGCTCAGTGCACCTTGAGAGGTTGAAGCTATGAACTGTAGACACTGGCTGCTCATTGTGCTTGTGGGCGCATTTGTGACGGGTTGCAGCGCGCCCGAGCCAACCCTTACGCCCACACTCACGCCTAGCAACACGCCTCGCCCCACACTTACCCTGCCACCCACTTGGACTCCCGCTGCCTTTGTGACCAATACGCCGCGCCCAACGCAACCACCCATGAATATCCGCCCGACGGTCACGCCGGCGGTACGCCGCACTGAAAACCTCAGCTTGCTGGGCGCTACTCCGACCGGCGGCCCACCCACCATTGCCCTCGACGCCACGCTAGACCCGGCCTGCGCCACTTTTGCGCGCCGTATGCCCACCTCTGGGCTGATCGCCGACCAACAGACCGATGCTCAGGTCTCCTGGACAGCTGTAACCGGCGCAGAGGGCTACCGAATCTGGCTGCTCTCGCCCTCCAACCGCTATGTGTTCATCGGCGACACCGAAGAGACCACCATCACTTTCAAGCGGGCGCTCTTCACGGGCTTGGGCCGCTACGCCTGGGAGGTTATGCCGCTGCGGAATGGCGACCGCTTCTGCCAGAGCATAACGGGCGTGATTGAAGTGCGTTTTGGCAACTGAGTGCGGTATACTCTGCGCAACATGCAACTCGTGCAAGGAGTTTGTAAAATGGCTATTGCAACCGCGCCCAGTGCGCTTACTTACGACCAGATTGTCCAGGCGCTCGGCGAGAAAGCCGACTACCTGCTCAAACACACCTGCCAGACCATCAGCCGCGACCAACTGCAGCTGCCCTCGCCCGACTTCGTAGACCGCGTCTGGGCGCTCAGCGATCGTCCGCCGCAGGTGCTGCGCAGCCTGCAGCAGCTCTTCAACACAGGGCGCTTGGCAGGTACGGGCTATCTCTCGATTCTGCCTGTCGATCAAGGCGTTGAGCATTCAGCCGGCGCTTCGTTCGCTAAGAATCCCGCCTACTTCGATCCAGAGAACATCGTGCGCCTAGCTCTCGAGGGCGGCTGCAACGCTGTCGCCTCGACCTTCGGCGTGCTAGGCGCTGTGGCGCGCAAATACGCCCACAAAATTCCCTTCATTGTCAAGATCAACCACAATGAGCTGCTCACCTACCCTAATAAGCATGATCAGGTCATGTTCGGCTTGGTGGAGCAAGCGTGGGATATGGGCGCAGTCGCCGTCGGGGCGACTATCTACTTCGGCGATCAGCTCAGCATGCGCCAGCTGGTGGAAGTCTCGGAGGCGTTCTACCGCGCCCACGAGCTAGGCATGGCGACTGTGCTGTGGTGCTATACCCGCAATCCCGCTTTCAAGGTCAACGGCGTCAATCACGAGACGAGCGCGGATATCACTGGGCAGGCCAACCATCTGGGCGTGACTATCCAAGCTGACCTGGTCAAGCAGAAGCTGCCGACTAGCAACGGCGGCTATAAAGCGCTGAATACGGGCGGCTCCTCATACGGCAAGCTGGATGAGCGCATCTACACGCACCTGACCACCGATCATCCCATCGACCTGACGCGCTACCAAGTCATCAACAGTTACATGGGGCGCGCCGGTTTAATCAACAGCGGTGGTGCCAGCGGCGCGGATGACTTCGGCGAGGCGATCATGACGGCGGTTATCAACAAGCGCGCCGGCGGCATGGGCTTGATCAGCGGGCGTAAGGCCTTTCAGCGCCCAATGGCAGAGGGCGTCGCGCTGCTCAACGCCATCCAAGATGTCTACCTGTGTCAAGAGATCACCGTCGCTTAGCTTCAAGTCTGCCGCTCTTGCCCCTGGCGCAGGAGCGGCAAAAAATTTCTTTCCAGAGGACTTTTTGACCATGCGGCTTGGTTTAATGCTCGGTTACAGCGGCGCCCGCATCGAGTTGCCGTTGGAGTTGGTTCAAGAGGCTGATCGGCTCGGCTATTACGCAGTCTGGACGTCTGAGTCATACGGCTCGGATGCTGTGACGCCGTTGGCATGGCTCGGCGCCCTGACAGAACGCATCCATCTCGGCACCGCCATCATGCAGATGGCAGCGCGCACGCCCGCCAACACCGCTATGACCGCTATCACACTCGATCAGCTCAGCGGGGGGCGCTTTCTGCTAGGCTTAGGCTTATCGGGGCCGCAAGTGGTCGAGGGCTGGCACGGTCAGCCCTACAGCAAGCCGCTCGTGCGCACCCGTGAGTACGTAGCGATTGTCCGCGCTATCTTCCGCCGCGAGGCCCCGCTCATCCATCCAGGCGAGCTCTACCGCATCCCCTACGATGGCGCCGACGCAACAGGCTTAGGCAAGCCGCTCAAAAGTATCATTCACGGGCGCCCTGACCTGCCAGTTTACCTTGCCGCGATCGGGCCGAAAAATGTGCAGCTTGCCGCCGAGATCGCCGATGGCTGGCTGCCGATTTTCTTCTCGCCTTATCGCTATGATGAGTACCGTGCGGCGATCGAGGCAGGCTTCGCCGCTGCGGGGAATGGCAAGGGCTACGCCCAGTTCGATATCGCGCCGAGCGTCCCAGTGGTGCTTGGGAACGACCTAGAAGCGTGCTTTTTGAGCGTCAAACCATTCTTGGCGCTGTACATCGGCGGGATGGGCGCGCGCGGTAAAAATTTCTACTACGATCTGGCTTGCCGCTACGGCTACGAGGCAGCCGCAGAGCAGATTCAGGCGCTCTACCTGGACGGCAAGAAGATGGAGGCTGCTATGAGCGTGCCCGACGCGCTGGTGGATGAGATCGCGCTGTGCGGGACGCCCGAGCGGATCGCCGATCGGCTTGCCGCCTGGCGCGACGCCCCGATCACCACCCTCAACTTGCAGACAAACGATCTCCGCGCTGTGCGCCTGCTGGCGGAGCTGGCCTTGTGATGGCTGGCGCGCTTGCGGCCCTAGACTGACCAATCGAGCGCAGCTATCTGCCACTGACGGCGGGTGAAGATCAGCACAATCAGTGCCGGGAAAGGCAGCAGAAACAGCGTCGGATGCTCAAACTTGCCCTCACCGATAGTCAGCAGAAAGTAGAGCCACGGCAATGCAAAAAGTGCCGCCAACGTGATTAGTATGGCATTGTAGCGCCGCTGGCGCGCCCAACCGCGCAGGTAGAAGGTCAGTGGCAGCAGAAAGACTACAAAGTGTGGTGTCGCCGTGCGCAAACCGATCAGATGTGTCAGCGTTAGCGTGAGCATGAACGCCCACGCGAAGTCACCAACGGTACCTCGCCGCAGCGCTTCCCGCCACGCCCACAGCATGATCAGGGCACCTAGCCCATTCAAGCCGAGCTCTGCCCAGCTGCCCAGCCCCAGGAGGTAGTCCGTCACCACCCAAACAGGCGTCGAGACCTCGATGTAGGTTGGGTAGAGCGTCAGTTGGTAGAGGAAGCCCTCGACCCAGTTCGGCTGAAGCAGGAAGGATGAGCCAATCAGCACGCTCAGCGCCCCGCCAAATGCACCAACTATTCGCCAGCGGCGCCGCCACAGCGCCCAGATCAGCACGAATGGCACGATGAAGACGCTCATCTGCGGCTTAAAAGTCGAGAGCGCAAGCAGCACGCCCGCTAGGCCATCGCGCCGCCGCGCAAACGCCCACAGCGCCGCCACTTGCAAAAAGTACACCAAGTGGCTCACTTGCCCCAGCGCCAAGCCACGCGCCGCAGGATAGGCGAACAGCGTGAAGAGGATCAAGCCCGCCATCGTCAGCGGACGTGCCCGCCACTTGAACAAGTCCAGCAGCAAAATCAGCCCGCTGATCAGGCACACCTCAAGGAAGACGAGCCAGGCTGCCGTCGCCCATTCGTACTCGGCGTGGATGAACGGATAGACGAAATAGATCGCGTAGAATGGATAGGCAAAGTGATTAGGTTGCTCATTCGGCAGGGCAGGGCGCCCAAAAATGCGCCTCTGTATGGCGAGGCTGGTCTCGGCACTGTAGGGATCGTGCCCTGCGTAGAAAAAGAGGCGTGAGGCTTCCCAGACTGTCAAGTAATCGTTGAAGCCAGGGTACGGTCGCGTAAAGAGCTGGTAAGAGGCAACTACATTGACGGTCAGGGCGATGCCGATCAGCAGCGCAACGATCAGAGACCGCGTGCCCATCACTCACTGCCATCCGAGAGCCAACGCCGCAAGCGCGGACGCACACGTACGTAAAATAGACGATACACACCAAAGATGCCGAAGGCGAACAGGGTGAACAGCGCGCCATTGCAAAAAGCCCCCTGCAAAGCTTGCAAGACGAGTGCCGCTTGCGTCATAGCGCGCTGACCCTGGCTGGGCGGCAGGGGCGTCGGCGCAATGCCAGCGATTGTCGGGCGCGGCGGCTGTGTTGGCGGCTGCTGAATGAGCGAGGTGGGCGACGGGCCGAGCGTTGGTAGGGCAGTGGGCTGCGGGGTGGTAGGTTGCGGCAGCGTCGGTAGTGCGGTGGCGGTTCGGTTCACCACATTCAAGCCCTGCACAACGGTCTGCAGCACGGCGCCGCTGCGCAAAAAGACGCGCAGACGCAGCTGGTAGACCCCATCCGGCAGCGCAGTTGTGTCCCAGAGAGCCAGTGTGCCGTTGGTGACTTGCTGTGCAATCTCCACAATTGAGAACCACTCAGGCTCCAGGCTGCCCTGCACGGCGTACTCAAGCCGATAGCGCTGGAAATTCGGGCTAGCGGCTGTGCCTTGCACGTTCACCACGCCGATCAGAGTCTGGGCAGGCGCCGGCGAGGTGATGATCGCTAGACCTTCCTCCTGCGCAAGGATCGGAGTCGCGCTCAGCAGACCGATCAGGACCCACAGCGCCAAAAATCGCCGCATATCAGCGCCACGCATCGATCTCTGGTACAAAAATCGGATCGATCGACGGAATATTGCTGCGCAGCCAATCGTAGAATGTATCGCGCAGCACAAGCGCCTCGCTGGAGTAGTGCGAACTGCCGATGATGTTGATATCTAGATGCTTGAGCAGCTCGCGCATGGCTTCACGTGTGCGCGCCTGAAATTCGCCCTGCCCAAGCAGCCACCATTCGCCCGTGACGAAAGTATCACAGCCTAGCAGCGCCGCCTCGCGCAGATTATCGGGTGTGCCGCCCATGCCCGCTACAACAGCTACCTTGTTCACAGCTCGACCGTTGTGGCGCACAGCGTGATAGCGCAGTGCCGGCAAGCCATTGAGCTCTGCCACGCGCTTGGCGAACTCGTGGAAGCCGATGCCGTTGGCATTCCCATAGACGCCAGACATCCCGCCATGATACTCGGCGAAGCGGGCCTGCTCCTTGAGCTTAAGCGCATTGGCGAGCGCGCCCGACGTCGAAATTTGCGGATGGCAATCCAGTGGGGCGTGGCACAGATAGAAACTGATATGATGTTCGCGCAGCTCTTGAAGGTGCGCCTCACCGATGTAAGTGAAGGTGCCGCTGTTCTCTTTATAATCGGCCATGTGGTGGCTGAAGATCAGGGCGCCAGGCGCGCCACGCTCCACCTCTTTGGCGATGATTGTATCCAGCACGTGCGTGGAGGGGAAAACGATCAGGTAGACGCACCCAACCTGCGCCGTGTTATCTAGCATCAGCCCGTTGAAGGTGCCATTCAGGAAACCCTCAGCAAAGTAGCGCTCTATCATGGACTCATAGCCCAGCGGCAAATAACGGCGGTCGCCGCTCTCATCGAAGGCAGCTACATTGAAGAATTTGTTCAAGCGGTCAACTAGCTCTGCTTGTGAGATCATGACCCTTCTCGCCTCCGTTCGGCGTAGCGCGCCTCACGCTGCACGAATTCGATCACACCGCTGATAGTCGGATCGGGTGGCGTCTCATCGGGCAAGTTGAGCCTAGAGTGCCCCTGCACGCTCAGGTAAGGCGCCTCCGGCAGAAGCACTACATCCAGCCGCCCAATGTGAGCCTGCTCTACGCCGCAATCGAAGAGCAGCCAACGTTGCGGTGCACGCCATTCAGCCTGTATCACCTCTTGCTCCGTGTAGCGCAAGCCGATTAACAGGTCAACGTCGGGCAGATCAGCAGCCGCGCGCGCCATCTGAGCGCCATTGGCAAAGCCGATCTGCACGCCTTGTCGGCTCACGCGCGCCGACCAAGGCCCTGCCGCAAAGCCCGTCAAGATCAGGCGCTGCAGCCCTTCGATGATGTGTGGCGCTTGATAGAGCGGATCGCGCACGCCCACATGGAAAGCATCGTAGCCCATGCTGTCCATCGCCACAAGCATACCGCGCCCGGCAGTGGCTTGGCAAATCCACGCCTCAGGGGCGCATGTGCAGCCCATATCCACTAAAAGCGGTAGCCGGCCGCTTGCAGCGCGCGCCCGATTCAGGAAGGTGAATATGCGCGGCAGGCGCGCCAAGTCGCCCTTCAGCGCAACTGTGTAGAACAAGCTGATGCGCACTTCCGCCTCGAGCATGCTCGCCTCTAGCTTGCCACCGGCAAGTTAGCAAATCCCGCGCTGAAGAGCGCCGCCAGGACGAAGAAAACGCCGAAGGCCGCCCGCGCTACAATCGCTGAGCGGGTCGACTGGGTGTAGGCGCGGGTGCACAGCACGACCAGCATCATGAAGAAGGGCTGCACCAGCGCATACCACTGCCCCTGTGAGCTCGAGGTGAGCAGCGAGACCAGCATATACAGCAAGGCGAGGCCCACGATAGCAATCCGGTTGTCGCCGCTGGCGCGCGCCACGCTTGGATAGAGCATGCCGCTGAAGAGCAGCCCTTCCGCCACCGGCTGGAAGATCACCGCCAACAGGGCGCCCAAAATGAAGCCGAACACCTCGCCTTGCCGCAACACTTCCAGCGTTGGCGGCACAATCTGACCTGCCGTCAGATTCAGCAGCCTGCCGCCTAGATCAATCGCCCAAGCTAGCCCTAAGCAGAACATCAAGACAGCCAAGAGCGCCGACGGCTGGCTGGGCGAGAGCAAGCGCAAAACTTTCAGCCAGTTGCTGCCAAAGCGCCGGCGTGCCCACTGCCCAATGCCCAGCGTGATGACCAGTGCCGTCAGCAGGGCGCTGAGCGTTAGGGTACGCGGCGAGGGCGCGCCGCTCTGCGCTTCATCGGCTAGCACACTGACCGAGAGCAGCCAAACTATCGAAAACAGGACGTGCGCCAGCACAAAGATAGCCCCGCTGGTCAGCCGCCAGGGCGGTGGCGGCTCGGTGGCGCGCAGCTGCGCCATGAACGATCTGCGTCTTTCGCTTGCTCGCATTTCACCTCGTTTGCGTCCACTAAGAGTTAGATTTTTGTTAAACTGTGGCGATTATAACAACAGCGGACAACCTTGTACACTCGGTAAAATGTGCTACTATTGATAGCAACTGAGCGTGTGTTCAGAACAAAATCCGTTTTTAACCGCAACAAGGATTTTCGCTATGCGCAAACCGATCTCTTTAAAAGCTGTAAGTCTTGCTGTTGTTGTTGCTTTTGCCTTCGCGATGCTCTTGCCCGCCATGCCAATGGCTGCGCAGGATAATCCGCTGACGGCGGGTGTGAGCAATAAGTTCGCCGGCACCGAGCTGCGCCTGATCTTTGCTAACCACCCGTGGAACAACACGATCCAACGTCTGATCCCCGCCTTTGAGCAGGCTAGCGGCATGTCGCTGCGCATCGAGAGCTACTTCGAGGATCAGCTCTCGCAGAAGTTGCAGGTCGGCCTGACCAGCGGTACCAGCACCGCCGATGCCTTTATGTTCCGCCCGCTGCAGGAAGGGCGGCTCTTCGCCAAGAACGGCTGGCTCTTCGACCTGAAGGCGTTGGCCGAGTCTGAGACGGACTGGAATTGGAACGACTTCCAAGAGGCAGCTCGCCAGACGGTCACTTTTGAAGGCGTGGTCTTCGGCGTGCCGATCGTGACCGAGCGCCAGGTGGTCTACTACCGCAAAGACTTGTTCGAGGCTAAGGGCTTGAGCGCCCCAACCACCCTTGAAGAGCTCGAGGCTGCTGCCAAAGCGCTCAACGATCCTGCCAATGGCGTTGCGGGCATCGTTATGCGCGGGCAGCGCGCGGCGGCTGTGACACAATTCAGCAGCTTCCTCTACAGCTTCGGCGCCGACTGGACAAAAGAAGACGGCACTTCCGGTTTGGATACGCCCGAGGCGCTTGCGGCTTACGAGTTCTACGGACGCCTGCTGCGTGAGTATGGGCCGCAGGGCACTACAAACATGAGCTGGCCTCAAGCAGTGGCCGTGCTGCAACAGGGTAAGGCCGCCATGTGGATCGACGCCGACAGCCTGTTCCTGAACGCTACCGACCCAATGCGCTCGACTGTGGCTGAGAACATCGGCTTCGCGCCGTTCCCGGCTGGCCCGGCAGGCGCTAATCAGTACAACATCACCTCTTGGGCGCTGGGCATCAATGAGCTCTCTGAGAACAAGGAAGCAGCTTGGGAGTTCGTCAAATGGGCGACAAGCGCGCCTGTCGTGATGGAACTGCAGAAGGGCGGCAATCCTGGCCCACGCAACTCCGTTTGGGAGTCGCCAGAAGGGCTGTCGGGCTTCCCGACTGAGTATGCTGAAGTGGCCAAGCTGCAGGCAGCGCGCGGCGTCGGCTATGACCGTCCGCGCGTGATCAGCGTCGGGCGCGCTCGCGATATCGTCGGTGCGCCGATTGTGGTCGCCATTGAGGGCGGCAATCTTGAGGCCGCGCTCAAGGAAGCACACGAGCAGTTCAACGCCTTCCTGCGCGAAGACCGCTAGCTGAATAGTCGGCAGGTGCGCCTTCTGTCTCTCAGCAGAGGGCGCACTTTTGTATCCATGACATCAGGCTGACATGGGCTTCTTAAACCGTCACATTCGCGCTACGTTTATCCTGCCCTCGATCGTCTTCGTGATCGCCATGATGATCGTGCCATTGCTCTACACCAGCTACTTGAGCCTGCACACCTGGAGCGGCTCAGCACGCCGCCCGCCTGAGTTCGTCGGGCTAAGCAATTACGAGCGTCTGCTCACACGCGATCCGCGCTTCGGCGATGCTGTGGCGCGTACTTTCATCTTCACAGGCATTGCCGTCGGTGCAGAGCTAGTGCTGGGCTTGGGGATTGCACTGCTCATCAACGGCAAATTCCTCGGGCACAACCTGGTCAAGACGCTGATCTTGCTGCCGATGGTGGCTACTCCGGTGGCGATTGGGATGGCCTGGCTGCTGTTGTATGAGCCCAACATCGGCGCGCTGAATGCTCTGCTGCAGGCGCTGAACTTGCCACGGCAGGATTTCTTGGGCAGCTCTTCAACGGCGCTGCTATGGCTGGCAGTGGTAGATATCTGGCAGTGGACGCCGCTCATGGCGCTGATCCTGTTGGCGGGCTTATCGGCGCTGCCCGAAGAGCCGTATGAGGCTGCCCGCGTGGACGGCGCCAGTGCCTGGCAGCGCTTCACCAGGTTGACCTTGCCCTTGCTCTTCCCGACCATCATTGCAGCCACCCTGCTGCGCTCGATCGATGCCCTCAAAACCTTCGACATCATCTACACCATGACGCGCGGCGGCCCGGGCTTCGCTACAGAGACGATCAACACGTATGGTTACATCCAAGCCTTCGAGTATTTCCAACTTGGGCAAGCCTCCAGCCTGCTGGTAGTCTTCTTCACCCTGATTCTGGGCGTCAGCCTGTTCTTCATCCGCTTTCGCCGCCGCTGGGGAGCCGCACTATGACCACGAATTATGCCGTCCCTATGTCACAACAGGCTGTCAGCTTTCACACACAACAGCGTCGCTTGCGACAGGCTCTGCTGGGCGCGCTGCGCTATACTGTGATTGCTGTTGTGCTGTTTCTCTTTCTGGCGCCTTTCCTGTGGATGCTGCTCAGCTCGTTCAAGACACAGGTAGATATCACCAACACGCGCAATATCTTCGCCTTCACGCCGACGCTCGAAAACTACCAGAACGTCTTTCAGCAGCATGAGTTCCTGCGCTACTTGCTGAACAGCTTTGCGGTAGCGGTGCTCTCCACGCTTTTCTCGCTAGTGCTGGGCTTGCCGGCAGCATATGCCATTGCGCGGTTCCGCCTGCAATGGTTGGGCGTCGTGCTGCTGACGGCGCGCATCGTGCCAGGCATCACCTTTTTGATCCCGTGGTACATCATCTTCAGCCGTCTGAGGATGATTGGCACGCTCACGCCGCTCATCTTGAGCCATATGCTGGTTGGGCTGCCGTTCATCGCCTGGATCATGATCGCCTTCTATGAAGAGCTGCCGATTGAACTGGAAGAGGCAGCCAAGATCGACGGAGCCACGCCGATCGGCGCCTTTTTGCGCGTGGCGCTGCCGCTCTCAATGCCTGGCGTGATCACAGCCGGGATTGTGGCGTTCATCTTCTCGTGGAACAACTTCATGTTCTCGCTGGTGCTGGCTGATGATCACACCCGCACACTGCCCATCGCCATCTTCAACTTCCTGACGTACGCCAGTGTGGATTGGGGCGGCTTGATGGCGGCGGCAGTGGTGATCACGCTGCCAGTGCTGATCATCACACTCTTTGTGCAGCGCTACATCATACGCGGCCTGACTGCCGGCGCCACTAAGGGCTGAATTCAGCACAGCCTGGCCTTGATATGCTGCGCTACAAGGTATGCTACAGACATGATCGTCAGCATCGGGTTAACGCCCGAAGCCGTTGGCAAGGCGCTGCCATCGGCCACGAACAGATTGCACGCCTCGAAGGTCTCGCCATCAGGTGCAATCGCGCCGCGCGCAGGATTGGCGCCCATGCGGCACGAGGACATTTGGTGCGCGCTGCCTAAGATAAAAGCATTGTTCGGCAGCCCTGCACCAGCCACCGCTTGCAGCCACGCTTCAAAGCTCCCCTCGCCACGCCGATACGCGGGCACGCGATGATGCGGCGCGGCGAGCTCCTCAGCGCCCGCCGCATGATGGATGCGCAGCGCCTCGAGCACCCCGCGCAGCAAGTGCGCTCGATCATACGACGATAGACGATAGAAAATGGCGGGCGATCCGTCGCGCTTCAGGCGCACGACGCCGCCATCGCGGTCGCGAGTGATGATCAAGATGTTTGCCATGTGGGCGTAACGTGCCATTGCCTGCTTGTGCTGCAGACCATCCTGCCAGGGCAGGGCTACTGCCGCCAAACCTGAGTGCCCGGGCGCCGATTCAAGCGTCACGCCGTAGCCCTGCCCGTCTAAATTGTTGAACTGCGGCACATAGTGGCTCATCATGACGCCCGACCAGCCATTGATCGGCTCGGCGTAGAAGCCGAAGGCGCCCGTGCTGGGGTGCAGGTGCAAGTTGCGCCCGATGTGCGCGTTGGTCAAGCCTGAGCGCAGCAGCAGCGCCGGCGTGTGCAGCGCACCTGCGCAGACCGCCACCGCACGCGCGCGCACCGTCAGGCGGGCCAGCCGACCGTCTTCTATGCGCGCCGTCCCCTCTACGCCGCAAGCAATGCCCTCTTCAATCAACACCCGATCCACATGGACGCCGACGGCAAACCGCGCGCCATGCTGGCAGGCATCTTGTAAATACGTTTTGAGCGTCCCCTGCTTGGCGCCGTGCGCACATCCGAAGCCGCAGGCGCCGCAGTCGGCACAGCCCTTCACATTGCGCGGAATCACCTTGACGGTATAGCCGAGCGCCTCTGCGCCGCGCACCAAGACCGCATTGCGCGGGTTCGGCGCCGACTCATCCTCCGTGACGTGGATGCGGGCTGAGACTGCATCTAGGGCGCGCACGAACGAGCCATCCGTGAAGTCTACGCCGTAGTCCCGCGCCCATTCTGCCAGCACATGATCGGGTGTGCGAAGCGCGGCCGCCCAATTGATCGTCGTGCCGCCGCCCAGCGTGCTGCCAGCCAGGATCATCATGCCCAAGTCCTCGCTGACCATGAAGCCACCCTTCTCGAACATGCGCGCCTGGCTGCGCACTTCGTAGCCATCGAATTCGCGCTCAGCGTAGTATCCGCCCTTCTCCAGCACGATCACATCCAGCCCTGCTGCGCTCAGCTCGGCTGCTAACACGCCGCCCCCGGCCCCACTCCCGACGATCACCACGTCGGTTTCCAGCACTGTATCCTCTGCCAAGCGCAGCGGCTGCAACGGCTTGGGCGCGCTCGGCGGCGGAGCAGGGCGCGGATAGCCGATGGCCGCCCAATTCGGATTCTCGCCAGCGCCATCGGCATCAGCGTAGAAGAGCAATAGGGTCAGGCGCTTGAAGGTGCTGAAGACACGTCGCTGCAGATCGAGCGGGCTATCCGCCCAAGCGCGCAGCAGCGCCGTACGCTCGTTCAAGTCCATCTCGAGGATCGAGCGCCCCTGCCTGCTGAGCAAGAGGTTAGCCAGCGGCTGAGTCAGCGCCTCTAGCACCAATCTGATCTGATCGAGACGCTCAGGGGCGGCTTCCTGCAAGATTTCAGCGATGCGCGAAGGGACATTCAGGGCACTGGCAGGCCGCGCGTAAAATCCGTGCGGGTCGGGTGTATCGATGGCGAGGGCGGGCGCTAGCGTATCGCAGATCAGGCGCAGAGCTGCCATTTGGCGCTCCGTGAAGATGGAATTGGCTTGGCTCATGTCTCCACCGTGAAAACTAGGGTCGCTTGATCTCAAATTATACCAGTATTGAGCCTGCGTCTACGCGCTCGAGCGATTGCGGTACCGCTTGGTCATTTAACAAAGCATTGAGCTTTTACGGCTTTTTAACAGCTTTTGATTGATATTTGCAGAAAAACGAGTGCATCATGAGCAACAGCTCACCCTTGC
This sequence comes from Aggregatilineales bacterium, assembly GCA_046719055.1. Lineage (GTDB taxonomy): Bacteria > Chloroflexota > Anaerolineae > Aggregatilineales > UBA2796 > CP2-2F. Next base: position 22,588 of record JBDNDQ010000022.1, on the reverse strand, counting down.
AACGCTCTTTAGCAGGGAGGAGGATGCCAGCATAACTTTTCTTAAGCGCACTTTTCGAGTGCTAGCCGCTCTTTGGTTCGTTTTCGCGTTCAGCGGTATTGTGGACGTTTCGTAGTGATTTTTGACGCTGCTTTGTACTTTCGCTCGCTCGTGCCAACCGTCGGTGGCGGCGTGACGATCACGCTCACCTTTCCGACTGTGCCCGATGCCACTTGGATGCAGGCCTACTCGTCAATCCCGAATTTTGCTCCGATGAACAAGCAGTGCGGCCACAATGGTATCCTTGTCTCGCCAAGCTTTGCGATGGTAGAGATCACCTGCGACGTGGCCGTCTTCCAAAGCCCTGATGTGAACTTCCTGATCTCGGCACATCTGCGCAAAAGCCAGACCCAGTTCGTCAATCCCAAGTCTGCAGCTGGGCAAGTTGGGCCCTTCAGCGAGCGGACAGAAGTCTTTGCGGCAGGCCCGCGTAATGGCTATACATCCCGACAGCCTGTGTCACCGAAGTGCTGCGCTTCCGTCGCTAGGTGCTGCCCAAGAGCCAACAGCACAGGGCAGCCCGCAGGCTGCCCTTTTGCTTGTGCAAGCGCGCCGAGATGTGCTAAGCTGGTGCTGTCTTCACAAAAAGTGAGTTGCTATGCCTGAAACCTTCAGCGTCAGTGCCCTGAACGGCTATCTGCGCCGCCTGATCGAGCGCGATACGCCGCTGCAAGATATTTGGGTGGAAGGCGAGGTCTCGAATCTGCGCAGCCAGGGCAGCGGGCACCTCTACTTCACCCTCAAAGATGCCTATGCAGAGCTGCGCGTCGTGATCTGGCGAGATAAAGTGGCGCACTTGGTGCATCAGCCGCGCGATGGTGAGAAAATCCTGGCACACGGCAAGGTCAGCGTCTATGAGCAAGGCGGGCTCTATCAGCTCTATGCCGATGCCGTGCAGCTCGCTGCGGCGCAAGGCGATTTAGCTGCCCAATTGCGCCTGCTCTGGCAAAAGCTGGAGGCTGAAGGGCTGTTTAGCCCGCAGCTCAAGCGCCCGCTGCCGCTTTTCCCACGCCGCATCGGCGTGGTCACTTCAGAGAGCACCGCCGCCTTCCAGGACGTCTGCAATGTGCTGCGGCGGCGCTATCCGCTCGCTGAAATCTGGCTGAGCCACACGCCCGTGCAGGGCGCTGGCGCGCCACCACAGATCATCGCAGCGTTGCGGCGGGCCGATGCTTTCGGTGTGGATGTGATCCTGCTGGTGCGCGGCGGCGGCAGCGCCGAAGACTTGTGGTGCTTCAACGATGAAGCGCTGGCCCGCGCCTTGCGCACGACCCGCGCGCCTGTGGTCACCGGCGTCGGACATGAGATCGATATCACTTTGGTGGATGGCACGTCCGATCGACGGGCGCCCACGCCCTCTGCTGCCGCCGAGATCGTCACACCCGACATCGCCAACTTGCGCGTTGAGCTAGCCCGCTATGCCGAGCGGCTGCAAGGGACTCTGACGCGCCGCCTGCAGGACTCTCAAGTGAGGCTGGTAGATGTAGCCCATAAATTGCGGTTGCTCTCGCCGCGCGCGCGCCTGCAGGGTGAAGTGCAGCGCCTGGATGGGCTCACTCTGCGCCTTGAACGCGCCATGCAAATGACTCTGCGCCGTGCCGCTGAAAAACTCGCCGCTCAGCAACGCGCCCTCGAACAAGCCAATCCGCTCAGCCTGTTAGCACGCGGTTATGCCATCCTGAGCAATCCTAAGACGGGCGCTCGCCTGACTCGCGCCGCTCAGGCTACCCTAGATAGCGATCTTGACGTACAATTCGCCGATGGACGTCTACGCGCGCGCGTGCAAGCGCGCTTTGTGCAAGCCGATTCAGCCGAAAGCGAGACCGAATGAGCCAGCTCCCCCCTATTCAGAGTTTTGAGGAAGCTTATCAGCGCCTGAGCGAAATTGTCGAGCAGCTGGAGCGCGGGACGCTCAGCCTTGAAGAGTCGCTAGCCCTCTACGAACGCGGGCGCGCCTTGCTTGCCTTCTGCCAGCAAAAATTGGAGAACGCTGAGCTGCGCATCCGCAAAATTGAGCAGCCCGACTCACCTGAGGCCGACTACGCTAGCAATGAAATGCCCTTTTGAAGGAACGTACTCACAGCAGATATCCTGAACATGACGCGGCGCATAGCTTGGAATCATCCTCACATCAGCCGTAAGCTGACCGAAGGGGCAGGCTACACTCTCATCGCGACAGCGCCCATCGCCAAAGGCGAGCTCCTTGTGGTGTGGGGCGGCATCGTGGTGGATACGGCGACCTTGCGCACTCTGCCCGAGATGGCGCAGCATCGCTCAATTCAAGTTGAAGAGGACTTGCACCTCACCAGCGGCATGATAGACGACCTTGCCGACTGCGCTAACCATTCCTGCAGTCCAAACGCGGGCTTGCAAGGCCAGATCACGTTGATCGCCCTGCGCGATATCGAGGCGGGCGAGGAAGTCTGCTTTGATTACGCCATGTGCGACGGTGATCCTGAGTTCCGCATGACGTGCCTGTGCGGCGCCCCGAACTGTCGCGGCGTGATCACGGGTGACGATTGGCGCCTGCCGGAACTGCAGGCGCGCTACAAGGGTTACTTCTCGCCCTATCTGCAGCGCCGCATCGACCGCCTGAACGGCGCCTAAACAGGCTTGCGCGCCTTGAGCGCCAAATTGACCGTCGAGATACCCTCTGGCTCGCTCAGCCGATTCGGTCGATCGAACCAGTTCAGAACGGCTATGCCGAGGTTGATCGGGTTGAGCAGGCTGCCGCTGTTCTGATCGAAGGCAGTGCGATCGGCAGCCTGCGCCATGCGCTTGGGTAAGGCGCCGCTCTCCAGCAGCGGCTTGCCAATGCCATACACCAAATTGTGGATGAAGGGGAAGCAATAGTGTGTGAAGGCGCGCTCCTCCTCCACAATGAAGCCTGCCGCCTCGACGACATAGCGTAAGCGCGCTTTCGTGTACAGCCGCACGTGATTCGCCCAAATGCCAGCCAACAGGCCGTGCTTGATCGGCGGCAAACCGAGCGTCTCCAGCGTTTTATTGATGGGGTCCCACCAGAATGGATAATCCGCGTTGGGCACAGTGATCGCTGCGGCACCGCCGGGCCGCAGCACGCGGTAGACCTCGCGCAAGCCGCGTATATCGTCGTCGAGATGCTCCAGCACTTCGGAGAGGATCACACCATCAAAGCTAGCATCTTCGAAGGGCTGATTGTAAATGCTGGCGCGCACCAGCGTGATATCTGGCAAGCCTGCAAGGGTTCGATGCGCCTTAGCGATGATCTCAGGCTCAAGTTCCAGGCCGTAGAGCTTGCATGCGCTGACTGTCCGAATCATGTTCAGGTAGAAGCCGCGCCCACAGCCGCAGTCGAGGATAGTCTTGTCGTCAGTGGGCTGCAGCCACTCAAAAACGCAGCGGACGCGCTTCTTGAATGCCATATCCGCCTCGTTGCGCGTCAGACGTAGGAGAGCTGCCTCGTCGAGCATGCTTATTTGCCTACCTCGCCGTTGCGGGCGTGAAAGTCAGCTAGCTTAATGCGGCTGTGCTGCGCCGCCTCGTGGAAGATGCGCTCGTAGGTATCAATAGTGCGCTCGAAGCTGAAGATCGCCTCGATCTCGTGGCGCGGCCTGAGGTAGCGCTCCCGATTCTCAATCACCTCACAGATCGTCTCGCCAAAGGCGCGCCAATCGCCGCGCGGCACAATTTTGCCCATGCCGGTGGCGCTCACAGGCACCCGGCCACCTGGTGTATCGCTCATCACGACAGGCGTACCACACAGCATCGCTTCCACCTGCGCCAAGGCGAAGCACTCGGTATCGCTGGGCAGCACCAGCACATCCAACGCCGCGTAAAAGTTGGCCAGCGCCTCACGGCTAGTGATCACGCCGAGAAAGATCAGCTGATCGTGGTATTTCTGCACCAAATCTTGATGGCGCTGCCAGGTGTCCTCGTAGGGGATGTTGTACTGGCCCGCGAAGACGATCCGCGCATTCGGATATTTACGGTTGATGACCTCTAGCGCGCGAATCAGGAGATCGGGGCGCTTTTCCTGCACAAACCTGCCTGAGTAGCCGATGATCGGCCCGCCCTCTTTCTGCCATTGGGCGCGCAACTCGCGGACGCGCTCAGGATTCGGCTGTGGGATGCGGATCGGCGGATAGTTCGGCACGACTTTGTGCATATACGGGCGCAAGTAGTAGCTATGATCAGCATAATCCTGGCTGTAGGCGATGATTCGGTAGGCGCTGCGCGCCATGATCTTGTAGAGCTGGAAGGTGACGAACTGGATGAAACGATTCTTCAAGCCAGGTGGCAGGATTAGGTCGCCGTGATGCGTGTTGACGATGCTCTTGCCCGTCAGCGCTGCGATAATCGCCGCGATCCACGTCTCGAACATCGGCGTGTTGGTGAAGATCAGGTCGTACTTGCGCATAAAGGCGTAGAGCGCGATCGGGTAGAAAGGCATCAGCATAGCGCGGCTGAGCTTGATCGGTGCCCACAGCCGCACGATGCGCACACCATTGATCGTCTCATCTCTTGGCAGGTCGAGGTTGTGACGCGCGCACAGCACAGTCACTTCATGGCCGCGCGCGGCTAGCGCCTCTGCCACATCCTGCACGTGAATGGTATAGCCCGTGTAGTGCGGCACATAGTAGAGCAAGCTGATCAAGATTTTGAGCGGACGTCTCTCTGCGGACTCAGACACTTCAGTGTTCATCCTTCTGTAGTAGGTGTCTCAGTGATGGCTTGCGGGGCGGGCTTGCGCCCAACGGCAGTGCGGGCAGCGCGGAAGACCTGGCCCAGTGAGACGCGCTCCCGCAGCAAGCCGATGTAGCCCAGAATCACGTAGCAGGCAGCGTTGACCAGGTGCAGCACGACGGCGAAGGCGAAGGCGCGTTCTTGCGGCAGGCCGTTAGCGGGATCGATCATGCCGCTCAGCTGCAGCCCGACGATAACGGCCGCCTCAAATGGCCCGACGCTGCCTGGCACAGCCGGCAAGGCAATCGCCAACGCTGCCGCCGCGATCATCAGCAGCGCCGCCGCCCAATTCGGCTGATCGTAGAAGGCGAACAGCAATACATAGCCGGCCACGATCGAGGTCGCCCACGCCCACAGCGACCACCACAATGAATAGCTCACCCCGCGAACCGAGCCAAGCGGCGCGATGCCATCCAACACTTTATCAGCCAGGCTCCGCACGCCCAGCCGCTCCAAAAAGGGTAGAAACCTCAGGAAAAAGTTGACAATCGCGTGTGCCAAGTGCCGCCGCGCCGCAAAAAACGCCAAGACGAACATGCCCGCCACCGAGATAACGCCGATCAGCTGCGCGCTGACCTGCACCTCGCTTGGCACATCCGTCAGTTGGACGGCGATCACAATCAGGACGACCACCGCCAGTAAATCGATTAAGCGCTCCACCACCACGCTGCTGAGCGCCGTGAACATCGAGATGGGCGGCTTCAGCTGCGTGACGAGATAGGCACGCGCTACCTCGCCCAAGCGCAGTGGCAGCCAGGCGTTCAGAAAGTAGCTGATGTTAGTAATATGAAAGCTGTGCGCCGCCTTGATGCGCTCGTTGAGCAGAAAGCGCCAGCGCAGACCGCGAAACCACAGCCCCAGCCCGATCAGCGCGCCACATGGCAGCACCCACACATAGCGCCCGCTCCACAGCTCGTCGCCGATTTTCGAGAGATCGTTGCCATGCAGTGCATAGGCGAGGGTCGCCACGCTGATAACTATTCCCAACAGCACGCTTTGCCAGCGCTTCATGTGTCGTGCCTCATGCTGAAAGCTCTGCTTTACTTACACATCTCGCCTGCCCAAAGCGTACTTTTTGGCAGGGGGCTACGCCATTGTACCACAGGCGGTGCCAACTCAGCCGCTTTTTAACAAATCTTCAAGCCTTTTTTGCAGGCGGTTGCGCTACACAAGGCGCGCGCCTCTATGGTAAACTTGAAAAAATGTTGGCGAGCGCAGCATCACACAGGATGAGCATCCAAAGCGCACTGGTGACGGGTGCAAACGGCTTCATTGGGGCAGCGCTGACGGCTGAACTGTTACGGCGCGGCATCGCTGTGCGCGCCATGTGCCGGACGCCGCGTAAAGGCGCTGTGCTGGCTAGGCTGGGCGCCGAAGTAGTGGCAGGCGATGTGCAAGATCGGGCCCGTTTGACCGAGTTAGCGCGCGGCTGCCAGCTTTTTTTCCACGTGGCAGCTGCAATGAACGGTACAGCTGCCTACACCTACAACGTGAACGTGCTCGGCGCCCAGAATGCGGTTTGGGCGGCAAACCAAGCGGGCTGCGCGCGCTTCGTCCACGTCAGCACGATTGCGGTGTACGGCTTCACGGTGCGCGGCCTTGTGTACGAGGATGCGCCGCTGCAGCCATCCCGCGACGACTATTATGCGCTCTCCAAAGCGCTAGGCGAGCGGGTGGTACAGTCAGAAGCGAGGCGCCTGGCGCTGCCCTTCACGATTGTCCGCCCTGCTTATGTGTATGGTGAGGGTTCGCAGTTTTGGTCGCGCCAGTTGTACGATCTAGCACGGCGCGCACCGATTCCGTTGGTGGATGGCGGGCGCGGCAAGGCGCATCCAATCTACATTGGCGATCTGTGCGACCTGCTGATCTGCGTCGCTGAGCATCCGAAAGCAGTTGGCGAAATTTTCAATGCTGCGCCCGATCCTGCGCCCACGTGGGCAGAATTTTTGGGGTACTACGCACGCATGGCAGATCGATCGGGCAGCATCGCCGTGCCTGCCTCGCTCTTGATCGGCATCGCGCCGCTGGTGACTGCCCTCACACGCCTGCGCGGCACGCCCTTCGACTTGGCGGGCTACCTGCGGATGCTCTCACATCAAGCGACCTACAGCATGGCCAAAGCTTCAGCCTTGCTGGGCTGGCAGGCTGCCACAACGCTTGAAGAGGGCATGGCGCGCACGGAACGTTGGCTGCATGGCAGGACGTCGATCTAGCAAGAAGTGGATTAAGGATGAGGTGCCAATGAGACGCATAACTGATCTTCAAAGGAAGTTTCGCGGCGCGCTGAGTCTAATCGGGTTGGCTCTGGCGGCGCTCGCTTGTAATTTAGGAGTCTCTGCTGTGCCAACGCCAACGCCCTTCGTGCTTGTGACGCCGCCCATAATTGTGGTAACGGCTACGCCGACCTTCAGCCTGCCCACTAACACGCCGCCATTCGTCGCGCCGACGCAGCCCGCCTGCATCCCGAATACGACTTGGCCGATATACTTCGTGCGGCAGGGCGACACGTTGGCGAACATCGCCTCGCGCAGCGGCACGACTGTCGCCGCGTTGATACAAGCAAACTGCCTGACCAACCCGGATGTGATCCTCGTCGGGCAGGCGTTGCGCGTGCCGCGTCAGCCTGTCATCGTCACGCCGACTGCGCCGCGCACGCCTACGCCCATAGGCCCGAGCATCAGCGGCCTCTCGATAGAGCCATCCGTGCAGCGCGGCGCCGGGCAGTTCCAAGTGGCTACGGGTATGGTCACATTGCGCGCCACAGGCGTCAGTGGGGCGGTTCGCGTCAGCTACTTCCTGCAGCAAATCGGGGCGGGCGCGCCCGTCCTGATTGGCGAGAGCAGCACCCCGCAGGATGGCTTTGCCGTGCAATGGCTCGTCATAGCCGGGAATCTCTCGGCACAGCTGTGGGCGGTAGCTGTGGCGGCTAACAATCAAACGGCAGAGACACCACGCCTGATTGTCTTCACCGACTCAGCCCTAGCGCCGACTATCGGCTCACTGAACGTGACGCCCTCGCAGCCCGATCCGCTGCAGCCTGCAGTGCGCATCTTGCCAGTTGGGCAGGTGCTGCTGACCGTCTCGGGCGCTAGCAACGCTACGAAGGTGCTGTTCTACTTTGTAGATGAACGGCCAGGCAATGCGCCGATTCTGCTGGGCGAGGATAGCAACTTTAACGATGGCGTGGGCATCATTTTCAACACCACGCCGTTCAGCAGTGTGCCGCGCGGCTTGATCTGGGCGCAGGCGATCAACGCGCTAGGACAATCAGCGACCACAGCCAGCCTGCCGATTGTGATTCGCTAGGGCGATGTCCGTACTGCTGATCGGCCTAGTCATCTTGCTGATCGGCGCGCTGAGCTGGTATCTGTTCATCGCCACTGAGGGTGTGTATTTGGGGCGACGAGTGGTGATTGGACTATACGACCTATACGCACGGCGTTATGATCGGATCAAGGGCTTCGACGAGGTATGGGAGCTGCAGACTCTGGCTGTGCCGCTGGTCGAGGCCTTGAAGGGTGTGCCCTGCCCACTGATCCTGGATGTAGCAACTGGCACGGGGCGCCTGCCTAATTTGCTGTGCCGCGTGCCGCACTTCAAGGGCAAGGTGATCGGGCTGGATGCCAGCTGGCAGATGTTACGCGTTGCAGCGGCGAAATTGAGCAAGGCGCGCCGTGTAATGCTAGTTCAGCAGGATGCTACACAGCTGCCCTTCGCCGACGAAACTTTCGATGCGGTTGCGTGCTTAGAGGCGCTGGAATTCCTGCCCGATCAGGCGACCGCGCTTGCCGAGATCGTCCGTGTGGCGCGGGCAGGCGCGCCCATTCTGCTGACCAATCGGCGCGGCTTCTATGGGCGGCTGATGCGTGGCAAGGTGCAGCCAAGCGAGGCCTTCGCCGAGTCGCTTCACGCCTACGGACTCGAACAGGTCGAGATCGAGACGTGGCAAGTGGAATACGATCTGATCTGGGCGATCAAGGCGAGTCCGCCCCAGCCGCAGCCTGCGCGGGCGGCTTGCCAGCATTCCTAGCGAGGGGTTGAGCTAGAAAATATCGTACGGTTGAGCTCTGGAAGCCTGACATGAAGCCACTGTGGGCGTGGGCGCAGCGACGCTTCCCTGTGCTGGATGAGCGGCATCCCGTCGCACAGCGCGAGGCGCGCTTCATGCCTAGCCTGATGCCCGCTTGGGTACGCCGCTTCACCAACTTTTGGGCGTTGGTGGGCTTTGCTGCGCTGATTCACGGTGCACTCTTCTTCGTAGCGATTTTGCTCTACAATGTGCCAAGCCCAGACCTGCTCCCACTCATTTCGCCTTTCTTAACGCCCTTCGGCACGCCGATCATCCTGGCAGTGCTGCACACGGCGCTCTACTGGGCTTTGCTCTTCGGGGTGTGTAGGCATGTGGCGCACAGCTTCGGCTACGAGCTTGAGAGTCGGCGCTGGAGTGTGCTGCGCCTGACGCCCTACACAAGCGATGCGCTGGTGCTGGCGAAAATGATCGCCATTGGCAGGGCCTGGCATGGTGTGCTGCGCGTGCTCTCTGCGTTGCGTGGCTTCGCTCTGTTGGTGCTGCCAGTTGCTTTCGCTGCGCAGCGCAGCCGCGAGGTAGGCGCCCTAAGTGGCCTCGATATCGTCAGTGCAGCGATTTTCCTGGCGCAGCCCTTTACAGAGGCGCTTATGGTGGCTGCACTGAGCCTGCTGATTGCTATCTGGGTGCGCCAGACGCGCTGGGCGAAGTTTTACGCCTACAGCGCCCTCATCTTGAGCATTGGGCTGCTCAACGGCTTGTTCAGCCTGTGGCTGACTTTCAACGCGCCGATGGGCGCCCTAGCCACCTTGATGCTGCCGATCGGGCATTGGCTGCCGCTGGTCACGACGGCTTTCCCGCCGCATAGCGCTGCGCTACACGCCACGCAGACTCTCACCCTCGCCCTGACGATCGTCGTTCTGCCGCTGCTCATCAGCGCAGTGGCGTTCATGCTGAGTCTGTGGCGGGTGCGATACCTTGCCTAGCTACCAGCCGCTTGTGCCGGGCGCGCCCTTGAACGGCCCAACGATATCGCTTGTGATCCAGCCGCCGTAAAAATCGCCTGCCTGCGCCTGGACGAGCTCATCATTGACGTAGCAAGCATCCATGCGGCTGGCATAGAAAGCGATGTGATCTTTAAGCGCAGCGTAGGCAGGGCTGGGCGCGGGATAGTACCACGCAGCAGCTATTGCGCGCTTTTCGCCGACGATGATAGTATAGTAAGATGCAACACCCTTATATTCGCAGAAAGTGCGCCGCTCGGCAGGCTGCAAGTGTTGGTGCTGCACGTCTTGTGGCGGGAAGTAGTAAGTCGGCGGATGGCTGGTTTCCAACACGCGCAGCGCGTTACGTGTCTCGGCAATGACAATACCGTTGAAAACGACGCGCAGATGCTTCTCAGTCGGCTCTAGGCGCGGCGGGCGCGGATAATCCCACACAGATTCTTGCCCGGCAGCAGGTGGAATACGCTGGTAGCTCATGCGGATATGCCTCACAATACTCAGTGTGCTTATGCAAGATGATTCTAGCAAAGCTCGGGAAGATTAGCGGCGCCTTTTTAAGGCAGGGCTAATGGTCTATGTGCGCTGATCAGCCGCCCAGCAAATTCACATTAGCTTGTTTTGCGCAGAAGGGGTATAATTAGAATAATTAATGAAAGCCTTCACAATGTCCGCGTAGATAGTTATAACGGAGTGCCTGGAAAGCCGTGAAGCTCAATCGGTACGTCATCTACATCCTTGTGGGCGCAGCCTTCATCGCAATAGGCGTGTTCGTCGGGCTGACTGCTCGCCTCTTCCCTGTAGCCGCCTCTGCTGAAGCTGTTGCTGTAGACTCGCTCTTCAACTTCATGCTCGCCATTGCCGTCGTGGTCTTTTTGATCGTGGAAGGCGGCATTATTTACTCGATCATCCGTTTTCGCCGTCGGGCTGGCGACGAGACGGACGGTGCGCCCATTCATGGCAACACGGCGCTAGAGATCACATGGACAGCCATCCCAGCCGTGATTGTGTTCATCCTCTCGATCTACTCCTATCAGGTGTATGTGACCATCCGCAACCCTGAGCCGAAGGACAACGAAGTGCGCATCGGGGTGATTGGGCAGCAGTTTGCGTGGAAGTTCACCTACGAAATGCCTGAAGACGACGATCCTGAAGTGACGCCGGAGCTGCGCGAGCGCATCAAGCAGTACATGCTGGATTCGACGCTCTATGTGCCGCTCAATCGCCCTGTGCGCGCCCTGATCCAGTCGCAGGATGTGATTCACTCCTTCTACATTCCAGAGTTCCGTATCAAGCAGGATGCCACGCCTGGTCGCGTGACTGAGGCGTACTTCACCCCGATTGAGAAGGGCGAGTGGTGGGTCATCTGCGCCGAGTTGTGCGGCGTCGGTCATGCGGCAATGTCGCAGATTAACAAGGTAGTGGTGCTGGAGCAGAGCGAGTTCGATCAATACATTGCGCAGCTCTACGCCAAAGCCAAAGAAACAGCTAGCGATCCGCGCTCACCGGAGGTGGGCAGGCAGCTGTTAATCAACAAGTATGCATGCGGTGCTTGTCATGTCCTTGATGATGCCGGTGTGGCTGGTAACATCGGCCCGAGCCTGAATGGCATTGCCACGCGCGCTGAAGGGCACGCCGAGCGCGGCGAGGGCTTAGTCGGTGGCACGGATGCGGCCGCCTACATTCGTGGCTCCATCCTCAACCCGAACCTGTATATCGTGCCGGGCTACGCGGCGGGCATCATGCCGCAAAACTACGGCAATCCGAATGTAATGAGCGAAGACGATCTTGAGGCGATCGTGAATTACCTGTTGACGATCCGCTAGAGACCTGCAAAGATTGGCAGAAGTAGAGAGGGTTTAGCGTTATGGCAACCATAATCCAGCCGAGAGCCGCAGCTGTGCCAAAGCCACGCGGTATCGCTAAGTACCTGGCGTGGAGTATCGACCACAAGGTGATCGGCATTCAGTACATCGCCACGTCGTTCTTTTTCTTCCTGGTCGGCGGCTTCCTGGCGGAGCTGATCCGCATCGAACTGCTAACGCCAGGTGCCAGCCTGATGGTGGATGGCGGCGCCTACAACACGCTCTTCACTATGCACGGCACGATCATGATTTTCCTGTTTGTGGTGCCGATGCTGGCGGGCTTTGGTAATTACCTCGTGCCACTGATGCTCGGTCAGAAGGACATGGCCTTCCCGTGGCTGAACGCCTTCGCCTTCTGGATGCTGCCGCCGGCAGGTTTGATCATGCTGGCCGGTTGGCTAGTGGGGCCTGCTCAAGCCGGCTGGACGAGCTACTTCCCGCTCTCTGGGCCGCAGTTCAGCCCCTTCGACGGGCAGACGCTCTGGGCAATTAGCCTGCACCTGATCGGCGCGTCCTCGATTTTGGGCGCCATCAATTTCATCGTGACCATCCTGAACATGCGCCCGCCAGGCATGAGCATCTGGCAGATGCCACTCTTTGTGTGGGCGACTTTTGCAACTTCGATCATCATTCTGGTGGCAACGCCCTTCCTGGCTGGCGGTCTGACGCTGATGCTGCTAGACCGTTTGGCAGGCACCAGCTTCTTCTCGCCCGCCACCGGCGGCGACCCATTGCTATGGCAGAACGTCTTCTGGTTCTACTCGCATCCGGCTGTGTATATCATGGTCTTGCCGGCGATGGGCATCCTCTCAGAGGTGCTGGCGATCCATGCGCGCAAGCCGATCTTCGGCTACCGCTTCATTGCGCTCAGCAGCCTGGCGATCGGTTTCTTGGGCTGCATCGTGTGGGGGCACCACATGTTCACCTCTCTGGCATCGTGGGCGCGCATCCCGTTCATGCTGACCACCATGCTGATCGCCGTGCCAACGGGCGTGAAGATGTTCAGCTGGATTGGCACGCTGTGGGGAGGTAAGATTCGCTTCACCAGCGCAATGCTCTTCTCGCTCGGCTTCCTCTCGATGTTCGTGCTGGGCGGCATTACGGGTGTCTTCCTTGCCTCTGTGCCGGTCGATATCCACCTACACGACACCTATTTCGTAGTGGCTCACTTCCACTTTGTGCTGTTCGGCGGCTCGGTCTTTGCTATCTTCGCGGGGCTGTATCACTGGTTCCCGAAGATGAGCGGGCGTATGCTGGATGAGCGCTTGGGGCGCATTCACTTCGTCCTGACTTACATCGGCTTCTTCCTGACCTTCTTCCCGATGCACTTCTTGGGTTTGGAGGGCATGCCGCGCCGCATCTACACCTACGATCCAAAGTACGAAGCATTGAACGTGCTCTCGACCATCGGCGCGCTGATCATGGCAGTGGCGATTGTGCCGTTCTTGGTCAATTTGGCGGTTTCGCTGGTGGCGGGCAAGCCAGCGGGCAATAATCCGTGGCGTGCGCTGACGTTGGAGTGGATGACCAGCTCGCCGCCGCCAGAGCACAACTTCGACGAGCTGCCCATCCCTGCCAGCGATCCCTACGGCTACGGCACGCCAGAGGGAGCAGCTTACCTTGCCAGCGGCGGCAAAATGGCGCTGCCTACCGGTGGGCACGGGCACGGACACGCCGATCAGCCGATTGAGCGTCCTGCCACAGGTGACTGAACAAGCTTGCTGGGCGGGCTTGTTCCAGCCCGCTCAGCATCAAGAATGTGTGACGTTGTATAGGATAGGGTCATGACGGCAAACCTTGCCCCAATGCAGACTGCTTTCGATCACGAGCAAATCCAGCGAGAGCAAGCGCTGAAAAACGCGCGGCTGGGCTTGCTGCTGTGGCGCTTTGCCAACGGCATGGCGTTCGTTTTCTTCATCTTCGCCAACCTGCTGATGCGTAATGTGCAGCCATCCTGGCCGCCGCCTGGTGTGGAACGTTTGCCGATTGGCTTGCCGCTGGCGATCACGTTGGTCATTTTGCTCAGCGGGATGACTGCCTCACAGCTGCTCAAGGCGGTGCGCGCCAATCAGTTTGGGCAGGCGCTGCGCGCTGGGGCAGCGACTCTGGCGCTGGGCGCGGTATTTTTCGCTGGCTTGTTGGCGGCTGGTGCTCAGGTGACGCACAGCGGCCCATACAGCTCAATTGTCTGGGCGATGCAGTTCTTTCACGGGCTGCATGTGATCGTGGCATCGCTTTTGCTTGGCGTTGTGCTGATCGGCGTGTGGCGGCGGCGCTACTCGGTCGAGAAGCACTGGGGCGTGGAAGCAAGTGTGATCTTCTGGCACTTTGTGGATGCCATGTGGATCGTCTTCTTCCTGTTTATTTACGTGCTTTAGGCGTGCAGGGAGGCAACTTAAAGCAATGGTCTTACCAATTCCTGCCTTTTTGATCCGCCCTGGCTTTGCGCGCGCCGTGATCGGGATGATCGTAGGTGGCGTGGTGATTGGCACAGCCTATGCGGCTATCGCGCTGGGCGAAAAGTACATTGTGGCGCTGCTGTGCATGGTGCTCTTCGGTCTGTTCTTTGGCGGTGTGCGCGGCCTGCTGTTCGGCTTGTTGTTACATGTACCGGTTCACTTGCTGCTGCACTGGCCGGTGCCGCCCCAAACAGCTGACTTCGGCACGATTCTGGTGGCGCTGATCGTCTACTTAGCATTGGTGCCAGGCGGCATGCTGACGCACGGCTTCCTAGTCAAACGCTTCATCGGCGCGGGCATCGCAGCCGTTTTGGTGGTGCCTGCTTATGTGACCTTCCTTGTGGCCTTTCCGCTGGCACCCGGCGATGGCATTGTGCAGGGCTCGCTGCTGATCTTGGCGGGCATCGGCGGGACGTTCGGCTTCCTGTGGGGAATGGGCGCGATGGCGCCGGGTGCCTCTGCTCATGAAGGCCCAGCCTACTGGGCAGCTGTTGAAGCGGCCCAAAAGCCACGTTTCGGCCTGCGCGAGGCGATTGGTTTAGCGCGCAAGGTCGTCCCGCCGCTAGTGGAGACTTTCCGCCCGCTCATTCAACCGATTGCGGTTGCTGTCGGCGTGACGCTTGGCTTGGTCTTCCTGATCTTCATGATCGTCACCAACCCGATTGTGCCCGTCAGCCGCCTGCAGACGGCTAATGAGGCAGCTTCGGCTGTTGCCATCACGGGCGATAAGCTGATTGCGTTCATTGTGGTGACTTTGGTCGTCATTGGCGCTGTGGCATCGCTTGCAATCGGCTTAGCGCTGCTGATGCGCTACGCTAATCGCGAAGTGAACGCTGCCAAAGAGATGAAGCCCGAGCCGATCAGCAATCCGCCATGGCCGCTGCGCCTGGCCGACTTCGCCATCACGTGGATTAACGACATCTTCAGAGGCCTGCGCAGCACCTTCCAGCGCTAGCCACTGCAAAGGGTCGGCAACAACCGACCCTTTTTAGGCTCATTTTAGACTTCAGGTGAACCCCTACCAAACCACTCGCCTTGCCAGGCGTTTTGTCGTACGCTTGGCATAACTGTTTTACTTAGATTAGCAAAGCGTTGAATCAGCGCAGAGCTTCGGGCAATATGCTTGACGTAAGACGACGCCAGGGAACTGATCCGCGAGACACTGCGCCACAAGCTCTCTTCCGCTCTGCCCGAATACAAGCTCTTCGTCTGTTACCGCCGGAAAAGCTGGGACTTTAGGCACCGTCTTAAAGCACGTGCGGCGCGGCGGCTCGTGGATGAGCGCTGAAGAAGGCAGTTTGCGAGCGGCTAGACGCGATTCTGTCGACCCGTCTTTCCGCTTCGAGCACATTGGCTTCCGCATCGTCTGCAATGAGAGCTAGCCCGGCTTAGGGATGGCTGAGCGTCGTGCTGGGAGGCTGGTCAGCCTGTCGCGCTTTCGCTATAATGGCGGGCTGAGTTGTCTCACTGGAGCGTGATAATGTCTGTGACGGGCCTAGGCACGCGGCGGCAGAGCGTCCGTTTGCCCGTGCTGAGCATCCTCTCTGGGCTGATGCTGATTGCGGCGTTGGTGCTGTTTGCGCTGGAGCTGGTCAACTTTGAGCAGAGCCGCGAGCGCTTACAAACCGATATCACGGTGGCAGGCGTACCTGTCAGCGGCTTGCGCCTGGCGGAGGCAGTAGCAGCGTGGGAAAACATCTACCAGCAGCCGATTGTCTTGGAGTATCTTGGACATCCGATCCACCTGCTGCCGTCTAGCATCGGCTTTGTCGTCAAAAGCGATCAGATGCAGTCCGAAATTCGGGCCCAGATGGCGCTGAGCAACGACTACTGGCAGGATTTTTGGAATTATCTGTGGCGCCGTCCTACGCAGCCGATCAGCGTGCCGCTGATCGCCGATTACTCTGAGGCGCGCTTGCGCGAAGTGCTGACCGATATCGCGCGGCGCTACGATCAGATTGCCAGCAGCGGCAACTTCGACCTGAATACCCTGACCTTCGGCGCGGGCGCTGCCGGCACGCGCCTGGATATCGAGCGGGCTATCCCTCTGATTGAGGAAGCACTCTTCCGCCCGCAGAAGCGCATCGTCAAGCTGCCTATGCGCAAGGAAAGCGCTAAGGCAGCGGATATGGCTACTTTGCGCAATGCCATCCTGCAATACTTCCAGAGCCGCAGCTTTGCGCCGAACGGTCCCGACACGCTGGCGTCGGTCGGCGTAATTGACCTGCAGGATGGCGCTGAGATGTGGATCAATCCCGATATTGCCTACTCATCAGCGAGCACGATCAAGATTCCAATCCTGATTAACACGTTTGCTCAGCTGAACTTCACGCCGCAGCCTGATATCCGCTGGCTGATGGCGGGCTCGATCCTGTGCAGTCTGAACGAATCCTCTAACTTTTTGATGCAGTACACCGGGCGCGGCGATACGCCACGTGCCAAGCTCGCCGATGGCTTGCGGCAAGTTAACGAGACGATGCGTCGCGTCGGGGCGCGCTACACCTTCATCAATGCACCGCTGTGGGTCGGCTCGAGCGATTTATGGAGCATCAACGATAATCCCCCGCCGGTGCCCAACCCAGACTTCGACGCGCGCCCCGATCGCTGGAGCCGCACCACGCCTGAAGATATGGCGATCCTGCTGCAGCAGCTCTACGATTGTGCGCAGTACAACAGCGGCTTGGCGGCAGCGGCGCCTGAGCGGTTCACGCAGAGCGAATGTCAGCAGATGCTAGAGCTGCTCAGCGGCAATATCATCGGGCGCATGATCGAGCTAGGTGTGCCAAGCGGCACGCGCGTTGCCCATAAGAACGGCTGGGCGCCAGGCAATCAGAGCTGGAACAATAGCGATGTGGGCATCGTCTTTTCGCCCGGCGGGAACTACATCATCGTGATCTTCACATGGGAGCGCTTGTTGCCCGGTCAGGCGGTGGGCAACATCGCGCTTTGGGAGATTATGGAAAACGTCTCACGCATTGTTTATAACTACTTCAACCCGGATCAGCCGATGGTCACAGCCCGCACACCCGATAACCCACTGACTGCTCTGGACTGCGTCATGCCTTCCAGCATGGATAAGCTCGACCTAACTAACATCCGGAATGGGCGCTTCGACGAGAACGGCTACCTGGAGCCCGACGCCTGCTATGGCTTCCCGAATTGCGGCGTAGATCGCCCGCCACCATCTTTCATACGCCCCTGAAGGAGCCGCCGTGCAAGCCACTGCCTGCGCCTACAGCAACATCGCCTTCATCAAGTACTGGGGCAACCGCGATCATGCGCTGCGCCTGCCCGCTAACCCTTCACTCTCGATGAACTTGGGCGGCTTGTTCACGCGCACAACCGTCCGCTTCAGAGATGATTTGAGCGCCGATCAAGCATCTGTGGACGATCAGCCGCTGAGCGGGGCGAGTCTAGCGCGCATCAGCGCCCACCTCGATTACGCCCGACGTCTGGCGGGCTGTGCACTGCACGCTGAGGTTATCTCGCACAACAATTTTCCTGCGGGTGCCGGCATTGCGTCGTCGGCATCGGCTTTTGCGGCGCTCTCGCTAGCAGCCTCGTCGGCGCTCGGCTTGCATCTGAGTGAAGCGGCCCTGAGCGCCTATGCGCGGCTCGGCTCCGGTTCGGCGGCGCGCAGCATCCCAAACGGCTTTGTGGCGTGGCACATGGGCAGCGATCACGCCAGCAGCTACGCTGAGAGCATCGCGCCTGCCGATCACTGGCGCCTGACCGATCTGGTGGCGATCGTCAGCACAGCGCATAAGGCCGTCGGCAGTACAGAGGGGCATCAGCTAGCCGAGACCAGCCCATTGCAGGCGGTGCGCGTCGAGACGGCGCCTGTGCGCTTTGCCGAATGCGTACAGGCAGTCCTCAGTCGCGATTTTGAGCGCCTAGCGCGCCTTGTGGAGCTAGACTCGGATATCATGCATGCCGTCATGCAGACCAGCACGCCGCCCTTGCTCTACTGGCTGCCGCCGACAGTCGCGATCATGCATCGGGTGCGTCAGCTGCGTGCAGAAGGGATCGGCGTGTGTTATACCATTGACGCCGGCGCCAATGTGCACTGTCTGTGCCTGCCAGAGGCTGTGGAGCGTGTGCGTGCTGAGCTGCTCGCCATTGAGGGCATCCGCCAGGTGCGCGAGGCACAGCCAGGCGGCGCCGCCTGGCTAGAGAGCTGATTGGCTGGCTCAGGGCTAATTTGTCTGCCGATTCTCATCCGAGATGACGGGCGCCTGCGGCAAGAAGCCTGTACTGCGCTGCGGATCGAGGGCGAGCGCACGGCGCAGCAGCTCGAGCGCGCCCAAGTTAATCCGCTCGACCTCGCGCATGTAAGTGACCCATGCCACCTCTAGGATGTAGCCGCGCAGCTCGATCAGCAGGCTGCCGTTATCGTTAATGCGCGTGAAGAGCACTACGCTGCTGTCCTTTTCAACCTTGGGCATGTCGATCAGCATTTGGCGCAGGCTGGAGAGCAGCCATTCCATCTGCGCCGTCCGTGTATCAGCGGGCGCCGTCAGGCTGAGCTGGAAGCGCCGCTTCTGCAAGCGCGACCAATTCGCGATCGCTACGCGATTCAGCATGCTGTTGGGGATCATCACCCGCGACTGATCCATCTTGCGAATCGCCGTTGAGCGCAAGCCGACGTGTTCGACTGTGCCTTCGATATCCATCACAGCGATGTAATCGCCCACGCTGAAAGGTCGATCAGCCACAATCGAGACGAAGCCGAACAGATTCGCTACTGTGTCTTGCGCTGCAAGCGAGATCCCCAGTGTACCGATGCCTAAGCCGGCTACGATGGCGCTCACGTTTACGCCCCATTCCTGCAGGATCAGCGCGCTCCCCAGCACTAAGATCACAAAGCGCAGCGCCGCGTTCAGGAAGGGCTCCAGCCGTTTATCCGTTGCCACGCCCGTCAGGGCTGAGAGTCCAGCCGTCAGCGGTGCGATGAGCACAAGCCGATAGGCAGCGATCCCGATTGCCAGCCAGATCAACGAGTTGACCACAGCGCGTAAGAGCGAATCAGCGCTCAGATCGATGCCCAAGATGGACATCGCGATGAAAATGCCCAGCGCCATCACACCGACCAGAATCGGCTGGCTGACGATATCCAGCACAGACCTGCCAAACTTAGTGCGCTCCAGCCGCCTGCGGAAGGGCGCCAGCGCCAAGCGCAGGATCAGCCGCCGCATTAGCCAGATGATCAGGAAGGCAATCAGCGCCACCAATAGGCGCAAGCCCAGTTCGCGCAGCTCTGAGGGGAGGTCGGCTGTAAGTGTATCGAAAGGCATAGCAAGACACACTTTCGTTTCGAGCAAGATGCGCTCTATTATAGCCAATACGCCGCCCTAAGACTGGCACAAAGCCTTTTTTTCAGGTACGATCTGTTAAAAGCCGCCACGAATCGAGCGCGCCATGCCGACTATCCTTGCGCTGATGCTGCTAGTGCTGATCGCTAACTATGCCGAGAGCCGCCCACGCTTGCGCCCAATGCTGTATACCTTGCTGCTCGCCGCCAATGCAGGCTTGGTCGCCCTGACTCTCAGCCTGTCGCCGAATCCGGCTGCGCTAGCGCTTAGCCTTGCCCTTGCGGCGCTTGCCAGCCTGCCGCTGTGGCGCCCAGCGCGGCTGCGCCTAGCCGCTTGGCTGCCTAAGAGTGGCTTCAAGCCTGACTCGTTGCTGCACATGACGGCGCTGACCTTCTGCGTCTACCTGATCGCCAACAGCCTGCTCAGCTACGCCCTCGCCGATGGGCTGAGCGGCTTACGTGAGTCGGCGCAGGCGCGCGGCGATGTGCTGGAGGTGGAGAGCCTGCTCACTCAGATGCTCATCTTCACTGCCTTTGGCCTCTTGGGCGTTGGCTTTGGCACGCGACGCACCTTTTCGCAAGTCCTAGATCGGCTTGCCTTGCGCGCGCCCAGCCTGCGTGAAATATATATCGGCTTCGGTATCGCCTTCGGCCTGTTCTGGGCAGTCTACGCGCTCAGCGTGCTGTGGCAGCTGCTCCTGCCGCCAGAGGTGATCGAGCGGCAGACTGAGCTGAGCGGCTTGATCGCCGAGAACATCGAGACGCTCAGCCTTGCCTTCTGGATCGCTTTGACGGCGGCTGTTGGCGAGGAAATCGCCTTTCGCGGCGCCCTGCAGCCGATCTTCGGCAATGTTTTCACCAGCGCCGTCTTCGCCCTGACGCACACACAATATGCTTTCACGCCTGCGCTTGGCATTATTTTCGTCGTTTCGCTTGGCTTTGGCTGGGCACGGCAGCGCTACAACACCACTGTGGCGATTGTGGCACACTTCGCCTATAACTTTGCGCTAGCCGCCCTAGTCGTCTTCGGACGCTACGCCCTAGACCTGTTGGAGATGATGCCATGAAAACCCTTCGCACGGTGTCTCGCGGCGCGGTGTGGCTCTTGTGCGCGCTCTTGTTGAGCGGTTGTTTCGCGCGCGGCACCCGCCCACCTATGACGCCGACGCTGAGCGCGCTGGCGCCTGAAGTTAGCCCAATGGCGACGCCGATGCAACCTGAGGTCACGCTGGAGCCAACGCCCTTCAGGCCTGAGCCGCCCCCGCCGCCGACTGCTGCCGAAGCTGTCCAAGAGCCGACGCCGATCCCGCCGCCAACTCAGCCGGCGCCGCCTGCAAGCGCGATCCGCCTCTTCATCGCCGATGGCGTGCCGCCTGCCCTTGTGGCTGCTTTCACGCCGTTGATCACAAGTGGGCAAGTCACCCTAGTCGAGCCAGCTAGCGCACAAGTCCAGCTCACTCGGGTGGCGCCCAACACACCGACGCCGCTGCTGGCACGCTGGGTATACGTGCCAGTTGTGCCGTTCCTCTCAACAGCAGAGCGCATCAGCATCCCGGATATTCAGCGCTTCTGGCGCGGCGATGTGGCGGCCCTCACTGCGCTGGGCGAGGGCGGACAACCTCCAGTGTTGGTCATGACGGAAGAGGTACGCCGTTGGCTGGTCAGCGGCTTGGGCCAGCCTGCCCCTAATGTGCCGACTGAGGTGGTGCTGGATGAGATTCTAGCCCCACGTTTGTGGGAGCTGCGCAGCGCATGGTCGATTGTGCCGTTCGAGAAGCTGAATCCGACCCTGAAGGCGCTGAATGTGGATGGCGTCAGCATCCTGAGCCGCTCAACATCCATTGAGCAGTGGCCGATGACCGATACGTTTGGCGTCATCGGCACGGACACGGCAGCCGTCCAAGCTGTGACGCAAGCCATCCTCGCGGCGGGCACCTGGCAAGCTACTAACCGCGATCCTACCCGTCTAACATCGCTCACCTTGACGGGCGATGCAGCCCTAGTTCGGTGCCCTCTGAGCCTTGACAACCCGCCCGAATCATATGTATACTATAGTTAACAAAAGCCCTGGTGGCGGAATTGGCATACGCGGCAGTTTGAGGGGCTGTGCCTTTATGGCGTGGAGGTTCGAGTCCTCTCCAGGGCAAGCAAAGACCAGCGGATATCCGCTGGTCTTTGACATTCCGCGCTAGCGGATAGCGAGCGGCTGCAGGGCCGCCTCATCGGTCTGCCCTTCCACGATCATGCGCTCGTTGCCATCAGCTATCTCGATCACCACGAGATGATTGAGAATATTGCGTCCGTTTTGCACCTGCTTCGAGAGCACAGCCAAATCGCCGTCGGGCGTGACCACTAAGCCCTGAAAGCGCCCTCGCGCGATCAGGCGTGGGCGCAGGTCGCCCGTTGAGACGCTGTAGAGCGCGTCGGTGATGCCGCCCGTCGTATAGAACAAGCGCGTCCCATCCGCTGACCACGCTGCCGCGAGAATCCGCGCGCCGCGTCCCGCTGGGCTGATGGCCACAGGCGCCTCATCACGATCGACTGCATATAGGTAGAGCCGCTCATCACCGTTGCCATCGCGCGTGACCATCGCCAGCCAGCTGCTATCGACATTAAACAGGAAGCGGCGCGGCAGGTCTGGCGGGTGGCGCTCAACGATCACGCCGTTCAGGACAGGCTTCAGTTCACCTGTCTCTAGCGAGAGCCTGCCCACGTTCGCCACTGAGGCGTCCAAGCCATTGGGATAGACCAAGAGCGCCTCAGTCAGGCTGATGATGTGCAGTTGATTGAGCGCGCTGAAAGCTAGGAAGGCGCCGCCGCTGTTACCCTTGCCGATCTCGATGTAGTCCTCCTCGCCCTTGACGCGCACCAGGCGCCACTGAGAGGGTCTGCCGCTGCAGCGTTCGCCAAAGACGATGAAGAACGCCTCGCCAACACTGCGCAGAGTGCTGCTGACAAAATTGCAGCCTTCGCTGGCAGGCAGCTCGGTGACGAGGCGCCGTGCTCGCTCGCCGTCCCACAAGCGCACATCCACTGAGGGCACTACGCCTTGCGAGTCGGCGAAAAACTGCACGACCGCCACATCGCGATCTCGGAAGGTGAAACTGTTGACGCTCTCGATGCGCGTGCGCTCTTCGAGGGTCGGCAGCTCTAGCACACGC
>JBDNDQ010000021.1:0-47822 GCA_046719055.1 Aggregatilineales bacterium | reverse complement strand
GCTGTAATCAGGCACTTCGGTCATCGCCAGACTGATAGCAGCATCGGTAAGCGTCTTTTCGCCTTCCTCGCCGCCATTGGGCAGGGGTAACCATGTTACTTCGGGCAATGCCGATGCCAGGGCAGCCACAACCGGCTTGGGCGCCGCCACAGTCACTAAGCCGGCGCCGACCCGATAGGCCGCCTGCGCTGCCAAGCCTGCCGCGCCAATGTAGCGCTCTGAGCCGCCTACGATCAGCGCCTTGCCAAACGTACCCTTGTTGGCATCTAGTGGGCGGCGCGGCAAGAGCCGAGCGATTTGTTCTGAGTCGATCACAGAATGGCGCACGGTCGTTAGTTCAGGTAGATCAACCGGTAAGCCGAGCGGTGCAAGGTGCAATGTTCCAACATATTCCGCTGCCGATGCGGTAAGTAAGCCATGCTTAACTGCCTCAAAGGTAATCGTAGCATCGGCGCGCAGCACGCACGCTGCGTCGAGCTCGCCGCTGTCAGCATCCACACCTGAGGGCAGGTCGACGGCGAGGATGCGCGGTCGGCTGGGCGCAGCAGGCTGTGGCAGCGCATGTAAGGCATAGCTGGTCGGCTTGCTACCAAGACTGGCTTGCATACGTGTCTCGAGCGCTTGGCGCACATCCAGCAGAATCTCGCGCACGGTGCCGCGCACAGGTGGCTTGGCGCCCGTGCCGAGTAGCGCATCCACAATCAAATCAACGCTCTCAGCCAACTGACGCAGCGCATTCAAGTCCTCGCTGAGCACAGCAGCGCCTGCGCTCTGCGCTGCCTTTACTAGGTCGTCTTCGCGCCCGCGCGCGAGGTAGCACGTCACATCTATGCCCTGCTCAGCTAGGTGACGCGCCGCCACCAGACCGTCGCCGCCGTTGTTGCCGTGCCCAACTAAGACTAGTACACGTGGTGCTCCGCCAAGTGGCAGGAGTTGACGAGCGAGATCAGCAGTGGCGCGCCCTGCACGCGCCATCATTTGGGCGTAGGAGATACCTAATGCATCTGCAGCTGCCTCAATTGCTTGCATCTGAGCGACGGTGACCAGTTTCGGCACAACGATCTTCTCTCTTCCAGCGCGGCTATTCCAGCAGCCAGCGCGCGATGATCTCGACTAAGTTCGGCTCACGCTCTAATAAAATCATACCACGCCCTGCGCCTTCGTAAGGTAAACTGCGCCGCTCGCCACCAAAATTCGCCTCGATGGCCGTCGCTGCCCCTGCGCTGGATGAATCCTCGCGGCCATAGGCAAGCAGCAATGGGCGCGCGCCGTAAGCAGGCAGAGCCGCCTCAATCGGAATGCCTGCGAGCGTTGGTAACGGGCTGATCAGGGCAGCCCCACGGCAGAAAGATGCGCTAGCGCAGCCGCTCAAGGCCGCATTGGCGCCCGCACCAACGCCCAGCGTGTACAGGCGGTTCGGATCGAGATTGGGCAGACCTCGCAGACGTTCCAGTACACTGACCACATCCTGCGCTGCGCGCGCCCAATCGCGGGTGCCGCCAGATAAACCATAGCCGCGCAGATCGAGCGCTACTACATTCAATCCACTAATTTGCCACGTCCGTGCCAAGCTGAGCCACTCTTCTTTCGCGCCGTCCGAGTCATGCAGCAGCAGGACAGTCGGTGCCGGGCGGCGCGGCGCACCGAAGAGCAGGCTCTCCAGCAAGACTCCATCAGGCATGGCAAATTGTAACCTGATGAAAACTTCAGTGGGTGGCGGCAGCGGTGTCACAGTAACGCCTCTATCTGGCAGGATGGTCGGCACGCGTGGCTGAAAGGCTGCCACTTGCGTCGCCATGCGATCGTCAGCCTCGCTGTCGGGCAAGGTAGGCGGGCGCGGATCGATGGTTGGGCTGGGTGGCAGGATGAAAAACGTCTGCGTGGGCGGCACAGGCGTGAACATCAGCTCGGGGTCACAAGCGGCGAGCAGCAGGCAGGCAACTAGCGTGCCGCTCAGAGCTACCCAGCGCCTAGTGACGGGCGAGCCAATCATCAGCTGCCTCCATCTCGGCCCAATTGGCGCCGATGTTCACCTCCGCCCGCAGCGGCACGCTCAGCTGATAGGCGCTTTCCATCGTCGTCCGCACCAGCGGCACCAAGCGCGCCAGTTCGTCCTCAGGCACTTCCAACACAAGCTCATCATGCACCTGTAAGATTAAGCGCGCCCGAAAGCCGCCTTCGCGCAGCGCTTGATACAAATTGACTGTCGCCAACTTCATAATATCAGCTGCTGTGCCCTGAATCGGCATGTTAATCGCCTCGCGCTCAATGCGCGCCCGCTCTACAGCTGGGAGTTGTTCATTCCGCAGCGCACTGAAATCACGCCGCCTGCCCAAGAGCGTCTCAAGGTAGCCCTGTTCCTTAGCACGCACCTTCGACTCATCCAAGTAGCGACGTACGCCAGGCAGGCGCGCAAAATAGTTCTGGATGAACTGCTCAGCCTCTGCGCGATTGAGCTCGCTCTCGCGCGCCAGACGCTGCGCGCCCATGCCGTAGAGCAAGCCAAAATTGACCCGCTTGGCGAAGTAGCGCTGCTCCTTGGTGACTTGATCGTACGGCACGTTGCTCACCAGAGCCGCCGTCGCGCGATGGATATCCAGCTCATCCCGAAAAGCTTGCTGCAGCGCCTGATCGCCGCTGTAGTGCGCCAGGATGCGCAGCTCAATCTGGCTGTAGTCTGTGCTGAGCAGCTGCCAGCCTTCAGGCGCGATGAAAGCCCGCCGCACGCGCCGACCTTCCTCTGTGCGGATGGGGATGTTCTGCAAATTCGGATTTTCGCTGCTCAGTCTACCCGTGACTGCGCCCAGCTGACGATAGGTGGTATGTACACGCCCGTTCGCATCCGCCTGGCGCGCCAAAGCAACCACATAAGTGCTGTGTAACTTCTCCAGCGCGCGCCATTCCATCAAGAGCGGGATGATCGGGTGCTGATCGCGCAGTGCCTCGAGCGCGTCGGCATCCAGTGAGTAGCCGTGCTGCGATTTGCGCAAGCCTTTGGTCGGCAGCTGCAACCGACCGAATAGGATGTCATTCAGCTGCTTGAGGCTGCCCAGATTAAACGGCATGCCCGCTAGCTCGTGAATGTGGCGCTCGATCTCGGCGAGGCGGGCAGTGAACTCAGCGCCTAGCGCTTGGAGATAGAGCAGGTCAATCAGGGCACCGTGCGCGCTCATTTGTGCGATGATCGGCGCTAGCGGCAGCTCAATGCGTTCGTAGAGCGCCCACAGATTCGCCGCTTGTAAGTCGCGGCGCGTCGGCTCGATCAGGCGGAAAGTGAAGACGGCATCAGCAGCAGCGTACGGCGCAACTTGCTCGACAGACACCCGATCCATCGTGACCTGCGCTTTGCCCTTGCCGATCAGCTCTTCGATGCGGGTCATGCGCACACCGAAGCGCAGCCGGACTGAGTCCTTCAGGCTGTGGCGGCGCTCAGGCTGCAAGAGCGCCTCTGCCAGCTGCGTGTCGTAGCCAAGCGGCTGCACGCTCACACCGTAGCGGGCTAGCACATTTAAATCGAAGGGTGCGTTGTGAGCGGCCTTGAGGATGTTCGGATCGGTCAGGGCAGGCGCCAGCGCCGTGAGGACGCTCTGAAGTGGCAACTGGCGCTCAGCTAACTCAGGGGCGTGCCCAACAGGGATGTAATAGCCATCCTCAGCGCTCATGGCAAGCGAAAGGCCGACTAACGCAGCTGTGTTCGCATCTAAGCTATCCGTCTCTGTATCGAAGGCGAGCCACTGCACCTTTTTAAGGCGCTCTACGAGCGCTTGTAGAGCTTCAGGCGTATCCACCAGGTGAAGCGTGAACGTTGATTCAGCCGGCACTAGGCCCAGATCATCCTCGAGTCCAGAGGTGGGCTTGGGCGATTGTGGCGCGCCAAAAAGTGTCAATTGGGCTTCTTCGCGCTTGAGTGGCGCAAGCGCTTGCAAACGGCGGATCAGCGAGTTGAACTCTAACTCGCGGAAGAGCGCCAAGATGCGCCCTCGATCGTAATCTTGCGCGACGCAGCGCGTTAGGTCTAGGGCAATGGGCAGGTCGGTGTGAATGGTGGCAACCTGGCGGCTAAGGAAAGCGCTCTCGCGCCCTTCAATCAGCTTAGCTCGGATTTTCTCGGGGATCGCTGCTAAGTTGGCATAAATGCCCTCTAACGTGCCGTAGGTCTGCAGCAATGGCACGGCCGTCTTTTCGCCGATGCCCTTCACGCCGGGAATGTTATCGGAGCTATCGCCGACCAAGCCTTTGTAATCCGGCACTTGTTCGGGGTGCACGCCCAGCTTGGCGTAGACAGCCGCTGCATCGTAGCGGACGTTGCCGCCACTTCGATCAGGCAGCTCCAGCGTGGTCAGATCGTTAACCAGCTGAAAGAGGTCTTGATCGCCAGTGACAATGTGCACCGCGATGCCCTGCGCATTAGCTTGGTGCGTCACGGTGCCGATCACGTCGTCGGCCTCGCAGCCCGCATACTCCAGGATTGGGATGTTGAACGCCTCTACCAGTTGACGAATGCGCCCAAGCTGAGAGGCGAGTGCGGGTTCCATGTCGGGGCGCTGACTTTTGTAGGTAGGCAGGACGCTCTCGCGCCCGCTCAGCCCCTGATCAAAAGCGACGGCGAGGTACTGTGGCGGCGGATCGGCGCGCAGGAGGTCTAGCAGTGTCCGTGCAAAGCCGAAAGTGGCGCTGGTCGGCTCTCCGCTTGAGGTCGCGAGCGCGCGCTGTCCGCCGTGATAGTTGCGGTGTGCCACAGCATGCCCATCGACGATCACCAGGCGTGGGCGCGATTCAGACATAGCGGTGCTTGCTCAGCTCTCTAAAACGGATGTTCACAACATAGATTGTAACCCAAAAGCCGCAGAAACTCTAGGTGTTGGCGAGACTTGCCAGGAGATGCCTGTGCGCTCGAAGTATCTGGGATTAGACGGACATTTTGGCTGGGCCCTGGTCCGCTCTGCACCGCGTTAGTCTCTATAATGTATTTACGACCTGTTTACGAGGGAGTGTCCAACATTAAACAGATACCGAATTCTGGATGTGGGCAGGGTAGCGTACAGCTGCCACCTCTTCCAGGCATACACCAAGCTCTGCACTGCCTCGCGCTGGGCTGCTGACGAACGCGAAAAGCACCGTGATGCCCGCCGCAGGCACCTTAAAGCCTGCCTCCGCTCAGCATTCAGCCCCTTCTACCGCGTAGGTCTGACTGTTGTTGCTAGCCCCCTGATGCACGCCTAGATAGATGCGTGAGGTGTACAGGCTGAATGGATCGCTGTAGCAGCGCTCAGCGCATGGGCTGCCATCCAGCAGTGCCCGCTGGCTGTCTGCAGTATGTTCCTACTCCACCGCAGACCCAACCATACGGCGCATGGTGGGCTCGACTGCCGTCATCAGGTAAACCGGCTTTTTTCTGCCCGACGCAGCTCAATAGCTAGCTTGACAATCCTGTGCTCACGCACCTTGACCACCGCCCCGCGCCGTTGTAAAATAGCTCAACAGTGACGGGCGCTTAGCTCAGCTGGCAGAGCACTTCGTTTACACCGAAGGTGTCAGGGGTTCGAGTCCCTTAGCGCCCATGAAGCATCCCCGCGCACACGGGGATTTTTCGTTAACAGTATAGCTATGCGCAAACCAATCGTTGCCCTCGTCGGGCGCCCCAACGTAGGGAAATCTACGCTGTTTAACCGCCTGATCGGCGAACAGCGCTCAGTGACCAGCGAAATTGCCGGCACTACCCGCGATCGCATCTACGGCGATAGCGACTGGCGTGGGACTGTCTTTACGCTGGTGGACACAGGCGGCATCGAGATGTTTGAAGCGCGCATGGATGCGCCGCTCTCTGAGGCAAGTGTCGACTTTGTGCCACAAATCCGTGCGCAAGCTCTGATCGCCATCCGAGATGCCGATGTTGTGGTTATGCTGGTGGATGCCTCACAGGGCATCACTGCTGCCGATCAGGAAGTGGCTGACATTCTGCGCCGCACGCAAAAGCCAGTTATCATAGCCGCCAACAAGGCCGATAACGAGGCGCGCCGCATCGATGCCTTTGAGTTTTATGCGCTCGGCCTAGGCGAGGCAGTCTATCCGATCAGCGCGCTGCACGGCACTGGCACTGGCGATCTGCTCGACGCCATCGTCGAGGCGTTCCAGCGCCCAACCGCCGAAGATTTCGACACGCCTGAAGAGGATAGCTTGAAGATCGCCATCGTCGGGCGCCCGAACGTCGGGAAAAGCAGCTTGCTCAACCGTTTGCTTGGTGAGGAACGCGCCATCGTCAGCCCAATTCCTGGCACCACGCGCGATGCCATCGATACGCGCCTGACCTGGGAAGGTATGCCCGTCACGCTGATCGACACAGCCGGTCTGCGCCGGCGTGGCAGTATCACGCCTGGCATCGAAAAGTTCAGCGTGATCCGCACCCTCAGGGCGCTGGAGCGCGCTGATGTAGCGCTCTTACTGATAGATGCAACAGAGGGCGTCACAGCACAAGATACACACATTGCCGGCATGATCAAGGATGCATACCGCAGCTGCGTGATCGTCGTGAACAAATGGGATGCTATCGAGAAAGACGAGCATACCATGAACGAGTTCACGCGTATCATCCGCCACCGCTTCGATTTCATCAGCTATGCGCCGATTCTATTCATTAGCGCGCTGACTGGACAACGCATCCACACTGTGCTGCAGACGGCGGCGCGCGTCCAAGAAGAGCGCCTGACACGCATCCCGACTAGCGCCTTCAACAACCTACTACGCGAGGCACAGCTGCGCCATGCCTCGCCGAGCAGCACAGGGCGGCGCTTGAAGATTTACTACGGCACGCAAGTGCGCGTCGACCCGCCGACGTTCCTAATGTACATCAATAGCCGTGACCTGCTACACTTCAGCTACGAACGCTACCTAGAAAATCAGATACGCCAGGCATATGGCTTTCTTGGCACGCCGATCCGCCTTAGCTTCCGCGAACGCGAGAGTTCAGAGCACGATGCTGACTAATGATCTAAGCCGAACTGCCCCAAGCTGCCGATCACAATCACAAAGCGGCGCGCCACCCAGCCACGCCCGAAGTCGCCCGTAATCTGCAGCCACAAGCCATCTGGCGAGACGCCAACGATATCGTATGCTAAGCCCAAGCGCGCCCTACCGATGACAGGTGCCGTCTGGCTGGGTTGCTGGCGCACGCGTAGACGGAAGGTGTTGATCTTGGCAAGTGGCGTCACGGTTAGGTCGCTGAAGTGCAGTTCGCTCAGGTCGCCCTCTACACGTACGGCTTCCAGGACTACCCAGCCTACCCGCCCGCGCGGCGTAACCACTTCTACGTGCGTGTTGCGGCTGTGCAAGCCGATCACTTCCACTTCATCACCGATGCGCAGCCGATCCACGATCGCATACTCGACGGCGGGCCCGCGCCTGACAAAAACAGTGGCTGAGGTGATCACAGTCGCAAACGGCAGAGTGCGATCTTCTGTGATCGGCAGATTCAAGATGCTGACGTTTGTGCTGACCCAGCGCGCATTGATCCAGCCGATACCAAACGGTGTGACCGCCTCTAGCCAGGCGCCCACCCGATCGCGCCCGATCAGCGGCACCACGCTCTCGCGCATCAGCACGCCCAGCGTACCACCTCTAGCGCGTGGTGCACGGCGTACGTTCAAGCGCTCCGCTTTGACGGTAGCCACGATGCCTGTCTCACCTTGCGCAAGGAGTTGTCCGGCCTGATCGACGGACTCAGCGCGGCTCGCCACAGATTGTCCCAACAACAAGCCGCCCAAAAGCGCCAAGCTTAAACCGATTATCATTAGACGCTTCATATGCACATCGCTCCGTGTGCCACAAGCCAATCCGCCCTAAGTATGTGCTGATTTAGGGCGCAGTGCAAGCTGAAGTAGCTCTCTCTTGATCTTTGGGCGCTTTTCGTTTAAGGTGATCGGCGCTGTGTGCGGTACACTTGAACGGCACAAGCATAGAAGGGACTGGCTTAAACGGTGAATGCTCTGATCACTGGTGCAGGCGGCTTTGTCGGCAGGCATCTGCTCACCTACCTGTGCCAGCATATGTCGCACCTTACTCTACATGGCACGCTGTTCTCCAGTTCAGAGAGGCGTACTGACCTAGAAGCACTCGGCTGTCAGCTCTGGACACTCGATCTGCGCGATGCAGAGGCAGTGCGCGATCTGCTGGCACAAGTGCGCCCAGAGCGCATCTATCATCTGGCGGGGCAAGCTTTCGTGCCGCGCTCTTTTGCCGCACCTTGGGAAACGCTTGAGGTGAACATCCGTGGCACGCTTAACCTGCTGGAGGCGGCACGCACGCTTGGGCTGGCGGCGCGCATTTTAGTGGTCAGTTCGGCAGATATTTACGGGGCCGCCCCTCCAGATGCACTGCCGCTGACCGAGAGCGCGCCGTTCATCCCATCTAGTCCCTACAGCGTCAGTAAAATCGCTCAAGATATGCTGGCATGGCAGTTTGCGCGGGCGCACAGCATGTACATTGTGCGGGCACGCCCGTTCAACCACATCGGCACTGGGCAAAACATCGACTTCGCCGTGCCGAATTGGGCCTCTCAGATTGCAGCAATAGAGCTCGGTCAGCGTGAGCCCGTCGTCTCGGTTGGCAACCTGGATGCAGCGCGCGACTTCACTGATGTGCGGGACGTCGTGCGCGCTTATGCGCTTGCCCTCGAGCGCGGCACTGCTGGCGCCGTCTACAATGTTTGCTCGGGCACCCCACAGACCATGCAACACATCCTGGAGACGCTCATCAGCCTAAGTCAGACGCCAATCGCCGTGCGGGTCGATCCTGAGCGGGTGCGCCCGATCGAGATTCCAACCCTGTATGGCTCCTACGCGCGTCTGAAGGCTGATACCGACTGGCAGCCGCAGATCAGCCTTGCCCAATCGCTGCGCGACGTGCTAAACGAATGGCGTATACGTCTGCGCAGCGCCTAAACTTGCGTCTGTCCTTGCATCAGTTTTAGGAGTCGAACTTTTCATGGCAAAACGTGCGCTTATCACAGGCATCACAGGGCAAGATGGCTCTTACCTTGCCGAGTTGTTGCTAGAGAAAGGCTACGAGGTCTATGGCTTGGTGCGCCGCACCAGCACACAGCGCTTTTCGCGCATTAGCCACATTCAGGATCACCTGCGCTTAATCTCAGGCGATATGCTCGATCAGACCTCGCTGCAAGAGGCACTGCGCGAGGCAAAACCCGATGAAGTCTACAACCTTGCCGCGCAGAGCTTCGTACAGACCTCGTGGCGGCAGCCCGTCTTCACGGGCGATGTGACAGCGCTAGGCGTCACACGTTTGCTGGATGCTATTCGGCACGTCAATCCCGAGATACGCTTCTACCAAGCCTCATCCTCAGAGATTTTCGGCAAGGTGCAAGAAGTGCCTCAGCGCGAGACCACACCGCTCTATCCACGCAGCCCCTACGGTGTGGCGAAGGCTTACGGGCATTGGATTACCATCAACTACCGCGAGAGCTACAACATGTTCGCCGTCAGTGGCATCCTTTTCAACCATGAGAGCGAACGGCGCGGCATTGAGTTCGTCACACGTAAGGTGACTTACAACGTGGCGCGCATCAAGCTGGGCTTGGCAAAGGAATTGCGCCTGGGCAATCTCGACGCTCAGCGCGATTGGGGCTTTGCTGGGGATTACGTCCGCGCCATGTGGCTGATGCTTCAACAGCCAACGCCCGATGATTACGTTATCGCCACCGGCGAGACGCATACCGTCCAAAAGCTGGTGGAGACCGCCTTCAGCTATGTTGGGCTGAATTGGCGTGATTACGTAATCCAAGACCCAGCCTTCATGCGCCCAGCTGAGGTAGATTTGCTGGTTGGCGATCCGAGCAAGGCAGGGCGACAGCTGGGCTGGGAGCCAACCATGACTTTCACTGAGCTGATTCACCGCATGGTGGAAGCCGACTTGAAGCTCCTGCGCGATGGCGGCTCTGAGGATTAGAGGCGCCACACTTTCTGCCGATCTCTAACGCGTTTCCAACCTGCTGTATGCAATGTGGCGGCACATTTGTGCTATGATACGGGTTAAGAATAAGTCAGAGAGGTTGACGCGCACAGTCGACTGATGAGGGTGAAGTTGTGGCGCCTGATTTGCTAACGCTCTTTGCCGAGCCATCGGTTGCCTTGTTGTACTTCATGGCAATGCTCCTGCTAGGCGGCGCAACCCTGTTCATGGCGCTGGGGCAGCGCTTGCGTGGAGCAGAGGAACGTGCAGCAGCGCTCTACGCTTGGGCGGGGGCAGGTGTGTTGGCGGGATGGCTAGCGCTTATGGGCGGTGCAATTGTTGTTTTGCTGAGCGAGCAGCCCAGTGCCGCCATCATGCCGCCATTAGAGCGCGCAGTGAAGGCGCTTGTGATCGCTTGTGTTGGCTACGCTTTCTGGCGCGCTGAGGGCCTGCCATCCCTCTGGGGTGGTGATCTGGCGCGCCGTTTTGCACCCGGCCTGATTTTCTTCGCCCTTCTAGCGCTGATAACTGCTGCCTATGCCTATACCGCCTATGCTTGGTACACAAATTTCGATCCGCAGATTGCTTTCAACAGTGTGCCTTTGGGCATCGGCTGGGCGCTAGGTACAGCGGCTTTATGCGCGCTCTGGACGCTGCTTCTGCTCGTTAACTTTCGCCGCGTGCCCGATGCGCCCTTGAAAGTCCTCTTCAGCCTGATCTTGTTGGTGGGCTATGGCTACACTGCTTACGGCATTCTAGATGGACAGATTGGCGGTAATGAGCTGGGCGTTGTGCGGCTTGCCTTTCTGGTCGCCATGCCGCTTTGGTGTGTTGTAGTCTATCGGCTGATTGTGCGGCGGCTGGTGCAACTCGCCGATGAGCGGGCTGCGCAAGCTACTGTCTCTACGCTCACGAATATTTCCACCAATCTGCTGGATACAACAGCAGAGCGTGAGTCTATGACTTTGCTGAAGACGATTGGCACGATGATCGAGCGTGAGTCGCCTGAAGACTTGCCACGTCAGATTGCGATTGCGGCAGCGGGGGTTGTAAAAGCAGATGTAGCGGCACTGCTGGTAGTTGATGATCAGGACTATGCCGATGTTTTGGCCGCCTTTGACGTAGTACAGCAGCGCGCTATCCCAGCGATGGCGCTCAAGCTGGATGAGCAGCCCACTTTGCAAGCAGCGCTCTCATCGCGCTTACAGCGCAGCCTCTCTATCGACCAGAATCTGAATGAGATGGTCGATCTCTACACACGGTTAGACATTCAGAAGATCGGCCCGGTCTACTTCCAGCCGCTGACGCGTGAGGGCGATCTTGTCGGCGTGTTGGTGGTCGCTTTGCCCTACACACAGCGTAACCTACGCGATGGTGAACGTCGCCTGCTGGAGAGCATCGCGCCGGCAGCAGCGCGCCTGCTGCTGATCAGCCGTGCAGCCCAGCGCGCCCGCCTGGAGGCACAGCGCCACGCTGCGCAAGCCGTCCTCGAGGGCACAGAACCAGCTGATCAGCCGCTCAGCAACACAGCAGCTGTACGTGCAGAGATGCAGGCGAGTCTTGAGCTAGCGCGCAGCCAGATCAACGAATTGAGCGCGCTCGTCCGCGAGCTACAAATTGAGCTAGACTATGAGCGCAGCCGCATCGCCGAGATCGTAGCCGACGATCCAGAAGGGCTCTCTATCTCGCAGCGTATCGAGAAAATGGCGACTGAGCGCCGCCGTCTTGAGGCAGAGCGTGAGCAGCTTGTACAAGCGCTGCAAGAGGCGCAAACTCAGCTGGCTAGCGCCAGCGGCGGCGATGATGAGATGCTGCGCACTGTTGTGCGCGTTCTGCAGCAGGAGCGCGATGACTTGCTGGCACAAAAAGAGCTACTTGAGCGCCAGCTGATCGAGATTCGCAAGGGCAACAACACAGCACCCGCCATGCTCCGCGAGCTGCTAACACGCCAGAGCGAAGAGCGAGCGCGCCTCGAGGCGGAGCGCGATCAGCTGCGCGCACAGCTGACCGATGTCGAGGCACAATTGCGCGCCTTGGGCATCGAAGGTGGGCCAAGCGCCCTACTCACAACACTGGTAAGCCTCACCGACGAACGCAGCCGCTACAAGGCTCAAGCAGAGCGGGCTGCTCATGAGCGCGATACCTTACGCGCCGAGCTGCAGCGCCTGCAAGACTTAATCGCTAGGGCGGATGAGCGCGAGGCAAAGATCGCCGCCCTCGAGAACGAACTGCGCCGCCTCGCAGGCGACCGCGAGGCGCTCGCCCGCCAACGCGACTCGCTGCGCCAAGATCGGGAGGCAACGCAGAGCGAGCGCGAACAGTGGGAAGCGCTGCGCACCCGCATGGTTGCTGAGATGTCCGTTCTGCAACAAGACCTTGAGGCTGCCCTTCATAACTACAAGCGTGCTGCTGCTGAGCGCGATAAACTGAAAGAGGAGATGGCGGCGCTGCTCAGCGAGCGGGATAAGCTAGCTGCAGGGCGCGCTGCCTTGCAAAACGAACGCGATCAGCTCCTGGCGCGCGTGGAAGGCAATCGCGAAGTGCTGCAGCAGCTCGGCGCTGAGGGCATCGGCACCCTCAAGACCATGATCGACGACCTGACCGAAGAGCGTAGCGAGCTGGAACATCAGCTCTTACGCGCGCAAGGGCAAATTCAGCGCCTGCGCGAGCAGCTCGACGAAGCGCGCCGTAAGCTCAGCGCTGCCAGTCAAGCGCCTGGCGCCTTTTTGCAGCCAGAGACGCTTGAAGTTCTGCTAAGCATGGCACAAGAGCTGCGCACGCCGCTCAGCGCTATCACTGCCTACGTGGACTTGTTACTGAACGAATCGGTTGGCTTGCTAGGCGATTTGCAGCGCCAATTCCTACTGCGCGTCAAATCGAACGGCGAGCGCCTCGCCACTCTAGTCGAGGAATTTGTGCGCGTGGTCGCTATTGATAGCGGTCAGGTGAAGCTGCACATGGCGCAACTCGACCTGAGCGAAGTGATCGAAGATGCTATCACCGCTACACAGACGCAGTTCCTGGAAAAGGGCATTACGCTGCGCCTGAATTTGCCTGATAATCTGCCGCGCATCAATGGCGATCGTAGCGCGCTACAGCAAGTGTTAGTGGAGTTGCTCTCAAACGCCTACCGCGCCTCGCCTGATGATGGTGAAGTGCTGCTGACCGCCTATCATGAACGCGCTTTCCGTCCACCCGCGTTGAATGGGGCGCCGCCCACTAAGCCCGTTGAGATGATCGTGATCAGCGTGCGCGATTTCGGTGGCGGTGTGCCAGCTGAAGAGCAATCGCGTGTCTTCAACCGCCTATTCCGGGCCGATACGCCGTTGGTGGCTGGTTTAGGCGATACCGGTGTTGGCCTGTCGATTGCGCGGGCACTCACAGAAGCACATCATGGCTACTTGTGGTTCGAGTCCGAGCGCGGTATTTCCAGCGTGTTCACGATGGCGCTGCCTGTACAGCCGCCCAAAACAGGTGAGGCTCATGCGCCGTGATACAGGCAGTGAATTGGTAGCTGGGCTGATCGCTATCGGTATTCTGGCCTTAGCGCTGGTCTTCGGCTTAGTGCTGACGCTCACTCAGCGCGCCGATGTTGCCTTGACACAATCTCCGCCAACGCAAGCCGCACAAGTCGAGAGCGCTGTGCCCACTGTGACCGCATCAAACATCCCGCCGACCGGCTTGCCAACCACCACGACGGCGCCCATGCAAAGCACAACTGTCTCCCCCTCTCCAACGGCGGAGCTTGCTCCGCCGAGCGCATCCGCCACCGAGACACGCACCTTTACAACAACCGCCACAACTGCGCCACCGACCCTCGCACCAAGCCTGACCGCATCAGTGACGCCTAGTCACACGGTTACACGCACATTCACCGCCACTGCCACTGCCACAGCGACACGTACGGCGACCGCAACGCACACATTCACAGCCTCATCAACGCCCACACCGACGCATACACACACCCCAACCGCAACGTCCACGCCCAGCCCTACCTTCACGCCTTCGCACACGCCAACACCGACTCTCTTCGTGCCGACCTTCCCGCCCGAGCTGCTCACGCCAACACCCCTTAGCGCAGCAGCCAGCATGGATACACCCTGCACGCCCCGCCGTGACTGGACAGCCTACACGGTGCAAGCTGGCGAGACGCTCTTCAGCCTTGCCCGCCGCGCACAGATCAGCCCTGCCGAGCTGGCACGCGCCAACTGCCTCGCCGATCCTTCGCGCCTGGTCGTAGGGGCGGTGATTTATGTGCCGCGCCCGCCTGCAACCCCGACTCCAAAAGCGTTGCCTGGCGTGAATATTCGCAACTGCGACGATCCGCAGCGGCGGATGGTCAATGTGCCGCCCGATGGCAGGCTCAGTGGCGTGTTCACTATTCTAGGGACGGCACAACATGAGGCGTTTCAGTTCTACAAGGTCGAGATTCGCGCTGAGGGTGGCGAGGTGTGGCAGAATCTGATCACGCGCTCGATGCCGACGAGCGGCGCCTTGGCCGAGCTGAATACTGCGCTCTTTCCTGGCGGAGTCTATTGGTTACGACTGACTGTGGTGGATCAAGCGGGTAACTTCCCGCCACCGTGCGAGGTGCGTGTAGTTCTGGCGGATTAGGCAGGCTCTGTGTGAATAGTCACGCGCTGTACTGGCGGCATTTCGCTGCGAATGCGCATCTCAACCTGCTCAGCGATGGTATGCGCCTCTTGCACGCTCATCTCGCCGGAAAGCACGCAGCGCAGTGTGACTGCGTAACCGCCCGCTACAGCGCGCACGCTGGCATCGCTCCAATGTGCCTCGGCGCAGGCGCTGCGCGCAATTTGCAATGCCTGCTCGCGCAGCAAGATGGCATGTCCGCTGTGCAACACTACATCAGCCTGGCGGCTGGCAGGCTCAATGTGCGTGATTACATCGCACAGCTCGGGCATGGCGGCGCGGACGCGCGCTTCAAAGCTGCTCACCTGCTCGTGAGCAGCTGCTAAGGTCAGCAACGGCGAGACTTCAACGTGCATCTCCAGTGCAATGCCCCTGCCTGTGACAATCTCCGTCACCTCATGAATGGATAAACCGAGTGCATCAGCCACAGCGCGCACCATCGTCGTGCGATCGGGCGGCGTGGCATAATGCGGCTGC
Source organism: Aggregatilineales bacterium (assembly GCA_046719055.1). Classification (GTDB taxonomy): domain Bacteria; phylum Chloroflexota; class Anaerolineae; order Aggregatilineales; family UBA2796; genus CP2-2F. Next base: position 32,732 of record JBDNDQ010000021.1, on the reverse strand, counting down.
ACCTGGACTTGCACTTCGGTCACGCCTTGCAGCGACTCCTTCAAGCGTGTCTCAATCTCGCCCGCGATGGCGAAAGCGCGCTCGGCCGTTGTGGCAGGCTGTACCCGCACTTCAACATCGGCGTGGACGGCATCGGCAGGCCCGCGGCTGCGCACACGGCTAATAGACTCGACGCCAGGCACGCTCGCTACCACACGTTGGATTGCCTCGGGATCGAGCGCAGCGCGATCAGCCAGCACCTGGGAGGTCTGGCGCAGAATGCCGAAAGCTGTACGTCCGATCAGTACAACGACCAGCAGCGCTACGAGCGTATCCGCCCAGGCCATGCCCAATCCTGTGAAAATCAGGCTGATGATGACCGAAAGTGAGACGAGGATATCGACGCGTGTGTGCGCGACATCAGCGCGGAGCACGTCTGACTGAAGGCGACGCGCCTGCCTAGATTCATACAGCACAACGCCAATGTTGACAGTTAACGTGCTGAGCATGACAGCAAAACTGACCAGCGTGACGTCAACCGTCCCGCCGTGAAGCAAGCGCTCAATTGCCGTCGTGAGAATTTCCCAAGCTGCAACTAACAGCAAGCCGCCAATAGCCAGTGTTGCCAGAGTCTCGAAGCGGCGATGCCCGTAGGGATGTTCGGCATCAGGCGGTTGTGCAGCGATGGAAGCAGCCAGCATCCCGATCACATTTGAGGAAGCGTCCATTGCGGAATGGAAACCATCCGCGATCATTGCTAGCGAGCCCGTCAGCACGCCAGCCAGCAGTTTCGCGGCTGAGACGGCAATGTTGGCTGCCAGCGTACGTTGAAAAACGCACTGTACCTGCTTGAAGCGCTGGGCGTCGGTCAGAGCGGTCATGCATCGTCGGCCGCTGGGCTCTCGGCTGAGCTGCCCGCCGCCGAGCTGCGCTGCGCGCTGCGCAGGAGCGGGATATCCGCCACTAGCCAGTTATCTCGCTGGCGTTGCTCAAGGTTGATCTCGACCTTGTCATGCGCAATCTGGACATACTTCGAGATCACTGCGATGATCTCATCCTTCATACGCTGGATGGTCTCTGGTGGCAGCTCACTGCGATCGGTCACCAAGACCAGCTGCAGGCGTTCTTTGGCTACGCTACCGCTGCCGCTTTGGTTGCGTCGCCCTAGTAAGCGTTCCCAAAAGCTACTCATCAAACACGCTCCCTTGCCGCGTCCCTGAACCAGTAAAAAGCCGCGTCAGCCGTTTGAAGAAGCCTTGTGAAGCGTTGTCGTGAGTGTGTGGCACTTTTTCACCAAGCAAACGCCGTGCAATTTCTGTAAAGGCTTGCCCAGAGCGCGAATTGGGCTCAGGCATTCCGCGATTGCCCGCGATCAAAACAGCTTCATCCTCGGGCACGACCCCGATCAGCTGAATGGAGAGGATATCCGTCACGTCGTCGGCAGAGAGCATCTCGCCGCGCTTGACCATCTCTGGCTTAACGCGATTGATGATCAGGCGCGAGGGCGGGCGCTTTTCCAACAGCTCGATCATGCCGATGATGCGGTCAGCATCGCGCACAGCCGAGACCTCAGGATTGGTGACGATCAGCACCTCGTCGGCAGGCGCCACAGCATTTTTGAAGCCGCGCTCGATGCCGGCAGGGCTATCTATCAGGATAAATTCAAACTGTGGACGTAAATCGTCGGTGATGCGGATCATTTGCGAGGGGCTGACGGCTGTCTTGTCGCGGTTTTGGGCGGCGGGCAAGATATACAGCTCAGGGTAAGCTTTGTGACGGATGAGCGCCTGCCCCAGCTGACAGCGCCCCTCAACCACGTCTACAATGTCGTTCACGATCCGATTTTCCACGCCTAAGATCAGGTCAAGGTTGCGCAGGCCGATATCCGCATCGATACACACCACACGTCTGCCTAAACGCGCTAACGCCGCCGAAAGATTAGCCGTGACTGTCGTCTTGCCAACGCCGCCCTTGCCCGATGTAATCGTGATAACGCGACTAGCAGCTTGCCTGATTCCTGTTTGCAACATCACTTCTTCTCTACCAGATTAGCCATTCCACGCTTCTGCTACAATCCGGCCTTGGCGCACGAAGGCGATCTCAGGCTTCGGCTTGCGCCGTCGGTCAGGCGGTGAAACGCTGATGTAGCCCGCAATCCGCAATTGTGTTGGCGCCAGGTCAAGCGCGCAGACAAAAGCGCCTTCATCACCATCTGCGCCAGCGTGAACCATGCCACGCAGCTTCCCCCAGACGATTACGTTGCCACCCGCCACGATCTCAGCGCCTGGATTGACATCGCCTACAATGATCACACTGCCGCCATAGCGCACCGTCCGCCCGCTGCGTAGCGTTCGGTTCACCAACACGGCTGCCGTCCCCGCCTCTTCCGAACTGACCTCTGGCAGCTCCAGCTGACCACGATCGGCTATCAGCGAGGTCTCCAAGCCCATATTGCGGGCAGTGCTCTGCGTGGTGGCGCTGCTGCTGAGGACTGCCCACAGGGTGATGCCGCGCTTGGTCAGCATCAGGCGCAGACTGTCTAGCTCGTGCGGCAGGACTGGGCGCTCCCCCACATTCAGAGCAACACGGGCCTGCGCGCCGCTGAAGAAAGTGCGATTTTCATCGATGCGTGCAGCCAGGCGGGCCACCAGCTCGCTCCAATCATCAGCGCTGGCTTTCAGCGTCAGCATCAGCCCCTCGCGGATGCCCTTGATTGTAATCGAGTCGTCTTTGATAGTCATGTAATGCGTTTGAAAAATTAGAACTGTTTGCTTGACAACAGCTGCGCTAATCCTATCACTTTACACCAGACTGCACAAATGCAGCCCCGCAAGAGCTGAAAAGCGCCTGGCAAGGCAAGCTATCACAATCTAGGGGCTTTCTGTAACGAGAGCAGCCCAGTTCTACTATTATAAAAACGCATGATTGCTGTTTTCATCGTTCTACTAGATGTATCTCTTTAAATGATAGTAATCACCTCGCCGAGAGGGAAAGGCGTTCTAAATGAGTGCGTCTAAAACCCAAGCAGATTGGGATAGACTGGGTGAAATTACCAAGCACTTTGCGGCTAAAGCCAAGATACCAACAACCTGATTCAGACGGTTGCCCGCTGCATGGATGAGCCACAGCGCAGCGGATGGATCGGTAAAGGCGCCAACCAGTTTTACACTGAGATGCACAACCTAGTCTCGCCGGCTATGCACCGGCTGCGCAGCGCACTAGACGACGCCAGCAGTGCTGCTTCGAGCGCTGCTCAAGCCCTGCAGAAGCACGAGCGCAAAGCAGGCATGCTCTTCTGCGGCGCAGATGCCGCTGGAATTGCTGTAGGTGCAGCGAGCGCAGGCGGCATTCTGAATTTCCTCAACAATATCATCAGCGCTGAGTGACGTAAGTGGCGGCATTTTAGGCGGCGTGGTGGACCTTACTTTTGCTTATATCAATGGTACACGGATTGATGGCAATGCCGTGTGCGAATCAACTGATCAGCGGTACCATTCAAGGCGCGACCGGCGTGACGGGTGTTGGAAGGGCTGTCCTTTTGGCAGATGCAAGCATTCAAGTTGTAGGGCATGGTGCAGCTCAGCTTGCGATAAGTCACGCTAACTGGCTTGCCTATGGCGACATGATACGCGCCGAGAGCATTCGCCAAACAGCGAGGCGCTTCTCCACCGGGCCAGATAACTTGAGCATTGACAGCAGACTTGGTGACGCAGCGTGCACGTGCCGCCTAAAAGTACTTGAGCCCAGATAGCCTCTAGGCACGCCTAGGGGCTGTTTTTTTGTGCTGAGCTCCGGTATACTCTGCCCTAACGCACAGGCTAGAGGATTTATGCGCATTACAATTCTAGGGCTCGGACCGGGCGATCCCGACCTGCTGACGCGGCGTGCTTGGCGCATCCTGAACGAGGCTGAGGAAGTCTACCTGCGCACAGCACGCCATCCTAACCTGGCAGACTTGCCGATTCGGCAGCTGCACAGCTTCGACGCTTGGTACGATGAAGCAGAGGACTTCTCAACGCTTTATCAGCGCATCGCTGAGGAGGTGATCCGTCTTGGGAAGCGCCCGCAGGGCGTAGTCTACGCTGTGCCAGGCCATCCATTGGTCGGTGAGCAGACTGTGACGCTGATCCTGCAGATGGCGGGTGCGCAAGGCATCCCAGTTGAAATCGTGGACGGTTTGAGCTTCATCGAGCCACTGCTGAGCGCGCTCGGTGTGGATGCGCTAGACGGTATTCAGATTCACGATGCCGAGACTGTTGCGCATATGCATCACCCGCCGCTCAACCCCGATGTGCCAGCACTTTTGGCGCAACTCTACAGCAACGCGGTTGCCAGCGATGTGAAACTGACGCTTGCCAATCAGTATCCAGAGACGCACGAAGTGATCTTGATTCACAGTGCAGGCACCTCATCTCAGCGTCTCGAGCGCCTGCCGCTCTACGCACTCGATCGGCAGGCCGTAGACCATCTAACCTCACTATACGTGCCGCCGCTGCAACAGAAGGGCAGCTTTGAGTACTTCCAAGAGATTATGGCGCACTTGCGTTCGCCAGAAGGCTGCCCTTGGGATCGCCAGCAGACGCACGAATCGCTGCGCCCGTACCTACTCGAAGAGACCTACGAGGTGCTGGAAGCGCTCGATAGCGGCGATCTTGAGCAGTTGAAGCGCGAATTAGGCGATTTGCTGCTGCAGGTCATCTTCCACGTGCAGATTGCCGTCGAGAGCGGCGCGTTCAACATGGCAGATGTCATCACGCACGTCTGCCAGAAGCTCATCCGACGGCATCCCCACGTCTGGGGCGATGTACAAGCAGACGACCCAGAGCAGGTCCACGCCAACTGGGATCAGATCAAACGGCAAGAGCGGGCTGCAGAGGGCTCATCAGAGCGCCCGCCCTCTGCGCTAGATGGCGTGCCCAAGTCGCTGCCCGCTCTGGCCGCCGCTGCCGCGATTCATGCGCGCGCAGCACGGGTCGGCTTCGAGTGGGCACGCCTCGAAGATGTGATCGCCAAGGTGCGCGAAGAGCTGGATGAGCTGGCCAGTGCAGCAGAAACCGAGCATCGCCGTGAGGAGTTCGGCGATGTGCTGAGCAGTCTGGTGAATTTAGCGCGCTGGTACAGAATCGACCCTGAGGCAGCGCTGCGCGAGAGTACCCTCAAGTTTGTGCGCCGCTTTCAGTACATCGAACGATGCGCTGCCGAACAGGGCAGGGCGCTCCAGAGCATGACGCCTGCTGAGCTGGATGCGCTCTGGAACGCTGCTAAGGCGGCAAGCTCGTAGGGCTTAGCGCGGCGTTGCCACCGAGCCGAACCAGCCCATCTCTAGCACGCCGCGCATCAACACATACACCATGCCAATGCCGACTGCTAAAATGCCCCAGATGCGCGATTTCTCGGTCTTGGTAACCGCCACAGCCAGCAACGGCAGAGAGAAAACGCCCACACGCAGGAAGAGCGTGATCAGCTCGTTGTTGCGGAAGATCGCGCCTGGCAGATTGCCTGTCGCCACTTTATCAATCAGTGCCAGCATCATTGCGCCAACCAGAAACATCTGCACAGGCATCTGCGGGCGGCGCTGCCTGAAGAGCATAATCAGGCACAGGAAGAAGACCAGGTACAGCGAAATGCCCCACAGCAGATTGAAAGGGTCGTTCGAGATTGGGTTGAGGTTGCGAAGAAAGCGTTCAAGCGTGTCCATATTGCGATTAGAGCTCCTTGAATAGGCAGGATAAGTTTGCTCCGATTATAGCGCAGAATTTAAGTGCATCGTGCAATCAGTTGGTAGCTTAAGCCTTGTAACACGCCTAAGCGAACAGCCATGCGATCGAGAGGCAATAATAGGCGCCCAACAGCGACTGCTAGCGGCTCTGGCATGGCTAAATTGGCGATCACATAGCCCGTAAAGGCATTGTATACCTTGAGCTGCTCAATCTGAAACAGCTGGCCGATGACTTCGAGAGGTGCTTGGTGCCTGCCGTGGCCTTCGAATGGGCTTAAGCCGCGCGCCTCGATGCTTGCCTTCACACGCTCCACGACGCGCCGCCGAAAGCGCAGCAGATGCCGCACTTTATCTCGATAACGCACTTGGGTCGGCAATAAGAAGAGCATCGCACCGGCGATCAGCGCATTCGGCGTCGGGGTGTCGAGTGGATCAATGACGAAGAGCGTTCCGCTCGGCCTCAACGCTGCGCGGATGCGCTTGAGCACGGCGTGTACCTCCACCAGATGGTGCAGCACGCCCACTGCTACAACTAAGTCGTAGTGTGCTTGCGGCAGCGGCTCATAGTTGATGTCCGCGCATCTGTACTGCACGCTGCCGCGCGGCGGATGCTGGGCTGCATAGGCTTGTGCAAGGCGAATTGCCTCATCTGCCACATCCACGCCCTCTACGTGTGCGCCGCGACGCGCCATCTCCAGCGAGAGCCAGCCCGACGAACAGCCGATCTCTAACACACGCCACTGGGGTTGCACCAGCCCCAAGAGCTGCCTGATCTGCCGCCCATCCACCACCGCGTAGTGGCGGGTACGCTGCATATCCGCCCAATCGGGGCGCCACTTTGCCGCTAGATCACGCGCTGCTGCGCCCCAGACGGCGCCCTCAGCCGCGATTAGCGCCTGATAATCTCGCTCACTCACTGCCTAATGCCTTGATCACAGTGTCGAGGTCTTTATCGCCGCGTCCGCTCACGTTGACTAGGATCGCTGCAGTCTTGGGCAGTGCTGGCGCCAGGCGAGCCGCCTCATAGATGGCATGAGCTGACTCCAATGCTGGAATGATGCCTTCGTACCGGCAGAGCATCTGCAAGCCCTCTAGAGCCTGCTCGTCGGTGGCAAATGTGTACTCAGCGCGGCCGATCTCGCGCAAGTAGCTGTGCTCAGGCCCGACGCTGGCATAATCCAGACCTGCGCTGATGCTGTGTGTCTCAGCGATCTGCCCATCTTCATCTTGCAGGACGTAAGAGCGCGTGCCGTGCAGCACACCAAGCCTGCCTAGACTTGGATCGGCGAAGCGCGCTGCGTGCTTGCCGCTGGCAACGCCTGTGCCGCCTGCCTCTACCCCGATCAGGCGCACGCTCGGCTCGTCCCGGAAGGCGTGGAAGATACCGATCGCGTTGCTGCCACCGCCTACACACGCTATGACCGCCTCAGGCAGCTTGCCAGCCTGCTCCAACATCTGCTGGTAGGCTTCGTAGCCGATGATCGACTGGAAGTCACGCACCATGAGCGGATACGGGTGCGGCCCGAGCGCCGAGCCGAGCAAATAGTATGTGCTGCGCACATTGGTGACCCAATCGCGGATCGCCTCGTTGATCGCGTCTTTAAGCGTGCGGCTGCCTGAATCCACAGGGCGCACTTCAGCGCCCAACAAGCGCATCCTAAAGACGTTAGGCTGCTGGCGTGCCATATCCACGCTGCCCATATAGATAATCGCCTCTAAGCCGAGCAGCGCGCAGACAGTTGCTGTTGCTACGCCGTGCTGACCGGCGCCCGTCTCTGCGATGATGCGCCGCTTGCCCATGCGCTTGGCCAACAGCGCCTGACCGAGCGCATTGTTGATTTTATGCGCGCCACTGTGAGCCAAATCCTCGCGTTTCAGGTAGATTTGCGCGCCGCCTAGATGCTCGCTCAGGCGACGTGCGTGGCTTAGCGGCGTGGGGCGCCCAACGTATGTGCGGGCTAGATGCGCCAGCTCGGCACGGAAGTCAGCGTCATCGCGCAGAGCGTAGTAAGCGGCTGTCAGCTCATCAAGAGCAGGGATAAGTGTCTCTGGCACGAAGCGCCCGCCGTACTTGCCGAAGTAGCCGCGTGGCGTCGGATCGTGCGGGCGGGCCGATACGGTCTGAGTGTCTGGCAGGGTCACGGTAAAATCCTCACATTAGAGCGGCGAGTGTGCACCAGTATAGCGCGCACCGCCCGGAAACCAACGTATCAGGTACGCTTTTCAATAATGAAGGTCGGTGTGATGGAGCCAGCGCCTGCTGTCACGTTCAGCAGGGCCGCAGCGGAAAGGCGGGTCAGGCCGCCGCTGACCGTCTTGCCGTGATAGATGTACGGATCGGCATCCACCAAGCGGCGCACGATGTGCAACTTGCCATCTACCACCGTTGGATAGTCCTCAAAAGCAGCTTCAACGCGCTCCTGCACCACATAGGGCTGAAGCAGGGCTTGACGCAAGGTTGCTGCCCATTCCTCGTCCGTCGCCTCCCAGCCGATGGTGACGCCCTTGCCACCGTATTCATCGTTCGGCTTCAGCACAAGGAATGCTTTATTCTGGGCGATGAACGGCACAAGGTCGACGATTTGATCGCGGAAGCGCGTGTGCCGTTCACCAACGCGCCGTGTCCAGGGTATGTGCGCTTCGATAGCAGCGCGCTCTTCAGCCGTGAAGAGATGGGCATTCTGTTCATCGCTCAGCAGGGCGAAGCTGGCTTTTTTCGCCATCAGCTTGGCGCTGAAGGCATTGCACATGCACACAGCGCGCGCTCTGAGCGCCTGCACAATCGGATTCTCAATGCCCATGCGCTGGATCAGCTCGCTCGCCAGCACGCGCTTGTAGAGCAAGTCCACGCGGAAATCGCCGACGTAAAGCGCGCCATCGCGGAATTCCATCGTGCGCGGATCGCATAGGATCGCCTTGTAGCCTGCGCGCTCCATGTGATCAGCTATGATGCGATGCTCGTTGAGCGTCTGAACATCTTGCCAGTCGACAATGGCGATCTGCGGACGCTCTGGGCGATCTTTGCCTGACCACTGGCGGTAGGCTTCTAGCAGCGTGGCCAGCAGGCTGCGCACCAATGTAAAGCTGCGGACAGTGTAATGTTGCTGAAAGCGGTGCATCACCTCAAGGCTGAGGAATGCCTCTGCCATTTCATCCACGTAGCCCATGCCCGCTGGCGTCTCGGCGTTATACTCGACAAATTTCAGGCGGCCCGCGTCGGGATCGTAGAAGGAGTCGAGGCGCGAGGTGTTCCATGGCGCCTCGTAGCCGATATCAAGGCTGAAGAGCGTCTCTTCGTACGGCTCCAACGCCAGCTGATCGCGCAGTTCGGCATCCCGGCAGCAGGCGTAATGCGCTTTGGCGAAGGCGCGTAGAAGCGTCTCAGTCTCGCGCTTGAGGAAATCCCACTGCTCAGGCTGATAGAAGTGTGGGCGCAGCACATTGCAGACAGCCCGCTCACCGAAGAACAGGCGTCGAGCGCGCATTTGCGCATTCAGGGCTGCCTGTGCCTCAACAGCCGTCTGGTCGTCGAGCAGATCGTTGTAGAAGGCAATAGCATCGCGCAGCATAGCTAGACGTTCCGCGTGACCTTGGCATGCGCGCGCCAGATGTAGCGATCGGCGGTCATACCCTCGCCTTTGGCAAGCGCAATGCACATATCCGCCATGTTCTGCACGCACCAACGGAAGTTCACTTCGCCCAAGGAATAGATGTCCATATCGGGCGCGCAGTTCATGAAGTCGATAGCATAGGGCACGCCGTCTTTGATAGCGAACTCGCAGGTATTCATATCGTAGCCCAGCGCGCGGCACAGCTTGAGCGAATCTTCTAGGAGGCGGGTGTATAGCTCTGTAGAGAAGCCATGTTCAGGCGCATAGTAGCGCGTGCGCGGATCGTAGCGCATGACGTGAACGCGCTCCTGACCTAACACCATGCAGCGCGCGTACTCATCCCATTGGATGAACTCTTGCAGGATCATGGTCAGCGTGCCGCTCTGATTGTAACGGGCCAGCAGCTCCTCTTTGCTGTGGACGACGTAAACATCCTTCCAGCCGCCACCGTGCGCATCTTTCAACACGCAAGGCATTCCCACGTAGCTGATGATCCAGTCCCAATCGAGTGGATACATCAGGTTACGCAGGCTCTCGTCGTGCACGATGCCTGGCACGTAATCTTTGTTGGGCAAGACAAGCGTCTTGGGCGAGGCAACGCCTATGCGCACCGCCAGCGAGGCGCCGAAAAACTTGTCATCGGCAGACCACATGAACGGATCGTTGACCACCTTCACGCCCTGCAAGGCAGCATTCTTCAGGTAGGTACGGTAGTACGGCACCTCGTGGGAGATGCGATCGACGATCACACGGTAGGGCACAGGCTCGTTCATACGCGTGCCGCCTAGCTTGACGAACTCTGCGACGACGCCAGCATTGCGGCTGCGAATTTCTTCAATCAGCGCTGGCGGCATAGACCACTCCCGCCCAACGATTAGCCCAACTTTTAGCGGCTCTGCCATAGCCAAGATTTCTCCTAACAAGCGCAACTTTATAAGACGTGCTTATGATTATAGCACGCCTCTAGAAACCGATGCGGCATGGGCAAAACGCACAAGTCAGGCGGCTAGCGATTCGATCAGACTGGCCTGCAAGCGGATGAACACTGCATCGCTCTCAGAGCGCGGGCGCGCTAGCTGAATTGGCACATCAGCAATCAAGCGGCCTGGACGTGCACTCAACACTAAGACGCGATCCGAGAGCAGAGCGGCCTCGCGCACGTCATGTGTCACGAAGAGCACTGTTGGCTGTAGTTGCAGCCAGACTCCCAGCAGCCAGTTCTGCATCTCACGGCGCGTCAGGGCGTCCAGCGCGCCGAATGGCTCGTCGAGCAGCAGAAGGGGGCGCTCCAGCAGGAATGTGCGCAAAAGCGCGGCGCGTTGGCGCATCCCGCCCGAGAGCTGGCGCGGATAGGCATCGGCGAAACCCTCTAAGCCGAAAAGCGGCAAAAGTGTGCGTGCGCGTTCTCGCGCTTGATCGAGCGGCAGCCGCCTGATCTCTGCGCCGAGTATCACATTCTGCAGCACCGTGCGCCACGGCATCAGCAGATCGCGCTGCGGCATGTAGCCAACGTGACCAGTCTGCCCGTTGATCAGCGCCCCGTTCAGCCGAATCTCGCCCGCATCAGGCGTGAGCAAGCCGGCAATCAAGTTGCAGAGCGTGCTTTTGCCGCTGCCGCTCTGCCCAATCAGGCTGACAAACTCGCCCTGCGCAATGCTGAAGCTGACATCAGAGAGCGCCTGCACAGGGCGTGTGCCGTTAAACGTCTTGGAGATATGCTGAAGGCTCAGGTACATCGCTCGGGATGGGTAATTTGCTCAAGAGTCTAGCGATCACATCGGCAGCGCTGTAGTGCGTGGCGCCTTCGGGTAAAAATTGCAGAATGTTGACCAGATCGTCGCCTGAGGTGACGATGGCAGGCTCGCGTGAGCCGTCGCGGCGATGCTGAATGTAGCCCGTGGTAGAGCCAAGCGCATTGCACAGGCATACACGCCCAACTGTATCCTCAACATCGCCGCCCTTGCGCACATAGTGATCGACTGGCTCAGCAGGGCAGCGGAAGCCGATCTCACCCTCTTGCTCGTACAGATGCCGCAAGTAGCCAATGTCACAGATGCGCCGACGTGCCTCATACAGGCTCAGCTCCGAGAGTGTGCCCTCCAACTGCACTACCTTGAAGGGGAAGCCCGTCGGCGAGACGACTGGGCTGGTTAACACTTCAATGTTGCCCTCGATCACCTTCTGAATGATGCGCTGCTTAATGTCCGGCGCCATGCCCGACTCATCACAGTAAGCGAAGGCCGTGCCCACCTGAATGCCCACTGCACCGTGCTGCAGCGCCTCAACTAATTTCTCAGGGCTGCCGTAGCCGCCGCCAATCCAGAAGGGCAAGCCGAGCGCTGCCAGTTTTTTCAGATCGACGGCGTCTTTTTCGGTGTAGATTGGCTCACCCTTATCATTCAGCTGCAGCTGGCCGCGTGGCGGCGCGTTGTGCCCGCCGGCAACGGGCAACTCCAGCACGAATCCATCGATGCGCCCGCTGCTGCGCTTGAGCAGCGCCTGCGCCAACACAAGCGACGAGATGATCGGCAGAAACATCGGGCGTTTGAGCGTCCCCGAGACTTCTGGGAAGAGCGCGCGCGGATTGAAATGTAAGTAGTGCTCCTGAGACGCGCTCAGCACATCCAATCGGTATTGCGTTGGCTCGTGGTGCGCCAATTTATCCAGGATGCCGCCGATCTGCAGCGGGATGCCAGCGCCCATCAGCACGTAATCCACGCCGGCTAGCATTGCGCCGTAGAGGGATGCCATCGTCGGCATTTGCACCTTTTCTAGCAGGTTGATGCCGATGGGATTGCTGTGCCCCTCTTTAGCCAAGTAGACCTCGACAAAATTAGCGATGACGGTCAGCTCTTCCAGCTCGCGGCTTGGCGTCATGCTCCACAGCGGTGGGCGCCGGTAGGGCTGACCGCGCGGGATGCCGCCCTCGACGAAGTAGCGTTTCAGCACGCGCTGAGCTGCCTCTTGGAATGGGAACGCTGCAATGGCGCGGCGCATCGCACCGCTTGGATCGCCCTCTTGCAGCCGCGCCGTGAGCACAATGGCAATGCCTGTGCCAGAGACCACGCCCAACTGCCCTTGCAACGCAACTGCACGCGCCAATTTCCAATCTGAGATGGCGACGCCCATGCCGCCTTGAATAATCTTTGGAAGAGTCATTCGGATTGTGTGCCTTTCATACTCTGGCGCGTGACCGTTTGCCCAGCTGACGCGCAGAGACTTCGTGAGGTATCTTTACAACAGCTAACACGCAGCAGCTTCAAGCGTTACGATAGTTCGTCAACCGTGTGTGTATTTTCACAAAACGCTCAGGCTCACAGTGCGCCGTTTGCCCGCATGATCTGGTTGAGCGTCTTATAGACCAGCTTCGCCGCCGCAAAGGCTGAGGCATGCGAGCCAAAAGTTGGTGCGAGTTCTACACAATCGAAGGCGATCACTTTACCACTCGTGCAAATTGCGTTGATCAGCGCCAGACAGTCATACCAGCTGAGGCCGCCTGGCTCAGGCGTGCCTGTGGCGTTGATCACAGAGGGATCGAGCCCGTCGACGTCGATGGTGAGGTAGATGGTGCGTCCGTAGAGGTGTTCACGGAGCTGATCAAGGTAGCGCCGCTGAGGATCGGCGTGCATCGCCTCGGCTGTGATCAGCGTCACGCGCTCTGATTGGCAGGCGAAGTCGGCTTCTTCTTGGCAGAGCGAGCGGATGCCAAAGCCGATCAAGGGGGCGTAATCTAAGCAGCGGCGCATGGCGCAGGCGTGTGAGTGCGGCGTGCCGTCGAAAGAGTCGCGCAGGTCAGCATGGGCATCAATTTGGGCGATGATCAGCTCAGGATAGTGCGGCACTAGGGCTCGCACGATGGCAGGAGTGATAGCATGTTCGCCGCCGAGCGTCACCAGCACTTTTTCCGTGATCGGCAGGGCGCTGACAGCAGCGGTGATATCTGCCATTGCGACGGCAGGCGACTCAAGCGTCGGATGTAGGATTGGCAAGGTGTGGATGCCGTAACGCAACGCTCCTTCGCTGCCAATGGCAGAGTCGTACAGCTCAACCTGTGCAGATGCCTCTAGAATGGCTAGAGCACCTTGTTTTGTGCCGCCGACGTAGCTCGTAGTCATCTCATAGGCAATAGGCAGCACCCAGGCAGAGGCATTTGGCGCGCTGTGTGCTTCATCCAAGCCCAAGAAGCGCGCCGCAGGGCGGTATTCAGCCATAACAGTCCTTTCTGTGTGCTGCTTGAGTATAGCGCATCTGGTGAAACGTGCGAGGCGCCACGCCATCTGCGCAGCGCCTCAAGAATTGCTAGACAGTTGGCTTGTACTCAGAGAGCGCGCGCATATACTGTACGCGCTCGAAGGCGGAGGGGTCTTCAGCGTGCATCTGGCTGACGGCGCCCCGCATCTGCTGCACAGATTCGTACTCGTGCTGAGCCATCCAAGCGCGCAAGCCGCTCTCGACTGTACGGATGTAGTCGATGCCGTTGCGCAAGAGCGCTGAAGTCATGCAAACGGCGCTGGCGCCCGCCAGAATCGCCTTCACGGCATCCTCGCCCGTATGGACGCCGCTGGTAAGGGCTAAACTTGCCCGCACGCGCCCGTACAGAATGCCGATCCACGTCAGCGGCAAGCGCAGATCAGCTGAGGTGCTCAGCACTACATTCGGCGCCACTTCCAGCGTCTCAATGTTGATATCAGGCTGGTAGAAACGGTTGAATAAGACTAAGGCGTTGGCGCCAGCTTCATCCAGACGGCGCGCCATATACGCCATGTTGCTGAAGTACGGGCTGAGCTTCATGGCGACAGGGATATCCACCACGCCTTTGACAGCCGCCAGGATATCGAGGTAGGTCTGCTCAACAGCAGCACCGCTCAGATACGGATCGGTTGGGATGTAGTAGATGTTCAGCTCTAGGGCGTGCGCGCCCGCCTGAGCCATGTTCTGTGCAAAGCGCGTCCAGCCGCCCAGTGTCGTGCCGTTCAGGCTGGCGATGATCGGGATATCGACGCTCTCACGCGCCTTGCGGATCAGCTCAAGGTACTGATCAGGGCTGGCGTGATAGGTGACCGGTTCCGGGAAATAGGTCAGCGCCTCAGCGTAGCTTTCCGTGCCGTGTAGCAGATAGTAGTGCAGCGCCTCGCGCTCGCGCCGAATCTGCTCCTCGAAGAGCGAGTACAGCACGACAGCGCCTGCTCCGCTCTCTTCCATGCGCTTGATGTTGTCGAGTTTATCCGATAAGGGGGAAGCTGAGGCCACTAGCGGCGATTTCAGCTTCAAGCCCATGTAAGTGCTCTCAAGATTCATGTGCTTCTTCCTTTCGTGCCACCTTGACCCAAGTCACCCCCTGCCGTGTTGGGGCAAGAGGTGACCGCCTGCCTCGCGCTAGTGTGATCCGTTGCCAATCGCGACCGGGCGGCTTGCCAGGTACTCGTAGAGCGCGTAGCGTGCGTTGACGTCGTGCTGCACCTCTTCAAAAAGCGCCCGCGCCACTTCCGGCTTGCTCAGTTCCAGCATCTTGAAGCGATTTTCCATCTGCAGGTAGGTTTTGACGGGCAACTTAGGCGGGCGCGAGTCCAGTTGGAGCGGGTTCTCTCCGTGTGCAGCCCGATCAGGGTTGTAGCGATAGAGCAGCCACTGTCCTGACTCGACCGCTGCCTTCTGATTGCGCATTGCGGTCATCATATTGATGCCGTGCGCAATGCAGTGCGAGTAAGCGATGATCAGGGCTGGGCCGTCGTAGGCTTCCGCCTCGATGAAGGCGCGCAAGGTCTGCTCATCGCGGCCGCCCATAGCCACGCGCGCCACATAGATGTTGCCGTAGCTCATGGCGATCATGCCCAAGTCTTTCTTGGCAGTAGGCTTGCCGCCCGCCGCAAACTTAGCTACCGCGCTGCGTGGTGTCGCTTTTGAGGCTTGCCCACCCGTGTTGCTGTAGACTTCAGTATCTAGCACTAGCACCTTGACATTGCGCCCGCTTGAGAGGACGTGATCCAAGCCGCCGAAGCCGATATCGTAAGCCCAACCATCCCCACCGATCAGCCAAACCGTCTTTTTGACGAGGTAATCCGCCACAGGCAGGAGTTTACGCGCCTCAGGGCGATCTAGCGCCGCCAAGCGAGCTTTGAGCGCCTTGACGCGCTCGCGCTGTGCGTGAATGCCCGCCTCGTCGCGCTGGTCAGCCTCGAGAATTGCTGTTGCCAAGTCACCGAGTTCGCCGGCCAGCTGGGTGAGCAGATAGCGCGCATAGGCGGCGTGCTGATCGAGCGCCACGCGCATCCCGAAGCCGAACTCAGCGTTATCCTCAAAGAGTGAGTTCGACCAGGCTGGGCCGTAGCCTTGCGCATTAGCCGTCCAGGGCGTAGTCGGCATGTTGCCGCCGTAGATGGATGAGCAGCCCGTCGCGTTCGCCACGATCATGCGATCGCCGAAGAGCTGGGTCGCCAGCTTGATGTAGGGCGTCTCGCCGCAGCCGCTGCAGGCGCCGCTGAACTCAAAGAGCGGCTCTTGAGCCTGCTGCTGGCGGATGCTAGTTGGCTTGATCAGGCTGCGATCGAGCTCAGGCAGGCTGAGGAAGAACTCCCAGTTGGCGCGTTCAGTCTCGCGCAGCGGCGGCTGCGGACGCATGTTGATGGCGCGCAGGTTGGCCGCGCTTTTGCTCTTGGCAGGGCAGATATCTACACAGATGCCGCAGCCAGTGCAGTCTTCAGGCGAGACCTGAATGGTGTACTTCATGCCGCGCCAATCGGTATCTTTGGCGTCGGTCGCTTTGAAAGTAGGTGGCGCCTCTGCCAGCAGTTCTGGCTGGTAGGCTTTGATGCGGATGACCGCGTGCGGGCAGACCATCGCACACTTGCCGCATTGGATGCAGATATCTGGCTCCCAGACGGGGATTTCTAGCGCGAGGTTGCGCTTTTCGTACTTGGTGGTGCCAGTGGGATAAGTGCCATCTGGCGGGAAAACGCTGACGGGCAACAGATCGCCGCGCCGCGCTGTCATTTCGCCCAGCACGCTGCGCACGAACTCTGGCGGATTGCCGACTAAGGGTGGCAACAGGTCGCGTTGGCTCGTGATCTGCTCGGGCACGCGCACCTCGTGGAGCCGTTCCAAAGTGCTATCTACTGCGCGCAGGTTCATCTGCACAATCTCTTCGCCCTTCTTGCCGTAGGTTTTCTCAATGGCGTGCTTGATCTGCGCGATAGCCTCATCGCGCGGCAGCACGCCAGCAATGGCGAAGAAACAGACCTGCATCACGGTGTTGATGCGCCCTTTCATGCCGTTCTCAGCAGCAACCTTGTAGGCGTCGATAATATAGAATCTCAGGCGCTTGGCAATGATCTGCTCCTGGACGGGGCGCGGCAGTCTATCCCAGACTTCTTCAGGGCTGTGCGGTGTGTTGAGCAAGAAAGTCCCGCCCTCGACGGCATCGCGCAGAATGTCGTAGCGCTCCAGGAAGTTCGGTTGGTGGCAGGCGACGAAGTTTGCCCTTGTAATCAGATAGGTGCTGCGGATCGGTGTCTTGCCGAAGCGCAAGTGCGAGATCGTCATGCTGCCCGACTTCTTCGAGTCGTAAACGAAGTAGCCTTGCGCGTAGTTATCGGTGTTCTCGCCGATGATCTTGATTGAGTTTTTGTTGGCACCGACCGTGCCATCCGCGCCGAGCCCGTAGAACAGGGCGCGCACAGTAGTCTCAGACTCGACGGAGAAGTCGGGGTCAAAGGGCAGGCTGGTGTGGCTGACGTCATCAATGATGCCCACCGTGAAGTGATTCTTCGGCTTGGGCTGTGCCAAGTTCTCGTAGACCGCCTTAACCATTGCCGGCGTAAACTCTTTGCTGGAGAGTCCATAGCGCCCACCGACCACGCGCGGGAACGGCTCGCTCTGCCACGTCTCGTAGAGTGCATTGACCACGTCGAGGTAAAGCGGCTCGCCACTTGCGCCTGGCTCTTTGGTACGATCGAGCACGACTATGGCGCGGACGCTCTTGGGCAGCGCCGCTGTGAACAGCTCAGCTGCAAAGGGGCGGTACAACCGCACCTTCAGGACGCCCAATTTCTCGCCGCGCGCATTCAAGTAGTCGATCGTCTCGTGGACGGTCTCGGCGCCGCTGCCCATGATCACGATCACACGGTCGGCGTCGGGCGCGCCGTAGTATTCGTACAGCCTGTACTGCCTACCCGTGAGCGCTGCGAATTGATCCATCGTCTCCTGGACGATCTGCGGGCAGGCGGCGTAGAACGGGTTGACTGTCTCGCGCGCTTGAAAGTATGTATCGGGGTTTTGCGCCGTGCCGCGCAGCACAGGATGATCCGGCGAGAGCGCGCGCGCCCGATGCGCCGCGATCAGCTCTTCGTCTATCATGGCGCGCAGCACAGCATCCCCAACTACTGCAATCTTCTGGACTTCATGGGATGTGCGGAAGCCATCGAAGAAGTGCAAGAATGGTAGGCGCGCTTTGAGGGTGGCGGCATGCGCGATCAGCGCCATGTCGTGTGCCTCTTGCACCGAGTTTGAGGCGAGCATGGCCCAGCCCGTCTGGCGGGTTGCCATCACGTCTTGGTGATCGCCGAAAATGCTCAGCGCCTGTGCAGCAACCGAGCGCGCCGCGATGTGGAAGACTGTCGGCGTCAGCTCACCGGCAATTTTATACATGTTCGGGATCATCAGGAGCAAGCCTTGTGACGCGGTGAACGTCGTGGCGAGGGCGCCCGCCTGCAGGGCGCCGTGAATGGCACCAGCAGCGCCGCCCTCGCTCTGCATCTCGACGACTTGCGGCACTACACCCCACAGGTTCGGTTCCTCAAGGCTCGCCCACTCATCTGCCCACTCGCCCATGGGCGAAGAAGGCGTGATCGGGTATATGGCGATCACCTCGCTCAGCTTGTAGGCAATCTTGGCAACTGCCTCGTTGCCGTCAAGTGTCAGGTATTCAGTCATTCCTCAAGTTCTCCTAACTCATCCATGTCCGCTAGGTATTCAAACACGCGCGCCGCTTCCTGCTCGTCTACCACACTGAGCGCAAAGCCGACGTGGACAATCACATAATCGCCGACCTTCGCCTCAGGCACATAGGCGAGGTTGACTTCTTTGACGATGCCGCCAAAGTTGACTTTCCCCGTCCGAAAGAGCGGATCAGCGCCGTCGATGCTGATCACCTGTCCTGGCACTGCTAGGCACATTCAGCCTCTCTCCTTCTTCTGTGCTTCGAGCCAGCGGCGCGCTGCGATCGCCTGCCCGTAGGCGATACCGCCATCGTTAGGCGGCACTTGTGCCGACCAAAATGGCAGGAAGCTCGCTTGCCGCAATGCAGCAGCTGCGTTTGTCAGCAAAAAACGGTTTTGAAAGCAACCACCACACAGCGCTACCCGCTCTAGCCCTGTGGCGCGCGCCTGCGCGACGATAGCTGCGCACAGCGTCTGATGAAAACGCCGCGCTATGCTCACCACCGAGATACCACGCCGCAGATCGTCCATGATTGCCTCAAAAATCCGTGCATAGCCAATGATTCGCACCGCCTGCCCGTTTGCAGTAGTGATGGTTGTCACCTCAAAAGGGTAAGATTCATCAGTATTTTGCGCAGCAGCTAGGGCAGCGAACTCCAGACGCATGGCAGCCTGACCCTCAAAGCTCATGCGCTGACTCAGGTCGAGAAGGCTGGCAACAGCGTCGAAGAGCCTGCCAACACTGCTAGTGAGGGGCGCGTTCACGCTGCGCGCCAGGGCTTGAAGCAGCAGCTGCAGCTCTGAAGGTGTGAAGGCACGCAGCGACGGCAAATTGTAGAGCGACTCCGGCAACCTGCCGCCGTACATCGCCCAGAGCGCGCCGAGCGCGCTGCGACGTGGCTCGCGCGCGGCAGCTTCTCCGCCGATCAGCGGAAAGGCCTGCCACGTAGCCACCCTCACGAAACTTTCCGCCGTCACCTGCAAGAATTCACCACCCCAGATCGTCCCGTCCGCCCCGTAGCCTGTGCCATCCCAAGTGACGGCCAGAAAGGGCGGCTCGATGGCATTTTCCGCCATGCAGGCGAGGGCATGCGCATAGTGATGTTGCACCTGCACAAGCGGCACACCGCGTTCGGCAGCTAACTGCTCGGCGTGGCGCGTGCTGAGATAATCAGGGTGCGCATCGCAGACAATCAAGCGCGGCTGTACGGCATACAGCTGGGCTAAGTCGCTCAATGTCTGACTGAAGGCGCGCTCGCTCTCAGCGCTGTCTAAATCGCCGATATGTTGGCTTAAAATGATGCGCTCGCCTTCCGCAACGCAAAGGGTGTTCTTCTGGTGGGCGCCGACAGCGATCAAGGGCGGCAGCGGCGCATCCGATGGGGCGGGCAGTGGCGCGTAGCCGCGCGCACGGCGCAAGATTAACGGCTTACCAAGCACCACATAGGCGACCGAATCGTCCACTGCTCGCGCGATCGGGCGATCGTGTACAAGGAATAGATCTGCAATGGCGCCTAGACGCGCCAACGCCTCATGTTCATCCGTGCAGATCGGTTCGCCGCTGAGATTGCCGCTAGTTGCCACGATTGGGAAGCCGAGATCGCGCATCAGCAGATGGTGCAGGGGCGTGTAGGGCAGCATCGCACCTAGAAATGGGTTGTGAGGCGCTACTGCCTCAGCCAGCTCGGCGCTGCGCAGCCTGAGCAGGACGATCGGTGCCGCTGCAGACGTCAACAAGGCGGCCTCTTCTTCATCCACGCAGCACAAACGGCGCGCCATCTCTAGATCGGGCAGCATCACAGCGAAGGGCTTCTCTGGGCGGCGCTTGCGCGCGCGAAGGCGCCGTACTGCCTCTGCGCTGCGTGCATCGCAAAGCAGCTGAAAGCCGCCCAAGCCCTTCAACGCTACAATCTGACCGTCTCGAAGCGCCTCTTCGGCTAGATAGAGCGCCTCATCACGGACTGCTAGCTGGTCGCCGCCTGCCGACCAGGCTGCCAGTTGCGGCCCACAGCGCGGGCATGCCGTTGGCTGTGCATGAAAGCGCCGATCGAGCGGGCTCTGGTACTCCTGCCGACATTCAGAGCACAGCGTGAAGGCGCGCATGGTCGTGTTGGGACGGTCGTAGGGCAGACTGAGGATCACGCTGTAGCGCGGGCCGCAGTGCGTGCAATTGATGAACGGATAGCGATAGCGCCGATCGGAAGGGTCAAAAAGCTCGCGTAAGCAGTCGGGGCAGGTGGCGAGGTCGGGCAGGATCAGCGCCGTCCGATCGCCCTCAGCTCGGCTGTGCCGAATGGCGAAAGTGCGCTCGCCGGCGGGTGGAATTTCGGTCTGTTCGAGGGCAGTGATCAGCGCGTGAGCGGGTTTCTCGCGCGGCAGACGAGCGAGGAACGCCTCAAGCGCAGCGGAGTCGCCCTCAAGCTCGATGACGACGCCGTGCGGCGCGTTGACGATCCAGCCGCCTAGCGCCAGGTCATTCGCGAGGCGATAGACGAATGGACGGAAGCCAACACCCTGCACGACGCCGCCCAGCGTCAGGCGCAGACGCCGTGTGCTCATAACAGATTGCGCCCTCCGTAGATGCGCCGCTCGGAGTTCAGGGCGCCTCGCTGAGCTGCTCTTCCAACAGACTCAAGATGAGCTGCGCGGCGCGTGGCAACGCCTGAGCTACCCGCGCGGAGAGCTGCTCGCTGTAACCGAAATCCTGCGCGCCAACCGCGACCAGCATGCCGCGCGGCTGCGCACCATACAGCGTTTTGGCTGCTGCCAGCAATGCAGCAGGCGTTGTATGGTGCACAGAGGGTACGCATGCGTCCTCGACGGCTAGCGGCAGCACTTGCACACTGCCTGCGGGCTGACTCACGCTGGCATCGATGAAGATCACCTGCTCGGCTTGGCTGATCAGAGGGATCAGCTCAGGCGTCAGCTGGTGGCAGGCAATCACCTGCAGGTCAGGTGCGCTGTGCCGCGCTGCGATGTGCTCTGCGACTGCGACGCCGATCCCATCATCGCCGCGCAATGTGTTGCCGATACCGATCACTAAGCGCATCCATCCGCCTCGATGGCCGTCAGCGCGCAATCTCGTCTAGGACTTCGCCGTTCGGCCCGACCAGCTGAACATGCAGCGGCATCTGCCCAATAGCATGTGTGGAGCAGCTCAGGCACGGGTCGAAAGTGCGGATGACCGCCTCGACACGGTTGAGCATCCCCTCGCTCAGCCGATCGCCGTGCACAAAGCGCTGCGCCACCTGCTTAACGCCCGCATTCATGGCGAGATTATTGTGCCCGGTGGCGATCACCAGGTTAACGTAGGTGATCAAGCCGTTCTTATCGATCTTGTAGTGATGCATCAAGGTGCCGCGCGGCGCCTCGCTAATGCCGATGCCCTCGAAGGCGTTAGGCTCGGCGTAGGCGCGCACATGCTCGCTCAGGATGTCGGGCGTGTTCAGGATGCGCTGAATCTCTTCCCACGCATATAAAATCTCGATCAGGCGGGCCAGATGGAAGTAGAATGAGCTCTGGCGCTCTGGGATTTGACGGAATTCTTGCAGCTCGGCGTTAGCGAGCGGTGTGCTGATCTGATCGGCAGCTAGTAGGCGGGAGAGCGGCCCAACGCGTAGCATGCCATCCGTGTAGCCGCGCGGCTTGTAGTATGGCGACTTCAAGAAGCTGTGCGGCTCGACAGCTTCCTCAATCAGCTCCAAGTAGTCCTCAGGCGTCATGCGATCTTCAACAATGCTGCCGTCGGCATCCACAATGCGGAGATAGCCGTCGTAGGTCTCGAGGTTGCCGCGCCGATCGATCGTCCCCATGTGCAGCGTCGGGAAGTTGGCGAAGACGCTGATCTCTTCCCTGAAGCTCGGGATGATCGACTTGAACCAGTGGATCGCCTGCTGTGTGATGGCGATGGCATTCGGCAGCATGGCGAGGATTTTGTCGCGCTTCTCGGCGGTGAGTGGCTCGCTCACGCCGCCGGGCACAAGCCAGCCCGGATGGATGCGCTTGCCGCCTAAAATCTCGATGATCTGCTGCCCCGTCTGCCGCAGCGTGACGCCATCGCGCGCTAGCTGCGGATTGACAGCGTGCATGCCAAACAGATTGCGCTGGCTTGGATCACTATCCATACCTAGCAGCAGGTCAGGCGCGGAGAGATAGAAAAAGCTGAGCGCATGTGATTGTGCGATCTGGGCTAGGTTCATGACACGGCGGAGCGCGGCTGCCGTCGGCGGGATACGTACGCCGAGTAGGGCATCACAGGCTTTGGCGCTGGCGATCAGGTGGCTGACAGGGCAGATGCCACAGATGCGCGCCATCAACGAGGGCATTTCGTGGAAAGGGCGCCCTTCAGCGAATTTCTCGAAGCCGCGCAGCTGCGTGACATGGAATTTGGCGTCTGCTACGCTGCCATCATCGGCCAGGTAGATTGTGATCTTGCCATGACCCTCAATACGTGTTACAGGGTTGATAGTGATTTCTCGCGTCATATAAGCACCTCGCTATGCGCCGAAGCGCGTCTTATCGCTTAGATCGGGCATGCGTCCATGCACCAGTTCGCTCAGGACGTAAAAAAGGGTGTCGTTGGAGGGTGGGCAGCCCGGCACGAACACGTCTACTTTCACGACTTCGTGCACAGGGCGCACGCGCGGCAGCAGCATTGGTACGGTGCCGTGCGGCAACTGCGGATTGGCCATGTTCGGCGCAAGGTAGACGGCCTCTTGCAGCGCCTTCGGCGTGAAGCGATTGCGCATGGCGGGCACATTGGCGCTCACGGCGCAGTCGCCCATCGCCACAAGGATCTTGGTGCGGGCACGCACCTTAATGATCTTCTCGTAGTCCTCATCGCTGCTCACCGCACCTTCGACCAGTGTCACGTCTACATCGGGCGGGAATTCTTTGTGATCGACGATTGGGCTGTGGACGACCTCGATCAAGTCAGCCAGATCGAGCAGGCGGTGATCGATATCCAAAAAGGACATGTGGCAACCAGAGCAGCCATCCATCCAAATGGTAGCGACTTTCTTCTTGCTCACGGGCAACACCTCACTTACAAGCCGTTTTTACGATTACGCATCATGGCCAAATAGGGCAGAAAGTCCGGGCGCTTCGTCATCTCGGCCACCGACTTACCCTTCACGAACAGGGCGCCTGTCGGGCAGACCTGTACACATTTGCCGCAGCTGGTGCAGGTCTCGGATTCGCCCCACGGCGTGTGCATGTCGGTGATCAGCTGGCTGGCAATACCGCGTCCCATGATATCCCATGTGTGTGCACCCTCAATCTCATCGCAGACGCGCACGCAGCGCGTGCAGAGGATGCAGCGGTTCGGGTCGAGCCCATAGCGCGCGTGTGAGGCATCCACTTGACGGACTGGGAAGCGATATGGCATCCCGATGTGATCCAAACGCAGCTTGATCGCCATATCCTGCAGTTCGCAGTGCCCGTTGGAGACGCACACAGAGCAGATGTGGTTGCCCTCGCTGAAGAGCAGCTCGACGATCATGCGCCGATAGCGCTGCAGGCGTTCGCTCTCGGTGTTGACTTCCATCCCCTCGCTGACCCGCGTGACGCAGGCAGGTAGCAGCCGCGAGACGCCTGTCACCTGGACGAGGCATAGACGACATGCGCCCACATCCGAGAGACCGTCCAAGTGGCACAGCGTCGGAATCTCGATGCCATTTTCACTAGCTACCTGCAGGATCGTCTCATCCTCGCGCCCGCTGACATCTTGCCCGTTGATCTTCAGAGTAACGACGCGACTCATGACTGCACCTCCATCACCTCAGGCTTCATCTGGCAGACGCCAGCCGGACAACGCTTCTCAAGGATGTGGGCAAGGTACTCATCGCGGAAGAAGCGCAGCGTGCTGATCACAGGATTCGGCGCTGATTGCCCCAGCCCGCACAGACTGGTGTGTTTCACCATGTCGCAGAGCGACTCCAGCATGGCCAGGTCGTCTAGGGTGGCGCGCCCTTCGCTGATCTTGCACAGCAAGTCGTACATTTGCGCCGTACCAACGCGGCACGGCACACACTTGCCGCACGACTCCGCCATACTGAACTCCATGAAGTATTTGGCCACATCCACCATACAGCTTGTCTCATCCATGACGATCATGCCGCCTGAGCCCATGATCGAGCCGACTTGCGCCAACGACTCGTAGTCCACAGACATATCGAGATACTGTTCAGGGATACAGCCACCGCTCGGCCCGCCCGTCTGGACTGCCTTAAAGCGCTTGCCCTCTGGGATGCCGCCGCCGATCTCGAAGATGATCTCGCGCAAAGTGATCCCCATTGGCACCTCGATCAAGCCAGTGTTGTTGATGCGCCCGCTGAGCGCAAAGACCTTCGTCCCCTTGCTTTTTTCAGTGCCGAGGCCAGCGAACCACTCGCCGCCGCGCTGCAAGATCGGCACAACGTTGGCGATGGTCTCGACATTGTTGATCAGGGTCGGCTTGCCCCACAAGCCCGACTCAGCCGGGTAGGGCGGGCGTGGGCGTGGTGTGCCGCGCCCGCCCTCGATGCTGGCGATCAGTGCGGTCTCCTCGCCACAGACAAAGGCGCCAGCCCCCAGACGGATTTCAACATTAAAGCTGAAAGGAGTGCCAGCAATGTTGCTGCCGAGCAAATTCTGTTTCTGCGCCTGCTTGATGGCATTTTGCAGGCGCTTGACAGCAAGCGGATACTCAGCACGCACATAAATGTAGCCGTGCGATGCACCAACAGCGTATGCGGCCAGCGTCATGCCCTCCAGCACACGGAAGGGATAGTCCTCCATGACAGCGCGATCCATGAAGGCGCCTGGGTCACCCTCATCGCCGTTGACGATCACGTACTTAGGCGTTTGGGCAGCTTTAGCAACGGTGCTCCACTTCAGTCCCGTCGGATAGCCACCGCCACCGCGCCCGCGCAAGCCGCTCTTGACGACCTCTTGCAGCACCTCAGCAGGCGTCTTATGAGTGAGGGCCTCTAGCAAGGCAGTGTAGCCACCTGCAGCGATGTAGCTGTTGACGTCGTTCGGGTCGATCAAGCCGCCACCCTGCGTGGCGACACGCATCTGGCGGGTGAAGAATGGCAGATGCTTATCAAGGTAAACGTGTGCCGGTGGCTCGCCATCCAGACTCTCAACTACGGCAGGCGCATCTTCGGGCCTCAGGTGTTGGTAAATTTGCTTGCCGTGATCTAAATTCGCCAATGGGCCGCGTGCACACAGTCCTTGACAGCCGCCCGGACGTACGGCACACCGTCTTTCCAAGCCGCGCGCTTTCAGCTCTGCCTCAAGGGCTTTCAGCACCTCCCCACTGTGGCTAGACTGGCAAGCGGTACCCGTACAGACGTATAGGATGTGCTCTAACTTAGAATCTACTTCTTGCTGCTGTTGAGCAATCGTGTGTAGGTCTTCAAGATGCATCTCAACGCTCCTGTGGAATAGGCGTACGCCACGCCGCGACCTTTTGGACGACTTGCTCAGGTGAGAGCTTGCCGTGCGTCTCGTCATCCAGCACTACGACCGGCGCCAAACCACACGCACCCACACAACGCGCCACAATTAGCGAGACCTTCTTATCGGTCGTTGTCTGATCGGGTTTGATCTCAAGTGCTTCTTGCAGGCTGTTCAGGATGGCAGGGGCGCCCTTGATATAGCACGCCGTCCCAAGACAGACAATACAAGTATGTTCGCCAGCAGGCCTCATTTTGAAGAGGTTGTAGAAGGTGGCAGCGCCATAAACTTGGCTCAGCGGCACGCGCAACGAGCGCGCCACATAGCGCAGCCCGTCAATGTCTAGGAAGCCGAACGACTCTTGCATGGTGTGCAGCGTTTCGATCAAGCCGCTCGGCTGGTAGCCGTGACGGCGCATCGCAGCGTTCACGATGCGCCAGCGCTTATCTTCAGAGGGCGCGGGGATTGGTTTGGCCTGAAACATCCGCGTGCGTCCTTTCGTTAATGATCCAGAGTAGGGCGATCTTTCGGTTTAAGCGTACCCCATTCTCCAGGCGCTTTGTGCATGACAAATGGTAGATTTTTGGGCGCGGATTGTCACAATCTTGCCAGAAAAGCTGCGCTCAGCGGAGCTATTCACAAGATCGCGCAAGTGTGCTACACTATAGTGCCAGAATTCACGGATAGAGCGTCAGCCATTGCTCTGCCCGCGTCACCTGGCTAGGGATTTCATGCAAAAATCACAGATTGGAGGCATCCTTACAGCATGGCGTCGTATCCAGGCATTCCCGACATTGTGATTGGGCGTTTGCCGATCTATCTACGTGCCCTGAACCAGCTCATGCAGCAAGGCAAGACGGTCACCTCATCGCATGAGTTGGGGCAGCGCTTGGGCATCAGCTCGGCGCAGATTCGCAAAGACCTCTCGCACTTTGGCGAGTTCGGTAAGCAGGGCACCGGCTATCAGATCAGCCATCTGCAGACGCAGCTGAAGCAGATTTTGCAGGTCGATCGCGAGTGGCAGATGATTGTGGTCGGCGCGGGCGACTTAGGGCGCGCCATAGCACATTATCGCGGATTCGTCTCACGTGGCTTCCGAGTGGTCGCTGCCTTTGATAATAACCCTGCCCGGCTAGGCAAAAGCGGTGATGTTGAAATCCTACACACCGACCAGATGCGCGACTTCATTAGGCAGCACAATATTAAGATCGCTATGATCGCAGTGCCCGCCGAAAATGCCCAGCAGGTCTGCGATCAACTGGTCGAGGCAGGCGTGCGCGCCATCCTGAACTATGCGCCAATCACGTTAAGCGTGCCGAACGATATCCACGTGCAATACATCGACCCCGTCATGCATCTGCAGCGCATGACCTACTACTTGGAATAGCTGACGCCCTCTACGCGCCGCCGCAGGGCTGCATCCTCTAGAGCGCGCCCGGCGCCCACAGCCGTACAGACGATCGGATCGTCGGCGCGGTAGGCTGGCACGCCAATCTGCCGCGTAATATATTCATCCACGCCGCGCAGCAGGGCGCCGCCACCCGTGATCATCACGCCGCGATCGATAATGTCGGAAGCGAGTTCAGGTGGCGTGCGCTCCAGCACGGCTTTGGCTGCGCCGGCAATGTCGGCGAGCGGATCGGCAATCGCCTCTACCACCTCGCCTGTGCTGATGCTGATTGTGCGCGGCAAGCCGCTCAGCTGATCGCGCCCTTGCACTTCCATTGAGAGCTCTTCAGGCAATGGCACCGCTGCACCAATCTGAATCTTGATCGACTCCGCTGTCGGTTGTCCGATAATTAAGCTATACTTGCGCCGCACATAATTGATGATGGCATCGTCTAGCCGTAAGCCGCCTACACGGACGCTCTCTGCCACCACGATGCCATTCATGGCGATAACAGCCGCCTCGCTGGCGCCGCCGCCAACGTTCAGCACCATGTTGCCTGCCGGCGTGCGCACGGGCAGGCCCGCACCGATGGCTGAGGCAAGCGATTCGTGGATCAAAATCGCCTCACGGGCGCCTGCCTGCATCGCTGCCTCGTGGACGGCGCGCCGCTCTACGCTGTTGGCGCCATACGGCACGCTGATCATCACTTGCATCCCGCCAAAGAGTGGGCGCCCGCCGATTTTCTGGAAGAAATGGCGCAGCATCGCCTCCGTGACTTCGTAGTCAGCGATTACGCCTTCGCGCAGCGGACGCACCACTTCGATATGCTCGGGATGCCGCCCATACATATCCCGCGCTTCCTGCCCAATCGCCACGATGCGCTCTTCCTCAATTGTCAGCGCGACCATCGCAGGCTCTTGCAGCAAAATCTGCCCGTTGCCATAGATAATCACGTTAACTGTGCCGAGATCAACGCCCAGCTTGCGAGTGAATAATCCCATGCAGCCTCTCTCCGAGTGTCTGCAGTTCGCTCAAGAAACGTCTGACAAGCGGCCCTATCATAGCTGATTCTGGGGCGTGCGGCAATGCTCAACGACTCAGCTGCTCCGAGAGCCGCGCCAGCGCTGTAAGAATGCGTGTTGACTGCTCCGGCGTTGCAGGGCGCGGCTGCCCTATAGGATCGATCACCACAGGCAGCCACTCATAGCCCTGCACACCCTGCGCTGTTACCACCACGCGCAGCGCCGCCGATGTGTCCACGGTCATATCGAAGACGAAATTGCCTAAGCTATACGCGATCAAGCCGTTTTTGTACTGCTGCATGCCTTGCAACACGTGCGGATGTGCGCCGATAACTGCCGCCGCGCCCGCATCGATCGCTGCGTAGGCAAGCGTCCGCTGTACAGCGTTAGGCGTGCGCGAGTACTCGATGCCTGCGTGCAGCAAGACAATTACAACATCGGCAAGCTCGTGGGCAGCGCGCACATCTGCCTGAATCATCGCCACTCCCTCTGAGTCAGCGTTCGCCCACGCCACGCCCGCGCTCGTCTCGGTAGCGGCAGTCAAATCGTTACGAAAAAAGAACGGCGGACCGTCTTGCGGCACATTCACATAGCCTAAAAAGGCGATGCGTACGCCGTTCCTGAGCACAACAGCCGGCCTCCGTGCCTGACGCAAGTTGGCGCCTGCCCCAACTGTAGCGATCCCAACGTTATTCAGGCGGCTGATCATATCCAGCAGCGCCTGGCCGCTGAAGTCCATAGCGTGGTTATTGGCAAGCGAAAGCACATCGAAGCCTGCCCAGCGCAGCGCCTCGAGCGCCTCAGCGCAGCGCAACGGATAGCGCTTGCGCGCTGGCACGCCCAAGTTGCTCAGGACGCACTCAAGGTTGCCGACGGTTAAATCAGCGTTGCGAAGCAGCTCTGCCACGCGCCGAAAGGCGAAGAATGGGTCGTTATTAGCGCGCGCAGCTTCTTCAAGGCTGCGGCCGAGCATCACATCGCCTGTGAAGACAATTGTGACGCTCGGCTGTGCTTGAGCGCGCTCAAGGATGCCTAAAACAGCGATCGAGAGCGCGCAAACAGCAAGCGCGAATCTCCTCATGCGCGCTCTTCGACCTTGAAGCTCAATTTATCGGCGTTGGGCACAGCATCAATGGTGATCGAGGTGCCAAAATCGGGATTGGTCGAGAGCAGGAAGTCTGCCAGTGGTTCGCGTACACTGCGCGCAATGATGCGCCGCAGCGGACGTGCGCCCCATTCGGGATTAGTATTCTGCGCCATCATCCAGTCTTTTGCCGCCTCAGTGAAGGTCAGATTCAAACCACGCTCGGCTGCCAACTTCGCCTCTTTTTTGAGCATCAAGTCCAGGATAGCGCGCAAATCGGACTGGCTGAGCATGTGGAAGATCACGATCTCATCGAGGCGGTTCAGGAACTCGGGGCGGAAGAAGCTGCGCACCTCTTCCATCACGCCCTCGCGGTCATCCTCTGTAATGTCGGTATCCTGCAGGTACTGATGCCCTAGGTTGCTAGTCAGGATGATGACCGACTCGCTGAAATTAGCGGTGCGCCCTTGCCCGTCAGTCAGGCGGCCTGCCTCAAGCACCTGGAGCAGCACATCCATGACGCGGCTGTTCGCCTTCTCCACCTCATCAAACAGCACGACGATGTACGGTTGCTGGCGGACGCGATCGGTCAGCTGACCGCCGCCCTCATAGCCGATGTAGCCCGGTGGTGCGCCGATCAACTTGTTGACAGCGCTCTCGTCCATGTATTCGCTCATGTCAATCTCGAGCATGGCATCTTCGCTGCCGAACATGAACTCCGCCAGTGCTTTAGCCAGTTCAGTCTTGCCAACACCCGTTGGGCCGAGAAACAGGAAGCTGCCGATTGGACGCTTGGGATCTTTTAAGCCTACGCGTGCCGTCTTCACAGCGCGGCTGACGGCAAGCACTGCCTCAGACTGCCCGATGATGCGCTGATGGAGATGCTCCACCATGCTAGCGTAGCGTGTGCGCTCATCTTGCCCTAGCTTGGCGACGGGAATGCCTGTCATCTGTGCCGCAGCGAGCGTCACATCTTCGGCGTCGACTTCGTCGTTGGGCAGTGCGCCGTCAGTCGGCACTTCGGCGTGGCGGCTGACGTTGACCATTGCCGCTGCACGGTGCAAGAGATGCTCAGCGCTGCGCGGCAAGGGCGTAGCGGGGCTCATGTAGCGGCGCGCAAGGCGTATAGCGCTTTTGATAGCATCGTCGGTGATCTTGACCCTGTAATCGGCAGCGATGTGCGGCGCCAACACATTGATGATGGCAGTTGCCTCGTCGTCGTTCGGCTCCGGCACACGTAAAATCTGCACACGTCCCGAGACGCCGCTAGCATTAGCCAGCCGCTCATCATACTCAGCTTGTGTGCTAGTCGCTAGGATAACGGGATTATCCGCAAGGAGCGCCTTCTGAATGTTGGGCGTGGCGCGAGGGAACTCCGAGCGCACTGGGCCGCCGAAGAAGCGCTCTAAGCGCGGCACAAATAGGATGCCACCGCGCGCCTGCGCCAGACCGTTGGTCACCGCCTGAACAGGGTTATCCAGCAACGCGGCTTCATCGATCGTCACCAACTTTTTCAGGTCGAGCGGGCCTTTGCCCTCAGCGATCAGCATCCCCAAGCTGTAGGCAAGAGAGCGCTTGCCCACCCCTTCGGGCCCAATCAGGATGACGTGACGATTGATGCGCTGCGAGAGCATGTTGATCAGCTCTTTGAGCAAGGCTTCGCGGAAGTAGAGCGGGCGCACATTGCCGCGTTGGGCTTCAGTCACAACATCGGCGGTGGCAGCGCCCTTGTGCTTGACCATCCGCTCTGCCATAAGATCGGTCATGGCGCGCGGCGTCAGCCCGAACTGGCGCAGCAAGCCGCTAGTGCTCAGCTTGCTATCCGCCATCACAGCAAGCAGATGGTCGGTATCAATGACCATCTCGTTGCCCGCTTGAGCCACACTGAGTGCCTCATCCAATGCGATGATCATCTGGCGGCTCAGGCCGATCTTCTCGCCGTTGGCAGCAGCAAAGAGCAAGTCACCATCCACATCACGGCGCGACTCAACCGCAAGGCGCACAGAGCGTTCCAAGCGGTCTAAGTCCAGCCCGCGCTGCGTCTTATAGAATTCAAGGATGCGCCGAGCGGCTGTCTCTTGAGTGCGGATTAAGGCGAGCAGAGCGGCTTCAGGGTAGATCGTCCGCCTGCCGTAAGCTTTGATAATATCCACTGCGTTTTGCAACACGGCAGTGCAATCGGTTGAGAGAAGTTTAGGATTTAGCGTTGCCATACATCCGCACCTAACCTAGTTCTATCGACTGTTACTAACAGTAACCCAGACACAGCGACACAACAAGGCCCTTTCACGAGGAAACAGTGCTTTCGGCTGTTGGCTGGGGCGTGTTGGGAGGCTCTGTCAGCGGCACGGTGAAGCACAGCCGTGCGCCCGTCGGCGGCAGGCCTGCCTCTGCCCAGATTTTGCCGCCGTGCGCCTCGACAATGTGCTTCGAGATCGCCAAGCCCAAGCCCGTCCCGCCGCGATTAGCGCTGCCGCCACCGCCTGTGCGCGCTGCATCCACTTGATAGAAACGCTCAAAGATGCGCGTGCGCTCGTGAGGTGGGATGCCGATACCTGTATCTGTGACTTCGATCTGGACTGCTTCACCGACGACGCAGGCTGTACAGGTGATGCGCCCTTCAGGCGGTGTGAACTTCACGGCGTTGTGTAGCAAGTTGGTCAGCACGCGCCGAATTTGCTCGGCGTCTACAAGAATCCAAACGTCACAGGGCACGTCGTAGGTAGCGATCAGGCGCTTCTGATCGAACTGCATCTCCATAGACTTGAAAGCGCTCTCGATCACCTCAAGGGCGCGTACCGGCACAAGACGCATGATGGCGCGTCCTGATTCGATCATCGAAAGGTCGATCAGCTCCTGGGTCATATGGTGCAGACTATCGGCTTCGGCGGCTAGCTTCGCCAACAGCTTGTGATCGCGCTCTAGATTGCGCCCTAGGTTCATCTGCATGGATTCAATCAGCAGTTTGATGCTGCTGAGCGGCGTGCGCAAATCGTGCGAGAAATTCGCGACCATATCGCGGCGTGCACGGGCAAGCCGTAGGAGCTCGGTGATATCCTGCAGGACGATCACCACCAGGCGCTCGCCCGACTCACCCAGGCATCTGCCGCGCAGCCGAAAGGTGCTGTCTTCGATCATGATCTGTATCTCTGGCTGCTCTTCGCCCTGGGCCAATGCATCAACGAGCGCGTCGATTTCGTGATGGCGCGTCACTTGCATCACAGTGCGTCCCTGAGCTGCTTGTGGATCGATTCTGAAGACATGGGCAGCCGCTGCATTCAGCGTGACCAGCGTATAGGGCGAGGTGCTGACATTGAAAACTAGCAGTGGATCGAACAAGACATCTGCCAACGCCTGAGCCTGGTGTTGCAGCACGTTCAGGCGCGCGCGGCTGACTGTGAGTGTGTGGCGTATATCTTCCATCTTGCTCTGGACGTAATCCGCGCGCTGCAAGGCGGCACCTAAACGCCACCACAGCAACGCGCACAAGCCTAAGATAGCGATCAGGGCGATCAGCAGCAGAGCATTCAATGCCGCTGCAGGTGGTGCATCGC
>JBDNDQ010000020.1:0-48175 GCA_046719055.1 Aggregatilineales bacterium | reverse complement strand
CGCGCTGAGCCTTCCCAGCCATCCATATCGGGCATCATCAAGTCTAGTAAGACGAGCCGAGGGCAGGCCTGCTCAATAGCCGTCAAGCCGTCACGCCCGTTAGTCGCGCTGATCACGTCGAAGCCTTCACGGCGCAGGATCAGCTTGACCAAATCGATCGTTTTTGGATCGTCCTCAATGCAGACTATTTTTATCAGCCCTTCGTCGGTCATGAGACACGCTCCGATGAATGATCACCAATTGCTGTAAATAGTTTACCACATTCTTTAACGGACAGCTTAACTTCACAAAATCTTCATATCGGCGACAAGAATCAAAGGGCGCGCTGGCCACAGGGCTTGAAAAGGTGCACCCAGCGTGCCAAAATAGAGCCATCTTTGGTGGTGAGGGAGCACATCCTTTTGACTTCCCAACCATATTTGCTGACGCCGCAGCGCGAAGAGAGCGACCGTCACCTGCACCGGCGGGTGTGGCGTACAGCCTGGCTAGAGGCTGCCTTGCTCTTGACCATCACAGCGGCGCTTGTGTTTGGGGCGCGCCTGATCGAGCTGCGCTTGCCCGCCAATCTGGAGCGGGCGGCCAGCTTTGTGTATGCCTTGCTGCCGCTGGGCTTGTGGCTCGGTATTTCCTACGCGGCGGAGCGCCGTGCGCTGCAGCCGCGCCGCAATCTACCTGCTGTGGTGACGCTCGGTGGTTTGGCTGCCAGTGGCCTGGCTGTGCCGCTAGCGGCAATCTTTGGGGCTGAGGAGTGGCTGAGCACTGCCAGCGGCTTGAATCGCATCATCGGCTACACCCTAACCGTCGGCGTAGTCCATGAATTCTTGAAGTACGCCGTGCTGCGCTACAGCGTATGGCGCACCCATTTCAACACGCGTCTAGACGCAGTAGCCTACGCTATGGCAGCAGCTATCGGCTTCGCGACGGCGCTGAACATCCACTTTGCGCTCAACAACACGCTCAATCTCGCCTCTGCAGCGCTGCGCATGACTGAGATCACACTAGCGCAGGTGGCCATCAGCCCAATCATCGGCTTTGTGCTGTATGAGCTGCGCAAGCCGAACGTCTTTGTATTGACTCCAGTCGCCGGTGTACTGATCGCGGCGCTGTTCAACGCGCTCTCAATCGTGATTCGGGCCGGCTTAATCGTCTCTGGTGTCTCGCGTACCTCTACAGCCAACAACGCCATCTACGGGCTGGGTATGGCGCTCTTTTTGATTGTTGTGCTGTTCAGCGCGCTGAGTTTTCTAGTCCGCGCCGCCGACGAACGTGAGGCGCTGCGCACAAGTGAGGCACGCTAATGCAGCTAGAGGGCTACGCCGCGCCGCTCAGCTTGCGGCAACGCTTAGCAAATTACATCGTCATAGCCGTTGCCTTGCTGGCAGTTGGCTACGGCTTCATCTACCGTGAGAACATCTTAAGCGCCACTTTCCCATTCGTCAACCGCGAGGCAGGCATTACAGCGCGCTACCCCGCCCGCTGGCTGCTGGAAGAGGGTGGCGCACGCTTTGTGTTGCGTGCCCAAGACCCTGCCGCGCTCCCCTTCAAAACGACCATCCAGCTGCAACTGATTCCGATTGGCAGCGGAGCGCGCCCTGCTGATATCCTCGATCTGCTCGATATCGATCGCGCGGCACGCCTGCCCGCCTACCGCTCGCTCAGCCGTACGCCTACAGTGCTGCCAGGCGGTCAGCGGGGCCAGCAGATGATCTACGCTTACGCCTACATCGATCCCAATCCGTTCTTGCAGGCAGAGCCGATCACTGTCCGCGCGCTTGATCTGGTCGTGTTGCGCACAGGACAAGCTGTTGTAATCACCTACGAAGCCAAAGCTGACGTCTTCGAGAAGCACAAGCATTACTTCGAGGCTTTTTTGCGTTCTCTAACCTTCTGAGCTTGGGAGATACTTATCATGAGCAATAGCAAGCAACGCGCTGCTCAAGCCGGTCACATGGGCTACGGCTCCCGCCTGACTGAACAGCCGGCCGATGAGCTGATCCAATCAGCTTTTGCGCACGAGGTGGGCGACGGTGCCTTGCTCTATCACGGCATGAGCCTCGCTGATCTAGCCTACTGCGTCATGCTCTGTGAATGTGGTTTAATCCCGCAGCAGGCGCGCCAGCCTCTTCTGCGCGGCCTGCTGGAGCTGCACGCCATCCCACCTGAGCAGTTCCCGTTCGACCCAGTATATGGCGATATCTACACCAACCGCGAGCAAGCGCTGCGTGAGCGCGTCCCTTCTGGCGGTGCCGATGGTTGGCTGCGCCTTGGGCGCGCACGCCGCGAGTCGTCGACTGTTGGCTACCTAATCACGGCCCGCGCCCATCTGCTGCGCTTGATCGAGGCGCACGCTGCGCTGATCAGCAAACTATTACGCCTTGCCGCGCAGCATCGCACCACCCTGATGCCCGATTACACCTATCTGCAGAAGGCGCATCCGACCACGCTGGCGCACTATCTGCTGACTTTTGTGGCGCCCCTGCTGCGTGATGCCGATCGTCTGCGCGCTGTCTACGGGCGCTTGAATCAGTCGCCTGTGGGCGGCGGCAGCGTGAATGGCTCTCGCTTACCACTGGATCGTATCCGCGCGGCTGAGCTGCTCGGCTTTGAGGGCGTCGCCGTGCACACGCGCGATGCCATGTGGCAGGCGGACGTCGCCATTGAGGTTGCGGCGGACGTCGCCATCTTGATGACCACGTTGGATCGGCTCGCTGAGGACTTATACATCTTCGCCACGGAGGAGTTTGGCTACCTGACGCTCGCCGACGCCCACTCCCGCACTAGCGTGATTATGCCTCAAAAGAAAAATCCCTACAGCCTTGCCTACGTGCGCGGCGCGGCACGCGCTAGCAGCGCATCACTCTATACCGTCATTGCCACCAATCAGACGCCCTCAGGCCAGCCTGACAACCGCATTTTCGCCTACGGCGAGCTGCCGCGTGCCCTCGATCGGGCGGTGCGCGTGGTGCACCTGCTTACAGGCATCCTGAATCGCGCTGAATGGCACACCGAGCGTATGGCGGCGCGTGCAGGTGAAGGCTTCAGTGGTGCGACCGACTTGGGCGATTACTTGAGCGAGGCCGCTGAGCTCGATCCACGCACGGCGCATCGAATCATCGGCTACGCCGTACGGGCGGCGCTCGAGGCAGGGCTGCCAAGCGATCAGCCACTTACTAGCGCAGCGCTCGATCAGGCAGCGCAGGCGCTGCTCGGACGAACGCTCAACTTGCCTGAGGAGGCCGTGCGCAAGGCGCAAGAGCCACTCGCCATCGTCGAGTCGCGGCGCGGCATCGGCGGTGCCAGCCCCGAGGCAGTGGCGACGCTGCTAGAGGACTATGAAGCCCGCTACCAGGACTACCAATGGTGGGAAGATCAAGAACAGGTGCGCCTTGAAGTGGCTGAACAGACCTTGCTGACGTTAGCGCGCGCCATCGCTGAGGGGTGAGCGCGGTGCTACGATGTAACCTTCTTCAAGCGTCCCGTAGACGTGCCAGAAGGTCTCTCCATGCCACCAGCGGTGCAGGGCGATGTAGGCGCACAAGACTGCATCGCGCCTATCTTCCTCGGCCTTGCTCCATGCCACAGCCAAGAGTGCCTCAGGCAGGTCGAGGGGCGGCGTAGCGACGGTTAAAGTGCTCAAACAGGCAGCGTACTGACTCCAGGCCAGCGCTTGCTCGGCTCGGCTGAGGTTCGGCTTGCGCTTGTAGCGCAACGCCCGCTTCAAGCCGAATAAGCCGATCAGTGCAGCGTGCGGGTAGACCTCGAAGGCGCAGCGCACAGCCCCGTGCAGCGGTAAATGCGGCATGTGCTGGACTTTCATGGCTGCTAGATGCTGAACGAGCACCTCGCCGCGCAGGATGCCGCCATTGTACTTGCTCAGCAGTGCCCGATTAGCAGGATATGCGCCCGCGCCATACTTGCCGAACGCCTTGCTGATCAGCGCATCGCCCAGGCGCCTGCCGGCGCCATTCGGCACGCACAAGGGCGCATCAATTGCCACGACTAGCGGCCTGTAGTCGACGTAGCGCGCCACAAAAGCCAGAAGTTCGTCATCACTGTGCGCTAAGGCAGGCATCTCGGCGAGGCTGGCCCGCCCATCCTGCAGATACAGCGCTGCCACGCCGCTAGGGTTCCGCGCCGACCAAGCCAGATCGATGCCCAGAAAAGCACCTTGCATCTCAAAAAGCGCCCTTGCCGCTCAGCACCACAAAAAGCGTGCGCCACAAGATGTACAAATCGAGCAGGATCGAGTAGTTCTGGATATAGTAGAGATCATCCTCAGTGTGCAAGTGCATCGGCCTGTTGCTGCGCCCGTTGATCTGCCACCAGCCTGTCATGCCTTGCGGCACGGCGAAGCGCTTGAGCTGCCACGTCTGATATTTCTCGAGCATCCATGCAACCTCAGGGCGCGGCCCGACCAAGCTCATCTCGCCGCGCAGCACGTTGATCAGGTTTGGCAGTTCATCGAGGCTGGTGCGCCGTAAAAAGCGGCCGACTCGCGTCACGCGGGGATCATCTATTCGTTTGTGGATGAAGTTGCCATCTGCATCGTAGTCCGAGACCTCTGCTTGGCGCGTCTCTGCATCGAGATACATTGTGCGGAACTTGTACATGATGAACGGCTTGCCGTTCTCGCCGATGCGCTCTTGTTTGAAGAGCGCCGGGCCTTTTGAGTCGAGCCGGATGACTAGCCAGATGATCGCCCAAGGTATCGCACTCAAGAGCAGCAGCAACGTGCCTACAATCAGGTCAAAAGAGCGCTTCACAACGCGCTGATAGGCGTTCAGAGCAGGCACACGTAAGTTAATGAGCGGTATACCGCCAAGTTCTTCAGCAGCAGCGCGATAGAGTACCAAGTTCAGGTAGTTTGGCGCGATCCGCACTTGCACGGGTAAGCGGTGCAGCTCCGGCACGAGCGCGCTCAAATGTTCGTAATCGCGATAAGGCAATACCACAATCACCTCGTCGATGGCGTGCCGCTTGACGATATGCACAGCATCAGCAAGGGTGCCCAGGCGAGTCAGATCGGATAATTGTGTGCCGTGCCTATCCACAAAGCCAATCACCTGAATACCCGCCCATGCAAGACTGCGCAGAGCCTCGACAATCTGCTCTGCCAACTCGCCGCTGCCCACAAGCAAGACGCGCGATGCCTTAGTGCGTTGCCTGGCAAGCAGACCGTGCGCTGCGAAGCGCCACAACACACGCAAGGCGACATCAAGTGTGGCCAGGTAGACCACCAAAAGGCGCGATACATCGCGGTCGGTGAAATACAGCCCGCCCGAGAGAACCAACAATGCGAAGAAACTGGCAGAGAGCACGCGGCGTGTCTCATCGAGGAGGCGCGCTGTGTGGCGCGGATCGTAGACGCCAAGCGTCAGAAAAGTTGCCAGCCAGATCGTCGGAGTCAGTATGATGAGACTGGGCGGCACAATCACATTGCTCAGAATCTCGGCGCCAAGAGGCAGGACTGTGCGCAGCGCGCCTGCCAACGTCAGAGCTGCCACACTACACAACATATCGCTCAAAATTGCCAGAACTGTGTAAGTTGCGCCCTGACGCCGAATCATTTTCCGTTAATCGCCCTAATCTCGATTCAGCTCGAGACGCAGCTCTATCGGGCCGGCTTCATCGCGCAGGATGCGAAAGCCATCCGTTGTGATGGGCAAATAGCCTCTTGCCGAGACGATGATGCTGTAACGGCTGCCGCGCTCTAGCAAGCGTGAGAGTGCAAAGCGGCCGTTGAGGTCTGTGAAGGCGATATCGTGCACCTCGCTCATCTGCCAGGTGAAGTCGGCCACGTCAAAAAGCGGCTTGAGGAAGATCACAGCCACGCCAGCGATGCCTTCATCCGTCTCGGCGTCTACGATCTGCCCTTGCACTAGGACGCCTTCAGCGCGCACAAACAGACGAATCGGCAGCTGACCAATGCCAACACGCGCTGTAGCGCTCGCCTTTACCACGCTGCCAATTAGCAGCTCAAGCTTGTAGGAACCCTCTGGCAGCAGGCGATTCGGGCGCAAACGTAACCATGCCCTGCTGCCTGTCGTCGGATTCGTCCAAGGCTGCGTCACCTCGAAGAGCGGGTTGTTGTCTACTGTCCAGCGCCAGGTGAAGGGTGTGCCAGGCGCAATGTCGCGCCAGTTGAAGACGGCGTAGAGATCAGTGATGGTGTTCGGAAAGGTGACTCCGATCACGCCGCTTGGCACGCCATCACGCAGCTCGCTAGCGAAAGTCAGGTCGGTGAAGACTTCTGTGCTGAGGTCGACTTGCCCGCCTGCCATGATGAAATCAGAAGAAGCGGCAAGCCGATCCTCAATGTACAGCTCAAGGCGGTAGCGGCCGGGCTGAAGCGGATTCTCAACGGGCGCGCTGGCAGTGATCAGCCGCTTGCCGTTGCTCCCACCTGACCATATATCGTTTACTTCGGAAATGCGCAGGTCTTCGTAGTACCACGCCTGGCGCCACGAGATACCATCGATCATGTTGGTGTAGACAAATTCTGCGTTGATCACGTTGGAGACGGGCAGGATATTGCCAGTATTGACCAGCTGGAAGTTCAGGTCTTGCACCCCAAACAGGATGTTAGAGAACTCTGGCTCGGTGGTTGGGCCGCCGCCGACCGTAATATTGGCGTTGGCGACGCGCACGCCCTCAATGAACAGGATAAACTCGTAATTGCCGTTCGGGTAGACCTGTGCCGTACTACCGATGTACCACATACCACTGCGCCCACCGCTCCAAGTGGCAGGCGCAAGGCTGAAGGTGGGATCGAGCACGCCGTCGCGCAGCACGCGCAGCTCATAGATGATGCCGTCGCGCATGTTGGCGTAGTCGAAGAATAGATACAGTGTGTTGATGCCAGCTGGCGCACGCGCGATCACGCGCGTCGGATTACCAGCCAGGTCTACGCCCGTGGCGAAGAACAGACGGCGGAACTGAGGCGCGCCAATCACATTCTGCCCGACCTCTTCGAGGCTGAGCGGCTGCTGAGCGGGAAGCTCTTGCTGGGAGAATGGGGTGATCTCTAGCTGTGCAGCCAGAATCAGGCCGCGCGCCAGGCGCGATGGGCGCAGCGCGTTTACAAAGCCGCTGACCGGCACGCATAAGTCGTTATCATCCACGCGACCATCGCCGTTGCTGTCTTGAATGCGCCGGCAGTTCTCCTGAGATCCAGCTGCCAGGCCGCTGGTGGGCGGCTCAACCGTTGGGATGCCAATCAGCCGCCCCTGTATATCATAGGCGCCGCCGCCGCTCATGCTGCCAGGTAGAGCGGCGCGCGTCTTCAGCCAAGCGCGCTGACCAACGCGCGCCTCTGCTGTGAAGCCGCTGATTGTGCCGCGCACGACGCGGGTGGTACTGCTGGCGGTCGGATCGCGCTCTGGAGCAGCATAGCCGACGAACTCTACCGTCTGATCGAGGGCCACCTCATCGGAGTTGCCCAGCTCCACAAAAGGCAGCAGCAGCGCCTCACGGTTAACAGGGCGATCGTCGAGTGTGCGCGCCACTTGCAGCACAGCCAAGTCCCAGCCGTAGTTGACGGCGAGCACCTCTGCGTAGTATTTTGGCACGGGTGCCTCACCGATGCGCACGGTCAGCGCCACGACGATCCGATCTGAGCGGCAGCCGGCGATCGGCAGCGCGACGTGCGCATTGGTCAGGATCAGCCCATCGGCACTGACGATTGTGCCAGAGCCAATGCACGAGATCACAGTTTGCCCAACCGGGTTGGTAAAAACCTGCGTGATCTGCACAGTAGCGCGCTGCAATTGCTCCAGATCGAGTGCTGTTTGTGCCTG
The DNA here is from genome assembly GCA_046719055.1 of Aggregatilineales bacterium. GTDB lineage: Bacteria > Chloroflexota > Anaerolineae > Aggregatilineales > UBA2796 > CP2-2F. The sequence goes on along the minus strand of JBDNDQ010000020.1, from coordinate 40,379 downwards.
TGACGGCTCAGCCGGCAGGGCAATACAGCATAAGATCAGTGCGAGGAATGCACTGCTAAACTTTCGCATCTCAATCACAGCACCTACAAGTTGAAGAACTGGACAGCCTCTGCCCAGATGGTCTCTACCTGATCGTGCAGCTGATGATCAGACTCGACGAGCCGCAACGCCACATTCGAGCGATTCTGGGCGAAACGCACGGATTGCCGGTAATCAACTGACTCATCGTGCACGCCGTGATAAATCAAGATCGGCTGTGAGAGCTGCACGGCGAACGAATCGTAAGTCAGTATATCTTCCAGCAAGCCGTAGTGCACGCGCCGCTCCGTATTCTCACCGTAGTGAAAGATCGTCAGCCAGCCGCTCTGGCGCCAAGCGCGTACGCCCTCTTCAGTCAGCTGATTAATTCGATTGGCATGAAAGTCTAGCGCTGGCGCTAGAAGTAGCAGCCGCGCCACCCGTCCGCCCTCAGCCTGCTTAAGGCGATCGGCGAAATGCAGCGCTACTGTGCCGCCCATGCTCGAGCCAATCAGATTAACCGGGCCATCGGGCAAGCGCCGTACCAGCGCCGCCACTGCCTCGATCATGGCTGTGAGCGTCAGGTGTTCAAAGCTCGGCACGTTTAGGTCGGGGATGTGCAGCGGAAGGCGGCGCTCGGCGAAGTGCGCCTTAAATGCCTGCGCCTTGCCAGAAGCAGGCGATGAAGCGAAGCCGTGCAGATAGATGAAGTGTTCAGCCATGCTCAGCCTCCGATGCTTTGCAGCACCTTCGGAAAGCTCGTCAGGACTTGGGCGCCCTCATCCGTGATGAGCAGGTCATCTTCAATACGCACACCGCCCAAGCCTGCGATGTAGATACCCGGCTCAACTGTGAAGGTCATGCCCGTCTCCAGCAGTTGCCCGTTACCTGCGCGGAGGTAAGGCGGCTCGTGGATATCCAAGCCCAAGCCGTGCCCTGTGCGATGCACAAAGTACTCCCCATAGCCCGCCTGAGCTATGATCTGCCGTGCAGCCGCATCAACAGCGTGACAGGGCATCCCGGCTTTGGCTGCAGCGATGCCCGCCTGATTGGCAGCGAGCACAGTCTCGTAAATGCGGGCGATCTCGGGGCTGGGCGTGCCGACCACGAACGTGCGCGTAATATCGGCTGCATAGCCATTCACCTTAGCACCAAAATCGAAGAGCAGCAGATCGCCCTCACGCAGCGCTCTATCGGTGACTGTGCCGTGCGGTTGCGCAGTGTTCTCGCCGATCAGCACTAGCGGCTCAAAGGCATGCGCCTGAGCGCCGTGCTCATAAAGCACTTCGCTCAGCAGGCGTGCCAGCTGACGCTCGCTCATCCCGATGCGCACCTGTGAGATAATTTCAGCCAGCGCTGCCTCGCTAATGGCGATGGCACGGCGCATGTGGGCGATCTCCTCGGCGGTTTTGTGGATGCGCAGCCACTGCAGTGCATCTTCAGCTGATTCTAAGCGGCTGTTGGGCGCATAGCGCGCCAACGCCTCGCCCTCTGCAAAGCGCAACTTCATGCCTTCCACGCCGATGCGCTTGCCATCCAGCGCTAGGGCCTCACAGGCGGCCGCAAAAGCTGACTCGTAACCTTCGGCATCGCTGTAGCAAAAGTAGCGCAGCGGAAAGGACTCCCGCCCGTCGACCCGAGCTAGTTCCAGCGCAGGGATGATCAAAGCGGGCGGAGAGTCAGGTGTGATGAGCAACAGCAACGGGCGTGAGCCAACTTCGAGGGCTATGCCGGTAAGGTAGAAAAAGTTAGCGCCAGGCGTCAGGGCAACGCAGTCATATTGAGCACGCCGTAGGATGCCTCTCAGCTTATCTAGGCGCGCTTGCGCATGTGGAAAAGTCATCTTAAGCCTCGCTTGTTTTAAGAAGTGGCGTCAGGCACTTTGAAGGCGTATGGTACCACAGCCCGCCAATAGATGACTACAAGCGCGGCACGCGGGCTGCAATTGAAGTGACGACCTCATAAGTGTTGGTATCCAGCCACTCGGCAACTTCGTCCACGCTGATGTACTCATCGCCTTGCCTTCCGATCAACACGACTTCATCGCCAATGTTGGCATTCGGCACGCTTGTGACGTTGATCGCCGATAAATCCATGCTCACGCGCCCAATGACCGGCACACGCTGCCCATGCACAAGCACTTCTTGCCAGCGATCAGGCGCACGGCGGAAACCATCCGCGTAGCCGACGTTAATGATCGCCACCCGCTCCGTGCTGCGCGTTCGGTAAGTGTTGCCATAGCCAACGTAAGCTCCTTTCGGCAGCGTTTTGACGATCCCGATGGTCGTCTTCCAGGTTAGGGCAGGGCGAAAATCAGGCGGCAGCGGCGCGCCAGAGCCGGGCATGATCCCGTAGATGCCGATGCCGGGGCGTACCATGTTGTAGTGCGTCTCGGGCAGGGTGAGCGTGGCTGCCGTATTTGCAGCATGGATATACTTAAATTGCAGGCCGGCGGCACGCAAGGGCGTTAGGCAGTTTTCAAAGACCTGTAGCTGCGCCCGCGTATATTCTGTGCTGCTATCAGCTGAGGCGAAGTGGGTGTAAATGCCTTCGATTTCCAAGTTGCGTAAGTTGCGCACGCTGCGGAAGAAAGGCGTCACTTGCTCTGGCAGCAAGCCCATGCGCCCCAAGCCAGTATCTACCTTGACGTGCACACGCAGCGTCGTATCCAGCTCACGCGCAATGCGGTTGTAGGCGCGCGCCACGTCTAGGTCGTAGAGCGTTAGAGTCAGGTTGTAGCGCAGCGCCTGGCGCACCGCATTAGGCGGCGTGTAGCCAAAGACCAGGATCGGCGCATCGATGGCAGCCTCGCGCAGCTCGACTGCCTCGCCAACTGCGCTGACCGCCAAATAATCGGCGCCGTTATTCAAGGCGGTAGAGGCTACCGCCACTGCACCATGCCCATAGCCATTTGCCTTGACAACTGCCACGACCGTCACGCTTTCGCCAACGATCTCTTTAATACGGCGGACATTGTAGGCGATGGCGCTGCGATCAACCTCGACCCACGTCTGGCGAGGCAGCACTCGAGCGTGGTGCTCAGCATCCTGCCCGCTGTAGCGGGGCAGGCGAACGACATCCTCAGCGCGGGCGAGCAAAGCGCGTGTAGCGCGTTCCATATGGCTAGCTGCATCGCCCTTGATGACGACGACGTCATCTGGTTGTAGCAGCCGAGCAATGCTGGCAGCGGCATCTTCAGGCGAGTAGGTGATACGCACATTGCGCCGATCCATGCCATGATCAAGTGCGGCGCGTCCTGCCACTGCCGCCCAATCGCCCTCAGTTACCAAAATGTCCACCACGTCAGCTGCCTGCCTGCCAACTTCGCGATGTGCACTGATGGTATGCTTGCCCATATCGCCCAAGCTGCCCAGCATGAAGATCAGCCGACCGTTCTCAGCAGGCAGGCGCAAGTCGCGCAGCCAATCTAGCAGGGCGAGTGCGCTGGGCAAGTTAGCGTCGAAGCTGTCATCCACCAACAGACAGCTGTTCACGCCTTCTAAAAGGTTCAGACGGCCTGGCAAGGGCTGCAGCTCTTTGAGGGTGTTCAGCCCTTCTGCCACTGGCACACCATAGGCACTACCGACCGCTAACGCTGCCAGCACACCATAGAGTGTATGCGCGCCTAGCAGTGGAATCCAGCGCCCAAGATAGCGCTCGTTAGCGTAGCGCACATCGAAGCCTGTTTTATCGCGCGCCAGCAGCAGGTTGTAAGCAGTGAAGTCAGCACCAAAGGCAACGCTACCGCGATCCAGGCCGATGGTCAGCACATTAGCAGTGGTGCGCTCACACAAGGCACGAATCTGATCGTCATCGTAGTTCAGAACTGCCAAACCGTTTTTCGGCAGGCTGCTGATGAGCGCCTCGTACTCCTGCACAAACGCATTGCGCAGATCGAAGCGTTCCATGCCGCTGTAGTTCAGATCAGTCACCACGCCCACCAGCGGCTTGACGACCGCTGCAAGCTCGCTCATGCCTCCATTTTGCAAGAGAGGCATTTCCAGCACAGCGAATTGATCCTCAGGCGCAAGCCGCCCTAACGTCACAGGTAGGCCAAACTTACCGCTGAAGGCATCACTGCCCTTGTAGACGCGATGGCGTGTGCTGAGCACGGCTGCAATTGCCTCACGTGCGATGGTTGCCGCTGCTCCGCCCGCCACAGCAATGACATTGGTGCCGAATTTTCTCAGCGCGATATTTGCCCATTTCAGCAACGCCGACTCGACATCGCGCATCACGATGACAGTCAAGCCTTCCGTGTCGAAATCCGGTGGGCGCTGGCACATAATGCCTAGCACGCCGTTCTCGACAGCCTCGCGCATGAATTGATGCCCGTCGCCGTGCTCCGTCCTGAGTGCAACGAAAAGCTGCCCCTTTTGAGCCTGTTGGGCGTTGAGGCAGAAGTCGGTGAAGAGCACAGCGCTCGCCTCACCGAACAGCTGACCATCTGCTGCTTCAAGAATATCGTACAAGCTGATCATATGCTCTAGTATATTCACAAACGCATGTGCCAACAACGCTAAGCGCGCTTGCACCAGAGAGCGGTCTCAAGCGTGGTGAACAAAGGTCAGCTTTTGCACGGGCGGAGGCGCTGCTCGCCCTTGCAGCAGAGCAAAACTAGGACTCGATGATCTTGTCGTCGATGAGCTGCTGGCGCACTTCCTGCCCACGCGGATCGAAGGCGAAGAACGGCGCGTGCAGTTGGAATTCCATATCGAGCATGGCCCGCCCCGCCCGATTCTTCTCTATCGTAAAGACGACCCAATTGCGGAACTGCTGCGCCGCATACGGATTGAACGAGATGTGATCCTTAGCCAGCACTTGATACTTGTTGTTCATGATGATGGCGATATCACACTCGTAATCAAGGGCAGAGCTGCCACGTAGATGGAACAGGTGCAGGCGCCGCGCCTTCAAGCCTTCGCGGTCGGAAGCGACTATGGAGAGCACCGGGATGTTCTGCGAAAGCGCAATATCCTTTAGACCTTCTACCACAATGGTGATCTTGTCCTCTTCGCTCTCGGCGCGCTCAGGGTAGATCGCTACCTTCTGCAGATAATCCACAAAAACAGTTAGGTTGCCGCCGGTGGCTTCTGCTAGGCGCGCCGTCATCTCGCGGATGGCGCTCAGCGTGGTGACCGCTGGGCTCGCCTTGACGATGATCAGGCGGTCAGCGTACTTGTTCAAGCGCGCTAGTGCCATCGAAGTCTTCGGATTCTCGCGCAAAATCGTCTGCAGCGAGCCCGCCTTGCTGCCATCGCGTCCGAGTAGGTCACGGGCGCGCTGCGAAATAATTATGTCGAACAGGTCTTTGAGCTTCAGGCCATTGCGCGTGTCGATCTCAGGCGGGTTAACGCTTTCTAGACACAGCAGACGGTTCATCAAGTGAGTCTCGGTGTGCTCGTAGGAAATGTAGAAAGCAAATTGCTCTGGGCGCATGGCAATATTACGCGCCATCTGTAGGGCGGCGATTGTCTTGCCAATGCCTTGCGCGCCCCCTAGCAGAACTAACTCGGTCTTGCGCAGGCCGCCGCCGATCAAGCCATCCAGCGGATCGAAGCCTGTCGGCTGTGGCGTAAAGTCTGAGAGATCGCCGCGCACGACCGAGTCGTTGGCGTCGTTCAGCACTTGCGCCAAGGTACGCGGCATGTGCTGAGAAGGGCGCTGGAGCGCTCCACGCCGTGAGACGCGCGCCGGATGCGACTGCGGTGCGCCCTGCGGAGCGGGCGGCGGCTGAGATGGCACGTTTGGGCGCCCAATACGCGCCACACCTTGCGTCGGCGGCGCTGAGGGTGGCGTTGGCTCTACTGGAACCTCCGAAGGTTCGTCTGGAAGGCGTTTAGTGACCATTTGCTCCTGCTCGCCCGCTTGAAGGTTAGGATTTGCTGAATTTCGTATATTTTACAGCCGATTTGAGCGGCCTGCAATAAGAGAGAGATGGCTAGTTTCAGCTAGAGCGTTGGCAGACTGACTTGTGTAGCATGCCGCACAAAGTCTAACGCGCGGAAGTGCTCCAGCAATTCATCAGGCAGGGGCTGATCGAGCGTGAGGACGGTCAGCGTCTGCCCGCCTTTCGCAGCGCGCCCTGTGCGCCATGCCGCGATGTTGATCCCATTTTCGCCCAGCAGCGTGCCAACCCTACCGATCACGCCTGGCACGTCATAGCTGCCAAAGATCAGCAAGATACCACTTGGTACGAAGTCACTGCGATACTCATCGATCTGCACAATGCGCGGCTCGCGACGGCTGAAGAGTGCCCCGCTGATCACCTGCCCACCGCCGCCTTCCCAGTGCACCTGGCAAGAGACTAAATTAGTGTAGTCTACTACATCTAGGCCCTTAGTCTGTGTGACGTGAATGCCGCGCTCCATTGCCACGAGCGGCGCATTGATGTAATTGACGCCCTCGCCTAGCACCGGCGCCAGCATACCCTTGAGCAAAGCGACCGTCAGTGGCTTTACCAGCCCATCTAATTCCTCGCCCTTGTACTCGACGGCGACGCGCCGAATGCGCCCACGCGCAAGATAGTGATGCAGTGCGCCAATGCGCTCGGCGAGCTGCAGATATGGCTGCATCGCGTCGAAGGCGCGGCCGGGCATGAAAGGCATGTTGACAATGTTGCGATAATCCACACCAAACAGCGCATCGCAGACTTGACGCGCGATCTGAATGCTCAGATCGCGTTGCGCCTCGAGTGTGGCATCGCCCATGTGCGGCGTGTGGATCACGTTGGGCAAGCCGAGCAGCGGCGAGTCGGTTGGCGGCTCATTGGCGAAGACGTCCAGCGCAGCGCCACTCAACCGACCGCTACGCAATGCTGCTGCAAGTGCTGCCTCATCCACGATGCCGCCCTGCGCCACGTTGATCAGCCGTGCGCCTGCCTTGATGTGCCGAAAAGCTTCCGCGTTTAGCAGATTGGCTGTCTCGGGCGTGTAGGCACAGTGCAGACTGATGAAATCGCTGCGGCGCAGCAGCTCCTCAAAGCCAACTAGCTTCACGCGCAAATCGCTGATCTGCGCCTCTGGCACGTATGGGTCGTAGGCGATCACATCCATACCGAAGGCAACAGCGCGCTCCGCCACGCGACGCCCAACGCGCCCCATGCCAATGATCCCTAGCACTTTACCGTACAGCTCCGTGCCGATGTGCGCCTGCCGCAGCCACAAGCCGCGTGCAAGCTCTGCATGTGCCGCTACAACCTGACGCGCTAGCGCCAGCATCAGTGCGAAGGTGTACTCAGCTGTTGAGATGGCGTTGACACCTGGAGTATGCATCACCATCACACCGCGCGCCGTTGCCGCCTCAATATCGATGCCCGCTAAGCCAACGCCCACGCGCCCAACTACCTTCAGACGTTTGGCGTGCGCCAATAGCTCGGCATCTACTTGTAGCTCATCGCGGATGATCAGGCCATCTGCCTCGCCGATCAGCTTCAACACTTCAGCCCGATTAGGCGGCAAAATACGCACCTCGACGCCTTCAGCGCGCCGCAAGAAGTCCAGCGCCTCGCCTGTGAGTGTTGTTGTGACAAAAATGGTGTAGGTCACACGTATTACCCTCTCAAATGGCAACTTCGACCCATAGCGGCAGGTGATCCGAGCCGCCCGAATCAGGCAGGACACGCGCTTGCAGCGCTTGGATGCCCTCGCTGGCAAAGGCGTAGTCTATGCGGAAGAGCGGTGGCAGCCAGCCGAGCGCTAAGCCATTGATCAGCTCGCGTGCCTGCGGATAGCGCCAAGCGGGAAAGGTATAGCCCATGCCTGCCCCAACCCGGCGAAACACATCGTAGTAGCGCACTGTGATTTGGCGATAGGCATCAGCTTGATCGGTCATGTTGAAATCGCCCAGCAGCAGCACGGAGCGCTTCTCAGCAGCGAGGCGCCCCATAATTTGATCGATCTCCCACTGGCGCGGACGCGCGTCGAAGAGCTTGCCGACCATGCCTGGATGTACGGGATGCACATTGTAGAGCGCGATCTGCACGCCGTGTGCGCTGAGCGTGGCGCGCTGATGCCCAAGTGCATTATGAACGCCTTCATGCCGCCAGTACATCACATCGCTGAGCGGAAAGCGGCTGAGCAGCCCCTGCCCAGCGCTAGGGAAAGCGGGATAGGGCTGCAGACTGCGATACGGATACTCGTTTGCTAAGACCTGATCCAGGCACTCGGCGGCACGGCTGCCCAGCTCTTGCAGCGCGACTACGTCAGCGTTTGCGCTGCGGATCACGTTCAAAATCGGATCAAGGTGCACATCTTCTTTATGCAAGTTGTAGGTCAGGGCGGTCAGACTGCGCGGCGAGCGCGACGGCTGGGGCGGACGGATCGCGCGCCACAGTTGCCCGCCATATTGCCGTAAGAACTCAGTTGCAAGCGGCATCAGTAGCGCTGCACCGCGCCAACGCTGCGCTAAAAGCATCAGCGGCAGGCCGATCACAGCTGGCTTCAGCAATAGGTGTAAGAAGCTGTTCAGTAACGCCACAGGCGGCAAAGCGGTCTCTGGCAGGCGCTCGCGATTGCTCAAAAAGGCAACGAGCAGCAGGCTGTACAGGCTCAGCGGACGCAGCGCGGCGCGGCGTGGCACCCCAGGCGCGGATCGGGACATCTCTAGGCTCTCCGTCTCTCTAAAGTTGGCTCACCAGGCAGAGTCGAGAATGGCGTGTAGCTCAAAGTCGCTCAGGGCGACAGGATTCGCCTTCATACTATTTGAGGCTTTGGCTTTCTGGACGATCTCGGCAAATGCTTCGCGCTGCACACCCAAATCGCGCAGGCGCGGGATGTTCAGGCGGGCACACAGCGCATGAAGCGCCTCAACAGCTGCCTCTGCTTCGGGCGCCTCGGCGTCTAGCAGTAAGGCGATCTCCTCAAAGCGCATCAGCCGATCGCGGGCAAAAGCGTCATCTTGGGCGCGCAAAGCACGGACATTGGCTGCCATGCTGTGAGGGAGCAAGGCGGCACAAATCGTGCCGTGCGGCGCGCCGAACATGCCGCCGATCGGGGCGGCGAAGCCATGCACCACGCCCAAGCCTGCATTTGCTAGCGCTATGCCGCCGAATAGACTGGCGTATGCCATCGCCTCGCGCGCTTCCGCATCGTCGCCGTTGGCATAAGCGCGCGGGAGCGCCCAAGCGGCATTGGTAATCCCCTCTCGGCACAGCGCATCGGTGATCGGGTTGGCGCGGCGGCACACGAACGGCTCGATCAACTGTGTTAGGGCATCTAAGCCGCTGCTAGCCGTCACATGAGGCGGCAGGCTGTGTGTCAGGCTTGGATCGATCAGCGCGAGGCGCGGCAGCATCAGCGGCGAGCGCAAACTGACTTTAACGCGCTGCGTCTCAGCCGTCAGGACGGCATTCCGCGTTGCCTCTGAGCCTGTGCCAGCGGTGGTTGGGATGGCGATGTAGGGTAATGGCGCGTTCGTCAGCGGCTGCGCTTTGCCGATCACCTCGAGGTAGTCGAGCGGATCACCTGCATTAGTGACGAGCGCCGCGACCGCCTTCGCTGCATCTAAGGCGCCGCCACCACCGATGCCGATCACAAATTGTGCCGCGAAGTGGCGGGCTTGGGCTGTGCCATCGCACGCCGTCTGGACGCTTGGCTCGCCGCTGACGCTAAAGACGTGATAGGCAATATGTGCCGCCTCTAGCAGCTCGAAGAGCGGCGCAGCGCGACGCGAATCGGCGCCTGTGACGACTAGGGCACGGTTGCCGAAGGGCTCAACCAGGCTGGGCAGCTCGTGCAGGGCGCCGCTGCCAAATACGATGCGCCCCGCCGTTATGAACTCGAAGCGCTCAAGCATCGGGGTACTTCCACAGCGCCTGATCGGGGAAGAGTGGCAAATAGCGCACGCCGACGCGCGGCTCGGCTAGCATGTCGGTAACTGCCTCGCGCCAAGCGAGGTAGTGTGCCGTCTCGCGATGCGCCTGCTGTGCCTCAGGCGAGTAAAAGACTTCAATCAGCATGAAATGTGTTGGATCATCTTCCTGTTGGATGAAGTCGAAACGAGCGATGCCCGCTTCTTGGACGCTGTGACGGGCATTCTCGAGAGTAGCGGCGATGAAGGCCTGTATGTGCTCTGCTTTGACGCGGATCGAGACGAGCGCAACGATCATGTCGTGTCCATTCTACGGATTTGTGGGCAATCTTCACCTAACAACTATAGCGCATTCTGCGAAGGGTGTGTAGAGAAGGCGCACAGTTTGAGTCTCCTGACCGAAAGTTGTCTCGACCTCTAATCGGTGCTAAAGTAAGCAATGGTGGGAGCAAAAAGTCGCAGGACCGCTATGGAATACTCTCGATTTGTGGGTAAAGTGCTCGGGCAGTATAGGTTGGAAGCGCCATTGGGCAAGGGCGGCATGGCTTCGGTCTATCGCGCCTACCAAGCCAGCGTGGATCGTTATGTGGCGATCAAGGTCATGACTCCAGAAATCGCCAACGACCCGAGCTTCGTTGAGCGTTTCCAACGCGAGGCTCGTATCATCGCTAAGCTGGAACATCCACATATTTTACCCGTCATCGACTTCGGCGAGTCAGAAGGAATTTACTACATCGCCATGCGCTATATGGATGGCGGCTCGCTGGATGATCGACTGCGGCAGCGCCGCCTGCGCCCGGAAGAGATAGCCCACTACCTCAATCAGATTGCCTCTGCACTAGATTATGCACACCAAAAGGGCGTAATCCACCGTGACCTGAAGCCTAGCAACGTCTTGCTCGATCGCGCCAACAATTGTTACCTAACTGACTTCGGCATCGCACGGATTGAAGGCGCTGAACGCAAGTTGACTGCCACAGGCAGCGTCATGGGGACTCCAGCCTACATGTCGCCAGAGCAGGCGATGGGCAAGCCGTTAGATGGACGCTCAGACATTTACGCGCTAGGCGTGATGCTCTACGAGATGGTGACAGGTCGGCTGCCCTTTCACGCCGATACGACAGCTGCGCTGATCTTCCAGCACGTCTACGAGTCGCCGCCCTCAGCACGGCAACTTGATCCGAGCCTGCCCGAAGCTGTGGATTGGCTCTTCAGCCGCGTACTGGCAAAAGCGCCTGAGGTACGCCATAACACAGCCGAAGCCCTAGCGCGAGACTTTGCTGAAATCTTTGGCATTCGCAGTACGCTAAGAGCAGCGCCCGCTGTCCAAGCCTCTGCTGATGACAGAACCGCGATCGGTGAGGCAGTTGTACCGCCCACAATCACGCCACAGACCGATAATTTTACTGCGGTACGCACCCCGCAGAGGCGTGGCGACACCGTCGCTGTGGCCGCACCGCTGGAGAGTGGCTCTGTTACGGCAATTGAGAAAACTAGGCGCGGAGTGCCCTTGACTTTGGTGGCTGCTTTGGCAGTCCTGCTGATTGGGGTGGGCGGTGGTGCCTTTTTCTTGCTGAACAGTCAGAATCAGATCGCCTCACAAACCGCGACCGCTGCTCAGAATGCCACTAACACTGTTGTTGCCCTAGTTGCTACCGACCTTCAGGCCACCCAGATCGCCCTCTCTGCCACGCCCACACCAACGCTGACTGAGACTCCCAGCCTGACGCCGAGCCCCAGCCTGACCGCCACGCCCAACCTGACTGAGACTTTCGTCATAGCGCGGATTGCTACTGCTAATGCGCTCGAAACCGCCCAGGCGCTTCAGACTCAGCGCGCCCTTGAAGCTGAGCAGACAGCTACCGCGCTAGTTGCCACGCAGACTGCCCAAGCTGCCCTTGATGCTACAGCGACCTTCGTGCAGCAAGGCCTGCAGACGGCTAGAGCGGTTGCATTGGCTCTGACTGGCACCGCTGAGGCCTTGAGCACAGTGACGGCTGAGGCTGCGCTCACGCAAACCGCTTTTGCCCGGCTGCCAACTGCCACACCTACCCTAACGCCGTCGACCACGCCGACGATCAGGCCCACTGCCACGCCCACGCGCACACCCGCTTTCGATCCGCTAGCCACGCTCACCGCTGCCGCTGAGACACTAGCAGCGCCCGTAACGCCAACAGCCATCGCCGAGCTACCGCCTGCTATTCGCGAGCTGACAGATAATGTCACGGCGGGCATCGAGATCTTGCGCGGGCAAGGTATCATCCCGTCGGATGCCCTGCTAGTTGCGGTGCCTGTCGTGAGTGAGCCGCCCTTAATGCGTGGCAATGTCGACGATGAAAATGTCTTCTACCTCGAGCCGTTCAGCCGTGCGCGCTTCTACGACTTCTTGCTCTCAGTCGATATCAGTCTTGGCGCGCCTGAGGAGGCCATCGACAAAACTTTTTGCGGCTTGTACTTCGCTGCTATCAATGAGCAGCGCAACGAGAACAGCTTAATAGATGCCGACTTGGTCGCTTTCTACTACTCACGCGCTCAAGAGTACTATCTGACCGCCCGCGCCAAAGAAACTTGGGCAAACCCTTCTCTAGCGCGCGGCACAAGCACTGTCATTCGTTCAGTAGATGGCGCCCGCAATCGCCTGACGCTGGTGCTAGTGGATGGCAGGCTGAGCATGTACATCAACGGCGTGCTGGTTGTTCAAGCCGAAGAGGCATCCTTTGTGCGCGGTGGGAGCATCGGCTACTTCATGATTCGCGGCAGCAGAGGCTTTGGGCATGCTTGTAATTTCCAGAATGTCCAACTATGGCGTTTGAACTGATAGCCTTTGTGAGCCGAGTTTTCTAGTTAGCTTAAAGTTTTCTTCACACAGGCGGGATAGAATCTGCCATTATCTCGGCGCGCTAGGAGTCTATATCAGATGGCAGACGAAGCCGTTGCAGCACTGATCCTCAGGCATGTTCAACGTTACGTTGCCTTGGATATTTTAGATGTCTACAAGTTGCTGCATCAGGGCGTCTTTGGTGCGGGGCATGCGGTCAGCAATCAGCGCGCCGCTCGCGAATGGCTTGAGAAAGAGTGCGAGAAGTTGACCCCCAACGCTGCGGAACCGCTTCTTGAAAGTGTGCATCCGTATGACGAGATCGTGCGCTTGAATTTGCGCCCTTACCTCGCCCAGCGCGGCAACCTGAAGAAACTCTTGGATGCCTTCGTCCGCTCGGCTGCTCAGCCACGAGGTAATCCTGAGACAATGGCGCATTGGTGGGAAATTTTCCATAAGATGACTGTGGCGGGCAATCCATTGTCAAACCGCTTCTCCGAGCGCACAGTCGCGCTGATTGGGCGCACACGCGCAGCTGAGCATTGGTCTGCCACACAACACTCGCCACCTTACGATCACACACACAAGCCCGCTTACCGCGTGCTGGACTTGCAAACAGCCCTTGAGCTCGTCCAAGCGCAGCAGATGGATACGAAAGTCGTCTGAGCGGCTTCAGCGGATGAGCGCCAATGCAACGCCGATCATCGCGCTCAGGATGCCGATCATCCAGAAGCGCTGCACCACCTGTGACTCGCTCCAGCCGCCCATTTGAAAGTGATAGTGCAGCGGCGAGCGCCTGAACAGCCGCGCCCCGCCCGACCAGCGGAAATACAACACTTGTGCCACTACGCTGAGCAGCTCCGCCACAGGCACAGCCGCAATGATCGGCAGGAGTAGCCATTGGCGCGTCATGATTGCCACCGTGCCTAGCGCTGCACCTAGCGCCAACGAGCCAGTATCGCCCATGAATAGCTGGGCTGGCAACGCGTTATACCACAAAAAGGCGAAGCAGGCGCCCACAATCAAAAAGCAGAACTGCACGAGGTAAATCTGCCCTTGCACCAGTGCAATCAGCCCGTAGGCAACAAAGGCACATGCCATCAGCGTGCCAGCCAAACCGTCCATGCCGTCGGTCAAGTTGGTGGCATTCGAGCTGCCCACGATGACGATGACCGTGATCGGGATGAACAGGAGCGGCGGGATCGGCAGCTCAATGCCCATCACAGGGATGTAGATTGCGTTGGCGAACTGAAAGCCGCCATCAGCCAGCGAGATTACGACGGCGGCTGCGCTTGCTAGCCCAATCTGCGCCAACAATTTCGTCCGCGCCGAGAGCCCCTCACCCTTGTTGCGCAACTTTGTCCAGTCATCTATCGCGCCGAGTAAACCGAAGCTCGCTAGTACGTAGAGCGGCACCAAAATGCTGATGCCCGTGCCCGTCTCAGAGGGGCGCAGCAAGTTCGCGATGTTCAACAGCAGCGTGATCAACACCACCGGCACCAAAATCAGCACACCGCCCATCGTCGGCGTGCCTTCCTTGCTGCTGTGCCAGGCTGGGCTATCCTCGCGGATGCGCTGCCCGACTTTCAAGTGCCGCAATACTTCCACCAGCGGGCTGCCCCAGATAACCGTCAGCAGGAAAGTAACGCTGCCTAACGTCAGGGCGAATGGCAACGGATCAGCAATCATGAGCCGTTCTGCCCGACGCGCACGTTGGCAATCTGCTCAAAGACGCTCAGGACCGCCGAGTTGTCGAGCTCGCCGCCGCCGTTCTCCACCATCTGCCGAAAGATCTCAGTCGTGATCTCGGTCAGTGGCACGGGCGCTTCGTAGGTCTTAGCGGTCTCAAGGGCGATGTTTAAATCCTTCAGCTGCATGCGCGCTTTGAAGCCGGGCGTCCGAATGCCCTGCGCAAGGCGCTGTGGCTTGTGATCGAGCGTCCAGCACTGTGCTGCGCCACCACGAATCGCCTCAACCACCTTGAAGGGATCAACACCCGCCTTTTGCGCTAAAACGAGCAGCTCACCCATTGCCACCATCTGTGCGGCCACCATGATCTGATTGCAGGCTTTGGCGATCTGCCCAGCGCCGCTCCCGCCGACGTACGTCCAGGCCTTGCCTGTGGCTTGGAAAATCGGCGTCACTTTTTGGAAGGCGTGATAATCGCCACCGACCATGTACACAAGTGTGCCTTGCTGCGCGCCGACCTGTCCGCCGCTAACAGGCGCATCCAGCGCCGGGACACCATGCAAAGCCAGTGCTTGCCCCAACATCCGCGCCGTCTCAGGTTTGATGGTGCTGCTATCCATGAAAATCAAGCCGCTGTGCGCGCCTTCGATCACGCCGTGCGGGCCTAGCACCACGCGTGCCACATCAGCTGAGTCGGGCAGGTTGGTGCAGAGCACATCGACTTGGCGGGCGACTTCAGCGGGCGAAGAGGCAGGCGTCGCGCCCTCTGCGGCCAGTTCATCCACGATGGCGCGGCTGCGGTTATGCACAACGAGCTTGAAGCCTGCTCGCAGTAAGTTGCGGGCGATGGGCGCGCCCATCAAGCCTAAACCGATATATCCGACACGCAACATAGGCGTAAATTTCCTTCAAAAGCCGAGCGATGTTTGGCAGAGTATAGCGCGTTTTAAAGGCGAGGCAGATTAGTTTTGCTCCCGGAGGGATTCGAACCCCCGACGCCAAGTTCCGAAGACTTGCGCTCTATCCCCTGAGCTACGGGAGCGTGTGAGGTGGATTCTAGCGGCGGAGCGCCCAAAAAGCAAGGCGGCTCGTGCCAAAAACGCCGAAACGCGGTAAAGTTGTGCCGTACGGCAGACGCATAAAGGAGTACTGAGCAGATGCCCGCTATCACAGCCATTCACGCCCGTGAAGTCCTCGACTCACGCGGCAATCCAACCATCGAAGTGGAAGTTGAGCTAGAAGACGGCGCATTTGGTACGGCGATCGTGCCAAGCGGCGCTAGCACAGGTCAGCATGAGGCGGTCGAGCTGCGCGACGGCAACGAAGCGCGCTACGGCGGTAAGGGCGTACTGAAGGCAGTCGACTCAGTCAATGAAGCGATCAGCGAGGAACTATATGGCGAAGAGGCGTTTGATCAGGTCAGCATTGATCAGATCATGCTCGAGCTAGACGGCACCCCTAACAAGAGTCGGCTTGGCGCAAACGCGATCTTGGCGGTCTCGCTGGCAGTGGCTAAAGCTGCTGCTCAGAGCGCCGGCTTGCCGCTCTATCGCTACTTAGGTGGCGTGCATGCGCACGTCCTGCCTGTGCCGATGATGAATATCATGAACGGCGGCAAGCATGCCACCAACAGCACCGATTTCCAAGAGTTCATGATTATGCCCGTTGGCGCGCCCACCTTCTCAGAGGGATTGCGCTGGGGCGTCGAGATCTACCACAGCTTGAAAAAAGTGCTGCACGATGCCGGTAAGAGCACGACAGTCGGCGATGAAGGCGGCTTCGCGCCCAGCGACCTGAAGTACAATGCCCAAGCTATCGAGTTCATCCTGACAGCCATCGAGAAAGCCGGCTACCGCGCGGGCGAGCAAGTCATGATCGCGCTCGATCCCGCCGTGACCGAAATCTATGAGGATGGTAAATATCACCTGAAGCTGGAAGGTAAAGCGCTGACCACCGATGAAATGATTGCCTTCTGGGGCGACTGGCTGAACAAGTACCCGATCATCTCGCTTGAAGATGGCTTGGCAGAAGACGACTGGGAAGGCTGGCAAAAGCTGTGTGCAGCCTACGGCGAGCGTGTGCAGCTGGTGGGCGACGACTTCCTAGTCACCAACACTGAGCGCGTATCGCGCGCCATCCGCGAGCGCGCTGCCAACAGCCTGCTATGTAAAGTCAACCAGATCGGCACGCTGACTGAGGCGATGGCAGCCGCTCACATGAGCATGCGCGCCGGCTGGACGGTTGTGGTCAGCCACCGCAGCGGCGAGAGCGAAGACAACACAATTGCCGACCTGGTAGTGGCCCTGAACGCTGGTCAGATCAAGACGGGCGCGCCAGCCCGCTCGGATCGGGTGGCGAAGTACAATCAGCTGCTGCGCATTGAGGAAGACCTGGGCGCTGCGGCCCACTACGCCGGTATGGGTGCCTTCTACAATCTGCGCCGCGCCTGACTGCCTCAAAACGCCACAGGCGGGACGTCTCCCGCCTGTGAGTTTGCTAGAGGCGCATCGAAGAGCCTACCAAGGGATGCACTTATTCGGTTCGTTATCGCACGCCTCATCAACCTTTGCCTGCAGGCGCTGAATTGCCTCATCCAGGCTGATTTCACCAGCGAAGTAGCGTCCAAGCTGATCGCGAGTCTCTACGTTGATGATGTCGATAAACGGATGCCCTTGTAGGCGCCAGCCTTGCTCCGGCAGCTTGGGGATGTTGCCCAAGAAGACGTCAAAGGCTTCCTTGCTGGCAGGATATGGCACGCCCTGCTCGATCGCCTTCAGATTGCCTGTCAGGAACAGCGAGTTAGCTGAGGTCTCGATGTTGACTTCGGTGCTGGCCAGGTACTCCATCACCTTCGCCACCTCTTGCGGATGGCGGGTGCCAGCAAAGGCAACTATCGCTGTGCCGCCCGGCATACCGCCGCAGATGCCTGTCTCGCCGCATGGCTGTGGCACAGCGCGCCACTCGAAGGCGTCGCCAATCTCGCGAGTGAAGGCGGAAATCTGCCAGCTGCCGCTGTAGTAGAAGACCAGCTCGCCATTCACAAAGTACTCTTTAGCAGCGCGGTAGGCGCCGCCGCCGCCAATCCAGACCTCAGGTGGCGTCAAGCGCTCGTCGTGCCAGCGTTTCATCTCGATGGCGAAGGTGCGGAAGCCCTCTGAATCAACTGTGAAGCGCCCCGTTGCAGGATCGAGGATCTGCGCGCCATAGCTCATCATCGGCCCGAAAGTGCGATGCCCTGAACGGTCGATGGCTACAGCGTAGGGCGTGTTGGTTGCCTTTGCCACTTTGGTCGCTAGATCGATCCACTCGGCCCATGTCACATTGTCGCCTTCAGGCAGCGGGATGCCCGCCTGCTCAAAAAGGGTGACATTGACGAACGGGCCGCTCACGCCGACCGAGCGCGGGAAACCGTAGATACCCTTATCTTCGCCGCCTGGCACGCGCAGCCAGTTCAGGAAGGACTCAGGGTAGTTCGCCTCAAAAGCCTCAGGATCGGCGAGGAAGGGCCGCAGGTCGAGGTAGCGCCCCTGGAACCGCCCAAGCTGCGTGATGCTGGCCATATCGGGCGGCGTGCCCGCTTCGATATTGGCTTGCAGCACGTTGTGCAGATCGCTGAAGCCGACCACATCCAATGTGACCCTGATGCCTGGATTCTCTGCCTCAAACCTATCCAGCGCAGTGCGGTAAACCTCGCCTTCATTGCCATCGTTGTACCACAAAATGCGCAGCTGAACGGTCTGAGCGTGTGTGACGCTGCTCAGTGCGCCGAACATCAGCGCCACTGCCATCAGCAATGCCACCAAACGGAACATTCTGCGTGAAAACATTTTTGCCCACCTTTTCTGTGTAAAGCGGAATTCTTTGCACGCGCAAAGGCTGCGCATGTTGTCTGTCAAGCATACCACATCCTGCCCCAAACTGCAATAACTGCCCTCAGAGGCAATTCCCTGCTGCAACACATGATGGCTTTCTTGACGTCGCGCGGCACTTTGGCCCAACCAGACGAGGGGACGCATTCACAAAGAACGCGCCTCTTTCGCAATTTCGTAACGATCTGTTGCTAACGCCGCGCAAGATCACGCAGCTTGTGCTAGGATGAAGGCAGTCGCTTTCGATGCAGTTGTACACACCTAACTCGTCTCAAAAGCCTATCGCACACCGAAAAACACAAAGGGAACGCAATCATGGGATCACCTTTATCACGCCGTCTGAACAAACCTGCTGAAGAAGCCCGCAAGGTAGCGCCCGAAAGCCGCCCGCTCGATGTGCCACCACCGTCACCGCCGCCCGACGAAAAGCCCGCCCACGAGCAACGTGCTTACATCCCGCCGCCCAAGCGCCGCACAACGCCGCGCGTAGCAGAGCTGCGCCGTCAACTGCGCCCGAAGCTTTTGGCCGCACCCAACGAGGCAGATGAATGGCGGCGCGATAACCCTGAGCATCAGAAAATCATCGTGGATCGGCTGAATATCTTTCTGCAGCGGGCTAATTTGCAGCTGCCTAAACCTGAATACGACGAGTTGCGCGAGGCGCTCCTGGACGACATTCTGGGCTGGGGCGCCATCGATCCGTTGGTGCGCGATCGCTCTTACAGCGAGATCATGGTCAACGGGCCCGACATCATCTTCGCCGAGAAAAAAGGTAAGCTGATCGAGACGGAATACGTCTTCGACGACGACGAACATGCTGATTGGGTTGCCCAAAAGATCGTGCGCCGTCTGATGCGCAGCTTCGATCGCGAGCATCCAATGACCGACGCACGCCTGCCAGACGGGTCGCGCGTGCACTTGGTGCGCAAGCCCTCTGCCTTGCAAGGCATCACCATGACCATCCGCAAGTTCCCCGAGAAGGTGCTGACTGTCCAAGATTTGATTCGTTTCGGCTCGCTGACCCAAGAAGTAGCGGACTTTCTACAGGCATGTATTGTGGCGCGCTTGAACATCGTGGTAGCGGGCGGCACCGGCAGCGGTAAAACGACCCTGCTGAATGTACTTTCTTCGTTCATCCCTGAGGATGAGCGCATTGTGACCATCGAAGACGCCGCTGAACTCCAGCTCACACAGCGCCACGTAGTGCGCCTAGAGACGGCGCCGCCCGTGCCAGGCGCTAAAGATGGCACTGGGCAGCTGGTCATCCGCGATTTGGTTAAGGGCAGTCTGCGCATGCGCCCGGATCGTATCGTCATTGGCGAATGTCGTGGCGGTGAGGCGCTCGATATGCTCCAGGCTATGAACACAGGGCACGACGGCTCTTTGACTACCGTCCATGCTAACTCGCCGCGCGATGCCATCGCACGCCTGGAGACGCTTACGCTCATGGCGGGCATGGACTTACCCATCGGCGTGGTGCGCCGCCAAATTGCCAGCGCCGTCCAGCTGATTGTGCAGCAGGCACGCCTGAAGGACGGCAGCCGCAAGATCATTCAGATCACTGAAATTCAGGGCATGGAGGGCGATAGCATCACCATGCAGGACTTGTTCGTCTACAAGACGCCCGACCACAAAGGCCCAGGCCCAAGCCACGTTGGCGGCGGCTCACTACAGCCGACGGGCTACCGCACCAAGTTCAGCGAGCGGCTTGAGCAGGCTGGTTTCAAGTTGGCGGGCAAAATCTTTGGTGGCGGCACGGTGAGCGGCAGCAAAGCCTAAAGCACTGCACGCACTCTTGCTGCTGGCAAGCAGGGCTGGAGGCTCGGCAGGCTGCGAAGGCAGCTCATGTGCCGAGCAGTGTCGCTTCAATAGGTTGCATCTCGGCAGGAACATCTAGCTGTGCTAGAATGGGTGTGGAGAACCGCCTGCAATCAACGAGACTTTATGACAGCAAAATCACTCCGCACCACTCTGCTGCTGCGTCTGCGCCAGCGCAGGCGCGAGCGTTGGCTAGCTGATGGCGCTCTGTTGAGCATTGCCGCTATCTGGGGCTCGACTTTCTTCATGATCAAGGACGCCACGCAGACTTTTCCCGTCCTGGCGTTCCTGACGCTGCGTTTCGTGATCGCCGCGCTCGTCTTATTGCCATTCGTCCTACGCGAGATACAACGGCGCGGCATTCTACCCACCCAACGTGAGTGGGCTTGGGGGATCGGCGGGGGCATCTTGTTCGCGGCTGGCTACATCTTTCAGACGTTCGCACTGCGCACGGTAGACGCAGGACGGGCGGGTTTTGTCACGGGTTTGTACGTGATCTTTGTGCCGTTTTTGGGCTTGCTGGTGCTGCGGCAGCCTATCGAGCGGCGTGTGCTGGTTGGCAGTGCGCTGGCGCTGATTGGCATGGTGCTGCTGGGCTATGCGCCGGGCGGCACGCTGCTGGGCGATGTATTAGCGTTGCTGTGCGCTTTAGCTTACGCAGCGCACATTTTGGCGATTGGCGAGATGCCGCGCAGCGCCGATTGGCGTTTTCTCGCTCTGGCGCAGGCGCTGACCGTCGCTGTGTTGTGCGGCGCGCTCTTGCCAATTATGGCGGCAGTGCGCGGGTGCCACA
Source organism: Aggregatilineales bacterium (assembly GCA_046719055.1). GTDB lineage: Bacteria > Chloroflexota > Anaerolineae > Aggregatilineales > UBA2796 > CP2-2F. The sequence continues at coordinate 19,564 of JBDNDQ010000020.1, read as the reverse complement.
CAGATATTTGCCTAGCCTTCACACCCTTCGCCGATCCGCTCCCCACAGGCTTGCCGCTGAATGTGTTGTTGGTGGCTGCTTTCACTGGCGTCCTTGCTACAGCCTTCGGCTTGATGGTACAGGTTTGGGCGCAGCGCATCCTGCCACCAAGCGATGCTGCGCTGATTTTTGCCCTAGAGGCGCCTTTTGCCGTCCTATTTGGCGTGATCTTCCTAAATGAGGTGGTAACGCTCTTGGCATTAGCAGGCTGCGCCCTGATCTTCAGTGGCACGCTCGTAGTGACTGTCAGTGGGCAGCAGACGCTCGGCACCGATCAAAGTCTCGAAGTGCTCCCCAGCGAGGCCGCCGACTAATCCGAGTCGCTCCCCTTGAAGTAGCTGCCGCGCAGATATGGATCGATCTCGGGCTCGGCTTGCCTAGTCGAGCGCGCATTCGGCTTGCCTTCAATCGCCCAACGCTTCAAGATCGCCTCCACATAGCGCCATGTACGCCGATTGTTCTCGACGGCAGCGCGCATGGCTTCCACAATCCATTCGTAGGGATAGGTACGCTCGGCATCGGTGAGGACTTCAGCGATAAGCGGCGTGATCGGGCCGATGTTCTCCTCGTAGAGCGCAAAGATATTAGGGCGCTCTGGCAAAAGGCGGATCGGATAATCAGACCCTTCAGGCTGCCAATCCCCGCGTGTCAACGCCTCGATCGCACGACGCCCGCGCTCAGTGTTCATGAAGTAGAGCGTCTCGGTGCCGTTAGCAGTTGGTACATCGGCAGCCAGCAGCGTCTGACGCGTCAGGGCGCGCGCCAACGCAGCGCGGATAGCGCGCTCAGCCTCGTCGGTATTACTGCCCATGCCCGCAGCAAAGGTCGGATCGTCCAGAAAGTCGCGCAGGCGTAGATAGCGGTAGGTGCTCTCGCGCTGCTGGAGCGCCCAAAAGCAGTAGAGCGTCAGCTTAAGTTCAGCTAGATCGTCGATGTGGGGCAGTAGATCGCTGAAAAAGCGGGTTGGTACGAGTGTAGTCTCGCGCTCGCCTCTGGGAAAACCGTTAAAGCGATGTTCAAGCATGCATCACTCCCTAGAGATCGGCGACCTTGCCGTGTTTCACTTCGAGATCGACGAACTGGGTCAGGTCTTTGCGGAAGTACAGCGAAAGTTTGCCCGTCGGCCCGTTGCGATGCTTGGCGACGATGACTTCGGCTTGGTTGGGATACTCAGTGTTTGGGTTGTAAAGCTCATCTCTGTATAAGAAGATCACGACATCGCTATCTTGCTCGATGCTGCCCGACTCACGCAGATCAGAGAGCTGTGGGCGCTTGTCGGCGCGCTGCTCGACAGCACGCGAGAGCTGCGCTGCTGCCAAGACGGGCACCTTCAACTCACGCGCCATCTCTTTCAGGCTGCGCGAAATATAGCTGATCTCTTGAACGCGGTTGGCGTCAGCGCGCACTTGACCGCTGCTGAGCAGCTGCAAGTAGTCTATCACGACCAAGTCGAGCCCGCTTTCTTTTTTCAGGCGGCGGCAACGGGCGCGTACCTGCTGCACGCTGATACCAGGCGTATCATCGATGAAGATAGACAGCTGACTCAAGCGGCTGGTCGCCTCGACGAAGCGCTCCCACTCGTGATCTTCCAACTTGCCATCGCGCAAGCGCTGAGAGTTAATGCCCGTCTCAACGCTGTAGAGCCGTTGCATAAGCTGTTCGCGCCCCATCTCCAGGCTGAAGAAAACCGTACGCGCGCGGGCAGTGCGAGCCGCATTCAGCATGATGCCAAGCAGGAAGCTCGTCTTGCCAACACCCGGGCGGGCTGCCACGATGATCAGATCGGATTTTTGCAAGCCGCCCAAGAGCTTGTCGAGATCGCTGAAGCGGGTTGGCAAACCGATGATCTCTTGTTTGTTGAGGTAACGTTCCTCAAGGCGGCAGTGGTAGTCGTTAGCAGCCTGCTCAATCGAGATGATCTCTTGACGCAGGCTCTCATCGGTGACGGAGAAAAGCGCCACCTCCGCTTCGCTGATTGCCTGTTGCAGATCGCGCGTCTCATCCCGGGCGATATCAGCAATTTTGCCTGCAGCCTCCATCAGGCGGCGGCGGACTGCAGCGCGCCGTACGAGTTGTGCGTGAGTCTCTGCATGGAGGTAATTCGGTGTGTTAACGGCCAGCTGAGAAATGTAGAACGGACCGCCTACATCATCCAGCTTCTTGCGCTGACGCAGTTCCTTAGTGACGGTCACTAGGTCTAAGTCATCGCCGCGCTCGGAAACTGCCAGCATAGCTTCCCAAATCCAGCGATGCTTCAGCTCGTAGAAGTCATCCGGCTGCACAATGCTGGTGAGTTCCAGCAGCATCTCAGGACATATTAAAACGGCGCCTAGCACCGCCTCTTCAGATTCCGTAGAGTGCGGCCCGTGCTTGGCTACTGGCGCCTTAGGCGTGCGCTCTGGCGCCGATAGCGCGCTTGGATCAGCCATGTTGCTCATGAGACTCCTCACGCATCAAAACAGGGCAAGGCGGCTCTGGAGCCGCCTGCTCTGTGTACTCTGCGGACGTAAGTCTGCTTATTCCTTCTCAGGCTCGTCATCGTCAAAGAGCGTATCTACGAAATCCTTGAAAATGCCTAGCTTGTCGTCGTCGTCTTCAGCCTCAGCGGCAGGCGGTGCGCTTGGGTCGCTCTCGATCTCTTGATCGGGTAGGATAGCCGCACGATCCATGACAGACTCGTGGACGTAAATTGGGACGCGCACCCGCACTGCCAGCGCAATAGCGTCGCTAGGACGTGCATCCACATCAACTGTGCGTCCGTTCACATCCATCACGATGCGCGCATAGTAGACGTCATCACGCAGATCGTTGATGAAAATATACTGCACTTGCGCGCCTAACGTGCCGATGAGCGATTTGAGCAAGTCGTGTGTGAGCGGGCGCGGCGAGCCTTGCCCCTGTAACTCTGCCGTGATCGCGTCTGATTCACACGGGCCGATCCAAATCGTCAGGTAGCGCTCTTGCGCGGTATCCTTGAGGACGACCAGCCGATGCGGAGACATCAGGCTGACACGAATGCTATCAATTATCACCTCGACCATATTGTTATCCATGCGCCACCTCGAACTTCCCCGTGCTTGTGCACAGGCTACGGGAAAAGCATAATCTTTTGAGCGATGCTATCACTAACCAGTATAGCACATCTTGCCGCAACAGAAAAACTGGCAGCTTGCAAGCCACAAACGAGCTTGCCAAAATAGGACAAGCCTGTTTCACGTAAACTTTTAAGGGTAAAATTCTGTGGATATCGTCGAGTCAACTATCGACACACACTCAGAGACTTTCCGCGCCAATGCTGCTCACAACCGCGACCTGGCTCAGGAGTTGCGCGCGCGCTTAGCCACTGTACGGCAAGGCGGCGGCGAGCGTGCCCGTGCGCGCCATGCCCAACAGGGTAAGCTCTTTGTGCGAGAGCGTATTGATCGCCTGTTAGATGAGGGCAGCCCCTTTCTGGAGCTCTCACCTCTAGCGGCATGGGATATGTACGATAACGAGGCGCCGTGCGCGGGCATTGTCACGGGCATTGGGCGCGTGGCAGGGCGCGAGTGTATGATCGTCGCCAACGATGCAACGGTCAAGGGCGGCACCTACTACCCAATCACGGTCAAGAAGCATTTGCGCGCCCAGCAGATTGCCGAAGAAAATCGCCTGCCTTGCCTGTATCTAGTGGATAGCGGTGGGGCATTCTTACCACTGCAAGATGAAGTTTTCCCCGATGCGAACCACTTCGGGCGCATTTTCTACAATCAGGCGCGCATGAGCGCGCTAGGCATCCCGCAGATTGCGGTAGTGATGGGCAGCTGCACGGCAGGCGGCGCTTACATCCCCGCCATGAGCGATGAGACCATCATCGTCAAAGGGACTGGCACGATTTTTCTGGGTGGCCCGCCGCTAGTGAAGGCTGCCACAGGCGTGGATGTTTCAGCCGAAGAGCTGGGCGGCGCCGACGTCCACACGCAACGCTCAGGCGTAGCCGATCACTATGCGCTAGACGACCAAGATGCGCTGCTTCAGTGCCGTAACATTGTGGCAACGCTCAACACACACAAGCACATCACGCTGGATGTAGCCCCACCACAGCCGCCGCGCTACGACCCTGAAGAAATTTATGGCATTCTGCCGCGCACCTTCCGCGAGACCTACGATGTGCGCGAGTTGATCGCCCGAATTGTAGATGGTAGCCAATTCCGCGAGTTCAAGGCGCGCTACGGCGAGACGCTCGTCTGTGGCTTTGCCCGGATCGAGGGTTATCTGGTCGGCATTGTGGCGAACAATGGTGTGTTGTTCAGCGAGTCGGCGCTGAAGGGCACGCATTTCATCGAGTTGTGTGCAGCGCGAGGCATCCCGTTGCTCTTCCTGCAAAACATCACCGGCTTCATGGTCGGGCAGGAGTATGAGGCAGGCGGCATCGCAAAAGACGGCGCCAAGATGGTCAACGCGGTTGCCAACGCGCGCGTGCCGAAGCTCACGCTGGTGGTGGGCGGCTCGTTTGGGGCAGGTAACTATGCTATGTGCGGGCGCGCCTATGGGCCGCGCTTCCTGTTCACGTATCCGAACGCGCGCATCAGCGTCATGGGCGGCGAACAGGCGGCTAACGTCCTGCTGACCATCAAACTCGATCAGCTGGCGCGGAGCGGTGAGCCACCTCTCACTCCTGAGCAGCAGGCCGCCTTCAAAGCACCTATCCTCGAAAAATATGAGCGTGAGGGCAGCCCGTACTACGCCACAGCGCGCCTCTGGGATGACGGAATCATCGATCCGCCGCAGACGCGTCGCGTGCTCGGCTTAGCGCTCTCAGCCTGCCTGAATGCGCCAATTGATACAACTTTGTATGGTGTTTTCCGCATGTGATAGGATATTATGTTCATTGGTATCTGTATTATTGAGCTTCACTTGCCAAGTGTCACATCGCTCAAAGAGAAGCGCGGCATCATCAAGACAATCTTGGCGCGTTTACACAGGGAATTCAACGTCAGCGCGGCTGAGGTTGGGCTTCATGACGTCTGGCAGTCTGCGAGTATTGGCGTGGCTGCAGTCAGCACGAGCGCAGCACACGCCAGCAGCTTGCTAGAAAACACGCTGAGCTGGCTGGAGCACAATCGCCCCGACCTGGACACAGTAGCTCACAGCATCGAGATCTTGCCCTTCGGCATGCCATCAGACTAGCTGGATATGACACGGCAAGGCAGCTTGCAGCGTCAATGGAGTTGTCTCATGCCTGTTACACAAATCCTCGAGGAGAATGGACGCATCTTGCGCGTCACCTTCACTGATCCGTGGAGTGCAGATGAAATGGTAGCTGCTTTTGAGGAGAGCAATCGCTACCTCGACACGGCGACCAAGCCGATTCACGTACTCGTAGACGCAACACAAGCTATCCGCACAACGCCCGGCGCCCTACGCGCCCGTGAGGCGCCCGTGCTGCGGCATCCGATGGGCGGCGAGCTGGCTGTCTTCGGCATGAACCTTGCAGGCCGCATCCTAGCAGAGACTGCACTACGCCTGGCGCGCTTCAAACGGGCACGGTTCTTCGAGACGGAAGCAGAGGCGCGTGCTCACCTCAACAAGCTGATCGCTGAAGAGGCAGACGCCTAGCACAGCTGGCAGGCGAGCGCGAAGACTTCATCCACGCTTACTCCGTCGCGCGCCCAATCGAAGTGGCACGGCACGCCGCCTGCTACACCGCCTGAGGGCAGAGCGATCGGTCGCCACGCGTAGCGCGCCCGATCGGGCGGCACAAACGGCGCGTAACGGCGCGGGTCGCTCGGCCCGAAGATCATCAGCACCCTAGCGCCCGCTGCCGCTGCCAAATGCCCGACTCCGTTATCGTTGCCGATGTACAGCGCAGCACGCACAGCCAGCGCTGCTGTCTCAACTAGCGAAAAGCGCTCGGACCAATCTAAACAGGCATGTCCGAGAGCCGCCTTGAAGCGTCCCACTGCTTCGCGATCGCTCGACGCACCAATTACAACGATCCGTGCATCCAGCCGCTTGGCGAGGCGCTCGGCAAGCTCAGCGAAGCGCTCCGCCGGCCAGCGCTTTTCAAGCATGCGCATCCCGACGTTCACGCCGCCGCCCGGATGCACTATCAAGTAGCCGCCATGTCTCAGGCCCGCCTGATGCAAGGTGTGCTCTGCTTGCGTGGCAGCCGCTGCTGTCAGCGGGATGAAAGCCCACAGTCCATCAGTTGGTATGCCAAGTATGCGCGCCAGATCCAGGTAGATGTCTGCCTCGTGGCGCACGACTTCGGGCTGAAGAGCGGCCTTGTGGGTGTAGGCGAAGCCACGCCCGCCGCTATTCAAGCCGACTCGCGTCGGGATGCCTGCAAGCAGGGTGGCAAGCGCGTACCAACGCGATCGATCGGGCACAAAGACTATTTCAGGGCGCAGGTGACGGAGTTGACGCACGAATCTGAACAAATGGGGCGGCGAGGCAGGGTTTACCGTCTCACCGACTGCATAGACAGTATTCAGGTGCGGATGCTCTTGCAGCATCGGTGCGATAGATGTGTTAACCGCCCAACTGATGTGCGCGTTCGGATAGGCGCCTCGCAGTGCCGCTAGGAGGGGCGTGGTGAAGACGACATCGCCGATGCAGCACGGCTTGACCAGCAGAATCCGCGTCATGAGTCGTCGCTGCTTGGCGCCGCTGAGTCGCGCATTTGGCGCGCTCGCTCTTCGTGATGCCACAGCGCTAGCGCAGCACGTTTGGCGCGCAATGCAGCCAAGCGCGGCGCGCCATTCATGTACTCAGAAGACCATTCCTGCTTGAATTTGCCAGCCCGCACTTCATTAAGCGTCGCCTCGAGCTGGTGCACCAGCTTGGTATCCGTGAACCGCTCAAGGCGCGAGAGCAAGCCGTATTGGGCGATCCGTGGGGCGCGCGCCAGAGCGCCGATCAAGCCATGCTGCGCACTCTCGCCGAGCAAGCGCGGCAACTCGCCCGAGAGATACAGCTCTAACAGACTCGCCTCAGGTGGGTAGCCCTCGCGGATGAGCAGCTCCGCTGCCGCTGTGAGCAAGTGATGCAAGACGGGCAGGATAGCCTGCTGAGTGAACAAGCGCAGCTCTGCCTCTTGCTGGGCCGTGACCTCCAGCGCTCCGCCGCGCAGAGCGCCCAGCGCGTAGGCAAGAGCCAGGGCGCGCTTCCAAGCCTTGCCGCTTGAGTCTTGTTCAACAGCGATAAAGCTGGGCGCCCGCGTACCAGCTTGGTAAGCCTGGCGCAAGGCAGCCCCACTCCCGCGCGGAGCGATTAGGACAGTATCCACGAAAGGTGGCGGCTCGATCAAGCCGAAGGCGAGGCAATAGCCTGAAAGGAAAATTAGCGTGTCACCAACGTGTAAACCAGGCGCCACCTGTTCCTGATAGCATACATGCAAGTCCTCATCTGGATGGGCGAGCAGGATAATCGGGCTGCGCGCGGCGGCATCAGCGGCGGAAGCCGCCTCAAAGCCGGCCATACGCGCTGCATCAGCCTGCTGAACGTCATCCGTGCCGATGATGACCGTCAGACCGCTCTCGCGCAGATTGTGTGCAGCAGCGCTGCCCAGCTCACTATAGCCGATCAGCGCCACTGCTAGCCCCTCTAGAGCTCTGGGATCAGCGTCACTTTCTGTGAAGAAAGCAGGCATAGCCCCCGTGTTTAACGGCGCGCTACCAAAGCTAGGGTACCTGGCTCAATCACCCATGCGCACTGGAAGGCACGGCGCCCAGTGTTCGGTGCGATCACAGCTGGGCCGAACTGACGTGGGCGCCCCTGCACACTGGCGAAGAGCAGCTGACCCTCGCCGCGCAAACAGACGCGCAGCGGCGTATAGAACCCGCCTTTATAGGTCTGTCCCTTGAAGAAGACAAACACGTCGGCGGCGCGGATGTACGGGATATCGATGATGCTGCGATTACCCAGGTAGGTCGGGCGCAGCAGGCGCGCAAAGGCCTGCCCTTCGCGGATGATCCCGTCGGTGTCTTCGATCAGGACAATGGTATCTACCACGAGATCGGGATCGCCATCACCTGATACAGCTGGATCGAGCGGCTCGGCTGGGAAATCATCACATTCAACTGTGACGAAAGCTCCGAAAACCACCATGATGCTGCTAGCAGGCGGGGTTGCAAAACTCTCCTCGTAGACCTGGACGAGATAGGTGCCACTGGCAGGCATCGTTGCTGAGACGCTGGGGACGGGCAATTCCGTCCTAGGGTCGAACGGCCAGAGATCTTCTACTGGGCCGATTTTGTAGCTGTGTGGAAATTCGAATGTGCCTGACAACGAAATTGTTATGGTACAGCCGCTGCTTGTTACTCCGTAGGCTTTGACAGGCATCGCCGAGACGAGCAGCGCAAAAGCAGCAGCTACGAGGACAAGACTCACCAATGCGGAGCGGTTCACAAAAGACTCTCCTTTGAACTCAGCTAACTATATGCTATTGTACAGGATTTATCCACAAATTTGAGACAGCAGTTATAAAAATCTCGCAAACAAAAGTCTACGTTTCTTATACGTTCAGCTGAGGAAACACCTTCGATGCCCGACTGGCTGTTGCCAACTTTCACGCTTGCGCCTGCCTTGCTGTGGTTCTTCTTCGGCGTCGGCTTCCCCTACGCCCTGATTGTGCTGCCCCGCGCTGACTGGCATAACCGCCTGCTGGTCATCGCGCTCAGTTTGGCGCTCAGCCCGTTGCTCAGCACAACAGTGATGTTCTTGATCGGCACCTTTGGGCAGTTCAACACGTGGAACGTCTTGCTAGGCACAGCGGCGCTATGCGCAGCGGGTATCCCTTTTGCGTTACACCGTGCGCGCCTCTCCACACCCAGCCTGCCCGCTGCCGCACCCCTCAGCCCGATCGAAGTCGCGCTGATCGTCGCGATAGGCATCGCTGTGGTGCTGCGCTTCTGGAATACTGCCTATTGGTGCTTCACCACATACGATGCACTCTGGGTCTACGGCTACAACGCGCGCCTGTTCATGCTTGAGGGCAACATCCCCGCCCGCATCGGCTACTATCCGCAGCATGTGCCGCTCGCCTATACATATGGGCAGCTGCTGTGGGGTGCGATCAATGACCATGCCGCGCGCACAGTCTTGCCGTATTTCGCCCTGAACAGTATCCTGTTGACCTATGTTGGTGGGGCGCAGCTGTTCTCGCGGCGCACAGGGCTGATTGCAGCTGCCATCTGGTCGCTCTACCCGCACCACGCCGCTTGGAGCCAATTCGGCGATCTGGAAGTGACAGTTACGGGCTACTTCGCAGGGACGGCAGCGTTTTTCATCCTTGCTTGGCAGGCGCGGAACACTCGCTATGCCCTGATCAGTGGCTTGCTCCTGGCGGCGGCGCTCTGGACAAAGCCAACAGCCGGTGCGCTGATCCAAAGCCTGCTGCTGATCGGCGCTGTGGCGCTCATCGGGCAGGTCTTGGCGCAGCGCCGCCTGGCATGGCGGGATGTGTGGGCGAATCAAACAGCGCGTCTCGTCTTGCTGACGCTGATAGCTGCTTTCCCACTCGGCGGGATGTGGTATATCCGCAATGTCCTCTATGGACATCCGATGCTAGTGCTGCCTGAGGGCTACTGGCAAGCGGCGGCACAGCGCAGCGGGCAAGAGTTGGGCTGGCTCCTGTTGATCGCGCTTTTGAGTGTGCCGTTTGCAGCGAGGCGGCTGCGGGCTGCTTTGTTGGGCTGTGGGTTGCTCTGGCTGGCGGCGCTGCCTTCAGCGTTTGGCGGCAGGCTGCCAAGATTAGCTGAGCTACAGCAAATGGCGGTCGGCCAGATCGCCACGAGCATCATCCCTACGCAGCTGGGCGCCCTTGAGTACACCCTTTTGGTGCTTGGCGCCGCCCTTTTGGCATGGAGCATCTTGCCGAAGTGGCGTGTGCTCAGCTCAGCTCAGCGCAGCACGTTGGCGCTGATTGCCGCTTTTATTTTGCCGTACGGCGTGACGTGGTTCTGGTCGTATTCGTACCATTTCCGGCTGAGTTTTCCGATCGTGCCGTTTTTCTGCTGGCTGCTGGCAGCGCAAGCCGACTCGCTGATGGGCTGCGTGCGTTGGCGTTTTGTAAGGCGCTCTGTGCAGGTGGGGGCGGCGCTAATTGTCATCTTTGGGCTCGCATCGGTTGGCTGGCTGAGCGTGCTCTCGGCGCTGCCCTATGCTATAGCAGGCACACTAGCCAACGACGATGCGAAAATTGCGGCGGGCAATCCCGCGTTGATGGAGTTAGTCGACTTTCTACGCGAGCGGCGCGCTGAGCTGGGACGGCCGCTCAGGGTGGTGGCGCCGGGCGAGCTGCGCTTGAACTTCTTCTTCCCGAAAGACGATATCCGCGGCGATTGGTTCCCAACGCAGCTCGACGAGATCGCCGACGTAGACTATTACATTGACAGCAGCGTCAGTCACTTCCTTTACGGCGTGCGCGGCACATTCTATAACCAGATCATCCACTCACGCACACGCATGGAGGTATTGTGGCGCGCTTTCACCACAGATGATGGCGTCTTCCGATTCTCCGCCTACGAGGTGAACAACGTCAAGCGTTTCCAGAAGCCTGAGCCAAACGGGCGGCTCGGCGTGCAGGTCGGCGATTTCGCCTACTTGCATGGGTGGGATTTGAACAATCTGACCTTTGGCGCTGGGCAGCCGATCCACATCATCTTATGGTGGCAGGCACTCAAGCCGGCCGACCTTGAATACAGTGTTTTCATCCATCTGTGGGACGAATCGACTCAACGCGCTGTGATGATCTTTGGCGGGCAACCGATGGCAGGCGCGTGGCAGGTCTGGTTTGGCGTACCGGGCGAACATTTCTCTCAGCCCTATCCGACCCGGCTGTGGCAGCCGGGCGAGATCATCAAAGATGAATGGCGTGTCGCTGTGCCCGCAGACGTGCCGCCGGGCGAGTATGAGCTGCGCGTCGGCCTGTACGACCCGATCAGCGGCGCACGCCTGCCAATTCAACAGAATGGTCAGGTGCTGGGCGATTTCTTGCGTCTGAATCGGCTGCGCATCGTAGCCAACTAGCCTAAATAGGCTTGGCGTACGCGATCGTCATTGAGCAAGTCCGGCGCTTTGCCGCTGATGGTCAGGGCGCCAGCCTCGAGCACGTAGCCGCGATTAGCATGCTGTAGAGCCAGACTCGCGTTCTGCTCCACCAGCAAGATGGTAACACCCTCAGCGTGCAGCTCATCGATGATTCTGAAGATTTCGCGCACAATCAGGGGCGCCAAGCCCAGACTCGGCTCATCTAGCAGCAGCAAACGTGGGCGGCTCATCAGCGCACGGGCAATAGCGAGCATCTGCTGTTCGCCGCCGCTGAGCGTGCCCGCCAGCTGATTGCGCCGCTCTTCCAGGCGTGGGAAGCGCCTAAATTGCAGCTCAATATCCGCCTTGATGCCCAGCGTGTCGTTGCGCACGTAGGCGCCCAACATCAAGTTATCGTAGACGGATTGCCGAGTCAACACGCGGCGCCCTTCGGGGCAGTGCGCTACGCCCAACTTAACGATCTGATAAGGCTCCAGACGGCTGATATCCTGCCCATCAAAGATCAGCCGGCCCTGCCGCGCGTTGACGATCCGCGAGATAGCGCGCAAGGTGGTGCTCTTGCCGGCGCCGTTTGCGCCGATCAACGTGACGATCTCGCCGTGTTCCACGCTCAAGCTGACCGAGCGCAGCGCTTGAATGCCACCGTAGTTCACGCTCAGGTTCTCGATCTCTAAAAGCGCCATGCTCAATCTCCTAGATAGGCCTCGATCACGGCAGGATCATTTTGAACGACTTCAGGCACGCCCAGTGCAATGAGCTGACCGAAGTTCAGCACGGCAATCCGATCGCACAAGCCCATCACCAGGGGCACGTAGTGCTCGATCAACACAATGGTCAGGTCGAACTGCTCACGGACGCGTCGGATGAAAGCGCTGAGTGCGCTTTTTTCGTTCTGGTTCATGCCTGCAGCCGGCTCATCAAGAAGTAGCAGCTTGGGCTCGAGGGCGAGGGCGCGAGCGATTTCTAGACGGCGTTGATCGCCGTAAGAGAAGTTGCGCGCCTGCGTCTCGGCAGAGTCGGCTAAGCCGACCAAATCGAGCAGCTCCATCGCGCGCTGGCGCACAGCACGCTCTTCCTGAGGGGCGGGCGGTAAGCCCAGCACGCCTGTGAGCACGCCGCTTTTGGTGTGGATGTGCCGCGCAATCATGACGTTTTCCAGCGCTGTGAGGGTGCCGAATAGGCGGATGTTCTGAAAAGTCCGTGCAATGCCAAGCAAAGCGATCTCGTGCGGACGCTTATCGGTGATATTCCTGCCTTCGTAGAACAATTCGCCCTGCGTCGGCGGTGTGATGCCCGTGATCAGGTTGAACATAGTTGTCTTGCCGGCGCCATTCGGGCCGATTAAGCCGAAAATTTCGCCGCGCTGCACCTGGAACGAGACATTATCCACAGCACACAGACCACCGAAGCGCCGCGTCATATTGCGCGCCTCTAGCACGGTTTCAGTGCTCATAGCTCACCTCGACTGACCTTAGGCGCTGCTTTGGCTAGCTCGGCTTGTGTTTGGGGCGCTCGTTTGCGGCGTTTAAGGAGTTTCGGCGTGATCAAGCCGTAGGGGAAGAAGAAAACGCTGATCGCGATCAGCATGCCGAACAGGATCAGCCGTCCATCGCGCAGGAACGCGGCAATCGCAGGATTCAAGCCCTGCAAGCCTGCCACCTCACGCAGGATAATCTCTGGCAAGGCGACTAGAAACGCCCCGCCAATGATCGGCCCTAAAAAGGTGCGCGATCCGCCCACCAGCACGTAGGCAAGGATCAGGATCGCCAGATCAAAGGTGCCCTGCCGCGCATTCCAGGTGTTCAAGATGTGCGCATTCAGCGCACCCGCCATGCCCGCTAAAATCGCGCCCAGCGTGAACGCCAACACCTTGTAATACGTCGGGCGAATGCCCATGGCGCTTGCAGCGAGCTCATCTTCGCGCAGCGCCACGAAGGCGCGCCCGATCCGCGAGCGCTCCAGACGCGCCACGAAAATGGCAGCCGCCAAGAGCAGCGGTAGCGCCAAGACGAGATACTCAACCCGTGCAGCGCTGAAGAACGGCTGCGGAATGTTGTAGATGCCCACAGCGCCGCCCAGCCAGGGCTGATTGAGGGCGAAAACGCGCAATATCTCAACGAAGGCGATGGTGGCCAGTGCCAGGTAGATGCCGCGTAAGCGCAGCGCCGGGATGCCAATGATCAATGCGAAAAGCGCCGAGATCGCGCCCGCTAGGCCCATTTCCAGTACGATGAGCAAGATAGGGTAGCCGCCATTCGGATAGCCCGTGAAGACTTGTGTTGAGAGCAGGGCTGCCACATAGCCGCCTACAGCGTAAAAGCCCGGGCTCGCCAACGAGAGCTGCCCTGCCATCAACGGCAGATATAGCGAGAGCGCCAAGACGCCTGCCAGCGCCATCTGGACGATCGCAGCGCCGTAAGTGCTGAAAAATCCTTCCATTCTGGCACGCTCCTCTAGACTTTCTGCACTACGGCCCGCCCTAGCAACCCTTGCGGCCGCAATAGCAGCACCAAGAACAGTACAGCGAAAGCGATTGCCTCTTTATAGGCGACGTATTCAGAAGGCACAAACGCCTCTGCCACGCCGATCACCAAGCCACCTACCACCGCGCCGGGAATATCGCCCAAGCCACCCAGCACAATCACGGCTAAGCCCTTCAAGCCAAAGTTGATGCCAAAGTACGGCCCGCTCACGTTCACACTCAACCCAACCAGCGTGCCAGCGATGCCGCCGATCAGCCCGCTGATGAAGAACGTGATCAAAATCAGGCGGTTCGTGTTGATGCCCAGCAAGCTAGATGTCGTGGCATCCTCAGCTACGGCGCGCAAGGCTTTGCCCGTCTTAGTGCCGTTGATGAAGTAAGTCAGCAGGACGACAATCACCATAGAGACAGCGAAGATGATCACCTGAATGGTGCGAATGATGACCGGTCGCTGCGATAAGCCGCCAAAGGTGCCCAGGTTGAGCGCTGCTGGTATCTCGCCGAAGGGGTTGCGCGGATACGAGTAAATTTCCGCGCCGACGAGCAGCTGGATCACATTCACAATCGCCACTGCCACCCCCAAACTAGAGACGAGCGTCAGAAGCGGGTCGGCGCCTTTCTTGCGCAATGGGCGGAAGGCCGCGCGTTCGACTAAAATGCCGCACAGGCCTGCTAGAATGCCTCCACCGAGCATCGCTAGCGGGAAAGGCAACTCGAAGGGCAGGCGCTGATTAGCGAGCAAGCCATTGAAGCCAACTGGCGAGCCTGTCAGGAAGTAGGTGAAATACGCCCCAAGCGTGAAGATAGCGCCATGTGTGAAATTGATTACGCGCAGGATCGAGAAGATGAGCGTGTAGCCCAGCGCGAAAATAGCGTACACGCCCCCGATGGCAAGGCCGCTGAAAAGATTTTGCAAGCCGTTAGGTGCCGTCAGGATTGCAGCAATCACTGAAGCTAGCACCGCTGCCACCAAACTGCGCAAGGCGAACCACCCCCAGTGGCGCTGCTGCGAAGGTCGATCCAAAACTTTCATAACTGAAGTCCTGCTATAAATAATCTTCAGGTAAGGCAAGAGACGGGTTTATAAACCCGTCTCTTTGGGTTTCAGCAAAGCATGTGCCAGCAGCTAGCGCCTAATCGATGAAGGCGAAGCGCCCGCTTTCTCCATCCGGACTCATCTCGATGCGCGCCACATAGAAACGCTCTTGCACGATCTCACCGCCTGCTGGTGTGCCGTCGTCTTTCTTGGTCTCCTCGAAAGAGATCGGGCCGAGCGGCGTGTCGTACTTGCCACTCATGATCTCATCGCGCAGCTCGGCGCGCAGGGTCGCCAAGTCCATATCCTTGAGCGGCTTGCGCTCATCCAAGCGTGAAAGCGCCTCGACGAAGACCTGGATGCCTGCGAAAGCCTGTGCACTGAACTGTGGCGGCTCTTTGCCCTGCTTCTCCTTGTAAGCCTCGCGGAAGGCTTGGTTGATCTCGCTGTCGTACTGGTAGCTGTAGGCTTGCGCTACAAGGATGCCATCGCACAGTGCCTGGCAAACAGGGAATAGGTTAGTGGTGTTGAAGCCGTTGCCACCTACGATGAGCCCTTCGTAGCCGAACTCGCGCAGTTGGCGCACCAAGTTGCCGCCGTCAGCCGCCAAGCCGCTGATAATGATCAGCTCTGGCTCAAGCGGCAAGACATTAGTGATCTGCGTTGTGAAGTCGGTGTCGGTTGTTTGGAAGGTCTGTACATCGAGCAGCTCCAGCTCCAAGTCCTTGACGGTTTGCTGGAAAACGCCAGTCTCGGAGACGCTGAAGGCATCGTTTTGGGCATAGAAGACCGCCACGCGCTTGATGTCAGGGTTTTGCTTGAGCGCTTGCTTAACAGCATTCGGTGCTACGAAGTTCACGGGCGCAGAGACGCGGAAGATGAACCGACCGATTTGTGGAATGCCGCGCGCCGTGTTGGAGGGCGCGATAACCGGCACGCCAGCTTGGTCAGCAATTGGATCAGCGGCAAAGGCTTGCTGAGAAAGCGTCGGGCCCAGAATGCCGACCACGTTCTCGCGGTTGATCAAAGTCTGGAAGGCATTGATGGCGCCGGCTTCATCGCCACCGGTGTCGGCAAAAGCTAAGCGGATGGGACGTCCGTTCACGCCACCACGTTCATTGAAAAATGTCTCGGCGATCTGGGCGCCAATGACTTGCTCCTGACCGAAGAGAGCTACGTTGGTTGTCTGCGCTACTGCTACACCGATCACGATTGGCTCTTCTTGAGTTTGGGCCAGCAGTGTACTCGGCACAAATGCCAGCAAAGCCACTGTCGCCAGTGCAATTAAGCGCTTGGAAAAACTGAACTTTGTCATGTAACTGTTCTCCGAAAAAACAACCGTTTGGTTCATCACAAGATTATAGTGCACCTTGTGAGCTGTGTAAAACAGGGCCTGTTGTTTAATTTGCACAAATGGGTTCTTGGCAAAGCGGCGCTGCAAAGAGGTTCAGGAGCCGCCTACCACTGCCCGAAATTCGCCTGTGCTGGGGCGCACTTCTACACAGCTCACAGGGCGATCGGCCTGGATATCTTCGTAGAGACGCTGCGTGATCGGGCTGATCTCTTCAGCAAACAGCTCGGAGAAAAGCTTGACAAGTGTGCGGTAGACGGCAACTGCAGCTTTACGATCGCCTTTACAGGCGTGGTAGCGCATCAGGCGGCGATAGGTGACTTCAGCGTAGGCATCTACGGCGAGTGCGGCGTTTGCTGCGCCAATAGCCATGTCGAGTCGCCCTTCGTGGGCGTACAAGTCGGCAAGGCGGTTGAGGGCATTGGCGTAGAGCATTTGCAGGCTAGCGCGCTCGTTGGCCGTCCACAAGACGTGCCGATCGGCTGGCAAGTAGTCGCCGCTGTAGAGCGAGGTCGCCTGCTCGTAGAGGCGGATGGCGGCGGCAGCGTCCCCGCTGCTTTCCAGCTGGTGTGCTCTGTTCAAGCGCTGCTCCAGCACATCGGCATCTATTTCAACTTGATCAGAGATCACAAAGCGGTAGTTAGCGCCCTCGCGCAAGATCAAGTGCGAGTCAGCAGGGCGCGGCAGATCAGGCTCTAGAGCCAGCCGTATGGCGTTGATCACCTCCGTCAGGCGTGTGAAGCTGCGGGCAGTGCTGCTGCCGGGCGAAAGGCAGTGCAACAGCTCATCCACCGAGACGAGTGTGCCACGCCGAGTGATGAGCAGCTTCAAAATTTGATCGGCTTCCGGCGGGCCGAAGTACGTAATTTGGCGCCCATCGCGCCAGACGCGGAAATCGCCCAGAGTCTGTATGCGCAGCGCCAATCTGCTGATTTGGCGTTCAATCAGGCTGAGCAAGGCAGCCTTATCGAAAGCGTTTTTGTCGACATAGCCGCGAATCGGGTAGCCCATGAAAAGCTTGGCAACTTCAGCCGCGCTCAGCCGGCCGCTGATGACGATCAGCTTGGTGCGCGGGCAATAGCGTATCAGATAATCTAACAGCTGCCAGTTTTGATCCTCGCCCACGCCAACAGCGCTGACCGACGGATTGAGCAGCACGACGTGGAAGCTCTCTAGGCGCAGCCGACCCAACGCCTGGGCGTGTGTGGTCGCAACGCGCCAAAAGTAGTTGGCTTCTTCTAGCATGCGAGCAAAGACGTTCAGCCAAAAAGGCTGATCTTCAACAACCAAGACGCGTGGCATACCAGTGCGCGTGCCAATGTGCGGCGGCTGCACTTCAAGCTGTACTGAGGGGCCCGTCTGCTCAAGCGTGATGGGGCTGCTCAGGTGATCACCGCGCCCCATAACAACGGCTTGCAGGGCTTCTGCCGAAAAGGCTTCCCGCGCTAAAAAAGCGATGCGATCGGGCATGCCAGGCGTCTCAAGGAGCGACTCGCGCCCCTCAGCATCGCCGATCACAAGCAAGTTGGTGTGCAGTGCATGCTCAGTCAGGTAGAGCAGCGCCTCAAGCGAGTCGTGCGTGCCGTTGTCATCGCTATCTCCATCGCTCAGGGCGCCATCCGTCCACAAATCCACGATGGCGAGATCGAAGGGCGTCTCTTGAAGGGCAGCCAGAAACTCCTCGTAGGTGGCCGCAATGACAAGCTGGCTGCACATCCCTTCAAGCGCAACATTCAGTTTGCTGCGCCAAGTCGGCTGTGGCTCTAGGACGACAATTCTTGGTTTGGGCAAGTCGGCGCGCTGGTCTGACATCTTCAACCTATTTCGCACGGCTGCACGGAGTATAGCTTAAAACTGGACCGTGCGCCCTTCCTGAGCAAGGATGACTTCTGTCTCTAGGGGTTGCCCGCTGCCGCGACTGCGAAAGGCAAGGTAATTGTATGCCTCCGCCACAGCATTCCAGAGCTGCTCATCGGTGGCCAGCGGATCGTGATGCGTTAAAGCCAGGCGCTTGCAGCGCGCTCGGAAGGCAAGCTCGGCGCCCATTTTGGGAGTGCTGTGCCCCCAGTCGCGTTTCTCGTCAATTGCCTGTTCAAAGCTGTATTGCGCATCGAAGATCAGCAGATCGGCATTGCGGAAGAACTCAACGTAGCGAGCGGTATGTTCGGCGTCCATGCGTTGATATTCGCCATCTGTGGCGTAGACCAAAACCTTGCCCTGATGCGTCAGACGGTAGGCGTAGGCGCCGCCAGGATGCGAGAGAAGCATAAGCTGAATGCTCACGTCGTTGATCTGGAACGGCTCATTTGGATCGAGCACTGTCCAGGTGCGTGTAGCGTTCATGTAATCTAGCGCCACTGGGAAGTACACCTCGCGCTGCTGATCCTCAAAGCGTGTGGGCAGATCGGGGAATGGGCTGTAGAAGTGTAAGACATTCCCGCGAACGTAGGCAGGCGTGAAAAAGACGAAGCCTTGAATGTGATCCCAGTGGGTGTGCGAGACTAGAATATGTGCCTCGCCCTGCCCTTTGCCGAAAGCCTCTCGCATCAGGGCGTTGCCCAGCGGCCGCATGCCTGAGCCACAGTCTAGGATGAAGATGGTCTCGCCGGCGCGAACTTCCATACAGGTCGTATTGCCGCCAGCGGTTGAGGTGATCCACTGAGGTAAGCGAGCGATATACTGCTCCACAGCCACTCGGTCAGTCAGATCAACGCCCACTGCGCTCAACAGAGCCGCCTTGATTTTTTCACGGAGTTCTTCTTCGCCCATAGGCGTTGGGATGCTGCCGCGCGCGCCCCAGAATGTTACCTTCATGCCTACGCTCTACCTTTATCGCGCTTTGGATTGCTCAGTTTGCTAATGTAGCCTTTGCAGCGCCCTTTTCATTATAGCCTTGTTTGGTGTATTTGTATCGAAGTGCTCATGCTCTGGGCGCTCTTGATTGAAATTCTAACTGTGCAGCTGAAGGCATACGCAGCCTTTTAGTTAGGGTATTCAAACGTTTATAATGTGCAAAGCGCACCGAGCGGATCAGGTGTGGGTGGGTGGCCAATGCCGACCGTCGGCGCGTTGGGCTGATCGATCGGGCGCGGCAGAGCATGGAAAGTTGCACCTAACTCGCGCAGGGCAGCGATGATCAGTGGCAGGGCGCGTTGGGTAAGCGGCACAGCATCGTGCATTAGCACAATCAAACCATCCCGCACTTCGGCCGCGCGGCGCGGGGGATCGCCTGCGCACAAATAGCGCTGTACGCCTTGGTAGCTGCCCCGTCCGTAGAGGACCCAATCGCGCATTGCCTCCACGTCGCCAGGCCGCAGGCGCGCCAGACTATCGCCGTTACTCACGTGCCAGCCGCTGTAATCGTAGACGCCTCGCAGCCACGTTAGGTCTTTGCGATAGGCGCGCAGGGAGTGTACGTGCTCTAGATGGGCAAAATACTTCGAATTGAGGAAGTCCGTTAATCCGTTGTTGCCGCCAGGCCGCCGAAATAGGCGCGGCTGTGCCACATAACGCTGATAGGCACAGGCATCCGCTTCAAGGAGCGCTTGATGAATGCGGCGCTCGCACAGGATGTATTGCTCTGCTAGGTGGGCTGTGGTCGGTGCATCTTGAACGGTGTTACCAT
>JBDNDQ010000002.1:0-131041 GCA_046719055.1 Aggregatilineales bacterium | reverse complement strand
TGAGTCGACGGGCATAGCGCGTTGTACGTTGAAGGTTTGCAGGTTGCGGGGGCGATAATTCTCACGTTGCGGTCAGGAACGTCGCAGCGTATCGTGCCAAAAAGAGCTACATGCAGAGACCCGAAGAAGCTGTCGTGATCTACCGAATCGGCGTGATAAGCGATACGCACTACCCCACGCGCATCCCTGAGCTGCCTTACGCCGCTATCGCAGCAGTCTTTCAAGGCGTTCAGCAGATTGTGCATCTCGGCGATATCGAGACGCAGTCCGTTTTGGATCAGCTCGCGCGAATGGCGCCTGTCAGCGCTGTGATGGGCGACGATGACAAGATCCGCCTGCCGCGCAAGCGCATTTTAGAAGCGGCAGGCATCCGTATCGGTCTGGTACACGGGCAGCGCTCGGTATGGATTGAGCGCATCCGTCCGTTACTGCGCCGCTGGTCGGGCAGATCGGTAGACGCCTGGAATGGCATGCAAGCCGATCTGCTGCGCTGGTTCCGCCCTGATCGTGTGCAAGCCATTCTGTTCGGGCACTGGCATCGGACGTATAACGCGCTCCACGATGGCGTTCTACTCTTCAATCCTGGCGCCGTCTGCGCCATGACATCTGAGTCGCTGAGTTGGCAGCGCCAACATGCGCCATCCTTGCCCAGACGCCTGCTCGCCAGCTACCATTTGAGACGGGCTGCCCGTCTGCCAGAGCGCTACGCGTTCGAGTCTACGGTCGGGCTCTTGAGCATCTATGAGGACGGTCGGCTGGAGGCTCAGGTGAGGCGCCTGCCGCCCTTTGAGCGTCCGCGCTAGAGTAGGTGCGGATTGACATTCATTCTGGGCGGCGCTCACCGCTGCAGGCAGCGGGCGACCACAAACCACGCCCCGCCCGACGGGCTTCATCCTGTACGGCTCGGAATTGGCGCTGATACTTGTGCGCATTGCCGCGAAAGGTGTACTCAAAAGCGTAGCCCTCGGCGATCATCTGCATGTTAAAGAGCCGGCCATCGCCCAACCAGACGAACCGCAAGTAGCGCCCAAATCGATCGCGGTCATCCTGCAAGGCGTCGGGCTCCAGGTAGACGGTCTGTCCCTCTAAGAGCTCTCTGGCGCGCGCTGAGGCAGCCCGCCCGAAACACTCCACAGGGCGATCCTGCGCCACGCTCTCAGGTGCATCCATGCCTAGCATGCGCACACGCCAGCGTTCGCCGTTCACAATGATATCGGCTGTATCGCCATCCACCACCCGGCTGACGCGTCCTTCGATCAGGTTGCGCGGCATCGACGGATAGGCGATGGCGAGCGTTGCCGTTGGGCTGAGCGCACCTTCGAATGCGCTGCATGCCGCTGCGGCCAGCGCAACAACGAGCCAACGAATAAATCGCACGCCTAATACCTCCCAGAAGCGCTCTTGCGCCAGCATGTGAAGGCTTCCTCAAGGCTGAGCAGAGGTGTCTTGAGCAGCAGCTGAGCCTTGCTCACATCTAGCGTCAGATTGGCGGGGCGCCCCGTCAGGGCGGAAGAGGCAGCCTCGATATGAGCGCCAACAATGCCGAGCGCCTCTAGCAGCTTGGTACCAAGCGTCAGGCGGTTGACTGCTGAAGGCGCTGCAACATTGAGCGTGCCTTGAAAGAACGGGTTCTCGATCAGCTCGAGAATTGCTTCGGCTAGGTTCACAACCCAAATAGCGCTGCGAAATTCATCCTCGTATAGGCGCAGCGGCTCGCCACGCCCAATTTTTTCCAGCATCCAGTCGGTCTGCTTGTTGCCACGCTCGAAGTCGTAAATCAGGCTGGTGCGGATGACGTAATCGGCCATCAGCTCCATCTCTGCCTTTGCCTGTCCATAGGCAGAGAGCGGCGAAGGCGGTGCGTCGTCGGCATAGGGCGGCTGAGTACCGTCAAAGACCATGTCGGTTGAAAGGCAGATCAGCTTAGTCTGGCGTGGGCAGAAGGTGCGCAGGTGATAAGCAGAGGCGACAATCTGAGCGCGCAGATTAGGGGCGTTCATCGGCGGCACAGCCGTGTGAATGACGATATCTGGCTGCAGTTGTTCCAAAGCAGCCCTGACTGCCTCACGGTCGTTCAGGTCGAGCTGGAGCGGCATACCTGCGCGCAGCCGATGAGGGCGCGTGAGGTAGGTCGCTGTTACTTCATAGCCTCTAGAGGCGGCCTGCCGGCACAGCTCGCGCCCAAGATCGCCGCTGCCGCCCGTGATCAGAAGTTTCTTCATGCATGTCATCCTTAGGCTTCTGACAAACCCAGCCTCTCCAGCGCAGCGCGCGCCGCTGCTTGCGCCGCGCTGCGCTTACTGTTGCCACTGCCGATCCCATAGCGCTGATCACCCACCCAAACAGCCACTGTGAAAGTCGGTGCGTGTTCAGCGCCGGTGACCGAGAGCACCTCATAGACTGGCGTCTGATTATGCGCCATCTGCGCCCATTCTTGCAAGCGGCTGCGGGCATCTTTGTCGGATTGGGCACGCTGGATATCGGCTAGCGCCTGCTCGAAGTAGTCCTCTAGCAAGTGCTGCACAGCCTGCAGGCTCTGATCGAGGTAGAGCGCGCCTAGCAGTGCCTCGAAGGCGCTGCTCAGATTGCGCCTGCGCGCCCTACCGCCCCCTTCTGACTCGCCCTTGCTCATCAGCAGCACTTCGCCAAGGCTTAGCGCTGCGGCGTGCTGCGCCAGGCGCTCGTTGCTGACGATGGCGGCACGCAGGCGCGTGAGCACTCCCTCGCGCTCGTCGGGCAGGCGCTCATAGAGCCAGCGCGCTGCTAAGAAGGATAACACAGCATCGCCTAGAAATTCCAGCCGCTCGTTGTCGGGCAGATCAGCCTCAGGCTGCTCATTCAGATACGAGCGGTGAGTGAGCGCCTGTTGGAAGAGGGCTAGGGCGCGCGGCTGGATGCTCAAGCGCGCCAAAAGACGCACTACGTCATTCGTGAAAGCAGCAGGGTAGCTCATCAGGTTGAGTATCGCGAATGCGCTGAGCCGCTTGATGCTCTCTCAGTCAGGTTCACCGCCCACATCTTTGTAGATGCAAGCAGTGAACCTGGCACCCTTCTCAGTTTAAAGACTGTGGTGGTGTTTCCGTTGGCGGTGGTGGCGGTGGTGGCGGTGGTGGCGGTGGTGGGGCCTCGCCTCCGCCACCCTCACCCGGACCGCCACCACCGGGTGGGCTTGTCGGTGGCACGCCTGGCTGGCTAGGCGTAGGTGTGCGCGTAGCAGGGCGGCGCGTGGGCGTACGCGTCGGTGTGAGTGTAGGCGTTGGGGTAGGCGTGTGCGTTGGCGTAAAGGTACGGGTCGGCGTACGTGTTGGTGTGGCTGTTGGCGTCGCCGTAGCAGTTGGGGTGAAGGTTGACGTGAAGGTTGGCGTGAAGGTTGGCGTGCGCGTCGGTGTGAAGGTGAAGGTCGGTGTTGGTGTGAAAGTAGGCGTATGAGTCGGTGTATTGGTCGGTGTGCGCGTAAAAGTCGATGTGCGCGTGTTGGTGCTAGTTGGTGTATTGGTCGGCGTGTTGCTGGGCGTGAAGGTCTTGCTGGGCGTCAGCGTGATTTGCTGGATAAATGGCACAGCATTAGCAGGCTCGGTGGGCGCTGATGTCTCGGTGAAAGTGAACGTAGGCGTCAGCGTCTCGGTAGGAGTTGCCGTTGAAGTGGGCGCCAGCAGCGCCGCTGCCTCTGCTTGATCGAAGAATGCAGCGGCGACAAAGCCAATCAGTAAGACCAAAACTGCCATCATGAGTGGCATCATGCAGCTAGTGGTGCTTTTTGTGGGCGGCTTGCCGATGCGCGCCACAATCACGGTGATGTTATCATTGCCACCGCGCTTCAACGCCAGCTCGACCAGCAGCCGGACGGCCCTCTCAGCCGAGTTTTTCTTGACAATGCTCAATATCTCCTGTGGCTCGACCAGGCTCCACAGCCCATCGCTGCAGATAACTAGCACATCGTTTGGTGCCACCTTCAGCTGCTCGATGTGTGCTTTCATAGGGATGGGCTGCCCGAGAAAGGCTGTGACCATCGAGTTGCGCGAGGCCTTAACCGCCTCTTCGGAAGCGCCGGCGTCGATTTGGCGCTCCATTACGCTCTGATCTTTGCTGACGCGCTTGATAGCATCGCCCCGAATGTGATAGACACGGCAATCACCAACGTTGAAGACCGTTGCCGTGCCATTTTCCTCTAAAACTACGCCTGCGGCTGTCGAGCCAATGCGCGAAAGCCCCACCTGAACGGATTGCTCACGCACAAAGCGGTTAGCCGCTTCAAGGGCAACTTCAAGGCGGCTAACGGCATCCCCGCCGTACTTACTCTGTCCGTAGTAAGCACGAACCAGCTCATCAATGGCGGCCTGGCTAGCGCGATCGCCGCCACCTAGCCCGCCCATGCCATCAGCCACCACCCAAAGCGCCCCTGCAACGCGCTCAGGTGTGTTGGCGGCGGGCACCAGCATACGGCAAGCATCCTCATTTTTGGCGCGCTTGCTGCCTCTATCAGTCAGCTCAGCTAGATCAAGTGTGGCAAGAAAGCTATCCACCATGCTTAGCTCCCTTAGTAGCGCGCGCTCGACATTTCAGGTCGGGTCATTTCAGGATCGGCGTTGAAGCGCAGGACAGTCGTTGTACCCAGCCGTATGCGCACACCATCGCGAAGCGGAGTTGGGACATTCGGTGTCAGGCGGCGCTCATCGACGTATGTGCCGTGCGTGCTGTTGCGGTCGGTGATGTAAAAGACACCGTTCGTGTAGGTGATTTCAGCGTGATCGCGCGAGACATTGTCGTCATCGTCGAAGTTGATATCGCGCTGCTTGCGCCCTAACGAGAAGGGTGTGTGGCTGATGCTGAAAGTTCTATCTCTGACGGGAGCATGGCGCGAGGCCTCCACTCTCAGCGAGGCGACTGGCAGCGCAATCTGCGGCACCGGCGAAGTCGGTACATCTGCCCCTAGCGAAGGTACAGGCGCTGTTACATCTACAGGCGGAGATGGTGGCAGTGGCGGCTTGGGCACTGCAGGTGTTGGCTGCGGCTTGGGCGCTGCTGGCGCGGGCTGGGCAGGTGCAGCGGCTTTTTTGCCGCCTTTGGAAGCTTTATCCGCGCCCCCTAAAGCAACTTGATGTGCGCCCGTCAGTTCAGCGAGGAAGCCCATACCCGCTTGCGGCTTACTGGGGCGGCGCAGCAGCGCAACCATCAGCAGCACTAGCCCAATAATCAACACACCGAAGAAGCCCAACACCAATGGACGCTGATTGGGATTATTGATGGCGCGCCCGATCACATAGATCAGATCAGTGGGTTCAGGTGTGGGCGTTGGTGTGAGGGTTGGCTCAGGCGTTGGTGTGAGGGTTGGGGTGGGTGGCGGTGGCACCACTTTGAACTGGAACAAGGAAGGCTCTGTGATAACCCGATCTTCATCGTTCAAGCCGCGCAGCACAAATTGGAAGTCGCCGCCTATTGTGCCACCACCTGGCAGCGCATCGAATGGCACAAGCACTCGATCATGCGGCGGCACGTTGAAAAACAAGTCGCTGCCGACTTTCAGGCCCGTCGAAGCGTCCACTACCTCTATGCGATAGCGCTTGATGAGATGCTCGTTTTGCACCGCGATGTTAAGCGTGAAGCGCCGTTCAACCCCATTTGGACTGATGCTTTGAATAATCGCTGCTGGGATGACCGGCGTTGGCGTTGGCGATGGCGTGACGGTCGGCGTCGGCTGGCGATCGTGCACAAACGGAAAGCGCGCCAGCGGGCCAAGCACCTGACCGTTGCTATCGAAAGATTGCACATTGAAGACGTATTCGCCTGCCACGATGGTTTCCAGGCTGAAGAACACCTCAGGGGCAGGCGGCACATTGACTGCCAGCCGCTCGAAGTTGCCGCGATCGATGATGGAAATGCGGATGTTGTTGATACGCTCTGGGCTGAACAACTCCAATGTCAGCGTGACGCTGTCTTTGATCAGCTCATCATTGTAGCGGACCGACTTGATCTGTGCGCCAACGGGTAGCGGGGTGGGCGTGAAGGAGGGCGTCGGGGTGGCAGTTGGATTGAACTCCGCTGTGGTGGTCTGGCGCACAATGACTGCGCCATCGCGCCCAAGCGCTGTCACGAGGATGTTGTAGCGACCAGGCGGTGCATCGAGGGGCAGGGGCACCTCAAAGATGTTCGTCTCAAGCGGCGCGCTCTTGATCAGTTCATTAATTTTTGTGCCGCCGCTTGTGGTCAGCTCTACCCGGTACTCAACGATTGCCTCAGGGGTGACTAAGCCCAACAGCTCAAAGCGGAAGACCCGACTGACTGGGTCGAAAGAGGCGGCGCTCAGGCTGAAGCTAGAGGTTGAGGTCGGTGTTGGCGTGAAGGTCGGCGTAGGCGTCTTCAAGGAATAGTCTTCGGGCGAGATGAAAGTCTCGTTGTTAGAAGTCAGTATGGCGCCGTTCTCCAGCACGAGGCGCAAGCCGGCAATGCGCTCACCGCGCTGCGGCTTGACGATCGCCTCAGCCACGCGCACAGCGGCGATCGCCTCATTCACTTGGCGGAACAGGACAGGCATATCCGGCCCCACTGCCAGGATGCCGCCCGTCAGGCGCGCCATTTGCTCCAAGGCGGGCAAGTCCAAATCACTGGGGCTTGCGTTAGACGGCAAGAAGCCGATGGAGTAGATCGGGACGCGGAAACGCCGATTGGTAGCCAGTGTGGTCACGTCATCGATGCGGGCGCGGCTGCACGGGATACGTGCACCTGTTTGAGGGTCGCGCCGCCCGCCCTGCGCCCAATCGGCACCATCCGAGAAAACAACAACGGCACGCCGACCAGGCATCCCAATCTGGTTAACTGTTTCGATCCCCCTGAGGACTGCATCGAACAAACAAGTGCCATCCCCACTGCGCGGTCTGGGAATGGCGTTGATCGCATTCTTGACGGCATCTTTATCGCCTTGTGAGCGCATCAGCTCAGTGATTTCGTGGCTGAAGGTGATGATGGTGAAACGCGCTTCTTGTGGCAGCGAGTCGATAAAGCCGTTCGCAGCCGCCTTCATCGCGTTAATCGCACCGCTCATGCTGCCGCTGACATCGAGCAGCAGCACGACCTCGATCGGGCCTTTAGCCTGATCGATCTCGGCGGGGTACGGGCCGCCATCGTTGGGATCGAGCATGACGATCTGTGCAGAGCGTAAGGGCACATTCAGCACGGGACGGCGATTACTGTCCACGGGCGTAAAGTAGAGCCGCAGCGTCAAGCCTGGCTTGTCGGGCTCTTTGAAATCGATGGCTTCGTTGAACAGAATGATCGCTTCTACTGCCACCTGCGCCAGCACGACCATTGGCGTGATCAGACCTATAATCAGCAGTGCAGCTACAGTGTAGACGTAGAGCCGTCTTTTTACCTGCATAATCAAGCCCCTTCAGCCAAGCGCACTTTCCGCATCAAGGCACAACCTATATAACACTCAGCTAGTGATTTGTCAATCAGCGAATACACACAACGGAGTGCGCAGACGAGGTAGAATTGTGTGAAATGCCGCATGGTCTGCATCCAAGATTTGCACCTCTTTCAGGTTGGGCACTGGCCTTGTGGCGCTCCTGTTTGACAGCCGACCAAAAAGTTGTGGTATACTTTGAATATCGTTGGCTAGTACGGATTGCATATGAGTACCGCGTTCCACATCAAGTACCACATCCACTATCTGCACCACTTCTATCAGCGTGCCACAAGCTCTGATAGCCTGATCGATCACTGACTGCCCTAAGCTAACTCAACCGAATACAGCAAACTCAAACGCACCCTGCAGTGAGCCTGTCGGCGTGTGCGCTTTGCTACACCTAGCTTTCGTCCGCATGTGAACTAACTGTTAAGGTGAAGACAAAACCCAGATGTGATACAAACTGAGGCTCTTATGAACATCCATCTTCAACGGCGCACAGCCATGCGCCTGAACCTGGCTTTTGCTGCAATGATCGGCTCTGCTGCGTTATGGGGCAGCGGCACAGCTCTCAGCAAATATATATTAGACTATCTGCCGCCGCTCTCGCTGGTCTTCTTTGAGCTGCTTGCCAGCTGTGGCGTGTTGTGGCTCTTATGCCTGCGCTCAGGCAAGCGCAGCCGCCTGAATCGGCGCACGGTGCGCCACGCATGGGCAGGCGTGCTCGATCCGAGCCTTGCCTACCTATTTTTCGCAGTTGGTCTGAGTTTGACCTCCGCCAGCAGCGCAAGCTTGATCATGGCCAGCGAGCCCGTGATTGTAATCGGCCTAGCGTGGTTGCTGCTGCGCGAGCGTATCCCGACGCACTTCCATCCGATTATTGCTGCCGCCTTGCTCGGAACCGTGTTGATCACCCTGAGTGGGGGTGATGAGGGCATGCCGACGCTGCTCGGCGATATTTTTATCTTGCTTGGTACGGCTAGCACTGCTTTGTACACGATCGTCTCGCGGGCTAGCGCGCGCCAAATGCCACCTCTGCTGCTCGCCATGCTCCAGCAGACCTGCGGCTTACTGTTCACCGCAGCGCTGATGCCACTTGAGTGGTTGAAAGTCGGCTTGCCTGCCCTCAGCGAGGTGCCGCTATACGTCTGGCTAATGATCGCAGTCACTGGTGTGACACAAGGTGCCCTGGCGCTGTGGTTATATTTGCGCGCCCTGAAAGTGATCTCAGCCACTCAAGCTGCACTGCTGCTCACACTGATCCCGATCTTTGGTGTGAGCAGCGCAGCGCTCTTGTTGGGTGAACAGCTGACATGGTGGCAAGTGGCAGGCGGCGGGCTGATCCTGGCCGCGCTGGTGTGGCTGCGCGCCAAAGAGGCGGCCCTTCTAGAAAATCAAGGCGAGCTCTCGGCGCCGGTTACCACATCGTAGAAGGCCGGCAGCGTCGGCGTTGGTGTGCTGCTGTAGACGACCGTGCGGGCAAGGCGCTCCTTTGCCCGCTCTAAGCGCTGAGCGTCGTTAGCGTGTAACGTGAAGATTGGCTCGCCGACTGAGACGAAATCGCCCACCTTCTTGTGCACAAGGATGCCGACGGCGTGATCGATCGGGTCGCCTTTGCGCTCGCGCCCGGCACCCAACTCTACGGCTGCTAGGCCGACGTCTAGTGCGTTGAGCTGCTCCACGTAGCCTGAGCGCGGCGCGCGCAGCACCTCGATGATTTGTGCTTGGGGCAGCAGGCTGGGATCGTCAACCTGGCGCACATCGCCGCCCTGTGCCGCCACCAACTGGCGAAATTTCGCAAAAGCGCTGCCATTCTGCAGCGTCTCGGCGGCCTCCGCCATGCACTCTGCAAGGGCATACTCAGGTGGTTCGCCCTGTGGATAGCGCGCCAAGAGCAGCATCTGCCCAGCTACAGCGATGCAGTGCTCGCGTAGATCGTTCGGCGCACGGCTGTGCAGGCACTCGATCGCCTCTTTGACTTCGAGCGCATTGCCAACGGCAGTGCCGAGTGGCTGATTCATATCCGAGATCAGCGCCACTGTGCGTCTGCCAACGCTCTTCCCAATCTCCACCATGAGACCTGCCAGCTGCTTTGCCTGTTCGATGTCGGTCATGAAGGCGCCAAGCCCAACCTTCACATCCAGCACGATAGCGTCGGCGCCGGCAGCAATCTTTTTGCTCATGATGCTGCTGGCAATCAGGGGCAGGCTGCTGACAGTAGCTGTGACATCGCGCAAGGCATAGAGCTTGCCATCGGCAGGCGCGAGATTGCCACTCTGACCGCACAGCACAATGCCATGTTCGCGGGCGAGCGCCTTGAACTCGTCTACAGTCAGCTCGACGCGGTAGCCAGTGATTGACTCGAGTTTATCCAGCGTGCCGCCGCTGAAACCTAAGCCGCGCCCGCTCATCTTAGCGACGGGCACGCCGCAAGCAGCTACCATCGGCAGGACGATGAGCGTCGTCTTATCACCGAC
Organism: Aggregatilineales bacterium; assembly: GCA_046719055.1. GTDB lineage: Bacteria > Chloroflexota > Anaerolineae > Aggregatilineales > UBA2796 > CP2-2F. The sequence goes on along the minus strand of JBDNDQ010000002.1, from coordinate 121,162 downwards.
GCCGCCGCTAGAGTGCTTATCCACGCTGACCGGCAGCACATCTTTCAGGTTAAGGGTATCGCCGCTGCGCGCCATTGCCATCGTCAGGTCCACAGTTTCACGGCGGCTCATGCCACGTATGTAGACAGCCATCAGCCAAGCGGCAGCTTGATAGTCTGGGATTTCATCCTGCGTGTAGGCGCGGATGAAAAAATCAATTTCGGCGGTCGAGAGTTCTTTGCCATCGCGTTTTCGGGCGATAATTTCGGTAGCGCGCATTCCAAACTCCTAGCTTGACTACCCTAGCATAATCATTTTTCAGTAATTGTGTCTAGAGCTAGCTGCAAATAGTGAGCACAGCTCAAGCTGCCTGCCTCAACATTTGCGAAAGCATTAGCTCCGGCTGAGGCAGCACGACTGCCTTTGTGCAAGACGAGGACTGCTTTGAACAAAGCTGGAACGAAAACTTTGCCAAACTTTCTAATTTTTGTTACAATGATCTGAAGATTGTGGACGTACTGTTATTCTAAGGCGCTTGTGGCGCAAAGGCGATATCCTTGTGGTTAGCCCAACTTTGCTTCTATCATCTTTTCCGGATGAGCCAGTCTATAACGTGAAAGCAGTCTGCCAGCGGACGGGCATCACGGCGGCGACGCTGCGCGCCTGGGAGCGTCGCTACGGCATCCCGACGCCTAGCCGCACCGCGCATGGCTACCGTTTGTACTCCGAGCGCGACGTGGCGATCCTGTTTTGGCTAATTCAGCAGACCGAGAACGGCGTGAGCATTGGGCAAGCAGTTAATCAACTAGCCAACATGCTGGTGAGCGGCATAGACCCGACGGTATGCGTTCCAGAGACGCATGTGCCCAGCGTGCCGAGCGGCCCGCGCTCACCCGAGTCGATCAGCCGCGACCTGGCTAACGCTATGACTATGCTCGATGAACGCTACGCCGATCAGCTCTACAATGAAGCCGCTGCGCTCTACACGCTGGAGACAGCACTCATTAATGTGCTGCGCAGCGCAGTACACCTCATCTGTGCGCAGCGTGCGCGCGGCGAAGTACCGATCACCGTCGAGCGATTCGCCATCAACTATGCGCGTCAGCGTCTGCTGCACATGATTCAAACAACGCCCAGTGCGCTGCGCACACAGAGCCCTGTAGTCACCATCGGCTTTCCTGCTGAGCAAAACGAGATCGACCTACTTATTGTCGGCTTGTTGTTACGCCGTGCAGGCTGGTCTGTGGTGCATTTAGGCAACGAGCTAGAGCCGAGCATGGTGCAATCGGCACTGAACGGCATGCATGCTTCAGTCATCCTCTACTACACTGATTGGCCCACCAACGCGCTCAAACTGGTGGATTTCAGCATTCCAATGGATAGTCAAGGCAAGCCGATCTGGTGCGTGTGTGGCGGGCGCGCTCTGCAGGAGCTGCCCACCTTGCAGGAGCAAATTCCTTTCGAGTATCTCGGTACAGAGCTGCGCAATATCTTCGGCGCCATCGCAAATTACTTGGAATCACGGCTGAGCTTTGTGCGCGTACGCTCAGGTTTGCAACGAAAGGCAGCACAGTAGCCCGCATGGCACGCTTCAAACAGCGCTTCGTGGTCAAAGCACCCTTACGTGACGTGTGGCGCTTCCACAACGATCCGATTGCCCTGAAACACCTGACACCACCGCCTTTGCGCGTGAAAATTCTCGCCAAAGATGAACCGCTGGGCGCAGGCAGGACGCTCAAGTTCCGCCTGGCCCTCTTCGGCATTCAGCCGCTGGGCGCAACCTGGCATGCCATCTACGACGAGTTCAACGCCTACCGTGAGGGCGAAATGCGGGCCAGCTTCATCGATCGCTCGCTGAGCAGCCCTTTTCACTTTTGGACGCACCACCATATCTTCGAGGCGCTGCCCGACGGCACAACCGCCTGCACCGACGACGTCACCTTCCACCTGACGCCACTGCCTGGCTTCTTGGGCGGCTTGATTGACGCGCTGGTCTATCCCAGCATCATCTTCCTGTTCCTCTACCGCCAATTCCAGATGCGCCGTCTGCTAGCAAAAAGTACTAACCCCTAAGACCGTCACAACTCTGTGAAGGCGCGCCGCGTTTTTTTGCCGTATACTCTTGAGAAATTACTGGGTTAGAACGCAGCGAGCAGGTGCTATGACAAACCGTCCTACCAGCCCAACCGCCGCCGCCGAAGCGATGATCGCGCAGCTGCGCAAAAAACTGCGCGACCTCGCTAACGAATTTGCCAACGGCGACATCAACCGTGAACAGTTTCATACGCTCTACGAACGCTACCAATCGCAGATCAACCTAGCCGCGTTGGCGGCCGATGAATATGCCGCGCGCCCTGCCGGCTCAGCCGACGAGACCATCGCCATTCGCCGTAACCTTTCGGGCAAGGCGCTGGCAATGGCAGTCTATCACTATCGCTCCGGGCGCTTTATCGAGACTCTGGGCGCCTTTGCCGTGCCATACGCCGATGTGCGCAGCACGCTGAAAGAGCTCGCTGAGCGCGCCGCTGAAGGTGAGATCCTTGAACCGCAGACGTATCCTTACAAAGAACATTACTTGCTCTTCGTGGCTGGCAGATACACCGCCTCTATTATGGTCTTTTCGCATGAACCAGTGGTGCGCCAAATAACCACTGTCCAAAATATGCATACCGACTTTGAAGTGGCAAATGCAGCTGTCTTAGAGCGCCCACACGTCGTCGGTGAGCTGGCAGTGCCCTTCTTTTCACTTGTGATGCGCTCGCTGGGCAAGCGCACATAAAGCGCATTGCGCTGCTCGGTCGAATCACATAGAATGAGTGCGTGCGATCGAACAGCTTAACTCAGAGTAGCGCTATGAATGCAGAAGAGACGACGACTTGGGTCAGCCTGAAGGAGGCCGCCAAGATTCTCGGCGTGCACCCTGCCACAGTGCGCAACTGGGCTGATCAAGGGCATTTGCCCTCGCAGCGCACGCCGGGCGGGCATCGGCGCTTCCGCACGGTTGATCTGGAAAACTGGTTGAGCACGCAGCAGTCGACCGCTGCGCTGACGGCAGAAGTGCTCGTACAGAGCGCGCTAGGGCGTGTGCGCCTTGAGGTCAGCGAGCGGCACTTTGCAGAGGCAGGCTGGTATCGCCATCTGGACGACCAAACGCGCCAAGTACTTGGAGTGCAAGGGCGCAGGCTGATGGAAGTGATGCAACACTACCTCAGCTCGCCCTCAGAGCAGGCCTTGATCGAGGCGCGTGAGCTGGGCTTGAAATACGGTCAGATCATCCGCAGCCAGAATTTGAAGCTGAGCGAGGCTGTCGAAGGTTTTTTCGCCTTCAACGACCTGATTCTAGAGGCTGTGCTGCGCACTCTAGAGGTCGGCCGGCACACAACAGAGCGCACAGATGCTGTGCGCAAGGTCTATGCACTCACCCGCGAAATTATCTTCGCGCTGGTGGATGCCTACGAGGCGTAGCCCCAGCAGGCCACGCCTCGTGCAGCTCAGTTAGCTTTGGCGCTGCCAGCTGCAGCAGTGATGCGCGTCTGTGGCACTTCGCCATGTTCGCCCACACGGTGTATTTTCACGAAGTTAGCGTGGCTACCCGCGCCAAAGGGCATCCCCGCGATGAGCACCAGCACATCGCCAAATTCTACCAGCTCCTGATCGTAGCAAGCACGCATGACAGTTTGCACCATCTCATCGATCGTGCTGAACTCCGGCACGTGGATCGGGATCACGCCCCAGACCAGCGCCATACGTTGTAGAGTAGTTTCGTTGGGCGTCACGCACAGGATGCGCGTCTTGGGGCGCGTGCGTGCCACTTGGCGGGCTGTGGAGCCCGTCCATGTGGTGGTGACGATAGCGCGCGCGTTCAGCAAGTCGGCTAGGACGCTGGCAGTGCGGCTGGTGGCTACGGCGAAGCTCTCGCCCGCTAGGTTGTTGAGCTGGCGCGCCTCGCCGAGGGCCAGCAGGGCGCGTTCCACGCGGTCGGAGCGTGCACCTCGATCGAAGTTGCGCTCGGCAATCACGGCGATGTTGGCCATCGTCTCAACGGCGATCACCGGAAATTTGCCTGATGCTGTCTCACCACTGAGCATGACGGCATCGCTGCCATCGAAGATGGCGTTGGCAACGTCACTCGCTTCGGCGCGCGTCGGGCGCGGATTGGTGATCATGGATTGGAGCATCTGTGTCGCCGTGATGACCGGCTTGCCGACCTCGTTACAGCGTCGGATGATCTCTTTTTGGTGGATCGGCACCTCTTCGGCGGGCGTCTCCACGCCCAAGTCGCCGCGCGCCACCATGATACCATCCGAAGCGCGCAGGATGTCATCAAACGCCTCGATGGCCTCATGCTTCTCAATCTTGGCGATGAGCGCCACATCATCAGCATTCAGGTAGCGGCACAGCCAGCGCAATTCATCCATATCCTTGCCAGAGCGCACGAAAGACATGGCGATATAGTCCAGCTTGTGCTCAAGGGCGAACTTGACATCTTCGCGGTCTTTGTCGGTCAGCGCGGAGAGCGTCAGGCGCGATTCGGGGGCGCTCACACCCTTGCGCGATCGCAACTCACCCTCAACCACCACCTCGCAGTGCAAATCAGTGCTGGTGGCGGTCAGCACTTTGAACTCGATCGCACCGTCATCCAGCAGCAGGCGATGCCCAGCACGTACATCACGCACAAACTCTGGGTGCGGCAATGGGAAGATACGCTGTTTGGCGGCTTCAGCAGCGGCTTCGGCATCCATTGGGCGCGCAGTAAGTGTCAGCCTATCGCCGATGTTCAGCGGGATTGGCTCGCCAATGACCCTGCCCAGACGAATCTTAGGTCCCTGCAGATCGCCCATGATAGCAACTACTGCGTTCTCCTCAGCGGCGACTTGGCGAATCAGGGCGATATTGCGCGCGTGCGTCTCGTGATCGCCGTGGCTGAAGTTAATGCGCGCCACATCCATGCCTGCGCGGATCATTGCGCGCAGCACGCTTTCTTCAGATGACGCGGGCCCGATAGTTGCGACGATTTTTGTGCGTTTGATGTCTGTTTTCCTGACCACTTTTCCCCACCCTCAGCCTGAAAACGTGAGTTTCCCACCTGTGCAAGTTTGAAAATCTGTGCGCTTGCCAAATGGTAGATCGGTGTGCTGATCTTGTCAAAAGGCGCCTTGGGCTATGGCTTGTGGGCTTTGCCAAGCCTCTCCAGCAGACGTTGATAGCTTGGCGATTGGGGCAGAAAGACGTAGCGCGAAGGGATAACAGTTGCCTGTGTGCCGCCGATGCTGCGCAAATGCGCCACAGCCGCCAACAAATGCTTCTTGTGCACGATGATCGTAGCGCTGAACCACCGCTCGGCAAGGTGCGAGGCGTAGATCGGCGCGACCGTTGGGCCTTGTAAGCCGCGCGTGATCGGGTTGGCCGCTACTGCATGCGCCACTGACTCGGCATCCTCGCCGCGAATGTTGACGGTCACCTGATAGTAATTCTGAGCGCTGAGCGTGGCGTCGAAGACTTCCAAGAGCGTACGCGCTGTCTCCAGCAGCAAAGGCGACTCGTGCAGGCGGCGCGTGTTGGCGATCAGGCAGGCGGTCGACTCCAAGAGCACGCCATCAACGAGCGGTTTGAGGTGATTTTCGCGCAGGGTGGTGCCGGTGGCGCTCAGATCGATCACCACGTCGGCGTAGCCAAGCGTTGGCGCTGCTTCAATAGCCCCTTCAGCCTCGACCAGCGTGAAGTGAAAAATGCCGTGCTGATGCAAAAAGCGGCGCGCCAGATTGGTGAATTTGGTAGCAACGCGCAAGTTGCGGCGCTTGCCTTCACGAAAATCTAGTGCGACGTCAGCGAGATCGGTCATGGTTTCCACATCGATCCACGCTTCAGGCACGGCCAGCACCAGCTGACACTCCCCGTAGCGCAGGTCTTCGTGCAAGATCGTGACGGCCTCGCCCTCGCCAGCCAGCTCATAGACCACATCCAAGCCTGTGATGCCCATATCGAGCGTGCCATCTGCCACCTTGTAGACGATGTCGGTCACGCGCTGAAACAACACATCCAGCTGCGGCAAAGCCGAGATGTGCGCCACATATTGGCGCGGATTAGACTTGGAAACTTTCAGATCGCACGCTTTGAGGAACTCCGCTGTTGGATCGGCCAGCGCGCCCTTGCTGGGCAGGGCGAGGCTCAAGCGCGGCTCAGACATGGCGTACCTCGCGCTGGATGTACTCAACCGCTTCAGCCAGACTCAGGCGCAGCTGTTGGGAGCGGCGCATATCGCGCAGGCTCAGGTAGTTCGCGGTGCGCTCTTCTGAGCCGATCAGAAGGACGAAGGGGATGTTCTGTTTGGCAGCTTGGGCTAGAATTTGACCGAGATTGCGGGTTGGCAGCGTGTGAAGCGCGACGTTGACTTGCGCCTGAGCACGCAGCGCCATTGCTATACGCGCTGCCTCGAATTCATCGGCGCTCTCGATTGGCACTACCAGCACTGCGAAGGGCGTCTCGGATATCTCAGGGGCGCCCAGCGCCAGCAGGATGCGCTCTATGCCGCAGGCAAAGCCGATAGCGGGCGTCTCTGTTGAGGCGCCTAGCACACGGATCAGCTCATCGTAGCGCCCACCGCCGCACAGTTGATCGCCTTGTGCGCTGTAGACCTCGAAGACGATCCCTGTGTAGTAGTTCAAGCCACGCGCAAAGCCCATGTTCAGGCGTATCGCCTGTGTTGGCACACCGTAGGCAGCCAGCAGCCTGATCACAGTGCGCAGCTCTTCAAAGGCGGCGCGTGTCGCCACCTGATCCGGTCGGATCAGGCGCTCAAGGGCAGCTAAGACCTGCTCTGGCGGGCCGTCTAGGGCACACAGCTGCTCTAGAAAGTCCAGCGCTTGCAAGAGATCAGCGCGCTGGCTGGCACGGCGCTGCTTGGTTAGTAAGCGTTTGGCGATATCTGTGCTGGTGCGCCCGACGCCGGTCGTGCCGAGATCAGCCGACTCCAACAGCAGCTGCAGCGCTTCACCCAATTTATCGGAATCGACGTTGAGCGCTTCCGTCGCAAGGGGGGAAGGCGACTCTGCGCTGGGCAGACCGCTGTACAGCTTAGCAAGTTCTCTCTCGACGTAGGCGCGCCCACGCCCGGCGCGCCGCAGATTCTCGACCTGCCCCAGCACAAAGCGCCGCAGACGCCGATCGAGGTTGAATGGCTCGATCAGCTGCGCCAGCAGCCCCACGTGCCCGATCACCAGCTGTAAGCCCTGCAAGCCCAGCGTCTGTAGGGCGTGCAGCGCCATGCCGAGCACTTCAGCGTCGGCGCCCGCGCCTGAAGCACCGATCAGCTCCGTGCCGAGCATGGTGAACTGGCGCGAGTGATTGCGCTGTGGCGCCTCATAGCGGAAGACCTCGCCCAAAAACTGCCAGCGCAGCGGCTTAGGGGCGTGCTGAAAGCGCTCCACGTACATGCGCGCTGCTGAGGGCGTGAACTCCGAACGCAAGCACAGTAAGCGCCCGTAGAGCTCGAAGGTGAATAGGCGGCTCACGGCGTCATCGCCGCTTTTGGTCAGGAATAGATCGGCGTACTCTACGAAAGGCGTTTCCAGGCGCTGATAACCAAAGCGTGCCAGCGCTTCTTGGAGTTTAGCGGCAGCTCGGGCGGCGGCAGCGCTCTGGGCTGCCGTTCGGTCGTAAAAACCTTGCGGTCGGCTGAAGGCGGGAGTGATCATACAGGCCTAGTGTTCGTCAAGCAGAGTGCGGATAGCATTCACAACGGCGCGGGCGCGCTGCGGCGCATCGCCTAAGTAATCATCGGCGCGCATCAACGCGCGCAGACGGCTGGGCGGCACGAACTGAGTCAGGCGCGCGTCGGCACACAGACTCTCCAGCAGCGTATGCGTGCCGCTTTCGCGCAGAGCATGCCAGGCTGCCAGGCTGTGCTGACGGATCGCCTCGTGCAGCGCTTGCCGATCGCCGCCTTGCCGTACGGCTTCGATGAGCACGCGCTCTGTGGCAGCAAAGGCCCCGTAGTTGGCCAGATTATGCTGAATGGCGGCTTCGTATACATGCAAGCCGCGCATGATGCGCGTTAGACGGTGCAGCATCTCATCGGTGGCGAGGAAGGCCTCAGGCAACACGCTGCGACGGTTGGCGGAGTCGTCCAGCGTGCGCTCGAGCAGGCTGTTAGCGGCGTTGTGCCACATCACAGCAGGCAGCGCCGAGACAAAACGGGCGAGGCTATCGATATTCTCAGCGTTAACCGGATTACGCTTGAAAGGCATAGCCGAAGAGCCGATCTGCGCCGCAGCAAAGGGCTCTTGCCATTCGCCAAAGGGTGGCGCCTGTAGCAACCTGATATCGAAGGCGACTTTGTGCAAGGTGAGCGCCATGCCCGCTAGTGCGCTCACGACAAGCCAATCTTGGCGGCGCGAGGACGTCTGTGTAGCAACTGGTAGTGCCTGGATGCCTAGCCGCTCCATGATGTGCGCCTCAAACTGCTCAGGCGTAAGCGGCGTGCCCGCCAGCAGCTGCGCATAGGCAGCTGAGGTGCCTACTGCGCCTTTAAAGCCCTTACCACGCAGCTGAGAGCGCACAGCGTTGAGCGCCTGGTAGTCAGCGGATAGATCGTGGGCGTATACGGCTAGGCGATAGCCCACAGTGGTCGGCTCAGCGGGCTGCAGGTGCGTGAAAGCGATGGTTGGCAGGTCGGCGGTTTGCTCAATGCGCTCAGCGAAGACGAGCAGCAGCTCGCGCAGCTGGGCCAGGATGAGGGTGAGGCTCTCACGCAGGCGCAGCACATCGGCGTTGTCCTCGATATCAGCGCTGGTGGCGCCCAGATGGATGATCCCACCGCCAGTAGAGCATTGCTCAGCATAGCACTTGATCTCTGCCATCAGATCGTGGTGTATCTCGGCTTCTATAGCGTGGGCGCGCTGAATGTCGACGGAGTCTTGGTGGGCGCGCAGATCAGCCAGCTGTTCAGCGCTCACTAAGCCGACGCTGTGCTGAACTTCGGCAAGTGCGACCCAAATTCTGCGCCACAGACGGCGTTTGTGCACTTCTGACCATATAGAGCGCATCTGCGGTGAGCCATAACGCCATGCGAAAGGGCTCAGGTACGTCTCGTGGGTGAACATGGGCTACCTGCTGCTGAAGGCTCGCTGGGATATCTTGAATTATGCTCACAGAGCGCCATGTATGCAAGACGCTTGACGAAGTGGCTTTGTATATCCAGCGCAACCTGTGATAAAATTGCGCCGAAATGTAGTGTTTGTTTTGATCTGGAGGCAAAGGTGGCTATAACCCAAAATGCCCACAGAGTGGATGATGAGCATGAGAGCGATCTGCATCTTGACTCAGTCCACGCCCATCAGGTGACCCAGCAATGGATTGTCATGCGCCAATCAAATGTATGGCGGCCGCCCACTGATGTATTCGAGCTGGTCGATCGGCTGGTCGTCATGGTTGAGATCAGTGGGATGCGGGATGGTGAATTCAACGTCTCGCTGCAGGAGCGTCGCTTAGTGATCAGCGGCATTCGACGGCGCACTGTGCGCGATCGCACAGCCTTTCACCAGATGGAAGTGCGCTACGGCGAGTTCCGCACAGCGGTCAGCTTGCCGTGGCCGGTCGACCGCAGCCGCGTGACCGCTACCTACAAAGACGGCTTTTTGCGCGTAGAATTGCCACGTGCCACCAAGCAGCCAGTACATATCGTCACTGTAGATGTGGATGGTAGACAAGGATCGGACGAGTAGCTTGCATGCCTTCCAACAAACGGCTAAAACGCTCCGCACCCAGTGCGGCACAGCCCATCACTGTTGAGAACGAGGAACAAAATGTGCGTCTTAGCCCAGAGAGCACGCCGAACAGTGATGAGAACGAGCAAGCCAGCGCCGAAAATCCCATCCAAGTGCCACCTGAGCTGCCGATCTTGCCCTTGCGCGGACTGGTCATCTACCCACAGACGGCTATGCCGCTTAACATCGGGCAGAAGCGCTCGGTGCGCCTTGTGGATGACGTGGTGAGCGGCGACAGGCTAATTGGCTTGGTCGCCTCGCGCAACCCAGAGCTGGAAACGCCTGAGCCAAACGACATCTACACCGTCGGCACGATGGCAGCCATCTTGCGGTTGTTCCGTGCACCGGATGGCACCATCCGGCTGCTGGTGCAGGGACTGGCGCGCATCCGTGTTGAGGAATATACTCAGCAGGAGCCTTTCCTGCGTGCGCGCGTCACGCACATTCCTGAGGTCGTCGAAGATACAAGCGAGGTCGAGGCGCTCAAGCGCACTGTCGTCGATCAATTCAGCAAACTCGCCGAGCTCGTGCCGAGCATCCCCGGCGACTTGATCAACTCCACGCTCAACATCAAAGACCCGCTCCAGCTGGTCTATGCTATCGCCACATACATCCGCTTGAGCCTTGAGAACTATCAGCGCATCCTTGAGCTGGATAGTGTGCTGGAGAAGTTGCACCTGCTCCTGCAAATCCTCAACAAGGAGATCGAGGTGCTCGAGATCAGCCGCAAGATTCAGAGTCAAGCTCAATCTGAGATCGAGCGGATGCAGCGGGAGTACTTCCTGCGCGAGCAACTCAAGGCCATTCGACGCGAGCTGGGTGAGGAAGATGAGCAGCTCGCTGAAGTGGAGCAGTTCCGCGAGCGCTTGGCAGCTGCTCAGCTGCCTGAAGAGGCATATCGCGAGGCACAGCGCGAGCTGGAACGGATGGCGCGCCTGCCAACTGCCTCTGCCGAGTACGGCGTCATCCGCACCTACCTCGACTGGATGACTAGCCTGCCTTGGGCGAAGCGCACCGAAGATAACTTGAACATCCGCCATGCGCGCCAAGTGCTAGAGGCTGATCACTACGGCTTGGAAGATATCAAAGAGCGCATCCTAGAGTTCTTGGCGGTGCGCCGTCTGCGTGTAGAGCGCTACGGCAGCGCCCACCTCGAGAGCAGCGATACGGCACGCCGCGATCGGCAAGGCGCCATCTTATGCTTTGTCGGCCCGCCCGGCGTGGGCAAGACGTCGCTCGGCGCTTCAATCGCGCGCGCTATGGAGCGCAAATTCACACGCATGAGCTTGGGCGGCGTGCGTGACGAGGCAGAGATTCGCGGCTTCCGCCGCACCTACATCGGGGCGATGCCCGGCCGTATCATCCAGACTCTGCGCCGTGTCGAGACGCGCAATCCAGTCATTATGTTAGATGAGATCGACAAGCTTGGCCGCGATTTTCGCGGCGATCCTTCGGCAGCGCTGCTCGAGGTGCTCGATCCAGAGCAAAACCACGAGTTCCGCGATCACTACCTCGACGTGCCCTTCGATCTCTCGGAGGTGCTGTTCATCACCACTGCCAACGAGCTCGATCCGATCCCGCCGCCGCTGCGCGATCGCATGGAGATCATCGCGCTCTCGGGCTACACTGAGCAGGAGAAGCTGCAGATCGCTTTGCGCTACCTAGTGCCGCGCCAAATCCGCGAGAACGGGCTGCAGCCCAAAGAGGTGCAGTTCACGCAAGAGGCTCTGCAGACGCTCATCCGCGACTACACGCGCGAGGCAGGCGTGCGCAATCTGGAGCGCGCTATCGGCGGCGTGGTGCGTAAGGTTGCTATGCGTATTGCCGAAGGTGAAGTCAAGCGCGTCCGCGTGACGCCTGCAGTCGTGCGCAAGGCGCTCGGCAAGCCGCGCTTTGGCTATGGCGAGGAGCTCGCCTCGCGCACTGAACTGCCCGGCGTGGCGACAGGTCTCGCCTTCACGCCTTTCGGCGGCGATGTGTTGTTCGTTGAGGCAACGCAAATGCCCGGCAACAAAGGCTTCCAGTACACCGGTCAGCTTGGCGAGGTGATGCAAGAGAGCGCGCGAGCAGCCTTCAGCTATGTGCGCGCACATGTAGCTGAGCTGGGCATTTCAGCTGATTACTTCGACAAGCACGACATTCACCTGCATGTGCCAGCCGGCGCTGTGCCTAAAGATGGGCCGTCGGCAGGCGTTACGATGGTGACGGCGCTTGCCTCACTGCTGACAGGGCGCCCCGTCAAGCATAATGTGGCAATGACGGGCGAGATCACCCTGCGCGGCAAAGTCCTGCCTGTGGGCGGCGTCAAGGATAAGGTGCTGGCTGCTCATCGCTTCGGCGTGGATACGGTCATCCTGCCCAAGCGTAACCAGCCCGATCTGGACGATCTGCCTGAGGACGTGCGTAAAGCGCTCACTTTTGTGCTCGTCGATGACGTTAGAGAGGCGTTGGCAGCAGCCCTTTCGCCCGAGGCTGAGCCCGCCCATGATAGACAACCTGTGCTGGAAGTAAAGGAGCATGAGCGTGCCTAAAGTAATGCTGATCGACGACGACCGCACAACGGTGATGTTGCTGGAGACGCTTTTGAGCTTGGATGGCTTCGAGGTGGTGCAAGCCGCGCGCGGCAGTGAGGCGCTCGAGAAGGCACGCCAAGAGCAGCCCGACGCCTTCCTGATAGACTACCACCTCTCAGGCGGCATGCAAGGCACTGAGATCATCGGCAAGCTTCGCGCTGAGCCTGCTTTCAAGCACTCGCCCATCATCATGACCTCTGGAATGAACGTTGAGGAAGCAGCCCTGCGTGCCGGCGCCAACCTATTCCTGATCAAGCCGTTCGATCCCGCTGAGCTGCCCGGCTTGCTGAATCAGCTGCTCAGCGCGGTGTGAGTTAGCTGCGCTTCACGCATATGACTGAGCATAGGTCTGAAGGCAACACGCCGCCTGCAACCTATCCGCCCTACCGCCCGACGCTGGCGATCTTCTTGATTATGCCGATCGCCGCGGCGCTTGTGGCGCTCTTGCTGGCAGAAACTCTGGTCGAGCGCGAAGGCATCCGCGCTAAGCGCGCCGAAACGCCACCAGCCATTGCGCTCTCGCCCTCGACGTTGATCGGCAGTCCCGCACCCGACTTCGCCCTGCCCCTGCCTGACGGGCAGACGTTCCGCCTGAGCGATCAGCGCGGTAAGTGGGTCGTGATCAACTTCTGGGCAACGTGGTGCCCGCCTTGCCGGGCTGAGATGCCTGTCTTAGCAGCCCTGCACGACTCGCCCTCTGAAGCGGCGCGCGCTCTAGGTGATGTGGTCGTGATCGCCGTCAATCGCGATGAATCGGCTGCAGTAGTGCAGGCCTTTCTCGACGAGCTCTCACTCAGCCTGCCCGTCGCGCTGGATGCAGGCGGTCGAGTCAGCAATCGCTACGGCATCATCAGTCTGCCTATCACCTACTTTGTAGACCCTGACGGCGTTGTTCGGCATCGGCACATCGGCGAGCTGACGACCGAATTGCTCGACCAGACCTTCCGCAAGCTGGCTAGCTCATAGTGGCAATGCAGATCGATCTGGGGCGGAGTGTCACCTATGTGTTTGAGGACTCAGCCTGGCTCTCCAAGCTGATCGTCTTCTTGATCGTGGGTTTTCTACCCGGTCTGAACCTGATTGTGTGGAGCGGCTACGCACTGAGCATTGCGCGCAACCTCAACCGTGGCGAGCGCTATCCGCTGCCCAGTTGGGAGGCATGGACGGATATTGCAGTGCGCGGGTTGCTCTCGCTGGTGGCGACGGTGCTCTACTTTATGCCCGCCGCCCTGCTCTTGCTCGGAATCGGGCTGATCGATTGGCTGAGCAATGGGGCTGAGTCGTTTATTCTGCTGCGCGTTGTGGCGCTGGCTATTGCACTGATCTACAGCCTGCTGATCAACTATGTGCTGACCTGCGCTCACGCCCGCTACGCTCAAACCGACCAGTTCTACCATTACCTTGAGATCGGGGCGCGCCTGCGCGATCTACGCTGTGCCGCTGTGCCGTTTGGGGTGCTCTACCTCTACCAGAGCTTGCTGGCCTTCTTGCTGGTGATGCTCTCGATCATCGTCTTGGTGCTATTTTTGGTGGCGCTAAGCGCAGCCATCACGAGCGGCGGTCTCCTGAGTCTGATCATCGCGGTGGTGCTGGTGCTGGGCTTGGGCGGCTACGTCGCCATTCTGACGCTTGGCTTCTTGGCTAATGGCTACCTGCTCGGCTCGGCGCTCCTCAGCCTGCGGAGCACGCTGCCAGCGCGCTGAGACGTGCCGATGCGTGTTCGGTGTTGTGGCGGCCGTGTTACACTTAGGTCTGTGGAGCAGCTACCCATCAGAGGGTACCGCTATGAGTGAGTCGCTGAGCAGTTTGCAGTCCGATCGTCTGATGCAGCATGTGCAGGCTTTGTGCAAGGGCATCGGAGCACGGCCGGCTTGCTCGCCACAAGAGCGCCGCGCCGCTGAGTACGTCCAAGTGATGCTGCGCGCCACCGGCGTCGATCAGATCGCTGTGCAGACCTTTCGCAGCCCCGTTACGCTGGGTGCACAGAGCATCCCTGTGCTTGCGCTAGCCGTCCTGGCAGCGCTGAGTGGGCGCAAACGCACTGATCGGCTGCGGGCAGCCGGGCTCTCGGCGCTGAGCGCCTTCAACCTGCGCGGCATTCTGACGGCGAAAGCACCTTTCTTTCAGCCTTTGATCGCCTTCGGCAGCAGCCAGAACGTGATCGCCAGCGTCCCGCCACGCAGCGCGACCAAGCGCCGCATCTACTTGATTGCACACCTGGATAGCGGCAGGCAGCGTTTCACGTTGCCAACAGCCATGCCCGAGCTGCTCAAGCCGCTTACGACGCTGACTATCGGCGCGCTTTTCTTGAACGCGGCAATTCAACTGCGCCGGGCGTTCTTGCCGAAGGCGCGGCGCGGCTTATGGGATGCGCTCTTCGCCGGCCTGAGCATTGGTGCGCTGCTCTCCCAGCTCAGCGATGAGCGGCAGCCCTTCACAGCGGGCGCGAATGGCAATGCCAGCGCAGTGAGTGTCCTGTTGGGCTTGGCAGAGACGCTTGCCCTTGCGCCGCTAGAGCGCACACAGGTCACTTTTTTGTTTACAGGCTGCGCAGAGGCGGGCGGGACAGGTCTTGCGCACTATCTAGCGCACTTTCAGCCGCCGCGCTTCAACAGCTACTTCATCAACTTCATGCTAGTCGGGAGTGGCAATCTGTGCTACGTGGTCAAGCACGGCGTGACGGCATTCGGGCACTATGCGCCCGATCCTGACCTGCTAGCGCTTGCGCGCCGCGCTGCGTTGGTGCATCCGCAGGTAGCCGGGCGCGAGATGCTGATTTTAGATGAGCTCGCTGTTCTGGCGCGCATGGGCTACAAAAGCTTATGCCTGGCCGGCTACGATCAGGAGGGCTGGCTGCCACACTGGCATCGCACAAGCGATGCGCTTGAGCAAATTCAAGCGGGAGCGCTCAGTCGCGCTGCACATTTTGCTCATACCCTGCTGCACATCATCGACGAAGACGCCTAAACAGGCTGACTTTGAAGAGTTTGGCTATGCCTCACATCGTCTACTTGATGTCAGATACGGGCGGCGGACATCGTGCCGCCTGCCGCGCCATTGAAGCGGCGCTGAACGAGCTGTATCCCAATACTTTCACAGGCGAGCTGGTGGATATGTGGCGTCATTACACGCCTTTCCCATTCAGCACGCTGCCCGATACCTACGTAAAGTGGGTGAACTGGAGCCCAGCCACCTACGCCGCGCAGTACTGGCTGAACGATCGCATCTGGCGCGCCAAGCCGCTCAGCCATGCGCTCTGCCGCCAGATGTTCCCGCGCATGCGGCAGTTCTTCCAAAAGTATCCTGCCGATCTATATCTATGCGCGCATTCCGTCTTTGTGCGGCCGGGCATCTATGCCCTGCGCAAACTGGGCATTCACAAGCCGTTCATCACCGTCATCACCGATTACGCGCTGCCCAACATCATGTGGTACGATCCGCGCGTAGACTTGACGACCATCCCCACCGAGCCGGCCTATCGGCGCGCCATGCGGCTGGGCTTGCCCCCAGAGCGTGTCATCATGACGGGCGCGCCCGTCCATCCCAAGTTCACCAAGCTGGCCATGAGCAAAGCCGAAGCGCGCCAGGCGCTGGGCTGGCCGCCTGAGGGGCGTATTGTGCTGATGGTTGGCGGCGGCGATGGCATGGGGACGCTCCCACAGACTGCCCGCGCCATCGATAGTCTGGGACTAGGCGCTGAGTTGGTCATCATCGCTGGGCGCAACGCCGCAATGAAGAAGGCGCTTGAGGCGCGCCAGTGGGAACGCCCAACGCGCATCTATGGTTTCGTGGACAACATTGAGGTGATGATGCGCGCCGCTGACTTGCTCATCACCAAAGCCGGGCCAGCTACACTGACTGAAGCAGCGACGGTCGGTCTGCCGATGGTGATCAGCGGCGCGATTCGCTTTCAGGAGTCGCCGAATGTGAAGTATGTAGTCAGCCGTAGAGCGGCTGTGTACGCACCTTCGCCGCGCAAAGTGGCTGCTGCAGTCGCAGAGCTGCTGGCGGATAACGGCGCCAAGCTGCAAGTGCTCTCAGAGGGTGTAAAGGCTATTGCAGAGCCATACGCCGTGTGGCGCATCGCCGAGCTGGTGCACCAACATGTGGTAAGAGCGGCTCAGATGTGAGGTTGAGCTGTAAGGAGCGGGAGGGAAGGGATTCGAACCCTTGTCCCCGCTTTCGCAGGGAAACCGCTTAGCAGGCGGCCCCAATCGTCCACTCTGGCACCCCCCCAACGTTGGCGCCTATTATAAGGGCGGATCACAGCTGAGTCAAGGCAGAGGCAAAAATCGTGTTGACGCCCGAGCAAAAACCATGCTAGAGTCAGCGTGTAGGCTGGTTCTTAGGTGAGCTGATCGAGGGGGCATGACACACCTCTCGCCCTTGCGCGCACACAATCGTCGATCGCTGGCTGATCTGCTAGTGCAGATCGACTCGAACTTGCTGCGCGCGCAAAATGGCGAGGAGATTCTGAGGGCTTTACGCCCTGCCCTGCTGCGCTTTGAGTGCAACGGCACGCGACTCTACTTGTTGCACAGCGATGCAAGCGCCCAACCCGTCTGGGCAAGTTTAATCGCCGCTCTGAACAGTCTGGGCGAGCCCATCCCACTTGATCGGCTCTCAGTGCCCAAGTTTCGCCTGGCAGAATTCCCGCTCTTGGCGCAGATCATTGAGCAGCAACAGCCTTACTTCATAGAGGACATCCTCACGCACCCGCAAGTGAGCGAGCCCATGCGCGCCTTCGCCCGCGATATGGACTATATGGCTATCATTGTGCTGCCACTACTCGTCAACAAGCGTTGGCTCGGCTTCTTGGTGCTGAATTGGCAGCGAGCGCGCACTTTCAACAATGCCATGCGCTCTTTTTTCAGAACGCTGCAGGCTAATCTCGCCTCTGTTGTGGCAGGCTACCGCTCGACCCTCGAGCGTGAGGAAGCCCACCGCGAGATCGAGCTGCTTTATCGCATCGGGAGCCTTATCAACGCCGCACAGACCTACGCTGAAGTGGTGCAAGCAGTTGGGCAGTATGCCTCGCTCGGCTCGGATAGTATTTCCATCGCTCACTTTCAACATTACGATCTTCAGCAGGCCACCTACACCGAGATTTCAGCGGTTTGGGGCACCCGCCCCGAGCGGCTTGGCATGCGCATCTACGATGGCACGCCGCTGCCCTTCGCCGCTTGCTATCAACCACAAATCGTTACTGACACAAGTGATCCAAACCAACTCGATAGCACAGCCAGGCACTTTTTGCGCGCTCATGGCTATGCTGCTTACCTGTCGATGCCACTCACCTTCGGCGAGACTGTGCTGGGCACGCTGAACTTTCTCTCGCAAACACCACGCGACTACTCGCATGCCGAACAGCGCCTGGCCAAAGGCGTTGCCGAGCTGGTGGCGGTGGCTGTTGATCGCATACGGCTGCGCGAGGCATCTTTGAGGGCCCAGCAGCGCACCCAGCGCATCGCTCAGATCAACGCTGCCCTGCTCACGGCGAGCGATGAGACAGACATCCTGAACGCTTTTATCGAATACGCAGCCGAGCTAGCGGCAGACTTTTTAGTGCTTGGCTATGTGGAACCTGCCCACTCGGCTCAAATCGCGCAAGTTGTGGCAGTACACTACACACAAGGGCAGGACGCGCCCAAAATACCCGTCGGGACGCGTTTCCAATTCGATGAGGCTTTCAAGGAACGCCCGCAGCAGCTCCTTTTAGTTGAAGATGTGCGCCAGGATAAGCAGCTCGACGCCCGCGAGCAGGCCCTGAGCCTTCAAAACAACGCCCTAGCCCTAGCGCTGCTGTTCTTGCGCAGCAGCGATGGATTGATTGGCGTGCTCTCCTTTAACTGGGGCAGGCCGCGTGCTTTCAGCGCCGATGAGCGCGCTGTCTTCGAAGCGGTTTTGCCCTCGCTTGCGGCGGTCGTCAGCAGGCGCCAGCTGTGGCTGGCGCAGGTTCAAACGTTGGAGAAGCTGCGCCAGATGGATCGCCTGAAGGATGAGTTCCTCTCCAACATGAGCCACGAGTTACGCACGCCGCTCAACGCTGTGATCGGACTCTCGGATGTCATTTTGCAAGGTATGGATGGCGACCTGACGCCGCGCCTGCAGCAAGATATCCAGACTATCTATGAGGCAGGGCAGCAGCTGCTCTCGATTGTCAACGACGTGCTAGATATCGCCAAAATTGAGGCGGGTTCGCTGACCCTGCGCCGGAGGGCCATCGATCTGCGGCAGCCGCTGCACGAAGCCCTGAAAACTGCGCAGATTATGGCTGCCAGTAAGCGGCTCCTTTTGGGCGCTTACCTGCCCGATCAGCCGCTCTGGGTGGAAGTTGATGCCAATCGAATACGGCAAGTGGCGCTGAATCTGCTCTCGAATGCCATCAAGTTCACCGACTCAGGTAACGTGCGCTTGTATGCCTACGCCCAAGAGCAGCAAGCCATCTTCTGTGTGCAGGATGAAGGCATCGGCATTGCACCGGAACATCACGCGCTTATCTTTGAGCAGTTCCGTCAAGTGGAAGGCAGCCTGAGCAGGCGCAAGGGTGGCGCTGGCTTAGGCTTGGCGATCAGTAAGCGTTTAGTTGAGCTGCACGGCGGGCGCATTTGGCTAGAAAGTGCGCTGGGCAAAGGTGCTACATTTTACGTCAGCCTACCCAGTCTCTGAGCGCTCGCATGACTGTTCCACATGTGCTGTATGTTGAAGATAACGCCTCAAATGTCCTGGTTGTCCAGCGCGTGTGTGAGCATTTGAACCTAAGTCTGCGCGTGGTCGGCAATGCTTCAGATGCGGTTGCTAGTGTGCTAGAGGCACCGCCATGCTTGATCCTAATGGATGTGAGCCTGCCCGATGTAGACGGCTTAGCCGCCACGCGCCTAATCCGCAGTTTGCCGCAACCGTTGGCAAGCTTGCCCATCATCGCCATCACAGCCAGCGCCATGATCGGCGACCGTGAACGCTGCCTCGCTGCGGGCTGTAACGACTATCTTGCCAAGCCGTTTTCAGTACGCATACTTATTGATATACTCAAAAGCTATCTAAAGCAGGAGGGTTAAACACGATGATCGCTGTCATAATTGAGGATAATCCTACCTCTGCAGATATTATCTGCCGTCAACTTAACGCATTGGGCTTCAGCGAGACGCATGTGAGCGGCACTGCCGAAGGTGGCATGGAGTTAGTCCAGCGAGTGCGCCCACAATTTACTATCGTGGATGAGCGCCTGCCCGATGCCAGCGGCACAGAGCTCGTGCGCGCCCTTCGCATCTTCGATCCCAATCTTGTGGTGGCAATGTGCACCGTCATCGACGATGAAGCGACCATCCAAGAGGCTTTTGAGGCGGGTTGCAATTACTATGTGGTGAAGCCGAACGGCTTGCAGCAGCTGTGCAGGGCGTGCCAATCGCCGGAAGATATCTTGAACATCGGCTCGCAGGTCGTCTTTAGCTGAGCGATAAGGTCTTGTGCGCTTTTGGCGGTCTATGTTACATTCAAGGCACCCGTAAAAATGAAGGCCAGCCCAAACTTTGGGCTTGTTGTTGTGGTTTTCCGCTTGTGGTAAGCGTGATGAACTGTTAGAACTACACATGCCCAGCAAGATCAAGATTGTAACGGATAGCACCGCACAGTTCAGCGACCCGTCGCTGATCGCACGCTGCGATATCACCGTCCTGCCGCTGAGCATCCATTGGCGCGGACGTACCTACCAAGAAGGCGTTGACCTCGACCCCGTTGATTTTCTTGCGCAGCTGAACCGACATGACGCACTGCCCGAGCTGCTGCCACCTTCCCTAGAGACCTTTCAGACTGCTTATAGCAGGCTGGCCCGTCAGACCGACCGGATTCTATCCATCCACCTCTCGCACGCGATGCACTCTACAGGGCAGATCGCCCGAGCTGCTACACACAGCCTGCTAGGGCGCTGTAACATTGCCGTGATCGACTCGAAAAGCATCGGCTTAGGCCTGGGCTTGATCGTTGAAGAGGCAGCGCGCCTGGCTGAAGTGTGCGACTCGCTGGATGAGCTTGTGCGCCTGCTGCGCAAGCAGATCGCACATCTGTATGCAATCTTCGCTGTAGAGCGCTTAGCCTACCCTCAGCGGCACGGCTTGCTAAGCCGATCTCAAAGGTTGCTCGGTGAGATGCTGGGCATTCAGCCTATCTTAACCATTGAGGAAGGCGAGCTGCTGGCGATGGAAAAGGTGCGCTCGCCTGCGCAGAGCATCGATAAATTCATCGAGTTCATGTTGGAGTTCACCAACGTCGATCGACTGCTGCTGCTGCAGAGTGCGCCCCAGCCAACTGAGCACAGCCTTGCCCTAATTGAGCGCCTGAACCTTGAATTCGCTCAGCGCAGCTATCCGATCGGTATCTACCAGCCCTCTTTGGCGTGCTATCTCGGCCCGAATGCCAGCGGTATCATGGTCTACGAATCGCCGCACAGCATAGAGCGTCAGCGCAATCCACGTGAGGTTGAGGAACAAGAATGAGCGCTACATACCGAATTAAGTTCGTCTGCGATAGCGCCTCTGATTTGCCCGCAGCGTGGCGCGCACGCTGGCAAATCTCAGTCATCCCCGTCTTCGTGAACAGATCGCGGAGAGCTTCCCTGACGATGGAGTCTCGCTAACGCACGAGGAGTTCTATCGGCGCATGGCAGAGGCGAAGCAGCCGCCCACAACCTCCGCCCCTTCCACAGGTGTTGCCGAGCGCGTGCTGCGCGAGGCGCTCTCGGAAGCTGAGCATGTGATCGCCTTCACCATCTCACCGGCTGTGAGCAGCACCTATAACGCTGTGCGCCTCGCCGCGCAGCAAGTCTCGGAGGAGCGCATCACGGTCTGTGAGACCGGCACCATGAGCATGGCGATGGGGTGGCAAATCGCAGCGGCTTGCGAGGCGCGTGAGCGTGGCGCCGATGTGGCAGGCATCCTGGCGGCTGTGGCTCAGGCGCGCGCGCGCGCCAACGTCTGGGCCATCCCGGGCTCGTTGGAGTATTTACGGCGCAGTGGGAGGGTCAATCGGATCGTCTCGAGCGTTGGGACGCTTCTGCAGATTAAGCCGATCATCACAATCAAAGACGGTGTGGTAGACTCAAAGCAGCGGGCGCGCACAGTGAAAAAAGCGATCGAGGCAGTCGCTGAGGCAATTCGGCAGCATGCGCCACTGGAGGGACTGGCCATCCTGCACACGAACGCCCCCGATCTTGCCGAGCAAATGCGCGTATTGCTAGCTGAAGTCGCGCCCAGCGATCCAGAGCGCATGCTCATTTTGAACGTTGCAGCGGCAATTGGCGTTCACTTTGGGCCTGGCTCGGTGGGCGCTGCCATTTTAAGCGCATCGTAACTCAGTGGCGCCCTTGCGCAGAAAGCCTGTTACCATGCCCTCAGCGCTTGAGAAACTCTACAAAATCTTGAAGTTGGAAAGCGAGTCAGGCTATAAAGATCAGGCTGTTTACAAGGGTTTGGGCGCCTTCGCCAAGCAATGGGAAACTGATGCCCGCACACAAGCGAAAAAGCCCGAACATCACCTGCTGATTGACGAGCTCATCCAACTGATGCAACGATACAGCCAGCACACCTCCCCCGATGAGCGCCCTGCCGCCATTCGTTACATGATTGGGCGCATCACAGGGCGCGTGCCGCGCGCCGAGCCACCACAACCTTCTGAGAGCGCACCAGCTGCTAAAGCCGTGCAGATACACCTTGATGAACACCTGCCACAAGAGGCCCAACGCGACTGCGGCCCACTCGATCTCGACTCACCAAGCGGGGAGCACGCTTTCGCTGCTCTGCCAACCGTCAAAGCGCAACCGCCCGCTGCCTGGGCGCCCCAGCGGCGGCGCCCTTCCGCCGATGATGCCGCTTTCTGGCGGGCGCTCCAGCAGCCGGTCACGACGGTCAGCGGCGTTGGCGAGAAAATGGCTGAAAAACTTGCTGCGCTGGGCATCCGCACGCTGGAGGATTGGCTGTGGTGCTTCCCACGCCGCTACGATGACTTCTCGACTATGTTGCCGCTCAACCGACTGCGCCCAGGCCTGGTCGTTACAGCGGCTGGCATGGTGCGTGAAGTCAAGCTCAGCCGCCCCAAGCGCACTGAGGTGCTGCACGTCACTATTCACGATGGCACCGGCTCGCTGACGGCTGTCTTCTTCAATCAGCCCTACCTTGAAAAACGCTTCGAGCGCGGCATGTTGGTCGTCTTTAGCGGCAAGACGACGCTCTATCAACAGCGCTTGATCATGAACAATCCCGAATGGGAGCCGCTAGAGAAAGAAGCGCTGAACACGCGCGCCATTGTGCCGGTCTATCCGCTCACCAAAGGCTTGGCGCAGGGCGTTATGCGCCGACTGAGCCAGAAAGTGGTGGAGCGTTACGCCCTCGACCTGCCCGATTATTTGCCTGTGCCCGTCTTGGAGCGCGCCGGGCTCGTCGATCTGGGCTGGGCGATCAAGCAGCTACACTTCCCCGACTCGCAAGAGGCACTGCGTCAGGCGAAGCGGCGCCTCGCCTTCGACGATCTGCTGCTGCTACAGCTTGGCGTATTGCGCAATCGGCTCAGTTGGCAGGCACAGCGCGCCGAGCCGCTTTGCGTGCCCGACGAGACCTTCGCCGCCTTACTCAGCAGCCTACCTTACACGCTCACCAATGCCCAGCGGCGTGCCTTGGACGATATCCGTGCCGACCTAGCGCGCGCCGTGCCGATGAACCGTCTGTTACAGGGCGATGTCGGCGCAGGCAAGACGGTCATCGCGGCGCTGGGCATGGCGATCGCTTTGCTCAACAGGGCGCAAGCTGCCCTGATGGCACCGACGAGCATCCTCGCCGAGCAGCATTATAGGAATCTCCTGCATCTGTTCAGCGCCATCGAGCCGCTGGTGGCTTACCCGATCTATCTGCTGACGGGCGATACACCCGCTGCTGATCGGGCTGAAATCTTGGCTGCACTGGCTGCCGGGACGCCGTGCCTGGTAATCGGTACGCACGCCCTGATCAGCGAGGGAGTGCGCTTTGCGCGGCTGGGCATGGCTGTGGTCGATGAACAGCATCGCTTCGGTGTGGAGCAGCGCGGCGCACTGCGCGGCAAGGGCACTAATCCGCACCTCTTGGTCATGACGGCGACCCCGATCCCGCGCACACTCGCCTTGACGCTCTTTGCCGATCTCGATCTGAGCGTATTGGATGAGCTACCACCCAACCGCACGCCTGTGGAGACGCGCGTCGTGAAAGGGCGCGACCGCGAAGCGCTCTACGCCTTCATCGATCGGCAGATCGAGCAGGGGCGGCAGGCTTTTATCGTCTGTCCGCTGGTCGACTCTGACGCCGAAAACGCTGAGCAGAAGGCTGCCATCGCTGAATATGAGTATCTGCAGAGCGAGATTTTCCCGCAGCGGCGCTTAGGACTGTTGCACGGCAAACTCTCGCCCAAGCAGAAAGAGACGGTCATGGGCGCTTTCAGCAGAGGTGAGCTGGATATCCTGGTGACGACTGCCGTCGTTGAAGTTGGCGTAGACGTGCCCAACGCCACGCTCATCCTGATCGAAGGTGCCAATCGCTTTGGCTTAGCGCAGCTGCATCAGTTTCGCGGGCGCGTCGGGCGCGGCACACATAAATCGTATTGCCTGCTCCTGCCCGATGACGATAATGCAGACAGTGCGCGCCTCCAGGCGATGGAGAGCACAACCGACGGCTTCAAGCTGGCAGAGCTAGACTGGCAGTTGCGCGGGGCTGGTGAACTGCTCGGCACGCGCCAGAGCGGCAAGAACTTGCTGATGAGCACCGCCATTGATCCCAAACTCGTCTCTGAGGCGCAGCTTGAGGCGCGCACACTCTACGAGGAAGACCCGACTTTGTCCTTGCCTGAGCACGCGGCGCTGCGCGCTCGGCTTGAAGCACGCCACGGCCGTGCCGAAAGGGCTGATATTAGCTAGAGGTCGCCCATGCCCAAAAGCGTGTACAAAGAAACGCAAAAGCAGGCTGTCTTAGAGCAGCTGCGCCGTTCTCGGGCCAACTTGCTGGCAGCCATCGAGGGCTTGACGCCGAACGATATGCTGCGACCGGGCGTTGTTGGCTTTTGGTCGGTTAAAGATGTGCTGGCGCACCTCACCGTCTGGGAATCCGAGCTAGTCACGGCCCTCTCACGCCTGGATCGCCCTTCGCTGGTGCCGCACATCGTCCAAATCGAGGATATCGACGAGTTCAACGCTGAGCAGTATCATATCAACGCGCCGCGCCCGCTAGAGCTCGTCTTAGAAGATTTTCACGGCGTGCACAAGCATCTCTTGCGCGCCGTAGAAGCACTAGACGAGCGTACCCTGACCGACGTCCGCAAGTTCCGCTGGCTAGAAGGTGAGCCGCTGACCTATCTCATCGCTGAGTGTGCCTCTTGGCACGAAGATGAACATGCCGAGCAAATTCGGCAATGGCGCGCTGCGCAGGGACTGTAAGAGATGGATGCTCTACCGATCTTCTTGTTCGATCGCAGCAAGGCGCAAGGGCGCTTGAGTCTGACTGACCGCGATCGTCTTGAGCTGCCGCACCGTATGTCTACAAATGATTTGAAGCGTTTGAACGTCGGCGAGGGCTGCAGCACCGTGCTCACGACGGCAACCGCGCGCATCATCGACCGCGTAATCCTCTATCATCGCGGCGAGACCGCACTGATGCTCACTAACTACCCTGAGACAGTGCTGAACTGGCTGCGGCGGCACGTCTTCTGGCAGGATCGCTTCCGCATTGACGATCAAAGCGCTGCGCTCGGTCAGCTGGAGCTGCACGGCAGGGGCGCGGCAGCGCTGGCCGAAGCGCTAATCAGCGGTGCAGGCGCGCTGCCGCGCCATCACTTCCTCGAAGATTCAGCTCGTCAGCTCTTTGTGGCGCGCACGTTCCCGCTTCTGGCGGAAGGCTTCCTGATCATCGCGCCCTACGAGGTGCTAGAGGCGCTGCGCGCTGCCTGGTCGGCTGATCGGCGCCTGCAACCTGCCGACGGGGCGCTCTACGAGCGCCTGCGCATTGCAGCTGGCTTGCCCGGCGCGCACCACGAGCTGACTGAGGATTACATCCCCCTTGAAGCCGGCTTGTGGGATTCAGTCAGCTTCAGCAAGGGCTGCTACATCGGGCAGGAGATCATCGCCCGCATGGAAAGCCGCAATCGGCTTGCCAAGACGTTGGTCAAGCTGCACCTGAGCGCGCCCGCCCCGCTCGGAGCCCCCATTCAAGCGGAAAGCGAGGTTGTGGGAACGCTGACCAGTCTGGCCGAGCCGCTTGTGCCGCAGCCAGGCACTGCTGCCATCGGGCTCGGTTTTGTGAAGCCTGCTTTCGCAGCGGCCGGCACCCGGTTGCGGATCGGCGAAGCTGACGCCGAAGTTGTGCCTGCAGCGCTCATCGCCAGCAGAGAGGGCGAGTGAAATGACTATAGAACGCGCAACATCTACCGGGCAGGATAGTCTTCACGATTGGTTGCGCACCTGCCACATCGCACAACAGACGCTTGAGTCCGCGCCGGATGCCTCAACAGTGATTGAGACACTCCGAGATGTACTGATCTGGCTGTTCGGCACAGCCATCAAGATTGACATCTTGCACACCCAAGCGCCGGAAGTATATGCCAGCCTGCCCCAAATCGCGCAGGAAGCCGCCCTCAGCCTGACGCCGCAAATCGCTCCGGATGGCTGCACAGTTGCTCTTCCGCTCTTGGCGGGCGACGAGCCGCATGGCTTGCTTATGCTCAAGGCTCCCGCGCCGCTGGAGCCCATGCGCACTGCACTCGCCTATCAGTTTGCCAGCAGCGCTGCAGCGGCTCTGGCGCGCCTAGCCTGGCCTGCCAGCCCGCAGATTTTCCGCCAGCTGGTGGAAAATGCTAACGTCGCCATCGATGTGGCCGCCCTAGATGGCACAATCACCTATGCCAACCTGGCTGCTGCGCAGCTCTACGGCTTTGAGACGCCCCAAGCGCTGATCGGGCGCAACGTCAGCGAGCTCTACTTCGGCGACGAAGAGATGCGCATTGCCCGCGATTTGCTGGTGCAATCGCGTACGATGGCGGGTTGGTCTGGCGATGTGACCCAAAAGAATGCCAAAGGCGAGCCGCTGCCAGTCCGATTGGCTGTTTTCGCCATGCGCGATCAGCAGCAGCGCATGACCAGCTTCGGCGCTATCATTCAGAGTCTAGGTGAGCAGCAGCGCCTGCTCTACTCGCTGCAACAACAGACGCGCCGTCTGCGCGCCGCTGTTGAAGTCTCGCGGGCAGCAACTTCGAAGCTGGATATCGACTCGCTAACTCGCCAGGTCGCTTCCGTGACTCAAGCGCTCTTCAATTTGGATTTGGTAGCAGTTTTACTCTTAGAAGGCAGCGTGCTTGACATCAAAGCGGTGTACACACCAGAAGGGCACCTGCAAACTGCTGAGATACCGTTGTGCCTGGCAGCTGACGATCTAAACTACGCCGCGCTGACTGCGCGCGCTGCACTGCTCATTAGCGACTCGCACAGCGATCAGCGCTGCGGCCTGCGCCACATGCTGATGTCTGTCGGCTCTGAGGTTGTGCTGCCTATGCGGTTTGGGGATGCCATACTGGGCACCCTAGATGTGCAGAGCCGCCAAGCACACGCCTTCCAGCCCGAAGATGTCGAGACGCTGCAGGGGATTGCGGATCAGCTGGCGGTGGCGATCGACAATGCTCGCTTGTTCGCTGCTGAGCGCTCTAAGGTAGAGCAGCTGGCCGCTTTGAACGCCATCAGCCAGCGTTTAGTAGCGGCTTACAACCTTGAAGAGGTCTGGGATAGCGTTCGCCAGCAAGTGACGGCGCTTTTTGACGTGAATACATTTTACGTCATGCGCTACGATGAGGCAACCGACACGCTGCAGACGCTCTACCTGTATGACGAGGGAGAGACTTTGCCTAGCGGGCAGAGCTATCCTGTCAGCGGCTTTGGCGGGTATGTTGTGCGTAGTGGAGCGCCGTTCTACATCGCAGATGTGGTTGCCCAGCGCGAATGGATCGAATCGCTCGGCATTCAGCGCATGCGCCTGACCGAACGGCCGACTACGCTTGTCTCTTGGCTTGGCGTGCCGCTGCGCGCCAGGAATGGTGCCGTAATCGGTGTGCTCAGCATGCAGAGTAATCGTCCGCACGCCTTTGGCAAGGATGAGCAGCAAGTTTTCGCTACCATTGCCACACAAATTTCATTGGCGCTGGAAAACGCTGCGCTCTTCAGCCAGCTGGCATCGGCTGCCACGCAGCTCAAAGAGCGCGCGCGCCGTCTTGAGTCGCTTCACAAGATCGGTACGCTGCTCTCTGCCTCTCTGGATCGCAACCATATCTTGACACTGGCAGCGGAGCAGATCGTTAAACTGCTCAAGGTCGATCACTGCAGCATCGCTTTGCTCTCGGCGCAAGGTAATCAGGCGCAGCTGGTCGCTGAGTACCCGCCCAGTCCGTACGGGCTAGGGCCGATCCCGAACACGCTCTTCAAATACCTGCATGAACAAGAAGTATTCATTTCATCTGACATCAATCAGGATGAGCGCATCGGCGACCTGCTGCCTTTATTGCGGCACAATGGCATCCGCTCGTTGGTGATCGCGCCAATGTTCGCCAAAGGGCGCCTGATCGGCTCGATCGGTGTGGATGTGATCGGCGAACGGCGCGCCTTCAGCTACGATGAGGTTGAAACGTGCCGTACGCTGGCAACGCAAGTGGCGCTTGCCGTCGAAAATGCCGATCTGTACGCCCGCGCGCTGGAGGCTAACGAACTCAAGAGCCAATTTCTTGCTACGATGAGCCACGAGCTGCGCACGCCGTTGAATGCCATTATGGGCTACAGCGAGATGCTCATCAAGGGCGTCTACGGCAGCCTGACTGAAAAACAGCATGAGCGCCTGCAGCGCGTCTACGATAATGCCACGCATTTGCTCGCCCTGATTAACGACGTGCTAGATCTTGCCAAGATAGAATCTGGGCGCATGGTGCTGAATCTGGAGCCGCTGGATGTGCCGCCTTTGCTACAAGCTGTCGTTGCTCAGATCGCGCCCCTTGTCGAGGCGAAACAGCTCTCGCTCTACATCGACGTGCCGCGCGACCTGCCAAAGGTTGAGGCTGACAAGACTCGCTTGCGCCAGATCGTCCTGAATTTGCTGAGTAACGCCGTCAAATTCACCCGCGAAGGCAGTGTCGCTCTGCGCGC
This sequence comes from Aggregatilineales bacterium, assembly GCA_046719055.1. Taxonomy (GTDB): domain Bacteria; phylum Chloroflexota; class Anaerolineae; order Aggregatilineales; family UBA2796; genus CP2-2F. The sequence goes on along the minus strand of JBDNDQ010000002.1, from coordinate 92,663 downwards.
TTATCAGCTCGCGGTTGCAGAGCCGATTGCAGGGGTGCCTTTGGCGGCGGGCAATTGGCTCTGCATCGACGTGGCTGATAGTGGCATCGGCATCGCGCCTGAGAACTTCGAGCTGATCTTCGATGCTTTCCGCCAAGTAGATGGCTCTGTTGTGCGCGAATTTCAAGGCACGGGCTTGGGATTACCGATCACGCGCCAGCTCGTGGAGATGCAGGGCGGTAAGGTCTGGCTGGAAAGTGAGGTTGGGCGCGGCTCGACTTTCACCGTGGCGCTACCTGCCCTGCCCAAGAGCGTATAGTAGGTAGCGCAAGAACTACGGAGAGCGGTTCAGATGTCTAGAAAGCTTGACTCGAAACGTCATTTGCGTCTAGAAGCCGATGGCGAGCTGCCCGAGCTGATTGAAGTAGAGGCGGGTGAATTACTCTACTGCACGCAGTGTGGCACGCCGAACTCCTCCGGCGCGCGCTTTTGCCGCAAGTGCGGCTACTCGCTGGAAGAACAAGAGGCAGACGTAGTCGGCTTGGCGGATTTAGTCCGAGTCAGGCGCAAGAAGGCCCAAGCCAATGAGCATCCACACAGTCCCGCTGCTTTGGTCACCCTTCAAGTTGTCACGATGCTGGGCCTAGCGTGGCTGATGTTAGTAGCGCTCAGCACGGATCAAAGCGCTGCGCTCATCCCAATCGTTCTGGCGTGGTTCTTAGTAGAGGCGGTGCGCAGTGGCAAGAAGAATTTCACCGCTGGGCAGGCAGTAGTGGGCGTTTTCACGGTGCTGATGCTCGCGCTGATGGGCACACTAGCGCTGGCCACCTGGCAGATTGGCCCTGTGGTGCTGGTGATGCTCGTCTGGTTCTTGATCGAGGCAGTGCGCTCAGGCGCGTGAGCTAGAGCAAGCTCGGCAGCCACAACAAGAGCCCATTCATGACAATTTGACACATCCAAGCGCTGAATAGGTTATACACAGCCGCCAGATAGCTGTAGAGGAAGTTCAGCGCGAACAGCGCGGCGCCGATCACCAACGCCACAAACGGGTAAGCCGTCACATTTAGCCCTGCTAGCAACAACAAGCACGACCACACGCCGCCCGCCAATGCGCTTATCAGCAAGCCGCGCGATGCCTGAAATGCCCCGCGAAAGAAGAGCGTCTCCGCCGCCGGCATGGCGAAGATCAGCAGCAAGAAGACAGCCGTGCTGCTCATGCCCTTGAACAGGTCGGCGGCGATGCGCGCCAGCTGCGCATTACCGATCACCAAAATCGGCACGCCGACCAACATGGCATAGCCCATTCCAATAGCCAGATCGCGCACTCTTGGGCGCAGCACCTCAACCTCATCCACTAAGATCGCCAGGATGCCTAGCCCGCTCAGCGCCGTCCAGACCAACGTCAGGCGCGCCTCAAGCGGCATCCCGCCTAGCCCAAATATGGTCACCACCAGCGCAATGCCATAAATAAACAGCGGATCGAACGTCAAAAGGCGCTCGGCATCCTCAATCTCATCCGCAAGCTCATCAAGGTCATCCGATGCCTCAGGCGGGAGCTGAACATCCTCTACTTTCGCCTGAGCAGTGGGCGCCTCAGCGACGGCGTTTAGGCTGGCGGCGGGCTCTGGCTGAGGCGTTTCAGCAGAGGGCTCTGGCGCAGATTTAGCCCTTGTTTCCAGCTCGGGCGGTACGATTGCCTTCATCCAGGCAGGCGGCTCAGGCAGCGGCAAGCCGCTGGATGGCTTGGGCGTCGCTTCAGAGGGCTCGGAGGGCGTCATGACTGCAGGCTGTACTCGTAGAACGTCTGGCTGTACTCGGTTTGAGCGGCAGTGCTGGGCAGCAAGTGCACCTCTGTTTGCCACACGTAGGTGAGCAGCGAAGGGATGCCTTGTCGGTAGGCCCAATCACGCAGAGCAGCTACTGCCAGCTGCGTAGGTGGACGCTCCGACCAGCAGGCCAGGTGCATCTCGCCCGGCGGTGAATCAAGCTGTTCAGGCTCGCTCAGGAAGGCGATCAGGCGTTGCCCACCGCTGAGGGTCATCTGCAAGTGCACCACCGCCCGATTCAACAGCTCTGGGATGCCCGCCGCCCAATCCTGTGGGAAGAGCTTATCCCATTCCTGGCGGCTGCCGCGATACCTGCCGAAAGGCATGTACCAGCCCTTGATCTGTTCAGGATCGCGCTGTTTCAGCTCGACTGCTTGGTAGAGGATGCGCCCTGCCTCCGTCGGGAAGCGCACGCCGCAGCCGCTCAAGGTATGCCGAAAGCCCAATTTTTCGTAGAAGCCGTGCGCATCCGCATCCGAGACGCACAGCCGCTCACAGCGCATCATACGCGCCATTTGCAGGCCGTACTGAATCAGCGCCGTACCATAGCCGCGCCGCTGATGATCAGCATGAGTGTTGATCACGCTGATCTCAAGGTTGTGACCGAACGGCGGCGGCTCGAAGCTCTCGTAGACTTCCATCTCCGCCACGACTTGCCCATCCACGCACGCCACCAATGGAAAACCTGAGCCCGCCAGCAACCGATTCAGATGCACCGCGCAGGTCTCTAGGCTAAGCCATGCACCACCGTGCTGCCAGCGCTCGTACAGGCTGAGCGAGGCGTAGTCGGCTGGCACAAGCTGCCCATCGGCGGTTAGCCGCGTCCACTGTGGCACATCTGAGCAGTGAAGCGCGCAGATTGCTGCTGTATCCTGTAGGGTGGCAAGGCGAACCGTGACCACGCCGAAAATCCTTTCGCAGCATCGAGTACATCTCTAGGCTAACACGCCTTGCCCGCCTTGCCAAGCCATGAGCTGGCAACAGACAGTTGCGAGATTTTAGTTGAGTGCTGATCCACTCTGCTGCAAGACACAAGCGCTCATCGCAGCGGAGGCAGGGGGTAGGCCTGCCCTTTTTGCTTCAGCCAGTTCGCCTGGCAAGCCAGCGCGGCAGCCACAGGACACCCTCACCTGCTGCGGCTCAGAAAGTATGTTACAATCTGCGGGTAGTGCAGTCCCTCAAAGTCAGGCGTGCGTTGTGTGTAAGGCTCGGCAAGCACGCAGCGTCGATAGCACTTAGGGAAAATCAAGCCGTAGGCATTGGAGAGATACTTGAGATGGCAATTGCCAAAGCAGATACGCCGCTGTTGGTTGCAAGCAGCGCAGAGCTGGATGATATCCTGAAAGCTGAGCTGCCCGTCTTGCTCCTGTTGTGGAGCGGTGAGTCCCTGCGTACAGACCTGAAAAATGAGCTGGACAATATCGCGCGCACTTACAGCGGGCAGCTCTTGGTGGTGAAGGCGGACGTCAGCCGTGCGCCAGAGCTGGCAGCGCGCTTTGAGGTCGGCAAGCACCCCTTGTTATTGGGCATCGCGAATGGGGAAGTGCATGTGCGCCGCAATCGCCCATGGGCAACTGATGTTAGCGCTATCGTAGATGCGCTCAAGCCGTACACACCCACGCAGCAAGTGCCATCAGTCACGCCGCCCAGCCAGCCGAAGCGCGTCGATACCAAGCCCGTTAAAGTGACTGATCAGACCTTCCGCCAGGAGGTCATCGAGAGTCCGCTGCCCGTCTTGGTCGATTTTTGGGCAGAGTGGTGCGGCCCGTGCCGCCAAGTCGCCCCGATTCTCGACAAACTCGCTGCCGAGTTCGCAGGTAAGGTGCGCATTGCGAAGGTCAACGTGGATGAGAATCCCATCTTGGCACAGACCTTCAACATTATGAGTATCCCAACCTTGATGTTCATCAAGGGTGGTAAGATCGTTGGGCAGCAGGCGGGCGCCCTGCCAGAGCACATCCTGCGCGATGCGCTGAACCAACTCGTGGCGCTCAAGCTGGCCTAAGGCGCAAAGCGCTGGCAGGCACACGCTCAGACCCGCCTTCGCGGCCCATGCAAGGCGGGCTTTCATGTACATCGGCTCTCAAAATGAGGACTTGCCATGATCCCAATCGACTATCACACCCATCACGTCCGCTGCGGGCACGCTCAAGGGCAAATCGAGGACTACATCCAGCAGGCAATCGCGCTTGGCATGAGCGAGATCGGTATCTCAGATCACGCGCCGATCTATTGGCTGGATGGCGACGATCCGATGCCCAATATCGCGATGGCTAAGAGCGAGCTGCCCGCCTACGTTGATGAGGTGTTGCGTCTGAAGGCGCAGTACGCGGGGCGCATTGCCGTCCGACTGGGCTTGGAAGTAGATTACATCGAAGGCGCAGAGTCGGCTTGTGCTGCCATGCTTGCGCCGTACCCGTTCGACTATGTGATCGGCTCGGTGCATTATGTGCACGGACGCAACGTCTATGATGCTCAGCGTTGGCACGGCGTAAGCGATCCCGTGCCGACTTACGCTGAGTACTATCGCCTAGTGGCAAAATCGGCGCAGAGCGGCTTATTCGATATCATCGCGCACTGCAGCGCTGTGATCGCTTACGCACCCAAGCCGATCCCGAGCGCGATCGAGCCACTACAAGATGCCGCCCTGGCCGCCATTGGCCAAGCGAACCTCTGCATCGAGATCAACACCAGCGGCTACCGCAAGATGAACAGCGAGCCCTTCCCAACTGCCCGCATGATCACACTTGCTCGTGATTGGGGCATTCCGCTCACCTTCAGCTCCGACGCCCACCGCCCGACTGAAGTCGGTTACGCCAGCCAACAGGTCGAGACCTTACTAGCCAAGCTGGGCTTGACCGAGCTAGCCCGCTTTGAAGCGCGCCAGCGCTATGTGATTGGATTGATGCCACGCCTTTTTCACGTTTAGCCCTGCTGTGTGCTATAATGCTGTCAGCACAGCCGGCTCAGCATAGTCAGAGCAGTTAGCTGATTGCACACAAAAGGCATTTTATGGGCGCAAGCTGGCTAGGCGAGCGCAACACAGATGTGCTCTCCTGAAGGTTCCTAGCAGAATCAACAACCCGTAGCAGGGAGGTGGGAGCGTGTCTTCGGCAGAGGTTAGCGAGCAAGAGATCAGAGAACGATGTCAGCTCTGGCTGAGTGCCGCCAGCGATGAGGCAGCGCGCTTGCACCATGATTTTATTGGCACCGAACATCTCTACATTGCGCTGACCCAAGTGGGAGGCAACCTAGCCCAACGTCTGCTGCTGACGGCCGGACTTGAGCCGCGTAGCGTGCGCAACGCTATCCGCCGGGATGCCGGTGCTTACGATAGGGACCAAGACGCTCCAACTGAATTGCCCTTCACACCACGCGCCTATCGAGTCTTGAGCGAGGCTGTTCAGATGGCAGATAGGTATGGGCATAAGGCTATCGATGAGCGCCATTTGTTATATGCACTGCTGCATGAAGGGCAAGGCGTCCCGGTGCGCCGCTTGCAGCTGCTGGGCGCCGATGTGAGAGCATGGCTCAGCTTTGTGGAAGAGGAACTCCGAAAGACGCAGACTGAAACCGATCTCGATTCACTCAGCTGCGATTATGATGTCGCAGTCTACCGGGCAGACGTCGAGTATCAGGGCAGCGATCCACATAGCGAGACGCCTATGCTGGATAGGTATGGGCGCGACCTCACGCAGCTCGCCTGCGAGGGCAAACTGACACCCGTCGTTGGGCGCGAGCGCGAAATTCGCGCGATGACGCGCACGCTCATGCGCACCAAGAAGAATAATCCGCTTTTGCTTGGCGATGCGGGAGTCGGCAAGACAGCAGTGGTAGAAGGCCTCGCCTACAACATTGCGCAAGGCAGTGTACCACCCCAGCTGCGCAATCGGCGCATTGTGCAGATCGAGATCGGCACGCTACTGGCAGGCACCAGCCTGCGCGGTCAGTTTGAGGAGCGTCTGGTCGGCATCTTGGACGAAGTGCGCAACCACCCCGAGGTCATCCTCTTCATCGACGAGATTCACACAATCGTCGGCGCTGGCGATACGGTGGATAGCAATCTGGATGCGGCGAACATCCTGAAGCCAGCGCTTTCACGCGGCGAGGTCGTCTGCATTGGCGCCACCACACATGAAGAGTATCGCTCTGCCATTGCTCAGGATCCCGCCTTAGAGCGGCGCTTCCGCATCATTGAGATCAGCGAGCCTTCCGCCGCTGATACCTTGCGCATCCTGACGGGTGTGCAAGATCGCTACGCCAAGCATCACGGCGTTCGAATCCAAAGTGAGGCGCTGCAAGCTGCCGTTGCGTTTTCCACCAAGTACTTGCACAACCGCCGCCAGCCTGATAAGGCGCTAGACCTGCTCGATGAGGCGTGCGCGCGCGTGGTGACGCAAACAAGCCATAACACTGATCTGAACACACCGCGCATCGTCACAGCAGAGGCTGTTGCCGAAGTGGTAGCTGAGTGGACGGGCATCCCTATGGGGCAGCTAACCGAAGACGACCGGCGCAAATATGCGCGCATGGAAGAGACACTGCGCGCGCGCGTAATCGGTCAGGATCACGCCATCAGCGCCGTGGCAGGCGCCGTGCGCGCCAGCCGCGCTGGCCTCTCCGATCCCAACCGACCAGTGGGCGTCTTCCTCTTCTTGGGGCCGAGCGGTGTCGGGAAGACTGAGCTGGCAAAGGCGTTGGCTGCCTTCCTATTTGGCAGCGAGAACGCACTGTTGCGCTTCGACATGTCCGAATTTCACGACGAACACACAGTTGCGCGCCTGATCGGGGCGCCACCTGGCTACCGCGACTCGCAGCGCGGCGGTCAGCTCACTGAAGCCCTGCGCCGTCACCCTTACTGCGTCATCTTGCTGGACGAGGTTGAGAAAGCAGCACCGCAGATTTTTGACCTGTTCTTGCAAGTCTTTGACGAGGGGCGGCTGAGCGATGCGCGGGGCGGCACTGTAGATGCACGGCATGCCGTCTGGATTATGACCAGCAACATCGGCTCGGCGGAGCTGCAGCGCGGTAACGTCGGCTTCCTTAGTACGACTGCGCCCTCAGCCGATTATCAAGCAGCTCTACGGCGCTTCTTCCGCCCAGAATTCCTCAATCGCCTGGATGATATTATCGTCTTCAACCCGCTCACTCAGGAAACATTACAACAGATTCTCGACCTCCAGCTGCGCGATGTGCGTGCACGCCTGCTCGACCGCCGTCTGCAGCTGCAGCTAACGCCTGAGGCGAACGCGCTCTTGTTGCAGCGCGGCTACAACCCTGTCAACGGCGCACGCCCGCTGCGGCAAGCTGTCGAGCGGCTCCTCACGCGCCCGCTGAGTGCCCAGTTGCTGGAACAGCCCACTCTTCAAGATGGTCTCATCAGAGTTGACGTCTCTGAGGATCAAGCGCGCCTAATTTTTACTGTACAATCTGATTTGCTACCTGACGAGGCACAATGACTGGGTCGATGAGCTTTTTGCAAGTACCACAAGTTGGGTTCCCGCCCGTCTACTCTTCAGCTGTTGATGAGCAACTTCTGCTGGCAATGCCACACGCTGAAGAGAGCACCGATCTCTTTGCCACAGATGCCGATCCGAATATTCAGCGCTTGGCGCGCTTAGCGTTGCGGCGCCCCTCGCCGCAGGCAGCCGACTACTTCAACTTGGGCGATCTGTGCGCGCAACGTGCCTGCGAAGGCAAGCGCCTCAGCATCCTGTACATGGCAAAGGCGCTGCAAGCCTACAAGCGTGCAGGCCAACTTACACAATCAGCGCAAGAGCAGACGCGAGCCAGCTCTATCCAGGCCGAGCTTGCCGAGTGGGCAGTCAACATTGCTCACAACACGCCTAGCCTGAGCAATATCGGTGCGGCGCTGTGGGCAGTCGCTGAGGTCCCCCCAGAGCACCTGAATGCCGAAATATGTGCTGCCGCCCGTGAGCTGACTCAGCAGTATGCTGCAGCACTGCGGGCTAAAGCGGCATCTCAACTGCCTGCTGTGGAAGCGCCGACCAGCTGGCTTGACTCCAGCCCAGAAGCGCTGCTGAGCGCTGAAGAGGACAAGACGGACACCCAAGATGATGCCTCCCGTCCCATTTCGGAGCGGCTGAGCCGAACCTTGACATTCAACACAACAGCGCGTGATCAGGTTGTACCCGAACTGGCTGGCAATGACGAGGATTTTCAAAGAGGCGAGCTCATCGGCGAGCGCTACCGCGTCTGGAACATCCTCGAGGGCGGTATGGGCATCATCTACATCTGCTTGGATGAGGAAGCTAAGAGGCTGGTGGCGCTCAAAACGTTTCAGGCGCGCTACCTCAGGGATGATGCAGCCAAACGGCGCTTCGAGAACGAGGCGCGCCTGTGGGTTGAGATGGACAAGCATCCCAACGTTGTGCGCGCTTACAAGGTTGCTTCCTTCGGCAAGAGCCGCCTGAGCGAACGCCCACACATCATCCTTGAGTATGTGATCGGCGCAGAAGGTTTGGGCAGCGATCTGCGCGGCTGGATCAAGCACAAACGCCTAACACCACAGCTGAGCCTAGAGATCGCGCTGGGCGTCTGCAATGGGATGGCTTATGCCGTCAGCAAGAAAAACGGCTTCGTCCATCGCGATCTGAAGCCTGCTAACATCCTGGTGCGCCACGATATTGTCGCCAAAGTGACTGACTTTGGGCTGGGGCGAGCGTTAGATAGCTTGACTGAGTCGCAGGAAATGCCGGTGCTCTCGCCAGAGCAGCTCAAACACTTTGCTGAAGGGCGCTTCACACAGACCGGCAAGGTGATGGGCACGCTCGTCTACATGGCACCTGAGCAGTACACTCCTCGCCTGCAGCCGCTGGATGCGCGGGCAGATATTTTTGCCTTCGGCACTATCCTCTACGAGATGTTGACTGGCATTCGCCTATTCAGCGGCGCCAACAGCATCCCAGCCCTGCGCGAGCTGCATCGCCGCCCTGTGAGCTTCCCGCCGGACGTGGCTGAAAAGTTGCCTCCAGCTCTGTGCCAACTGACTTTACGCTGCCTACAAGTGCAGCGCGAGGAGCGCCCGCAAACGTGGCAAGAGCTGCGCGATGAGCTGATAAATTGCTACCAAGCGCTCACGGGCAATCTGCCGCAGCTGGATAGCAGCCCTGCCGCCATGCAGGGCGACGATTTGATGAATAAAGCCTACAGCCTGACCGAACTCAAGTGTTATGCTGATGCTTTGCGTATTTACGAGCAGGCGCTTGAGCTTGATCCCAAGTCGGCGTGGATATGGGCGCGTAAGGCGCGCTTGTTGCGTCTGATGAAGCGCTACCCTGAAGCGTTAGAGGCGTTTGAACGCGCGCTGACAATGCAGCCTAACTTCACTTGGGCTTGGTACAATAAGGGTATCGTCCATGAGCGCTTGAAACAATACGCTGAGGCGCAGGCTGCTTACGCGCGGGCAACACACCTCAATCCGCACGACATCTGGGCGGCTTACAATCACGCGCGCTTGTTGCTACAACTTGGGCAGCCGCAGCCAGCCCTAGAACTCATCCAATCAGTGATCGACGTTGATCCTGAGCATGCTTTGAGCCATGTGCTGCGCGGGCGCATCCTGCTGCGCTTACAGCGGCTGCCAGAGGCGTTAGCTGCTTTCGATCGCGCCTTGCAGCTTGACCATCAACTCGGCGAAGCGCTGATCGGGCGCGGTGAGGTGCTCAATGCCCTCAAGCGCTCCACCGAAGCGACTAGTGCATTCTTGCACGCCTCTCGCTTGCTGCCTAAGGATGTAACTGCCTGGCTGCGCCTTGCCGATGTCTACCTAGCGAATGGCGACGTGCTCGAGGCACAGAGCGCGCTGGAGCAGGCTAAGCGCATGCAGCCTAAGAACAGCGGCATCTGGTTACGCTTTGGGCGTCTGCACCTGCACTGTGATCGCTTCACCGAAGCGCTGGAAGCCTACGACCAAGTTTTGGAGCGCTATCCGCAGCATGTGGCGGCGCTGGCGGGCAAAAGCCTCGCGCTGTTGGCTGAGGCGCGTTACTCGGAAGCAATCACTTGCTTACAGGCTGTGCTTGTGCAGCGCCCAAACGATTTGAACGCTCTCTCGCGCTTGGGAATTGCGTACCTCCGCAGTGGCGATGCAGCGAGTGCGCTCAGCATCTTCGATCGTGCTCTGCAGCAGCGCGGCGATCTGGCCTGGCTGTGGGCAAAGCGTGCACTTGCTCTGCAGCAACTCCAGCACAACGATGAAGCAGCTGCAGCCTGGCAGCGCGCCATCGGCCTGAAGCCCACTCAATTTTGGTACCGCACACAGCTTGCTTCGTTACAGGTACGGCTAGGGCATTTCGCAGAGGCGCTGGCTTCAGTTGAGCCTGCCCAAACACCAGAGCTGCACGTCTTGCGTGCCACCATCCTACGCCGAATGAAGCGCTACGAAGAAGCACTGGAAGCTTGCGATCGGGCACTCGCTCTCAGCCCCGAGTATGCATGGGCGCACAGCGAACGTGGCATCCTCTTGGAGCGCATGAAACGCTTCCCAGAGGCGCTTGATGCGCATGAACAGGCGTTACAATCTGCGCCACATGTGCTGCGGCACCGTCTGAACATTTTGCGGTTGCTGCAGCAACTAGGTAGGCACGATGAAGCCTTACAAGTGTGCTTAGAGAGTCTGGCGGCACTGCCTAGCAACAACACACACCTTGCCTGTCTGCATGCACAACACGGCGAGATTCTGCGCCGCTTGCATCACTACACAGATGCGCTGGAGGCTTACACCCAGGCGCGCGACCTTGCACCACACTTGCCGTTGGCTTGGGAGGGGATAGGCTTAACCTATGCGGCGCTGGGCAAGCATGCCGAAGCGCTTAGCGCGCTTGAGCGTGCCACACAGCTGCAACCTCAAAACGCCCGCTTGTGGTATAATTATGGCGCAGCGCTGATTGAAAATGGTAATTATCCCGAGGCAATTCGCGCCTTGAACCGTGCACTTGCTTTGAGACCTGACTACCCACAAGCTGAACTAAAGCGCCGCGAAGCGCGCCGCAAACTTGATGACAGGCAGCAGCGACGGTGAGTTGAATGCTATGCGCCAGACAGTCTCCATAACTTTTATGAGCGGACCGCTCGACGGTAAGACGCTCTCGTGGGAAGTGCCGAACGATGGCAGCGATTTGACGATCGTGATTGGGCGTAGGCCAAACTTGCACGTTACTATCAGCTACGATCAGCAAGTTTCGCGCACCCACGCCCACCTGATCTACGTGCCGAGCACCGATCAATTCTTCCTTGTGGATAAAAAGAGCCGCAACCATACTTTCCTCAGCATGCGCCGCGAGAAGCTCGAGCCAGAGCAACGCTACGAGATTGCGCCGGGTACACTCTTTCAGGTTGGGCGCACGTGGCTGCGCCTGGATGGCGATGGCACAACCTCTGGCGCTGAGACATTCGAAGAGGAGTGAACACTGCTGAAACAGCCGATGCAAAAGCGTTTTCAAGACAAGATAGCGATTGTCACAGGGGCTGGGCAGGGCATTGGCGAGGCGATCGCGCTGCACTTTGCCGAGCATGGCGCGCATATTGTCATCGCCGAGATAAACCCTGAAACAGCTCATCGCACTGCGGAACGCGTGCGGGCTTTCGGTGTGCAGGCGCAAGTTCATGTGCTGGATGTCGGCGATCACCAGGCAGTGCGCGGCATGGTGGCGGCCGTGGCAGAATATTTCGGGCGCATTGATATCTTAATTAACAATGCGGGCGTCAATGAGCGCGTCGACCTGATGGAGATCACGCCTGAGCAGTGGCGCTGGCTCATGCACACCAACGTAGAAGGCTTGTTCTTCACTCTGCAAAGTGTGGCAGCACAGATGATCGCCCAAGTGCCCGAGCCGATCAAAGCGGCAGGGCGGGCGCCGCGCAGCTTCGGCAAGATCGTCAACCTCTCCTCAGTGACGGGGCGGCGCGGCAGGGCGAATGCACCACAGTATGCTGCCTCAAAAGCGGCGGTTATTAGCATCACCCAGAGCGCTGCCCTGCGCCTTGCGCCCTACAACATCAACGTCAATGCAGTCTGTCCAGGTCTAGTGGAGACGCCAATGTGGGACTACATCGACCTGATTGAAGGGCAACAGCGGCGCGGCCTGCCCAAAGGTGCTTGGCTGCAGCAGCGCGTCGATGAGAAAGTGCCGCTGCGCCGTCCAGCCACCTGCCAAGACGTAGCGCAGGTGGTTGCTTTTCTGTGTGCGCCCGAATCTGACTACCTGACGGGGCAAGCCTTGAACATTGACGGCGGCTATGAGATGGATTAGTGGGCTCGCTCTACTGTGCGCGCTGCTGAACGGCGGAGCGCTCAGCCATGCCAAGAGCCGCCCGCTCATGGCTTGGAGCGCAACGCTGAATATCATCGCGCTGAGCGTTCAGGAGCGGGTGAGCCTTTACGATGGTAGTACGCAGCAACTTCTGGCCGTGCTAGAGGGCAAAAGCGCGCTGACCGCGCTCGCCTGGCAGCCTGCAGGAAACTTGCTCGCGATGGGCGATGCAGATGGATGGCTGTGTCTGTGGTCGGCGGCTGAACTCACGCGCCAATGCCGCTTGCTTGAGGGTTCGGCTATCCGTGCCTTGGCGTGGCATCCAAGCGGCGCCTCACTCGCTAGCGCCAGCGGCGATCGGGTTCACTTGTGGCAGGTTGAGGGTCTCGCGCTCAGCCGAGTGTGGTCAGCAGAAGGCCTTGTGACGGCGCTGGCATGGCAGGCTGATCAGCTAGCAGTTGGTGGTGCTTTACAGGGCACCTACGAGCAGGGCTTCCTAGCGCTCTACAATCAATTTGGCACAGCACAGCAGCGCTACACAGCCGAGATGCGCCCGCCACTCAGCCTGCAGAGCCTTGCCGACGATCGGCTGGGTGTTGGCACGCCTTTTGATGTGTTCGTTTGGTTGACTCAAACGCAGCACTATCTGCCGTTCTACCTACCGTTGAGCGAAGGCGAGGCTGTGCGCCTGGCCGCCTGGCACCCCGACGGCGTGCGCGCCTTGATTGTGCTGGATAGGCGGCTGCTCTGCTTTGCGGAGGGGGCGCTGGTGGGCGAGCACACGCTTGATATGCCGGCTACGGCGCTTGCCTGGACGGGCTTCTCAAATGTAGCGCTCCTAACCGAAGATGGCAGCTTGCGCTTTGTCGAAGCGCCTGGATGCCAGTAGAGACGAGCGATGAGCAGTCGTCTTCAAAAAGTCGCCGTCGGGAGCTTGATCGCCTTTTTGGTGGTCGCCCTGAACCTGACGTACTGGAGCACGATTGAGCGTGATGCGCTGCGGGCACGCGCCGATAATCCGCGCCGCTTTGAGGATGAGCGCGCTATCGTGCGCGGCAGCATTTTGGATCGCAATGGCGTGGTCTTGGCATACTCGGAGCCAGTGGCACGCCTGCCCTCAGGCCGAATAGCGCGGCGCCGAGTCTATCCGCAAGCCTCTGCCTTCAGCGTGACGGGCTACTACAGCCTGATCTATGGCAGCAGCGGCGCAGAGTTCGCCTTTGATCGTGCCCTGCGCGGCGCGGCGCGCGCAGACTGGTGGTCTGCAGTGTTGGGCGAGGCGCTAAATCGCCCGCCGCAAGGCGATGATGTGCGCCTGACGGTGGACGCCGCCTTGCAGACTGCAGCAGCCCAAGCCTTCGGCGCGTATCGTGGCGCGCTGGTGCTGTTGGAGGTGCCAAGCGGCGCGATACGGGCGCTCTACAGCACGCCACTCTACAATCCTAACACGCTGGATGCCGACTGGGGGCAGCTGCGCAACGATCCGCGCGCCCCGTTAGTCAATCGCGCTCTGCAAGGCTCATACCAGATGGGCGGCGCGCTCCAGCTGGTGGTCTACTCGGCGATGCTGGCCAATCCGGCCGCGCAGCCGCAGGATTTGACAGGCGCCGCTGAGCCGCTCAGCGTGAATGGACTAAGTCTACCTTGCGCCGTCGATCCGCCTGCGCCTATCGAGAGCCTTCAAAGTGCATTAGCGTACGGCTGCCCGAGTCTGTTCGCTAACTTCGCCGTTCAGTATCCCGCCGAAGTTCAGGAGAAGATCAGTGCATTCGGCTTGCTCAGCGCGCTGCGCCTGGATGGCTATCCCACAGCGCCTGAGCCGCGCGGCATAATGCTCGACGCCTCGATCGATCCGGATGATCGCCTGCGCGAGGGGGCTGGGCAAGGCAATCTCACTGTCACCCCGTTACACATGGCACTCGTGGCTAGCGGCATCGCTAATCACGGCAACCTTGTGAGCCCCTACATTGCAGAGGCGCTGCGCCCACCTGAGAGCGATAATTGGGAGCCTCTGCCGCGCACCCCACTAGAGCGCGCAGCCACCACACGTGAGGCCGCCGGGCGCATCCGCGCTGCCCTGCGCCAGGCAGCCCTGAGCGGCAGTGCCCAAGCAGCGATGTCGCCTGCGCTGCCGCCTGAGGTCACGCTGTACGCCCATGCAGGCCTTGCCTTCTCCGGCGATGGGCACAACGGATGGCTGATTGGCTTTGTGGACTTGCCCGACGGGCGCGCTTTAGCTATTGCGGTCGTGGTTGAGGCAGCCGAAGATGTACATGTGGCAGCGCGCATTGGCGGTCAGCTTTTAGCGGCTGCCGCTCAACACGCCTTGCAGGAATAACAAGTTTGCACAAAGCGCAGCGCCTCATTATAATGGCGAACAAGTGCAAGGCTTGTGATCGGCTTGCCGAGAAAGGTTTGGCGCATGGCAAACGAAACGCGCAATCAACTGAAACAGGCATACACTTACATCGAGCAGGAGCGGTTAGACGAGGCAATCAGCATCCTCAGGCGCATCCTCAGCAACGACCCCGATAATGCTGATGCTTGGTGGCTGATGGCGAACGCCGTCAGTGAGCCGGCCGATGCTGCCGAAGCGCTGAGTAATGTGCTGCGCCTGCGCCCCGATCACGCTGAGGCGCGCGAAGCCTACGATCAGCTTCTCGCTGAATACCCCGCCTTAGCGCCTCGCCAAGCCTTTGATGCCGCGTTTGATGTGGGCTCCTTCAGCATCGACGATCTGCTTGCTCAAGCGCCCGCCGCCTCGCCAAGCGTCCGCCCAGAGCGTACCGAGCAAAATTTTGGCCCCACTGCCTGGTCTGTGGCTGAAGCAGACCCCGCACAAGCCGACCTCGACCTCGATGCGCTCTTCGGCGGCAAGGCAAGTGTGGATGTGCCGATCACTGCCACTGAAGAACAGGATTTGAGCGCTGTTTTCGGCGCGAGCATCGAGCCGCCGCTGGCTGCGCCCTCGCCGCGCTCTCAGCCGCTAGATGCTCTTGACGTCAGTGCACCTGAAGAAACTCTGCCAGACTTTGCTGAGACAACTGCTGAACTGGACGCGCTCTTTGGTGCGCCCGCCGAGCCGCAAGGCACCGCTACAACGTCTAGCAGCTCAGCGGCAACGCTAGAGGCCGACCTAGACGCAATTTTCAGCGGCGAGCCCGCTTTCGTCGGTCAGATCGCTCAGCAAGAGGAAAAGCAGCGCAGCAGACGCGGGCGCCGCAAGAAAGAACAGCAGCCCACCACCTTCGATGAGGCATATGGTGAGCCCGAAGCTGCCGCTGCACCAACCGAGCCAATCGCTGCCGCACCGACGCCCGATCGCCGCAAACCGCAGCGTCTTGCACCTGAGCAACCTGCCTACGATCCCTATGCTGCCGAGCGCCGTGCCAACAAGCGCTCGCCGCTCTGGGCCCTTGTCGGTGTGTTGGTTGTGATCGGCGTAGTTGTAGCACTAGTGCTTGTGGTAGCCCCCAACCTTGCGCCCGATCCTGTGACGCAGGCGCTGCGGGATGCCCAACAGCGCTTGATCGAGAGCGGCTTCGCCCAAGCAGCGGCTGACCGCACTGGCGACACCTTCCGCCTGACGGTCTGTGGCAGCGCGAGCAGGGCGCTTCAAGGGCGCGTCTACGAGGCGATGGAGCTAGTGGCTGATCATGTGGCTGCTGCCGGCGACCCGATTAAGTCGGTCCAGCTGACTGTGATCGACTGCGACGATGCTAATGTGATCCTCTACCGCGCCAAGGCGCCCGCTGAGGCGGTTCGGCGTTACCTTGAGAGCGGCAGGCTGGATGTGCGCACCTATCGTGCTAGTTGGCAGTAGCTCACTCCACATGCAAGCCTACTCCGAACCGAATCTAAGAGCGTTAGACGCAATAAGACTTGCTACAGAGCAGGATATCCCTGCCATTCAGCGCTTGATCAACGCCAATCTGGACAAGGTCTTGCCGCGCACCGATGAAGAAATCCGCGAGCTGTTGCCGACGTGGTGGGTCGCTGTTGAGGCAGGCGAGATCGTCGGCACATGCTGCCTAGAAGTCTACAGCCGCAAGATCGCTGAGCTGCGCTCGCTAGTCGTCTCTGAGGATGCGCGCGGCAAAGGCTACGGCGCTGCACTGGTGAAAGTTGCCACACAGACTGCTGAGGCGCTCAATATCCGCCAGGTGCTGGTCGTCACCTCAACGCCTGAATTTTTCGAAGGGCTGGGCTTCGGCACAGCGTTGGATGAGAAGTATGCGCTGTTCTGGCATGGCAACGGCTCTGTGAGAGCAGATCGCTCTCAAAACAGCTGAGCGCCACTTACACAGAGCTGGACTCCTTCAATCCGTAGTGTGCTACAATGGCACAGCAACATCTACGGATGCGGAGACCTGCTCATGATCATCACCCGTGAAGCCCGTGAAGCACTGGAAGAACGCTTTCTGGCGCCCTATGCAACTTTGAGCCGTGCCAGTCAGGGGCGGCAGCACGCCGAGCCGCCCGATCCCTATCGCACGGCCTTCCAGCGCGATCGGGATCGCATTTTGCACACCACTGCCTTCCGCCGCCTTGAATACAAGACGCAAGTTTTTGTGAACTACGAGGGCGACTACTATCGTACCCGCCTGACGCACACACTGGAGGTAGCCCAAATTGGGCGCAGCCTGGCTCGCGCGCTCGGCGCCAATGAAGACCTCGTTGAGGGCATTTGCCTCGCCCACGATCTCGGTCATTCGCCCTTCGGGCACGCCGGCGAGGCTGTTCTTGATGAGCTGATGCGCCAACACGGCGGCTTCAACCACAACTATCAGACCTATCGCATTGTTACGCTGCTCGAAACGCGCTACAAAGGCTGGCAGGGCTTGAACCTGACCCACGAGATGCTTGAGGGTATTGCTAAGCACGAGACCGAGTACGACCTAAGCGCCATCGCTGGCTACGATCCGAGCTTGCGCGGCAGCCTTGAGGCGCAAATCGCTAATATGGCCGATGAGCTGGCTTACAATGCCCACGACCTTGACGATGGCTTACGCTCAGGCTTAATCGCCCCTGAGCAGCTGACCGAACTTGAACTGTGGCAGCGCGTCACAGCTGAGGTTGGCTGGCGCAATGGCAAGTTAGACGACGTCACACGCCATCAGATCATTCGCCACTTGATCCACATTGAGAACCTAGATGCCATCGAAGCGACTGCAGCGGCGATTCAAGCCAGCGGCGTTCAGACCCGACAAGACATTCAGCGCCTGCCCCACAACGTCGTCGGGCACTCTGAGGCGTTTCGGCGCATGAACCGCCAGCTGAAGGACTTTCTCTACCATAACCTGTACTATCACTACCGAGTCGTGCGCATGAGTGCCAAGGCGCAGCGCTTCCTGACCGATCTGTTCAACGCTTTTGTCGCCGATCCGCGCCAGATGCCGCCAGCCGTTCAGGCACGCATCGAGCAAGATGGCCTTCATCGCGCCGTCACTGACTATCTCGCCGGCATGACCGATCGTTACGCCCTGCAAGAGTGGCAACGCCTCTTCGATCCATTCACAAGGACTTAGTCTAATGCCCGATCTTCAACACAGCATCTTTGGACGTGTACGTGGGCACTTTCCTGCCAGCTGGCAGACGATCACCTGCAGTAAAGCTACGCTGGTCGATTTCAGCCACGCCGTTGAGGATATGTTCATCGTACATCGGCTGCGCGGCGTCCTCTTGACTGGCTTTCAAGAGAGCACTTACTGGAATCAAGAAATTGAGCGCTATCAGCGCATCAGCCAGATCGCTCAGCAGGTCTGTATTTTTGCAGGCAGGCCGCTGCCGCCTGATTCAACCTATGGCGAGGTGCGCGTCACGCTGCCAGAAGGTAGCCCGCTGCGCCAAGAATGGTTCGTAATCGGCCTGACCGAGCACTTCTCGATCCTGTTGGCGGGCTTGGATCGGCTTGAGCCTGCTGAAGATGAGGCGCTGCGCCGCTTCGAGACGCTCTGGACGTTCGATCCAGATGTGATCGGCTCCGTCCTAGCCGATTTGGTTGAGGTGGTGCGCCAAATCCGCCCCGATAAAGCCAGACAGATTGAGGAAGCATTGCAGCGCTTTCCGCCCCGCCATCCCCAAGCGCACTACGCCTCGCTGCTTCTTCAAAAGTTCTTGGGGCATCTGGAGCAGCAGCATCTGCTGGCTCACAGTGCCGTCCTCCACCTCGATGGGCTGGTCGAGATACGCACGCGGCAGCTCAACACAGCGCGGCAGCTCTTGGAGCGTGTGTTACAGCACCTCTCAAGCGCCGTGATCGTGCTAGACGAGCGCGCTAATGTTGTGATCAGCAATGACATCGGGCGGTTACTATTGCAGGGCGGCTGGGATGCTAGCGGCGAATACTTAGCAGAGCTGAACCTTGCACTTGCTGAATGTGTGCAGCAGGCGGCGATCTACCAGCGCGACCTGATCTTGGGCGACCTGGCTCTATCGCTCTCATCCTCGCGGCTTGAGAATGAAGATGGCGCGCTGCTGACGGTCGTCGTGTTGCACGATCTTTCGCAGCTGTACTGGTTCGATCAGACGCGCCAGAGTTTGCTCGAGATGCTCTCGCATCAGCTGCGCACCCCGCTGACTGTGCTGAATAACGTGATCTACCTGATTGAACGCGATCCGACGCGGCTCAGCGAACATCTCAGCGCGCTGCGCCTCTCAACGCAGCGATTGGTCAGCCTGGTGAACAACTTGCTAGAAGTGGCCGAGACACAACTATTCGCTGCCAGCCTCCTGCCGATCTACGTGCATGACGTGCTGGAGCATTTCATGACTCATCTCGGCACGCAGACCTGGCACCAGCGCATTGGGGTGGAGAACTTACTCCAGAAGCGCCTGGTTGTACAGCTCGACCTCAAGCGCTTCATCTTCTGCCTGCTGGATGTGCTAGATTGCTTGCAAGAGCGCCTAGCAGAGACTGAGCGTATTCACATGCGCATTGAGATGCTCGGCACGGCTGAGCCTCAGCTGTGGCTGAGCATTCGCCTGACCGACTTGGGCGAGCCTTTGCCCACCCAAGAGGCGATAAGCTTATTGCGCCTGGCGAGTCAGCCCACTCAAGCGCTTTCCGAGGCGATGCGGCGCGCTTTGCGCCTAAACCTAGCACGCCGCATTATTGAGCAGTACAGCGGGCAGCTGATTGTGCACAATTTACCTGAACAGGTGCAGGTGCACATTCTGATACCTGCTAAGCGCGGTTAGGCTTGCGTGTGTTGTAGGCTCGGCAGGCCTAAATGCTGCCCATAGCCCTGCGCAACGAGCAGCTCAGCGTTCAGGATGGCGCCGCCAGCCGCGCCGCGCACCGTGTTGTGCGAGAGTGCTACGAATTTCACATCTAACACATTGCAAGTGCGCAGCCGCCCGATGGTCGTCGCCATGCCGCGCCCGTTATCGCGATCAAGGCGGGGCTGCGGGCGATCCAGACCATCGTTATAGATCAGTACGGGCTCAGGCAGGCTGGGCAAATGACGTGCCAAGGCGTGTGCCTGGAAGCCACTCCACGCCTCGCGAATTGCCTCGAGGCTGGGCGAGGCCTCAAACTTGACTGACACCACGACCGTATGACCGTCCAGCACGGGCACCCGATTGCAGCTGGCGCTGAAGGCAGCCTCTAGTGGCGTGATATGCTCGCCTGCCAGCTTGCCGAGAATTTTCAACGGCTCGCGCTCGACTTTTTCTTCCTCACCGCCAATGTAGGGCAGGATGTTATCGAAGATATCGAAAGAAGGCACGCCAGGGTAGCCACTCCCGCTGATGGCCTGTAAACTGACTACCTGTACCTGCCGCACGCCAAAGGGCAGTAGCGGCGCCAGCGCTACTGCTACAGGCACCGTTGTGCAGTTAGACATTGTGACAAGCGCACCCTGATAGCCACGTTTGCGCCGCTGAACTTCCACCAGCTGCACATGGTCGGCATTCAGCTCAGGCAGCAGGAGTGGCACATCGGCTGCCATGCGATGAGCGCTTGTGTTCGAGCTTACCAGATGCCCGCGTCCGGCTAGGGCTGGCTCAAGGCTCTGGGCGATCTCGCTCGGCAAGGCCGACATAATCACAGGCGAACGGAAATCGGCGTCTAGCGGCTGGATGATCAGGTCAGCCACAGCGGATGGCATGGGCGTCGACAGCAGCCAACGGCAAGCTTCGGCGTACGCCCGCCCGGCACTGCGCTCTGAAGCGGCAACTTCCGCTACCCGGAACCACGGATGATGTGCTAGAAGCTGGATGAAACGCTGACCAACAGTCCCTGTAGCGCCTAAGATGGCCACATCGATCATGGTGCTTTTCCTAGCCCTTCGGGAACGCGATAGATAGCGACATCATTATACACGGCTACGGGAGTCTGCACACCGAGCTCATTCAGACATATCGTTCCGCCAAAGGGGGTATCGCGCCGCGTCAGGATGTAACGGACGTTGTAGCGCGCCACGATCTCATGGCAAGCCTGCCCTGTATACCATGCTTGAACGTCACTCAGGCGCTGCTTGCTGTTGAGTGTGTCGTAGGGGTGCCCATACACGACGCGCATTGCTGTGTTGGCGGGCAGCCACAGGCTCGGCAGCGGATGCGCCAAGACGACCGCACCCTGCTCGCCTGTGCTGTTGAGCCAGCGGAAGGCATCTACATAGCCCTTAGGCATCATCAGGCCGCCCTCTTCGCCGCGCATTGGATCGTTAATCCCGATCATCGGCACAATGGCCATCAGCACATTACTTGGCACGATGAAGACGAAGAATGTGACGAGCGCTGCATCGCGCCATTTAGCGGGAATGCGATCAAACCAGAAGTCTTCCAAGGCGCGGGTGGCGAAGTACACGATTGGGATGAACAGCCCAATCGCGCTCCGCTGCGGCATAGGTAGCGGCAGATATAGGATGACAACATTGACGATCAGCCACAGCAGCATGAATCGGTCGCCATCCCGCTCAAAATAGCGCACCGCGCGCCAAATGCCAGGCAGCGCGGCAATCAGCGGCAGGCCGAAGCCGAATAGATAGCGATCGAGCGGCAGCGGATCGATGCGGCTTTGTGCAATCCAGCCTCCGATGGACGTCTCAGCCGTCATTAGAGCCACGTAGTACGCCAAGATGGGCAAGGCAGGCAGGATGGTCAGGCTGACCCACGCTATCTCCAGCTGTGGCAAGTGGCGCGCTCGCAGCGTCAAAATGACTACATACAGCACCAACGCGCTTGCGATCGGCAGCCAGCCGTGCGGCAACACGATCACCAGCGCTAGCGAGACTAGCGCAATGCTCAGTCCGCCATTCATAAGCGAGGGCAGCATTTGAAAGCCGGGTCGGAAGACCGTGATGTAGGTGGCAGCGATCAGAGCGATCAGCGCCATAGCCAGCGGAAAATGCGGATTAGCAAAAATAGAGAGCAGCGGGATTGCTTCGAAGAGGTTCAGATCGACAGCAAGCTGTGTTTGCGGCGTCTGTGGCGCAAGCAATAAGGCGAGCCAACCTAGTCCGGAGCCGACTGCCAAGATGCTGAAGAATAAGCGGCGTGGTCGAAGGCGGTGCCAAATCGTTGAGCCGAGATGGTAGAAGGCTGCAAACATGGCGAAGCTCATGGTCAGGCGCGCCAGGTGGAAGATCGTCAACGCCGAGAGCCCCAGGGCGTTTGCCACATGCCCGAGCGCTAGATACAAGACGTTCAGGAACAGGCTGGGCACTACTTCGGGCGTATGCGTCAGAGTGGAGAGCCACGCCCCACGCATCCCTTGCTCAATCTTGGCGATGTAGACGGCGCTATCCAAAGGCGAGTGCAAGATGCCCACAAAGCGATGGGTGGGCTGTGTATTCAAGTTGGCAAATGCCCATAGGTACGGCAGGACGGAAGCCGCTACCAGTAATCCACCGAAGATCGTCATCCAACGCCATTCAGCGCCAGAGACATTAGTAGCCATTTGTTGTTGAGAGATCACGGTAGCCGTTATGTTGTTGCGCTGCACGCTGAACACTCCTAGGCTTGGCTCGCGACTTCTTGACCATGATAGCCTATTTTGAGTGGCTATTGGGTAACGAACTCACAACAATCCGCCCCTTGATAATAACCTTGTGATGCGCCACGCGGCATAGCTCGCTCAACGTAAGGCTTTGTGAAAGATGCTATGCAAGTGTTACACTTATTTTGTTCGTAGCGTGTTATGCTATAAGTGTAGCACTCTAAAGGCGCATTCAGAAAGGGAAACGGCGCGTTGGCAACGCTCTTTGTGTCGGGTGGCAGCGGCTTCATTGGTTCAATGTTTGTACGGCAGGCTGTGGCAGCTGGGCATTCTGTACAAGCGCTCTGTCGCTCTCAGAGCAGCGCTGCTGCTGTACAAGCGCTAGGCGCCCAACCTGTATTCGGCGATTTGCTCGAGGCAGGCGCTTGGCAAGCCCAAGCGGCACGGGCGGATGTGGTGCTCCACTTTGCCCAGCCGCAGACTTTCGGCGGGCGCGTGGGCAAAGCACGCGCTGTGCGCTACGCAGCAAACCGCCAAGTCATGGATCGCAATCTGCTGGGTGCGCTGCAAGGGTCGGCTGTGCAGCGGGTTGTGTATGTTAGTGGCACTAGCTACTACGGTCAACAGGATTTACCGCCCAAAGATGAGACTGCCAAGCCGAATCCGCGCGGCTGGGGCCCGTATATCCTCAAAGCGATGCAGCAGCTAGAGGCTTTTTGCGCGGCTGGGCTGCCCGTTGTAACTGTCTTTCCGAGCTCAGTCTATGGGGCCGGCTCCTGGTATGGGGATATCCTCGTCTCGCTGAAGGCCGGCAAAACGCAGCTCACTTTGGCAGGCCGCGATCCGACGCTTGCCACTGTGCACGTAGAAGACTGCGCGCGTGCTATCCTACATCTGATGGAACACGGCGCGATCGGCGAGCGCTACATCATCTGCGATGATCGCCCACCGAAATACTCAGAGATTCTGGCACAGAGTGCCAAAGCGATGAACCTCCCCTTGAAGACACGCCCCGTTCCGCTGTGGCTTGGGCGGATCATTGCCGGCCCTGTGATAACCGATGCCTACGACGCCCATCTTTCTAATGCACGGCTGCGCAGCACAGGTTTTCGGCTGCAATTTCCCACGATCGAGCAAGGCATTCCGGATATCGTGCATAAGTGGCTTTCCGCGCAGACACGCTGAACAGGAGTGATCTCTGATGGCATACTCGCTCAACTTACAGGACCACGTCAGTTTCTCGATCCAAGCTTCACCAATCGAAATTTTGGTGCCGGATGGGCTATCGTTTCAGTGGATACTCAACGGCAAGGCAACAAGTTTCGTGGCAACCAATGCCACACGCCAGGTGGTAGACGCTTGGATCAGCAAGCAGCTCGAACTGCTGAAGGGTTGGAATCCCAACCGCATTGCGTTCATGATCAACAGCTTCGCCGCGCCCGATTGCGTGGTGACGCCCTACGCCCGGCAGCGCTTGAACGACCTGATCAAGGCTACCTCGCACATTAGGTCACTCTCTTGCACCATCATCGCGCGCAGCGCGCTAGCGATGCCAGTGGTGCTGCTCAGCAATGCTATCAACACCTCAGCGCGCCGCCACAGCAAGAGCCAGAATTTGATCTTCTACAAACACGAAGATGGCATACGCTGGCTGCAGCGCCGGATCGCCGAGGGCGAGTTCATTAACCAAACTTCAACCGAAAAGCCTTAGCCTATTGTGATATTCTGCAGTAGAATTCGCAGTTGGCTTTGGCTTGCATCGCAAATCGTTGACACATAGCGCAGCTCGCTCAACCTCCCCATCGACAATCTCTTGCCGAGCGAGGAAAGGCTTAGACGATGACCAAACGCGTCCTGTACATCGAAGATCGTCCTGACAATCGCGGTCTGGTTCGGCGTGTGCTGATGGCCGAAGGCATTGAGGTGATCGAGGCAGCCACCGCTGATGACGGCATCCGCCTTGCCATGCAGCACTTGCCCGATCTGATTCTGATGGACGTGAACATGCCAGGCAAAGACGGATTGACTGCAACACAGGAAATGCGCGCTAACCCGGTTCTCAATCACATTCCGATCGTTGCACTGACCGCCAACGTGATGAAAGGCGACCGCGAACGGACGCTTGAAGCAGGCTGCGATGGTTACATCCCGAAGCCAATTGACGTGGACAGGTTTCCGGCCGAAGTGTTGAACTATATCGAGAGAGGACGGGTCTCGCATGAGTCACGGCAGAGCAGTTCTGGATGATTTACTGGCGCTCTCGATGCAGCTCAACCGGCAAGCCTTTGCTCAGCCGCCTGTAGAGGGCTGGCTGAACTCGTTTTTGGCGGTCGTCTGTGAACGCTTTGCCGTCTATGGCGTCTTGGGCGTGCAGATTTCACAGATCGTCGGCAATCTGGCTATGCGAGTGGCTGGTGCAGGGCAAATTCCCACTGAGGCTGCTACACAGCCTGTGGACGACTCTTCACCTCTGCTGCTGGCCATCCGCCGCAGGGAGATGGCCAGCACGCCCAACGCACGTATTT
Source organism: Aggregatilineales bacterium (assembly GCA_046719055.1). Lineage (GTDB taxonomy): Bacteria > Chloroflexota > Anaerolineae > Aggregatilineales > UBA2796 > CP2-2F. The sequence goes on along the minus strand of JBDNDQ010000002.1, from coordinate 68,116 downwards.
ACCCCATTACTGTCGGCAGCGATGCTATTGGCGCCATTGTCGCCTACCACGCGCCCAGCAAATCCGGAGCTGCTGCACTCGAAACGCTAGATGCTCTGCTCATCACCCTGGCTAACCAGCTCGGCCCAGCGCTGCTGCAGCATTTGAAAGTGCCCGGCCCTCAGACGGGCAAGCTGATGCGCCAAATCGATGTGATGCGCTCACTCTACGAGGTGACCCGCGACTTCGCAAGTGCCACCGAGAGCCACGAAGTGCTCGATCGCGCTGCGCGCAGCCTAGTCGAGACGTTGCGCATTGATCACATTGGCATTGCCGTCTTCGACCAAGAAGAGAACGTCGGCACAGTCATCGCTGAATTCCCTGATAACGGCATGATCGGCTTGCGCATCTCGCTCAACACGCCGCTTCAAGAGCACCTGCTGAAGAGCAAGGCGCCTGTGGTCGTGAACAACGTGGACGACGACCCAATCTTGGGCAACACTGAGCGCGCTCAGCTACAGCAGCTGGGCATCAAGTCTATTGCGCTGTTGCCGATGATTGTCAAGGGGCGGCTGATCGGCAGTTTGGGGCTAGATAGTTTTTACGAGTATCATACTTTTACAGCTGAAGAGATAGAGGCAGCAGCAGCTGTCACTTCTCAGCTGGCGATCACAGCTCACAACGCCCAGCTCTATGAAGAGATTAAGCGACACGCCGCCCAACTAGAGCACATCGCTGCCCTCAGCCAGCGCATCACCAGCACCTTTGATCGCCAGCACATCTTCCAGATCGTCCGTGAAGAGACGCTCAAGCTGATTGATGCTGACCTGATCAGCGTAGCGCTGACCAGCCCAAACAGCGAGATACTGGATATCTACCTTTTGGTGGATGGCGGCCCGATTCTGGCTAGTTTCCCGCTGGAACGAGCAGCCCTGCGCTTCGTCTTCAACACCAGCGAGCCGCTCGTGCTGGACGATATCAGCGGCTCTGACGATCCTGACTATCGGCTGTTTGCCAGCTCACGCTTGCGGGCAATTGCAAGCGTGCCGTTGGTAGCAGGCGGCAAAGCAATCGGCGTTTTTTCGGTGCTGCATCGCGAACCGGGACGCTATATCTCAGTGGATATCGCTGTGCTGGAACAGATCGGTTATCAGCTTGCCATCGCACTGGAAAATGCGCGCCTGTATATGCAGACGGCACAACGAGCCGAGACGGAGCGCCTGATGAATCGCCTGAGCGGCGCCTTGCAAGGCCAAAGCGACCTGCAGAGCATGCTTCTCAATACGCTGCAAGAGATGGCTGAAGCGCTTTCGGCGCGGCGTGCACGCATTCGCCTTGAGCCCAACAAGCGCAACAGCTATACAGGCTAACTAGAGATTAAAGGAAGCGCTCATGCGCCAACAACTGCTTAAGATTTTCCCACTCACAGCCTACCATGAACCGCTGGATCGGCGGCGGGCGGCTGGCACATACATCATCAGCGCGGTGATGTTTCTGGGCATCTTGCTTGGCGCGCTCAGCCTTGCCCTGCAGCTGCTGAGCGGCGGGGCTTTGCCTGATCTGCTGATCGTGTTGCGCGGCATCTTGCTGGGCGGAGTGGGGCTAGTGAGCTACAGCCTGACGCGGCGCGGGCAACAAACACTCGCTGCGCTGCTGGTGCTGCTGGCTTGGATCACGTTGCTATTTCTGCTGGCGCTCGCCGACGATATCAGCGCAGAAATCGGCTTTGGCGGCCTGCTGGTCAGCATTTCACTGGGCGCTCTGCTCATTGGCGAACAGACAGTCCTCTACACCCTGATCGCAACTTTCCTGTACACGCTTTTCGAGCTGACTATTTTTGCTGAGCGCGCACCCGAGCGGACTGCCGCTCTGGCTGTGATTGGGCTGCCGCTCTTGATCATCCATGCCAGCGTCAACTACACGATGGCGCGTAACTTGCGCTTGGTCGCCCGTCAGATCACTGCCAACGTTGAGGAACGCAACGTGCGCCTCGCCAAAGCCAGCACCGATCTAGTGCAGCGTGTGCTAGGTGTGCGTCTTGCTCTTGAAACTGTGCTTCAAGAGACGGTACGCCTCGTGCAGGAAAACTTTAGCGACTGCCATGAGGTACAGCTCTTCCTTGTGGATAAGGAGCGACGCAATGTCACGCTGGTAGCTACCACAAACGAGGCGAACCGCGTTAACGTAGGCAGCCAGCAGATCGGCATCGGTAGTTTGAGCGTGATCGGACGGGTCACCATCAGCGGGCAGAGCATTCTTGCGCGCGAAGAGGGGGAGGCGCAACCTTATCGGCGTTCAGCATTCCTGCCTGGTACGCGGGCGCAGCTTGCTATCGCGTTGCGTGTGGGCGGCGAAGTGATCGGCGCCATAGACCTGCAAAGCCGCAACTTGAACGCTTTCCCTGCCGAGGAAGTAGAGTTACTGGAGACGCTCGCTAACCAGGTCGCGGTTGCGGTCGATAATGCTCGCCTGTTCGCCGAGATGCAGGAAAAACTGGTTGAGAATCGCCGCTTGTACGAACAAACGAGCGCGCAGCTGCGTGAAATTGAACGTCTCAACCGTCAGCTGACGGGCGGCGCCTGGGCGGACTACCTAAGTGGTATGGGTGCCACGCCTGCTTACACCATAGACCTGGTCAATGGGCGCGTCGAGAACGCTGCTGAGCAGACTGCCTCGCTTGCGGAAGCTGTGCGCCGCAATCAGGTGGTCTCGCGCGCACTGAACAATTACCGAGTTCTCGCCCTGCCCATCACAGTGCGCGGGCAGGTTATCGGCGCGATGGAGTTCGAGTTGGCGCCCGATCAACACGTCAACAGCGATCAGCTGTCCGTCTTGCAGCAAGTGGTCGAGCGCTTGGGCTTAGCCATCGAGAATCTGCGCCTGCTTGAGGAAGCGCAGCGCATGGCACAGCGCGAGGGGATGGTTAACGAGATCACGGCACGCATGCAAGCCGCCACCAGCGTAGAAGCAGTGGTTGCCGCTGCCACACAGAGCCTGGCCGATGCTTTTCAGGCGCCGCGTGTGGCAGTACGGCTTGGCTTGCCTAACCAGACGCTAAACGGCAGCCCGTCTGCCGAACTTGGCGACGGAAGGTAAGAGAATCGGGATGCTCTCTGTTGTGACCGGGCTACTTGACATACTGTTGCTGCCGCGCTTTCGCTACACTAACAATCTGGAGCAGCTGCGGGCTCGTGTGACGTTGCTGCTGAGCGTGCTGCTGGCAGCGACGGCACTGATTGCTTTCGTCGGCATTGGCGTCTTCTGGCTTGACCGGCGAACCGATCTTGCCAATAACGCCCTAACACTTCTGCTGACCGTGTTTTTGATACAGGTCACAGTGATAAGTCTGGTGCACGCTGGGCAGCTGCGCTCCGCCACGCTGACGCTTTTCGTGTTTCTGGCAGCTTTAACGCTGGGCGTGACCTTTTTGAGCGGCATTGGCGCTAGCAGTTTGCTTGTGCTCGTCATGCCACTGCTTTACGGGTGTCTAGTATGGTCTTGGAGCGGTGTGCTGGCGCTCACTGTGCTGGAGATCGCCTTCATGAGCGTGATAAGCAGCTGGCAAAGCGCTCAGATGCTGCCCGCAGCGGGGCTGGTCAGCCTGGCTGCTGAAGACGTGCCGGCACAAGCCTTGATCGTCCAGATTATCTTAGGTGGGCTGGGCGTTTTGTGCGCCGTCTACGCTTATGAACTGCGGCGGAGCCTGCAAACAGCCAACCGTCTGTTGGCGCAGCTGCGGGCAAGCGCCGAAGTTTCGCAGCTGGCTGTCACGGCGGGCACCTCAGTGGAGCTGATGCCGCGCATCGCCAATTACATTCGGGATCGCTTCGGCTTTTATCATGTGCAGATTTTCCTGGCCGATGCTGACCGCCGCTACGCTAATCTGGTCGCCAGCACTGGCGAAGCTGGCGAGGTGATGCTACGGCGCGGCTACCGTGTGGCATTTAGCTCGCAAGGGGCAGTTGGGCGCGCCCTACAAAGCGGCGAACCAGTTGTGGTGGATAGCCGCAAAGAGAGCGACGAACGACGCGGCAACGAGCTGCTGCCCGATACGCGTTCCGAGATCGCCCTGCCCCTCATCGTTGAAGATCAGGTGCTGGGCGCTTTGGATATCCAAAGTGTACGCCCGAACGCCTTTCCGAAAGAGCAAATCGAGAATCTAAGCATTCTAGCCGCGCAAGTGGGTGCAGCTGCCTTTAATGCCCAGCAGATCGAGAACTATCGCACGGCGCTGAGCGATACACGCCGCATGCTGCTGGAGACGGAAGTCAACCTCACAGAGGCACGCCGCCTGAATCAACGCCTGACCGGGCAAGCATGGGAAGACTACCTCAAAGCGCGCAGCGTCCAGACTGTGGGCTACACCCTTAACGAGAGCCGCATGCAGCGCGATACCAGCTGGACGCCTGCATTGGAGCAAGCGGCACTGTATCGCCGCCCAGTTTTGATGACAACTCCAGCCAACCGCCAGCTTGTGGCAGTGCCCATCGAGCTGCGCGGGCGCAGCATCGGCGCAATCGAGATTGAGCTGGGCAGCGCAATGCGCCAAGCCGAGACGCTAGGCGTTTTACAGGCGCTGGCACAGCGTCTTGCTTTGAGCATCGATAATGCACGGCTCTTCGAACAGGCCCAAGAACTGGCACAGCGCGAGCTAGAAGTCAACGCGATCAGCGCCAACCTTCAAGCCATTAACGATATTGATGGCTTGGCGCGTGCAACACTCCAAGAGCTGAGCCGCGCGTTGGGCGCTGTCCAGGCTTCGATCCGCATTGGCAATATTGAAGAGCAATCAGTATCTGTGACGCGTTCGGCGGATAGCAACGCGTAAACGGAGGGCAGGATGGGACTGCGGACTTTATTTCAGCTGAGGCAGCGCTTCGCCAATGAGTTCGAAGCGCAACAGGCACGCGTTTTGCAGGCAATTACCCTGATTACATTGATAGCCGCCCTGCTGGGCATTGTTATTGCCCTGACTGCGGCCCGTGAGCAGTACAGCGCCTTGCAAGTCATTGTTCTAGGCTCGCCGATCAGCGCCAATCCAGTGATCTTTCTGTCTTTTACACTAGTGACGGTCGGCATTGTTTTGTTCCTGCTGCAGCGCGGTTTTCTGGAGTCGGCGCGCACAGTTTTTGTGGGCGGTTTACTGCTAGCCGCCGTGCTGCTCAACTTCTTGAATGGCGATAACACCATGCAGAGCCGCTCTCTCATAGGCTACATCATCCCAATCGTAGCGGCTGGTGTTTTGTTGAGGCGATCAGGCACATTGATCGTGACGACAGCGGTGCTGGTAGCTATTTTGCTGCAAGTCTTCGCCATTGGCATCGGTTTGGTCGATTACCCGCCCACAGCGCCGACGCCCGCCTATATCCCCTTTGTAGTGATTATTTTTGCATTCGCTGGCGGCATGCTTTTCATTTTCAGCGGCAGCCAGCGAGCTCTGGCGCAAGTCAACGTGAACTTAGCCAGTGAGCTGAGTGAAATCACCGCACTTAGCCGCCTGGTCGGTGAGGGCGCTACTGTAGATGACCTGTTGAACAAGGTCATCGCGATAGCCAACGAAAAGCTGGGCTACTATCACGTTCAAATCTTTCTGACTGAGGAAAGAAGTGGCGTGCTGAGCCTTGCTGCTTGCACAGGCAGCCTACAGGCAGGGCGCCGTCTGCCGCCCAACAGCTCTAGTGTTATCGCTGAAGCGGCACGCAGCGGCAGGACGCAGCGCATCTCAGCCGACGCCCCATCTGGTCGTCGCAGCGAGTTAGTTGCAGCTGCGCGCACCGAGTTGGTCATACCACTGCGCATTGGGGACGAGTCCATTGGCGTGCTAGACTTGCAGAGCACAAGTGGGGATGCCTTTTCCGCACAGGAAATTGAAGGCTTGGAGGCGCTGGCGCTGCAACTAGCGCTTACTATCCGCAGTGTGCGCTTGAAGCAGGCACTGCAGCTTGCCAACCGCGATCAGCAAGAGCTAATCGAGCAGGTGCGCACAGCCAGCCGCGATATCGAGCGCCTGAACCAGGAGATAAGCGGCCAGGCATGGCAGCTCTACTTGCAAAGCCGCTCAGAGCAGATCGTCAGTTTTGATTGGGATGGCTACATGATCACCAACAGCAACAAGCCCATCCCGCTGCCCACTCGCGGCACCTATGGCTATACGCCCTATATCGAGACCCGCGACAATGCACAGTACCTGGTGGTGCCGATTGTCTCGCGCGGTCAGGTGCTAGGCGTGATGCAATTCCGCGCGCCCGACGGTCAGTTCTGGGATGATCGGAGTGTGGAGTTGGCGCGCGCCATCGCACAACGACTGGCGCTCTCGCTGGACAACTTACGTCTTTACGACCAGGCACAGATGGCGGTTGCCCGTGAGCAGATTGCCAATCGCGTGGCGACCCTGCTGCAGGCAAAAAGCGATGTCGATACACTTGTGGCAGTGGCTGTGGATGCCTTCCAACAAGCGCTGGGCGCTTTGCAGACGAGCGTGCGACTCGGCTTGCCGGCTAGCCCTGCTCAGAATCCGCCCTTAAGTAACGGACGTACCGATTCAGGAGCAGCTACATGAGCCGTCTTTTTTCACTGCCCTTGCGTTGGAAGCTGTTGGGCAGCCTGCTCGTGGTGATAGCGCTTTTTGTTGGCGTGCTGCTGTTCATCGGTGCGCAGTATGTCAGTAATGTGCAGCCGATCGGCGATGTGCTGGTCGAGTCGTTTGCCCGTGAGCGCAGCACCATGCTGCAGGCGATCGTCAACAGCATCAATTCGAACCTGCGCAACCTTGTGGATAATCCACCCTTGCAAGATGCCTATGCGCTGTTGGCAGGCGGTCAGGGTGCCAGCAATCAAGCTGCACGGCGCCTTGTGGAGCGGGTCTTCCAAACCCTGTTAGATAGTAACCCGTCCTATTGGCAGGTGCGCTTTGTCTCGATTGGTGGGCGGACGCTGGCCGCAGTGCCAACCCAACCGCAGCCGAATGAAGGCGCACAGGAGTATTTCAAGTTTTTCCAGCGCGATCTGACTTTCAGCGGCACTTTCGTAAGCTCGATCACGCGGCGCAACAACGACCTTGAGCTTGATCTTGCCACAATTGTGCGTCGCAGCGGGCGCCCGATCGGCTACCTGGTCATCAGCATTGACCCTGCAGGCAGAAACACACCTGCACAACCTAGCATTCTGACGGCGCTGCGCCCGCTGAACGTGCCGGGTGGGGTACTGAGCTTCTACCTCATCTCGCCGGATGGACGCCTTGAAACTGTTAGCCAGGCAGCGCGCGAACAGACAGCCGAACAACGCACGCGCGCCCTTCAGCTGGCTGCACAAAGCTTCACAGAGCCAACCAGCTATCTCAGCCCGGCGACCAATCGCATCGTGCGCGGTTTCGCTGTGCCAGTGCGCGGCACAGATCGCATCCTGGTGGCAGAGGCGCAAGTCTTGCTGGCAGGGCGCTCGGATGAGGCGGGGCGCTTTCTGATAGAGCTCAGCTTGGTGGGCATAGCAGGGGTGGGCATCCTTGCCCTTCTAGCTTTCTTTTGGGAGTGGTCAGTGGTGCGCCCGATGCGTTTGCTCAGCCAAGCTGCTCGGAGAGTCGCTCAGGGGCGTGGTGTTGCCGAGCTACCCATCAAGCAAAACGATGAAATTGGAGCAGTGGCGGCTGCCCTGATGGCCTCCAGCAGCCTTTCGCGGCAAGATGTACAGATCCTGGAAAGGCGTGCCGCTCAGCATGCGCGCGAGGTCGAGCTGACGCGCGCCATCGGGCAGACCCTCTTCAATCTGCGGGATACACAGCGCCTGATGCACCGTGTTGTCGAGCTGCTGTGTGAGTCGTTCGCGGAGATTGACAACGCTCACATTTTCGCCCTCGACACGGCCTCTCACACGCTTGTGCTGCGCATAGCAAAGGCGCGGGCAGGCGAGTCGCCTTTGCCGCAGGGCTACCGCGTAGGCGTCTCGCAGCGCAGCGTGCTTGGGCGCGTCGTTCAGAGCGGACAGGTTGTGTTGCAGCTCTTTGATGAGGCCACTCCAAACGAGCTGCTAGCACGCACACGCGCCGAGCTGGGGCTGCCACTACGCACCCATGATGGGTTGTTCGGCGTGCTCGATTTACACAGCAATCGCGCTGAGACGTTCGGCGATGCTGAGATCGAACTTTTCAAAGCTGTAGCCGATCAGATCGCTGTAGCGCTTACTAACGCGCAGCTGTTCGAGGAGTCGCAGGCGCGCCTGGCCGAGATCGAAGACCTCAATCGGCGCATGTTAGGCGAGGCGTGGCGTGGTTACGAAGTAGCACGCCGCCGCGCCATGCCGCGTCGGGGCTTCACTGCGCCCGAGCACGATGTAGCGTGGAGTGAACTGCAGCTGCGCGCTTACTACTCTGGCGAACTGCAGGAACGGATCGATGAAGAAACAGTGACCTTTGCCGTGCCAGTCTCGTTGCGCGACCAGTGCTTCGGTGCTGTAGAGTGGACGGTGCCGCGCGCTGCATACAACGAGAATATGCGTCTGCTGGCACGTGAGTTAGCCGCGCGCCTCGCTGTCAACGCCGATAATGCCCGCCTGCTCGAGCAGTCTCAGCGGCTGGCTGAACGAGAACGTCTCGTCAACACAATCTCTGACCGCCTGAGCCGCCAGACTAGTGTCGAACAGGTACTTCAAGTCGCCATCCGCGAACTAGGGCAGGCTCTACGCCTGCCGCAGGCTTCGATTGAGCTCGACACACGGATTTTGCCCGAATCCGCACCCGAATCGGAACAGAGCTACGAGAGGAACGCCGAATGAACGCGACACCATCTGCTAAATTTAGCCTGTTGAGTTTTTGGCAGCGCCTTTCAGTCACTGCCAAGCTGCTCCTGCCACTGGTGGCCGTTTTCATGACGGTCTTGCTGATCTTTGCCTTCGTTACAGCGCCAGCGCTCAATAACTTTGTGCGCGATAACGTTCGGCTCGGCTTCAACACTGAAAGTGAGCGCATCAATGGGCGTCTGGAGCAGTTTTTCAGCACGGCAAAGAGTACACTGAGCGAGCTAGCCAACAGCCCGGAGGTGGCTGAGCTGGCACGCATTATTGTTGCGAACAATACTGCGCGTTTTAGCTCTCAGCGGATTGTTGTCTCATCGCGTGTGGCGAACACACTCGTCTCTACGGCGGCGCCCTTCGCCAACTTACGCTTTGTGCAGGTCAACGGCGATCAAGCCGTGAATGTGCGCTTGACAAGCGCCGGCGGCGTCATTTCGCCCATCTTTTTCCTCACAGACCCACCACCCAGCGAACGCGGTCAGACCTACCTGAACGAAATCCTAGCCCTACCCGAAGGGCAATTTTACATCTCAGATTATGCACTGCGCACGCCGGCGATCTCGCGGGATGGCAGCACGCGGTTATCCTTCCAAATGGGTATGCCGATCTATACGGGTGGCACTTTGGCTGGCGCTCTGATCGGCGATCTGCGCCCAGAAGCCAGATTGATCGAAATCCTCCAGCCTAACCGTAGTACAATTTTCGAGTTCTCAAGCGCCCTGCTTGATCAGCGTGGCAACCTACTTGCAGTAGCCAGCCGTGCGGCTGAGACGCCAGTGAGCGTTGTGGGCAACCCGACCTTCCAGCCGCCCGATCTGCCGCCTCAGATCTTTGAGGCAGCTGCACAAGACTTGCTTGAAATTGGCGATCGCACTTACTCCACATTCACCTTGAATACGCCTGCCAATGCGAACATCGCCAACAGCCGGTGGTTCATCGTGCTCAGCAAGGCAACCGAAGAGGCCGAGCTGACCAACTTGCTGGGTCTCGCCCGCGATCTTGTGCTGCGCACTGCCTTGCTCTTTGTGGCCTTGCTGCTGATCTTTGCCTTTGTGGTGCAAGGCGTAGTGCGCCCATTACGCCGCCTCAGCCACTCGGCGCAGCTGATGGCAGAGGGCAATTTTGATATCCGTGTGGATGTGCGCATGCAAGATGAGATCGGGCAGCTTGGGCAGGCACTCAACCGGCTCTCAGAGCGTCTTAAAGAGACGCTCAGCACGCTGGAAAGCCGCGTGCGAGAGCGCACGCGCAACCTCGAAGTTGCCGCCGAGATCGGGCGGGAAGCGACGCGCCTGCGCGATATCGATGAGCTGCTCCAGTACACGGTCGATGCCATCCGCGATCGCTTCAACTTCTACCATGCCCAAATTTTCCTGGTGGATGATGCCAATGAATACGCTGTACTGGTCATCAGCACGGGCGAGGCAGGCCGCGAGCTGTTGGCGCGCAAGCACAAGTTGGCGATCGGCTCGAACTCGATCGTCGGGCAAGCTACAGCGCAGCGGCGTACCTTCATCACGCTGGATACGCAGCAGTCTGAAGTACCCCATCGCTTCAACCCGCTCTTGCCGCTGACCCGCTCCGAGATGGCGCTGCCGCTGCAGGTCGGCGATAAGTTGATCGGCTGCTTGGATGTGCAAAGCGTTGAGCCAAACGCCTTTGACCAAGAAGATGTGCAGATTTTTCAGCTGCTGTGCGATCAGCTGGCCATCGCCATCGATAATGCGCGCCTGATCGCCGATCAAGCCCAGCGTGCCTCTCAGATTGCTGCACTGAACCGCCAACTAACACACACCAGCTGGCAAGAATACCTAGCCGAGCGCAGCGCTGAACAGCTGAGCTATACCTACGACCTATTAGCCATTCGGCCGGCCAACGGAGGCCCACTGCCCGCTCAAGCAGCTGAGGACTCAATCATCGAAGCGCCCATTCAGGTGCGCGGCGAGACCGTTGGCAAGTTGCGCGTCCAAGAGAACCCTGACCTACCTCTCTCGGTCGAAGAGCGCGCTATTGTGCAGGCAGTGGCTGATCGCGTGGCGTTGGCGCTGGAGAATACGCGCCTCGTCGAGCAGACGCAGAGCGCCCTCCAGCGCGTGGAGCAGCTCTACCAAGCTAGCCGTGCCCTCAGCAGCGTTGGCAACATCGAGCGATTCTACCAAACCGCAGCCGAGCGCTTTGCCTTCTTCGAGCCGCTAGATCGCCTGATCTTCCTGCTCGCCTATCCTGTGCCTAGCTACGAGACGGTTGTGCTTGAGTATGCCTACATCTGGGAGCGCCAGCCTGGCACTTTCCGCCCAACAGCTCAGCGCATACCGCGCGAGACGCTGCCACAGGCTTGGCTGCCGAAGGAACGTGCGCCACATGTGGCAAATCTGCTTGCTGACCTAAGTGAGCACGAGGATTTGCGCCAGATTTACCGAACCATAGGCGTGCAGAGCGTCCTGATCACGCCGCTGGTGACCGCCACACGCTGGTTCGGGGTGATCATGTTCCACAGCCAGCGCGCGCGCGCCTTTCCAGCCACGTTTGTTCAGTACGCCGACGCGCTCTCCGACCAGATCGCTATCAGCCTGGAAAACCAGTATCTGTTCAAGGAAGCGCAGATCGAAGCGCGCAGCAACCGCGTGCTGGCTGAAGCTGCACAGATCGCCAGCCAGATCGGCACCGACTTTGAAACAGGCATCAGCGATCTAATCGAGCGTGTGGCGCTAGCCGCTAACTTTGACCGCTGGTGGTTCGGCAGTGTCCGCCTGACGTTGACTGGCGTAGTCGCCGATCGCCTGACGGCGCGCTTCCCCAAGAGCTCGCCCTTGTTGGACTTGGCACAGGTCTCGTTAGAGAGCAGCCACAACACCATCACAGAGGTTTTGCGCGGTGGGCAGACGATCGTCGTCAACGAGCCATACGAACATAGCGCGCTCAAGCGCCTTTCAGTAGAGATGGCCGAGTCATTCGGCAAGCACATCGTCGTGCCGATCAAGGCGGGCAATCGCACGGATGCTGTGCTGCTGTTAGGGCGCTCTATCGCGCAGCCCGATATCGACGAGCGCGACCGCCAACTAAGCCTGACGCTTGCCAGCCAGATCGCGGTTGCCCTTGAAAACCGTCGCTTGTTCGATGCCGTTCAGGAAGAGCGCGAGAGCCTGCAACAGATTCTGAATTCGCTGCCGACGGGCGTCATCGTGATGGATGCGCTTACCCGTCAGCCCGTGTTAACCAATCAGCGGGCGCGCGAACTGCTTGGCTTAGATAGCTTGCAGCCCTTTGAGGCGATCCACACCAGCACCGGCTTGCCCTTCACCAACGACGAACAGCCCGTCTTCCGCGCACTGGATGAGCAAATGCCCGTACGCGCCGAAGATATGACGCTCCTTGATAGCGATGGCAATCGCACTGACCTGCTGGTAGATGCTGTACCGCTCATGCGCAGCGGTCAGATCGTTGGCGCAGTGGCGGTCTATCAGGATGTGACAGAGCTGCGCGAGCTGGAGAGTGTGCTGCAAGAAAGTCTGCGCGAGACGACTAGCCTGTACGAGATCAGCCGCCGTGTTGCTGCTGAGAACGAAATCTACGGCATCTTGAACGTGATCGGCCGTCACCTGGTGGATGAGTTCGCAGTCACCCACTTCTATGTTATCTTCAATAAAGAGGGGCAGCCCGGGCCAGTCTACGCTGCTTGGCAGTCGCCAGATGGGGTCACGGTCGATGCAGTCGATATGCCCTTGCCTGTGCCGCATGCGCTGCTCACTCAAGACCTGTTCGTAGATAGTAACATCCTCGAGAATCCAACCTTTAGCGACGATCCTCAGATTCGGGAGCTGGGCGTGGTCTCGCTAGCGATCTTCCCGATGCGCGCGCGCAATCGCCTGATCGGCTGGCTGTGCATTGGTTATGATAGCTACCATCCCCTCACCCCTGAGGAGCGCCGCACCTTCAGCAACCTAACCGATCAAGCCGCTGCCGCCTGCGAGACAGCTCGCCTCGCCCAAGAGACCGCCCAAGCCCTGCAGACCACTACACTGCTGTTTGAGGCGAGTCTGAATATCCGCCAAGCCGACTCGATTGAGACAACTATCATTGCACTGCGCGACGAACTGCTGAAGTTGGCGCCCAGCCGCATTGATGTACTGTTGCTGCGCATGCGCGAGACCGAGCAGCGCATCGAGTGGGTGATGGCATGGCGTGCCGACGATCCCAATTCGCAGGCGGTGCAGGTGGATCGTCCCTTGATGCAGGGCAGCTGGGAGCTGCTGGACATGCCGCCCTACTTCATTGAAGATGTGCAGGATGCTGATCCCAACCTGCTGGATTCCATTCAGCCTCTGCTCTATCTCGGTGCTTTCCGCGCTCAGGCGGCTGTGCCGATGCAGGTCAAAGGGCAGATCAACGGGCGTGTGATCATCACCTACGATCAGCCGCATCGCTTTACGCGCACCGAGCAACAGCTGCTGACAACGCTAGCTGACCAAGCCGCAATCTCGCTCGACAACTTTGCGCTGGTGCGCCAAACGCAGGACTCGCTAGAGGAAACCGCCATCCTGTACCAGACCAGCCGCGCCATTGCCAACGCAGCCAGCCCGCGCCAAGAGATAGACGCCATCATAGATTATGCCGCACCGCTGTTCGTCAGCAGCGTCATGACGCTGCGCTTAGTCAGTGAGAGCTGGGATGATCGCAACGCTGCGATTGAAGTTGTGGCCTTCTGGCAGCGCGATGAGAACGGCCCCGATCTCTCTGGGGCACGCTTCACGGCTGAACAGTTCCCCCTCTGGAATGTCATTCGACGTCCCGAATGGACATGGATTGAGGATGTCTATGCGCCGCATGCCTACATGGACGAGTTCATCCTCGATGTTGAGTCCTACAGGCTCATGTTCGGCGCACGGGCGCTGGTAGTTTTCCCCTTGTTTGGCACCAATCGTACGCCGCTGGGCGCCTTGCTAATCAACGCTGATGAGCCATGGCCGATGACTGAACGCGAGGTGCGTATCTACACCTCAATCTCAGACCTAGTCGGCATTGGCCTTGAGCGCCGCGCCTTGCTCGAGCAGACCACACGGCGCGCCCGCCAATTGGCGCTGAGCGCTCAAATTGCCCAAGCAGCCGCTAGCACCTTGCGTCTGGATGAGCTCTTCGACTTGATCGTGAATCAGATCAAGGAGAGCTTTGGCTTTGATCATGTGCAAATCTTCCGCATTGATGATGAAGGCACATTTGCTCGCGTGGTCTCTTCGACTGGTGAGGCTGGTAAGCGGCTCCTGGCGCGCGGGCATGGTTTGCCTGTCGGTTCGCGCTCTGTGATCGGGCAGGTGACGGCGACGGGCACGCCGCAGATTGTGAGCGACACCACAGACCCACGCGCCATTCACAAGCCCAACCCCGATTTGCCTGATACACGGGCTGAGATGGCGCTTCCCTTGATCGCCCGCGACATGATCCTGGGCGCCTTAGACGTACAGAGCAACACAGCTGGCGCCTTCACACAGCAAGACGTGGCAATCCTCTCGACGTTGGCGGGTCAGATCGCTATTGCTATCGATAACGCCGAGCTGTTCGCCTCTTCGGTGCGCCGCGCTGAGGAGATGCGCTTCCTGTTTGATGCCACGCGTGCCGCGACGACTGCCTTCGCCGAGTCTGAGGTGCAAGCCGAGCGGATACGTGAAATTGCCGAGCTGCTGCGCGATAAGCTCAACGCGCTAGCGGCTGCCGTGATGGTCTTCGATGAGAGCGGTACCCGCCTTGTGCCCTACAGCGCTGTACAAAGCGGCAAGGAGCTGATCATCCCGCCCTACTACGAATTCGCCCAGCCCTTCTTCAAGGAATTCGCCCAAGCTCGTGAGCCGCTGGTAGTCAACGATCTTGCCGACGTGGGCAAGAGCGGGCGCCTTACCACAACAGGTAAGCTTGGGCTGGCGCGCCTAGCCTCAGCGCTGCGCGGCTTCTTGCCTGAAGAGGGATCGTTGCTGCTAGTGCCGCTCTACGCCGGCGAAAACTTTGTGGGCGCACTGGGTGCGGTCAGAGAAGTGCCCAACGGCTTTGCCGACGATGCCTTGCGCCTGACGCAGACGCTTGGCTCATCCCTGAGCGCTACAATCCAGAATGCGCGGCTGCTGCGCGAAGTGCGTGCCGCTAACCTGCGCCTGATGGAGCTCGATCGCGTCAAGAGTCAGTTCCTTGCCAACATGTCGCACGAGCTGCGCACGCCACTCAACTCGATCATCGGCTTCTCGCGGGTGATGCTCAAAGGCATTGATGGGCCGCTCACCGAGATGCAAGAGCAAGATCTGACAACCATCTATGAGAGCGGCAAACACTTGCTGGGTCTGGTCAACGATATCCTAGATCAGGCAAAGATCGAGGCAGACCGCATGGAGTTCTCCATCGCACCCTTCGCCCTCCAAGAGGTAGTCAAAGGTGTTGCTTCCACAGCAGTAGGGTTGCTCAAGGATAAGCCGGTGCGGCTGTACCAAGAGATCGAGCCCGACCTGCCTAATGTGATGGGTGATGAGTTTCGCACGCGCCAAGCTCTGCTAAACCTGGTCTCTAACGCGGCAAAATTCACGCCGCAAGGCAGCATCACCATCGCGTGCTTCCGCACTGAGCTAGACGGCGTGCCGATGGTGCAAGTCTCGGTGACAGATACCGGCATCGGCATCCCACGCGATAAGCTTGACCTCATCTTTGAGCCGTTCCAGCAGGTAGATAACAACGCGGCGCGCCAATATGAAGGCACGGGCTTGGGCTTGCCGATCTCACGAAAGCTGATTGAGAAGCAGGGCGGGCGCATGTGGGTGGATAGCGAGGTTGGCGTTGGCTCTACTTTCAGCTTCGTGCTGCCCATCGTAAGCTTCGATAGGGGTAAGCAGCCCAGTCAAGAGACCAGCGCCGAAATAGGTGACTAACGCATTGTGCTGCTGTACCTGCGCAGGTACAGCAGCCTTTAGGAACAATAGCTATGGAACACTTGTTGGATGGCTTTTCGGTGGTCATTCCGATCAGCGTAGCATGGGGCGAGATGGATGCCTTCGGGCATGTCAACAACGTCGTCTACTTCCGCTACTTCGAGAGTGCACGGATCGCATATTTCGAGCGGATTCAAATGCTCACTTACATGCAGGAGCTTGGCGTTGGGCCGATTGTAGCTTCGTTACAATGCCGTTTTCGGGCACCGCTCACCTATCCTGATACGCTCTCGGTAGGCGTGCGCGCCCACAGCTTGGAAGCAGACCGATTCATGATGGACTACTGTATTGTCAGCCACAAGCTGGCGAAAGTAGCAGCTGAAGGCAGCGGCTCTGTCGTGATGTACGACTACAAGGCGCTGACTAAGGCGCCCATGCCCGATCTGCTGCGTGAGCGCATCCTGGCGCTTGAGTCGCCTACAGCCTAGTCGTGCCGATGAGGGTATAATTGCCACAAGCCATCTAAGATAACGATTGAGGGTCAGAGCGTGCGAAAGAACCGGCAGTTAGTTTGGTTATGGTGCTGTTTAGGGGTTCTGGTGGCGAGCTGCAGTCAGAGTGGTACTACCAGTCCTTCTACGCAAGTAGCAACCTTAGCCCTGCTGAAATGGACGAGCACGCCAACCATCACGCCTACACCGCGTCTGCGCCGCACGCCAACTTTCAACCCAGCCACTCTGATTGCACTCACGCTTATGCCAACGCCCTTGCCGCTTTCTGTAAATACGCTCAACTGCAAAGAGACGCCTGTAGGTAGTCTGCTATGCCTTGGCAGCCTGCATAATCCGCTGGGCAAGCCGATCAGCCAGCCAGTGGTGCGCGTCTACCTGGTGGATGAACTTGGCAATGCGTTGGCAATGCGGGAGGTTGCCACAGCACGTAGCTACCTACTGCCCGATGAGACTACGCCCTACGGTGCGCAGTTCGAACAGACGCCCCATCAGTACAGCGGCGCCGTGGCCGAAGTAGCCCGCGCCTTGCACAACACACAGAACCTGCCAGATCTCTCAGTTGAGCGCCTACACAGCGTCTACACTGAAGGGCGCTACGTGCTGAGCGGTGAGCTGCGCAATCACAGCGAACGCGCCGCAGAAAGCCTCAGCCTTGTAGCCACGCTCTACGATGAAGATGGGCGTGTCACTGGCTTCCGGCATTGGCGCCTGCCACCTGACCAAGTCTTGCCGCCCAAGCAGCACCTACCCTTCCAGCTCTCGGTCATTCCGCATTTAGCTGGCACGCATAGCGTGGTTGCAGCTGCAGAGGGCAAATTGCCCTAGCTGAGCTAACTTAAACGCAATTCTAACTGCCTCTAATGCAGTCTAGAGCTTCGAGATCAGTTTACAATGGTAAGATACACGATAAAAACAGGTGGGGCAAGGTATGGCCATTCAACCCCTTGAGGTACTGCGGCAAACTTTTCCAGGCATCCAAAGTGCGCAAGAGCTAGCACAGCTTGCTCAGCTCGCCCGACAAGTTACCTATCCACCGGATACTATCTTATGTCGCGAGGGCGCCTACGAAAAGGTGCTGTACTTGATCTGCGAGGGCGAGGTGATCATCACCAAGCGCTTCGACATGCTCAGCGAGGAACGCCTGGTGCTGCGCCGCGCTACCGCTGGTGACTACTTCGGCGAGATGGCGATCATCTCCGACGCGCCGCGCTCGGCGACCGTCACCACCACCACCGAGACCACCGTCCTAGAGATCGACCAAGACGTCTTCCGCACCATCCTTGAGCGCAACGCCGACCTCGCTATGCAAATGGTGCGCCAAACTTTCGAGCGCTTGCGCCAAAACGATCGCATGACGCTTGAAGAGTTGCGCAAAGCCTTCGAAACGCTGGAGAAGCTCGATCGCGCTAAGCTGGACTTCATCGAGGTAACAGCGCACGAGCTGCGCACACCGCTGACCATCATGCGCGGCTATGCCAGCATGATGCTGGCTGATCCAGCCGTGCGCGAGAACCCACTGCTGCGCGAGATGATTGAGGGCATCGCCAACGGCAGCCAGCGCCTACACGAGATCGTCAACAACATGCTGGACGTGCAACGCATCGATCTCGAGCAGGTCACAGTGGCGGCGGTGCCTGTCTCGCTGCCGCTGGTGTTGCGCGGCGCTGAGATGCAGTTCAAAGAGGCCCTCCAGCAGCGCCGCTTAACCTTGCTCGCGGATTTCGGGCAAAGCGATGGTGAGAGCGTCTATATTGAGGCCGATCCCGGCTTGCTCAGCAAGACCTTCTATCACATCCTGATGAACGCGATCAAGTACACACCTGACGGCGGGACGATTCGCATTACTTTACGCTACGAAGATCACCCGATCCTAGAGCGCGTTGCACACGTCCAGATCGCCGACACAGGTATTGGCATCGATCCTCAATATCACACGTTGATTTTTGAGAAGTTCTACCGACTGGGCGATGTTCAGCTGCATTCTAGCGGCAAGACAGCCTTCAAAGCAGGCGGGCCGGGCCTAGGTTTGGCAATTGCTCGCGGCGCAGTGCTGGCACATGGCGGCGAAATCTGGGTGGAGAGCGAAGGGCACGACGAAGTGAACTTCAAGGGCAGCATCTTTCACGTAGTGCTGCCTGTGCAAGCTGCTTTCCGCCAGAAAATGGCGCTCTTGCGCGCGCGCTACGGCGATTAGCTTATCTCACCCAGACTCTGTAGCACACGCACCAGGACGCGTACAGCGCGCTCATACTCGGCGATCTCAATGTGCTCGTTGGGTGTGTGATCGAGCGCGGAGTCGCCAGGCCCATAGGCAACTATCGGGCAGCGCCACACCGGGCCGACGATGTTCATATCTGACGTGCCAGTCTTATAGACAAAGCCTGGCTTGCCGCCTTCATCGCGTATGGCGTTATTGAAAGCGCGCACCAAGGGCGAGTTCTTCTCGGCACGGTAGGTGAATTCTTCGCCCCGATAGCTCAGCTGCGCACCATTGGCGTAGACTGCCAGCCGCGCCTTGAGCTGATCGGGCGTCAGGTCGGGCGGCAGACGAAAGCCGAGCGTCAGGTAGGCGGTCTCATGGAAGCCGTCGTCTTCGCTACGGATGTGCCGCAGTGTCGTGAAGAGCTGATCGAAGGCTTTCTCGCGCCCTTCATTGAAAGATTCAACATCAGCCCGTACAGCGTTCCAAAAGGCGACAGCAGTCTCGAGCGCGTTTGGCTCTGGGCGGGCTGTGTGGCTGATCGGCTGTGTGAAGCGGTAGTCCAGCAGCATGCGCCCTTTGTAGCCCAGTGTAATGCGATCCCAGCGGCTTGGCTCGCCAATCACCACCAGGGCTGGATTGTAGACGGTTAGGGCGTGCCGCGCGCCCTTCGAAGTGACCGCTTCCTCTTCAGTGGCGCCGATCACGATGATGCGCCAACCTGGCTGCCTACCGGCGAGGGCTGCTGCGCTGGCGAACGCTGCAAGAGGCCCTTTGGCATCCACCGAGCCACGCCCGTAGAGCTTGCCCGCCTCAAGGCGGGGTGGGATGTAGCCAGGCACGGTATCGATGTGGCCGAGCAGGATGCACTCGCGTGGGCCTTCGCCCAGCACACCCACTGCGTTATCGGCTGCATCCACAAAGGCATTATCGAAGCCCGCCGCCTGCATCTGTGCGGCAAGGTATTCGCTAGCACGGCGCTCCTGGTGGGATGGGCTGTAAATTTCCACCAAGCCGCACAGCAAGGCGACAGGATCGATCTGCATGGATGCATCCTCGTCAGGAGCGGCAGGCGCCGCTCCTTTGAAACGTTGTGAATCAGCTCAGGCTCGCCATCACCTTCGCCAGTGCCTCGCGGCTTGGGCGCAGACGCTCCTCAGGCAGCGTAGCCAGCGGCGTATCGGTCAGGCGCTCCAGCTCGCGGAGCGTTGGACGCGGCTCGGCGATGTAGATCAAGCCTGTGATGAACTTCTGCTCTGCCTTTGCCTGCTCCAACAGACGGATCGCCGCTTGCCTGTCGCGCGGATCGTGCGAGTGATCGGTCTTCTTGAGCAGGATTTGAGAGCCGTCATGCATAGTCACAGCAATGGTCTCGCCTTCGGCGTACTCCGGGATGGTGATCTCTTGGCGCTGGATGACCAAACCCGGCGGGATGTGCTCGATCTGCTGCAGCTCGATGTTGTTCGCCCTACCGTAGGCGTAGCTCTTCGTCGATTCGGGCGTATCGTTGAAGGTGACGCACGGGCTAATGATATCGATTAACGCCATGCCCTTGTGCGAGAGCGCTGCCTTGATCAGTTCGCGGCATTGCTGCGGATCGCCGCTGAACGAGCGCGCTACGAAGGTGCAATCCGCCACAATTGCCTCAAGGCACAGGTCGATGGGTGGGAAGGGGTTCACGCCGTAGTACTTCTGGCGCTGATTCTCATCCGCAGTGGCGCTGAACTGCCCTTTGGTCAAGCCGTAGACGCCGTTGTTTTCTACGATGTAGACGGCAGGTACATTGCGGCGCAACATGTGCTTGAACTGACCGAGTCCGATGCTGCCGGTATCGCCATCGCCACTGACGCCGATGCAGATCAAGCTGCTGTTGGCTAGCGTTGCGCCGGTAGCAACCGAAGGCATGCGCCCGTGCACCGTGTTGAACGAGTGCGAAAGGCCCAGGAAGTAGGCGGGCGTCTTGCTGGAGCAGCCGATGCCGCTCAGCTTAAAGATGTAGCGCTGGTCCAAGCCGAGTTCCCAGCAGGCATCAATGATCTTGGCCGAGATCGAATCGTGGCCGCAGCCGTTGCACAGGGTCGACTCGGCGCCTTTGTAAGCGGTCTTTTCCAGACCGAGTGCGTTCGTTTTTTGGGTACGGGCAGTCATGGCTACTTTTGCTCCTTCTCCAGGATCGAATTGGCGATCCAACGGGCTGTTAGCGGCAAGCCATCGCAGTGGCTGACCGAGATGATGCGATTAGCGAAGTCGGGATATTCCATCTTGAGCAGCTGGGCCATTTGCCCAAGATAGTTGTTCTCGACGACGTAGATGCGCTGATATAAGCCAATGAACTCGTGGGTCGCCTCTCCGAGCGGCAGCGCGCGAATGCGATGGTAGCTGGTGGGCAGGTTGGCAGCCCTGAGCAGGTCGCGCGCCTCAGCGATGGGCGCCTCAGTGGAGCCGTAAGCAATAATCCCGACCTGGCTGCCTTGCTCAAGCTGGCTGATCGGCCGGGGCACGAGGCGGCGTGCCGTCTCGAACTTACGCGCAAGCCGATCAAGGTTCTTGTGCCAGTCGTCGGGACGCTCGCTGTAGGTAGCATACTCTGTGTGCCCGGTGCCGCGCGCAAAATAGGCAGGCCCCTGACCCGGCAGCGAACGATAACCAATCCCATCGCCATCCACATCTTTGTAGCGCCCCCATGTGCCAAACTTCTCGAGATCCTCATAAGTGATGACCTTGCCGCGATCCATCGGCTGATCGGGATAGTCAAACGGGTCGGTCATCCACAGATTCATGCCCAAGTCCAGGTCACTCAGGACAAAGATCGGCGTCTGCAAGCGATCGGCTAGGTCGTGAGCACGCCAGCCAAACTCGAAGCACTCCTTCATGTTGGCGGGCAGCAGTACCACGTGGCGCGTATCCCCGTGACTCAAGTAGTATGCCTTTAGCACATCGCCCTGTGAGGTGCGCGTTGGCAGGCCGGTGCTAGGCCCCATGCGCTGAATATCCCAGATGACACACGGCACCTCGGCAAAGTAGGCCAGACCGCTGAACTCCGCCATGAGCGAGATGCCAGGCCCAGAAGTCGCCGTCAAGGAGCGAGCGCCCATCCAACCAGCGCCGATAATGATGCCTGCCGCTGCCAGCTCGTCCTCGGCTTGAATGATGGCGAGCGTGGTCTTGCCGTCAGGCTCGACGCGCAGCTCTTTGGCATAGTCCATCAGGGCGTCAATCATACTGGTGGAGGGCGTGATCGGGTACCACGCCGCCACGCTGACGCCGCCAAAAATTGCGCCCAGGGCCGCCGCAGAGTTGCCCTCAATCAGTATCTTGCCTTGTGTGGCGTCCATGCGCTCAGCGCGGAAGTTGCGCGGCACATCCGCAAAGTGCTCACGCACGTGTGCCGCAGCCTTTTCCACGAGGAAGTAATTCAGATCGACTGCCTTGGCCTTGCCCTTGAGGAAGTAGGCTAGCGCGCTTTTGATCTCAGCCAGCTCGATGCCCAGCAGCTCTGCCATAGCGCCAACGTAGACCATGTTGGCGACGTATTCCTTCAAAGCCGGCGCTGCGCCGCTCTCTTTGACCATCTCGCGGACGGGCATCGGGATGTAGGTGATATCGCTGCGCGTCGGCTTTAGCTTCCACTCTTCAGGGTAGATGCAAATGCCACCACTGGCTAGTTTCTCGATGTCCTCAGCCTGAGTCTTTGGATTCATGGCAGCCAGCACATGATAGTCGGGGCGGCGCGCGATATAGCCCTCTTTGCTCAGACGGATGGTATACCACGTCGGTAGGCCGTAGATGTTGGAGGGGAACAGATTCTTGCCATTGACGGGGATGCCCATCTTGAAAAGGGCGCGCACAAGCGTATTGTTAGCGGTCTGGCTGCCGGAGCCGTTCACCGTAGCAGCCACGATCGCAAAGTCATTGATCAGCACACCTGCATCGGTGCGCTTGTCAGTCGTCAGTTCAACGGCACACATGGATCGCTTGTCTCCTTAACCTTATCTCGTTACGCATTGGTGGGTTTGTGAAAAACGCTGTTCGCAGGCGCGCCGGCGCTGTTGCGATGGCGCAGCAGCTGCGTATGCTCGATGAAAGCTTGCAACGCTGCCTCAGAGTTATTTTCTAGGATGTGTTGTAAAATTTTTTCGTGATATCTCCATGCCTCCTGCCAATAAGCCAAGTCCGCATAAGTATTCAGCTCCACAGCCTCGTAGGCTTCCCAATATGCCTCTAGCAGCCCCCTGACGAAAGGATTATCGAGATGGGCGAAGATGCCCATATGAAACTTGCGATGCTCTTGGTGGGGAATCTGGATGAAGGGCTGGTTGTTCAGCTTCTGCCAAGCACGCTGACACAGCTCATGCAGAGCCGCTTTGTCTGCATCGGTCAGCCGCTCCACAGCCTCGTGCCAGAAGGCCACCTCAAGATGATTGCGCAGCTCTGTGAAGGCGATGAAGTGGCTTTTATCTAGCGCGAGTGCAAAGAGCAGACTCAGGCGCAGGGCGGGCAAGAAGTCGTACGCGCGAAAGCGAATGCCCGTACGTGGCCGTACATCCACCAAGCCGAGCGCACGAGCAACCTCCAGTTGTTCGCGCAGCTTGCCCACATTGATGTTCAACTGCGCACTCAGCTCAGCCAGCGAGGGCAGCTGATCGCCGGGCTGTAAGTTGTGCTCCACGATGTAGTTTAGCAGCACTGAGTCTAGGCGAGGGGTCATCGTGATGGTCAATCATATGATCAATTCGATTAATCTGGATATTTAGATTATACGCCCGAATTCAGAAAAATAGCAAGTGGTAAATGCAAACCGGCTCAAAGTGTGATCAAGCCGAGACGTGCAGCGCGTACAACCGCCTCCGTGCGGCTTTGTGCGCCCAGCTTGCTCATGATCGCATTGACATGGAATTTTACAGTGTTTTCGCTGATGCCCAGGCGCAGGGCGATGCTCTTGTTGGCTAGACCTTCGCCCAGCAGGCGCAGAACGTCGCGCTCGCGGTTCGTCAGCGGCTCTTCGAGCGTCAGCGCCCGCTCAGGCAGCAGATTGTTCCCCAGCGCAGGCTCGAAGACGACCAAGCCTTGCGCCACTGCCTGGAGCGCAGCCACGATCTGTGAAGGTTGCGCTGTGCGCAGCAGCACGCCGCGCGCGCCGCTCAGCCAAGCCTGCGCCATGAGGGCTGAGTCGCTCAGCAGGGCGAGAATCGGCGTCGTCTCGGCACTGAGCGATGCCAGCAAGGCTATGTCGGTTTCCCAGTCCACATCCCAGAGCAGCGCATCAGGTTGCACTTGCTCAATTTGAGCGCCAAGCTCGAGGCTTGGCTCGCTTTCGCCAAGCACTTGAACGCCTGCCTGCGCAGCAAGTAGTACTGTCAGTCCAAGCCGCGCCAGCGGGTTACGCGCAACAACTAGAGTGCGCAGACCTTCAGAGTTGCCAAAAGCGCTTGTTAAAATTGACATAGTGCGCTATGCTCTGCGCAGTAGATTCACTAGAAGCACGACAATCTCTGACATAATTAAAACATTGGCGCAAAGTGCTGCTATTGGCGCTGTAGGATCACAACTTCTATGAGCAGCCCTATCTTATACGCAACAGGGGCGTTCTGAATGCGACATCACGTTAAAAATGCGCTAAAAAAGCTGGGTATGTACGGCGTGGCACGCCAGCTGATGCACGCCCTTCGCCAGCGACGGCATGCCGTGAGGACGCGCGCCTTCTACCGTCAGTTCATCCGCCCAAACGACCTGGTCTTTGACGTAGGCGCCAACGTTGGCAGTCGCACAGCCGTTTTCTTGGCGCTCGGGGCACGCGTGCTGGCGATCGAGCCACAAACAGAGTGTATGGCGCAGCTCAAAGCGCGCTTCGGTGGGCATCCGCGCGCGGCCTTTTATCTAGGCGGTGTGTCGGCTCAGCAGGGCGAGCTGGAGCTTCACTTGAGCACTGTGAACGCAACATCGTCCTTCTCTACAGAGTGGATCGAGCGTCTGAAGAGCCGCCCTGGTTGGGAAGGACACCGCTGGTACGCCACACAAAAAGTCCCTGTCACAACTTTGGATGCGCTGATTGCAGAGCATGGCCTACCTTCGTTCATTAAGATAGACGTGGAAGGCTATGAGCTGCCCGTGCTGCAGGGCCTTTCGCAACCTGTTAAAGCGCTTTCGTTTGAGTACAGCCCAGAGTTGCTAACAGAGGCAATGGCGTGCATGGCGCGCCTGCGGGAGCTAGGTGACTACGAGTTCGAAGCGGTCTATAAAGAGACATTCACCTTCATGCTTCCAAGCTGGGCAAGCGCAGACGAAGTCTATCGCGCTTTAGAAACACATCCTAAAAAGCATCGCTCGGGCGATGTATACGCGCGTTTGAAAGGATGAGTATGTTCAAGTTCGACTGGATTGTGCCCAGCGTTTTGGCAGCAGGCCCGATACCTGGAAGCCCACAAGATATCAGCAGGCTGCATGCTGAAGGCATTCGTGCTATCGTCTCACTGACTGAGCATCCACTCACAGCGTGGCGATCGTTCTTGGCTGAGCCGCCCGCCTTGCTCGGCATCGAGATGTACCACTCGCCAATCGAAGATTTCGGCGCGCCAAGCGAGATGCAAGCTAATGCTATCGTCGACTACATCGATGCCATGCAAGCGGCTGGCAAGCCCGTCTATCTGCACTGTCACGCCGGCGCTGGGCGCACAGGCACGATCTTACACGTCTACTTCATGCGGCATGGGCAAAGCCTGCACCAAGCCGTGCTGAGCGTACAGGCGCGCCGACTTTCATGCTACTTCTACATGCTCTCCGAGACGCAGCGCAGCTTTTTGCAGCGATACGCCCGTCAGCTCTCAACTTGAGGATGGCGGACGCTGTTGAGGAAGGTGCGCATTGCCAATGCTGTGGCTTGTGGCTGCTCGAGCATGGGCATATGCGCAGCTTTTTCAACGACCACAAGCATAGCGTTCGTCAGCTGCCGCGCCATTTCCTCGGCGCACTTAGTGGGAACGATCGGGTCGGAGTCGCCGCATAGGAGCAGGGTCGGTACACTAATTTGCGGGAGCAAATCGCTGCTATCAGGGCGGCGCATCATGCCGCGCAGCGCACCTACCAGACTGGCTGGGCGCGCCTCGAGTATCATTGCGCGCGCTTGCTCTTGAATTGGCTCATCGGCCGAAGGCTTGCGGGCGAATAGGCGCGGCAGCATAGCTTGAGCTGCTGCGCTGGCGCCGTGCTCTAGAACTTGAGCGATCAACTGCTCACGGGCTTGCAGCTGCGCCTCGCTATCTGCCCAAACATGCGATGCAATCAGACCGAGCGCACTAAAACGCCCTGGTGCCAAGCGCCAGAGGGCTAAGGTCACATAACCGCCCATGCTGTGCCCCATAATGGCAGCCTTTTCGATGCCCAGCCTATCGAGCAGCTGCAGCACGTCTTGTGCCAGCACATCCATATCGTAGATGCCTTCAGTAACCTCGCTTTGCCCGAAGCCACGCAGATCGGGCATGATCACACGGCAGATATCGCCCAAATTGCGCGCTTGATGCCGCCACAAGCTGCTGTTGAAAGGAAATCCGTGCAGCAAGACGAGCGGCGCGCCTTGCCCTTGCTCGGTGTAGCTCAAGTTCACTTGTTTCATTCAGAGCCTCAGTCACTTTCGGGATAAAATTGATGGTCGCACGTCTATTCTACCCAAAGCGAGCCAGTTTATGCTGATGGCTGATGAGCCAATTATCGAGATTCGCCCACTCACGCTTGAAGATATCCCCAGACTGCCTGAAATTCGCCCAACCTACCGCACCGATACGATCCTAACCGTTGAGCGAGCCGGCGACGGCTATTCGGTCAGCTGGCAGCTGAGCGAGCGCCGTTTGGCACAACCCTTTGACAAGGGCGGTCTGTACGACTTCACACCACAGGCGCAAGCCGGCATCCGCAAGCGGCTGGAGCGCGGTACGGCGGCTTATCAGCGCGTGGCAGTGCTGAACGGTGGGCGGCGCGTTGGTCTGCTGGATATGACGTGGGAGGCCTGGAACGAGACCGCCTACATCTGGAATTTGATGATCGACCTAGACTTTCGCAGACAGGGCATCGGCAGGCGACTGTGGCACTTGGCGGTACGCGCTGCCCGTGAGTGGAATGCGCGCGCTATCCTGCTGGAAACCCAGCAGACGAACATTGCGGCCTGTCGTTTCTATGCGCGCATGGGCTGCCGCTTGGTTGGCTTGAATGAGGGGCTGTACGCTAACCCATCCAATGCGCCCGATGCCCCAATCACAGAGATTGCGCTCTTCTGGGCATACCTGCTGCGCTAGAACAGATTGGTAGGCGCAAAGTGACTGTCGTGCCTTGCCCTAGACGGCTCTCGAGGCTTGCCTCACCGCCGTGCAAGCGCATGATCTGGCGGACGATGGGCAGCCCCATCCCCACGCCTTGCTGCTCACGGCGCTGCCGATTCGATTGCGCCATGATCTGCCAGACTGCCTCGAGATCAGCCTCAGCGATGCCGCAGCCGTGATCGACCAGCACAATCTGAACAAAGCCCTTAGCTTGGCTCACTTGCAGCTGGATGGTGCCGCCTTCTGCGCTGAATGTGACAGCGTTGCGAACAACTTCGTAGAGCGCGCTGGTGAGCAGCTTGGCTAGCCCGTAAACTCTGGCCTCATCAACGTCTAGGTAAGCAGTTTCAAGGTTCAGCCTGCGCGCTCGCAGCTCGGGATAGGCAGTTGCTAGCGCGTTTTCCACAATCTCGAGGATCGGCAGGCATTCGCCGAACTCACCTAGCTGTTTTTCAGCGAAGCCGCTGGTCAGCTCGGTGTAGGTGACCACCTGCTCAGCGAGGCGCAGAAGCCGCTGCGTACCGCTGCGAATCAAATCAATGCTGACGCTAACGTCCTGTGCATCAGCTTGCTGGGCCACGATATCAGCCAGCAGCTCGAAGCCGCCTGTGATGTAAGTCAGCGGTGTGCGCAGCTCGTGCGAGAGCAATTGCACTAACATGCGCCGTACACTGTCAATCTCGCCCTCAACCTGTTGGCGCATCTCCTGAGCGCGCTCGAGGCGACTGCGCACTGAGGCAATCAGCTCAGACGGCTCAAACGGCTTGACCAAATAATCATCCACACCTAGTTCGCGCCCCATGTGGACGTGTTTACGAGAGCCGAAGGCAGTCAGGAAGATGAACGGCACAGCGCGCATAGATGGCATCTGTCGGACTGCCTCGAGAAAGGTGTAGCCATCCATGTGCGACATGGCGATATCGCTGATGATCAGCTGTGGTTGGCACTTCCCTGCAGCAATCAGCTCCAGAGCCTCTTGTCCGTTGCCAGCAGCGACTACGCGATAGCCTTCCAGCGAGAGAATCAGGCTTGCTGTAGTACGGATTTCATCGTCGTCATCCACAAGCAGGATAGTCGGCGGGTGTGCTGTCATGAGTGCTTGCTGATGGCTGCCTATTTGAGTTAGGGAATGACAACAGTGTTAGTCATGAGCAAGAGAGCCACGCTCAGTACACTCACAGCGATAAAGAAGATGATCGAGAGGATCATGCGCTCGCCAGCTGTCAGCCCGAAGATGCGCTTCTGCTCGACGCGCTGCGAGACAGGGAGCGGCACGTCGTCCAGTGTGCCGAACAGATCATCTTCAATCAGGTCGCCACGAATATCGTCGAGGCTGTCATTGGCGTTCTTGTTAGTCATACACGGGAGTCCTTTCCTGCGCTTTGCTAGTATTTTAAGAAGAACTGCGGATTTTGAGCAAGTCGGCTTGGGGCTACGGCGTGATTTGCCACTCCAGCGTAGGCGCAATTACGCCCTGACGTGGACCGAATTGCGAAATCAGGCTGCCGTCGTCCAGCACCTCAAAACTGATGCCATTTTGGATGTGATCGAGTGGGCGCACATACGGCACTTGCGCCACCAGCTCTAGATAGTAGCTGCCATCGCGCAGGTAGGCGCTGGGCACAAAGATGCGGGCTGTATAGTTGCCTGGCGCATGTGTCACCTCGTATCGGGTTGGATCGCTATCAAAGGCTGTGCTGGTCAGCACGCATGTACCGTCGCTGTTGTAGAGTCGAAAGGCGATTTGGGCGGCGCGGATCGAGCGGCGCACTATGTAATCCAGCTCCACGAACATGCCCTCACTCAGATTGATCTGAGCGCTGATCGCGTTACGACAATCGCGCAGACGCACGCCTGTAAAAGCGAGATCAGTATCTGGAGGAGGCTCAAAGTGCCGTTCGCCTGCCAGTTCCACACCCTGCCGCACGTAGGTATTCACCACACTCTGGATGTCGCCCTGCGCCACCACACGCCCGCCGCTCAACAACAGACCTACGTTGCACAGGCGCAGCACGGTCGGCATATTGTGGCTGACGAAAATCACCGTGCGCCCTTCGCCCGCCACTTCGCTCATCTTGCCCAGACTCTTACGCTGAAAAGCGGCATCGCCAACCGCAAGGACTTCATCCACGATCAGAATTTCAGGCTCCATGTGCGCAGCAACAGCAAAGGCAAGGCGCAGGAACATGCCGCTTGAATAGTGTTTCACAGGTGTATCGATGAAGCGCTCCACTTCAGCAAAGGCGACGATCTCATCGAACTTGCGGGCGATCTCGGCGCGCTTCATGCCCAAGATCGAGCCGTTCAGGAAGATGTTCTCCCGCCCGGTCAGCTCGAAATGGAAGCCCGTGCCCACCTCCAGCAATGAGGCAACCCGCCCACGCACAATAGCGCGCCCTTCTGTTGGCTCTGTGATGCGGGAGAGCACTTTCAAGAGTGTGCTCTTGCCTGATCCATTCTTACCAACTACGCCAAGCACATCGCCGTGCTGCAGCGTGAACGAGACATCCCGCAGCGCCCAGAACAAGCGCTTATCAGGCTCGGCGCGGCGGCGAAAGGGCGCCTGCACGAGGCGCGAGAGCGTCTCGCTGAGTGTGTGATAAGAGACCGCTTCGCCGATCCGATACTGCTTGCTGATGCTGTAAGCTTCGATAGCCGGCTTGCTCACTGGGCAACACCTCTCGCTCGAATATAGCTCAAAATGTACTACATGCGCGTTACACTGACTTGCCGCACGATGACCTGCTCTTCATCCAGGCTGACTACGTTAAATGCCGGCGGCTGTTCAGGCGTCGGTTGCGGTATGTGCTGCTCAGGATGGCTGGCAAGCTGCCCGAAAGTGCTGGGCGCTGCGCAGTGAAGAATGCCCCTATGCCAGACCTGGTGGGCGTGATGGATGTGCCCAAAGAAAACGCCGCGCAGCCGTTGGTGAGCAGGCGCGATGGCAGCTTGAAAAGCTTGCCAATTTTCTAGCAGCATCGTCCCGAAAGGCGGGCGTCCCGGCACAGGCCAGCCGCGATCAACCCACGGCGCATCCAGAGGAAGCGGCGGATGATGTAGGACGAGAATCAGGGGCGCGCCTGCAGATGTGCATAAGTTGCGCAGCGCATCAAGCTGCTGATCGGTCAGATTGCCGGTATGGCTGCGGCGATTGGCGCTATCAAAGACCGCAATCTGCACGCCGCGCATGCTGAAAGTATAATCGTAGCGCTGCTGCGGCGCCTTAAGCCCGACCAGCTTGCGCTGCAGCACGTCGGAGTCGTCGTGGTTGCCATTCACGTAGTGAATCGGGAAGCGAAGCTGCTGCAAAAGCGTCTTAGCAAGCGCGTATTCTTCGGGTGCGCCATCCTGAACGACATCGCCGGTGTGCAGCACGAAGTCAACTTCAAAAGACAGCGCGTTGATAGCCTTCACAACAGCCTCGAGGCTCGGGTAAGACGCGTGCCCATAGTTGGTGAAGCTTGGTGTGCTGATGTGCGAATCGCTGATGTGAATGAAGCGCAACATGTTTCTCAGGCCTGCTCCGGACGCGTCAGCGCATACTGTCGGACGGTTACCTGTGCCTCGTTTACTGTGACTAGTGCAAAAGCAGGCGGTTCCTCAGGCACAGGCTTCGGATCGCGCTGTTCAGGGTAGGCTGCGAACTGGATAACTGTGCTGGGCGCGCTGCAATAGAAGACGCCATCCCGCTGCACCTGAAAGGCACGATGGATGTGCCCAAAAAAGACGCCGCGCAACCGTTCGCGGGCGGGCGCGATGGCAGCGCAGAACGCCTCGCCTTGCTCCAGCAGCATGCTGCGGAAGCCGAAACTTGCCCAACCTTCCTGGATCCAGGGTGTATCCAGCGGCACGGGCGGATGGTGCAAAGCGATGATCAAGGGTACACCCTCTGGGGTACACAAGGCGCGCAAGTCAGTGAGCTGGCGTTCCGTGAGTATCCCATTCGGTACGAAGCCGTTATTCGTATCCAAAATGACGACTTGCACGCCGTTGACTGTGAAGGTCTGGTCGTAGCGGCCGCTCGGCGATTCAACCCCCAGCAAGGCGCTCTGCAGCAAGGCACTGTTATCGTGGTTACCAACGGCATACCTGATGGGGAAGCGCAAGCGCTCAAGGAGGCGGCGCACTAAGGCGTACTCTTCGGATGAGCCGTATTCGGTCACATCACCGCTGTGCAACACAAAGTCCACTGAGAAGGGCAGGCTGTTGATTGTCTCTACGACCTTCTCCAAATGGCGGTAGCTGTTGAAGCCGTTGTAGGTGAAGTCAGGCGTCTTGCCTAGATGCGTATCGCTGATGTGGATGAAGCGCATAGAGCTCATGCCTTTTGCCAATGCAAGACGTCCAGATTATAGCGCATGGGATGCCGAGCACAGGCCCGAGTGTACAGCTCGGGCTACAGGATGGCGTTGCGCGCCTCTTCTTTCTCGAGTGGTAGCGCCACATAGACTGTTGTGCCTTGCCCAAGCGCGCTCTCCAACCAGACGCGCCCGTTGTGCGCATCCACCACTGCTTTCACAAGGCTCAAGCCTAAGCCGGAGCCACGCGCATGGGCAGCGTTGGGCTGCTCAGCGCGGAAGAAGCGCTCGAAGACGCGCGAGAGATCGGCTGGCGGGATGCCAATGCCCGTATCGCTCACCTTGATCACCACACAACCTTCGATCACTGCTGCATGGACTTTCACACTACCACCTTCAGGCGTGAATTTCAGCGCATTTTCCAGCAGGTTAGCCAGAGCCTGCGTCAGGAAGTGACGATCGCCGCGCAAGAGCGGCAAAGGCGACTCGCACACTGCCTCGAGCGTGATGTTACGCTGCTGAGCCTGATGGCTGAAATCGCGCACAGCTGCCTCGATGATCAGTTCGATATTCAGTTCACTGAAGGCGAGTTTACCATTCTGCACGCGCTCTAGGTTCAGGATGTTCGAGACGATGCGGTCCATGCGCTGTAACTCAGCGCGGATGATGTTCAAACCTTCTTGGAGTTCGCTGTTAGCCAAGTCGTGCACCTCGTGTTGCAGATTTTCTAACGTGGATAGCGCTGAGAATAGCGGGTTTTTTAACTGATGGCTAGTCATCTGCAACATTTGTGTTTTAACTTTATCCATATCGCGCAGCTGCCTAGTTGCTTCAGTCAATTCTTCGGTCAGCTGCCGCTGGGCTTCATAGTTGCGGCTGTTAGCGATAGCCACTGCCGCCTGCGGACTGAGCAAGCCAAGCAGGTGCAGGTCATCCCGATCGAAGCGTTTGCTATCCACGCCCGCTACGACGAGCAGCACCCCCTGTACCTCTTGATCGAGCAGAAGCGGCACAGCCACTGCTGCCCCAAACCCTTCTTTGGCATAGGGGATATCGGGCCCGCCACGCCAATCGCGCTGATAGTTCTCGACGTGTTGCGTCTGACACGTTTTAGCAGCGCATCCCACCAAGCCCTCGCCGTAGGCAAGCCGCGTGCCGATGAACTTCGGCGAGAGGTTGTACTCAGCCGCCAGCTCCAGGTAGTCGCCGTAATTGAGGAAGATCAGCGCGCTGTCGGCTTGCAGAATTAGGGCGGCGCGCTCGGCGATAGTGGCCAGCACTTGGGAAAGATTCAAGCTCTGCGTGATGGACAAGCCGACAGCGCGCACGCTTTCTAGCTGCTGCGCACGTCCGATCAGCGGCGCAATAATCTGAGTCTGCAGCATGGCGTAGCTGATCGCCAGCGCCCCGACGGCGCTCAGACCACTCCCGATGCTGCGGTAGCGCAGTTCGGGGCTGATCAGCTCGCTCAGCACGCCCAGACTGAACAAACTGATGCCCACAAATGACCAGCGACTTTTCAGTTTGCGGCGGCGCTGCCACAACAGGGCAAGCGTTGCCGCGCTGACCAAGCTATAGGTGATGACACCCAACTCGCTCAAGCGGTAGATCAATGTGCCATCAGGGCGCACCTGGTAGCGCGCTGGCTCGGTGCTGATGAGCAAGGCAGTCTGCAGGACGAAGACGCTCAGCACGGCGGCATAGATCAGGCGCATGCTGGGCCGGCTCGGCCCGCTGCTCAGGACAAAGACCAGCAAATAGCCAATCACGCAAGCGCCCGTGAAGCCGATCTCAGTCAGGCGCAGCCCAAGCCCGATTAAGCTCGGCGTGATACCTACTGAGCTCCCCAGACGGCTGAGCAAGACCCCGCTTATCCACAGGGTCATCAAACCGATAAACAGCGCGTAGGTGCGGCTGCTCGCACTGAGCGAATCCTGCCACAGGATGAGCGTGAGCATCATCAGCGAGAGCAAGAGTGCCGCTAAGCTTACGATCAGGGCGATGCCGCTGAGCGCCACAACTCACCTTCGCGCCGTTCAACTGTTAGGCTGCTTCTCGAAGCGATAGCCGACGCGATGTTCAGTCAGAATATAGGTTGGGTTAGCCGGATCAGGCTCAATCTTGCGGCGCAGCTGGCTAATGTACACGCGCGGGTAGTACAAATCCTCTGCGTACTCCTGCCCCCAAACTTGCTCCAGCAGCTCACGCTGCGAGACAACGCGCCCAGCATTCTCCAACAGCACAGCCAGCAGCTTAAACTCAGTTGGCGTTAGATGTTCCTTCACGCCGCGTACATAGACCTGACGACGCTTCAGGTCGATCATCAGATGGCCGTCTGCATAGCTTTTATGGTCTCCCAGGCTGACCATCGCTGCGCGGCGCAGCAGAGCGCGCACCCGCGCCACAAAGGCATCCATGCCGACTGGCTTCTCAAGATACTCATCGGCGCCGGCTGTTAGACCGCGCACCACATCTTCCTCAGTGATTGCGTTCGCCGAGAGCATCATGATGGGCGTCTCGGCGACTTCACGAATGCGCTGGCAGACTGTCAAGCCGTCCATT
Source organism: Aggregatilineales bacterium (assembly GCA_046719055.1). GTDB lineage: Bacteria > Chloroflexota > Anaerolineae > Aggregatilineales > UBA2796 > CP2-2F. Next base: position 34,570 of record JBDNDQ010000002.1, on the reverse strand, counting down.
TCAGGCATCACAATATCTAACACCACTAGATCTGGACGCTCGATGTGGAATTGACGCAGACCCTCTAAGCCATTAGCGCCCGTGAACACGGTGAAACCCTCACGCCGCAAGCGCTTGCTCAGCTGCTCTCGGATGTTTTGTTCATCGTCCACAATTAAGATTTTCATACGCTAAGCCTGCCTGTTCGCTGTGTTCTGCGCCCATTATAGCGCAGTTCGCCTGTGCCATGAAATTGCGCAGGCGAACTGACTACGCTACCATTCAAGAGCAGCTTCGATCTTGCTTGGGAAGGATGTTCTGCCTATGGCTACGCCGTCTGACTTGCCGCGCCATGCCCTACTTTCATGGGCAGATGTGGATCGCTTGATTGATATTCTCGTGCCACAAATTCAAAATGCAGGTTACTTCGATGCCATGTTGATCATCACGCGTGGGGGCATTATCCCTGGCGGCTTGCTCAGCGAGGCGCTCGATATTAGCTACACGCTTATTGCTGCTGTCCGCTTCCAGACCAATCTCGAGCCGCGCGCTCAGCTAGCTGCTGTGCCCACCTTTTTGCAGTTCCCAGAGGATGAGCTACTAGTTGGGCGGCGCACCTTGATTGTGGACGACGTGTGGGGCAGCGGACGCACCAGCACGGCTGTCAAGAACCGCTGCTTGGCGGCAGGCGCTACGCCTTTCTCGTGCGTGCTGCACTTCAATCCGTATCGGTCGCTCTTCAGCCGCGCTGAGCCCGATTTTTACGCCGCTGTCACCGATGCTCATGTCGTCTACCCTTGGGAAGTCGATCGCGGCACGAATCGCATCCCGCTTGGCGCGCCGCAGGAAAACTGATGCCCGATCTGCGCCCCCTGCTCAATCTCAACTCAGATCGGCTTCACGCGCTGCCGTTATTGGTGTTGTATCTGACCGATGGCTGCAACAGCCGCTGCCTAAGCTGCCACATTTGGCAAGCGCCGCGCCGCGATATGCCGCTGCCGCTTGCGCTGCGCCTGGCAGAAGAGGCTCCGACTCTGGGTGTGCGGTATGTGCTGCTCAGCGGCGGCGAGGCGACTCAGCACCCGCACTGGGCGAGGATCGCTCAAGCGTTTCGTGCGCGTGGCGTACGCGTTGGCCTGCTGACCAACGGCATTTTGCTCAAGAGGCAGGCACAGGAAATTATAGCCCATGTTGATCAGCTGACGCTGAGCCTTGATGCAGCCTCGTCTGACGGGTATGCTGCCATTCGCGGCGTGGATGCCCTCCCAATCATCCTCGAAGGCATGCAGCGCCTTGCACCATATGTGCCAATCACGACGCGCACGACCGTTCAGCGCGCCAACTTCCGCGACCTCTCGGCCATTATCAGCTTGGCGAAGGCGTATGGCGCGCGCAAAATCAGCTTTCTGGCGGTGGATACGACCAGTTCTGAAGCATTCGGAGCGCGTAACGCGGTAGATAGCTCTGAGCTCGCCCTGCGCCGTGACGATCTACCGATTTTTGCCGCAGTCCTAGACGCGCTAGAGCGCGATCACGCTGCTGATTTCGCTAGCGGGCTGATCGCCGAGTCACCTGCCAAATTGCGCCTCTTATACGCCTATTTTGCAGCGGCGCACGGCTTGGAGGCTTTCCCGCCGCCGCGCTGTAACGCGCCACAGCTCTCGGTCGTGGTCGAGGTGGACGGTAAACTGCGCCCATGCTATTTCCTGCCGAATGGCGGCAGCGTTGCCGAGCAGCCCTTGCGCAGCGCGCTAAACGATCCCGCCTTGCGCGCGCTGCGGCGCGCCTACCGCCGTGCTGAGCGCCCTGAGTGCGCGCGATGCGTCTGTCCGTTGTATCGTGGGGCAAAAGCACTGCTGCGCGAGGCGCTATGAACCTGCCTGAGAGCGGTCTTGCCTTTGAGCAGGTCGCCGGCACTTACGATGCTGCCTCAACCGATGCGCCGGTCAGCCGTTGGTTGCGTCAGCAGCTGTGGGAGTGGCTGGCTGAACTGTTCCCGTCTGAGAGCTATCTCTTAGAGCTGGGCTGTGGTACAGGCGAGGACGCGGTCTGGTTTGCGCAGCGCGGCGTGCGCGTGCTAGCTACCGATATCAGTCCGCAGATGTTGGCGCTCACAGCCCAAAAGGCAGCCGAGAGCGGAGTCACAGCGCTTGTCCAGACGCAATCGCTCGATTTCGCCCGTCCAGAGACGTGGCAGCTACCTCAGAGCACTTTTGACGGTGTTTACAGCAACTATGGGGCGCTCAATTGCACGGCGAATTGGTCGGCGCTTGGCGCGGCGCTGGCGGCAGTAGTGCGCTCAGGCGGCTATGCAGCTTTCAGCCTGATCGGGCGCTTCAGCCTGCTAGAGACGCTCTGGCATGCAGTGCACGGCGATCTGCGCACAGCGAGTCGGCGTTGGCACGGCGCGGCCACAGCGCATATTGGTGGCATCGCCTTTCCGGTCTACTATCCGACGGCTGGCCAATTCCGACGTGTCTTTGGCGCAGCATGGCGGCTGCAGATGTTGCGCGGCTGGGGCATCTTCTTGCCGCCGAGCGATCTGTACGGCGCTTTGGCGCGCCGCCCGCGCTTATTGCGCCTGCTGGGGGGGCTAGAGCGTTGGGCGGCGCGCTTGCCGTTCAGCGCCTACCTCGCTGATCAGTTTTGGATCGCCCTGCAGCGCCGCTGAGAGTCGGCTGCGGTAGAATAGTGCCCTATGGAGCTCTCGATCATCATCGTCTCGTGGAATGTACGAGACTACCTAGCCCGCTGCTTAGACTCCATCGCTGAGTCGCTGCGCTCAGTGCCTCTCTCTGCCGAAGTCATCGTGGTCGACTCGGCTAGCAGCGATGGCACAGTGGCGCTGCTGCGCGAGGTGTATCCGTACGTGCGTGCTTTATCGCAAGTGCAGAACGTCGGCTTCACGCGGGGCAACAACATTGGTCTGGCAGCGGCGCAGGGCGAATTTCTGCTCCTGCTCAACCCTGATACTGAGGTGCGCGGCACGGCATTGGCTGAGATGGTCAGCTACTTGCGGGCGCATCCAAGCGTGGGCATTCTGGGGGCGCATACGCTCAATACGGATGGCACCCATCAGTCCTCGCGGCGGCGCTTCCCAACTTTACTGACGGCGCTCTTCGAGAGCACATGGTTGCAGCCTTACGCACCGAAGGGTTTGCTCGATCGCTTCTACGCTCGCGACGTCGCGGATACAGCCATTGCAGAGGTGGACTGGGTGCAGGGTTCCGCATTGATGTTACGACGCGCCGTCTATGAGCAGATCGGCGGCTTAGACGAGGGCTACATAATGTTCAGTGAAGAGGTGGACTTCTGCAAGCGCGCTAAGCTAGCGGGCTGGAAGGTGGTCTATCATGGCGGGGTATATGTGGTGCATCACGGTGGCAAGAGCACCGAGCAGGTCAGTGCGGCGAAGCACATTCACTTCCAGTGCAGCAAAGTGCGCTACTTTCGCAAATTTCACGGCGTAGGTACAGCACTGGTGCTGCGCGCTTTCTTGATCGTTAGCTATGCGCAGCAACTGCTGCTGGAGGGCGTGAAAGGTGCGCTCGGTTCGAAGCGCGCCCTACGCCGTGAGCGTGTACATATCTACTGGCAAGTGATTCGTGCGTTACTCAGCAACATCTAGAGGCAGAGGGTATGCGAATCGGCTTCATCACAGGCGAATATCCACCGATGGAAGGCGGTGTGGGTGCGTTCACACATGAGCTGGCAGCGGCGCTGGTGGCACTGGGGCACAGCGTGCACATCCTGACGAAGCGTCAGGCGCAGAGCAGCGGCGATGCGGGCATTCACGTCTCGGCTGTGGTGAGCGACTGGAATTGGGCCGCGCTGATACAAGCACAGCGCTGGGCGCACCGCCATCGCCTTGAGGTGATCAATCTGCAGTACGAGGCGGCCGCCTTTGGCAAGGTAGCTCCGCTGGTGCACTTGCTGCCATCACGGCTGAGCAGCTTCGTCACTATCACCACTTTTCACGATCTGTTGGTGCCGTATCTGTTCCCGAAGGCGGGCAGTCTGCGCTACCAAGCGTTGCTCAGCCTTGCGCGCAGCGCCAAAGGGGTGATCGTCACCAACGTGCAGGATGAGCATCAACTCGCCAAAGAGCACGGTCTCCCGCCGCTGCGCCGCATCCCGATCGGCTCGAACATCGCGCCTGTGCCGCCGCCCGACTTCGATCGCGCCGCTGTGCGCGCTGCGCTCAACATCCCTCAAGGCAGCATCCTGATCGGCTACTTCGGCTTCTTGAACGCTAGCAAGGGTGCAGCATGTCTGTTGCGCGGCGTGGCGAGCGCGCTCCAGAGTGGAGTGAATGCCTATCTCGTGCTGATTGGCGGGCGCATCGGCGCAAGCGATCCCAGCAATTTGCGTTATGCCGAGAGTGTGGATGCGCTGATCAATCAGTTAGGGCTGGTTGAGCGCGTCCGACGAACCGGGTTTATTGAGAGCGCAGCGGTCAGCGCACACCTGCTAGCCTGTGATATGCTAGCCTTGCCTTATACCGACGGCGTCTCGTTCAGGCGTGGCTCATTCATGGCGGGCTTAGCGCACGGTTGCCCGATCATCACCAGCACTCCCGCCCTACCTCTGCCAGAGCTGCGTCACGGCGATAACGTCTACCTAGTGCCGCCTGAGCAGCCTGAGGCGCTCGCTGAAGCCATTCGGACGCTCGCCGATGCACCGCTGTTGCGCGCACGGCTGAGTCAGCAGGCGTGCCGACTGGCTGAGCAGTTCACCTGGACGCGCATCGCGCAGCGCACAGCTGATTTCTTCCTCGAAGTGCTGGCAGAGAGCGCTGAACAGCTATGAGTCGAGCTGCGCGCCTCATCTTGATGGCCTACCTGCTCCTTGCCTTCTTGTACAGCCTCATCACGCCGTTGTTGGAGGCATCCGATGAGCTGTGGCACTATCCGATGGTGCAGTATATCGCCACGAACGGCTTCAGCTTACCTGTGCAGCAAGCAGGCGTCGAGACGGCGTGGCGGCAAGAGGGCAGCCAACCACCACTCTACTATCTGTTAGCGGCAGCGCTTACCTTCGGCTTTGATACAAGCGATCTAGCCGCCATTCGATATATAAATCCGCATGCCGATATCGGCTTGGTGCTGCCCGATCGCAACGCCAACATGACCATTCACACAGCTGCACGCAGCAGCAGGTCAGGCACTACATGGGCGATCTATCTGGCGCGGTGGTTCTCGCTCGCGCTGGGCGGCCTGACCGTCTGGCTGACCTATCGGCTGGCACAGGAGCTCTTTCCCCAGCGTGAGGGTCTGGCGCTCCTGAGCATGGCGCTAGTAGCCTTCAACCCGATGTTCCTGTTCATCAGCGCCAGCGTGAATAACGACAACCTCTCAAACATGCTGGCGACGGCGCTTTTGGTGTGCATTGCCCGTCTGATCAAGCGGGCTAGTGCGCCATCAGTGCGGGAGCTGGTCTTGATTGGTGCCTTGAGTGGTGCGGGCATGCTGGCCAAGTTCAACATTGGCTTCTTGCTGCCGATTATCGCAGCAGCGCTAGCGTTAAACGCCTTTCGCATCCGCAGCCTGCGGATGTTTGTGGTAGGCGCGGCGATCACAGGCGGCTTGACGATCGCGATCGGCGCCTGGTGGTACATGCGCAACTGGCAGCTATACGGCGATCCAACGGGCCTGAACGTCTTTTTAGACATTGTGGGCAGGCGCGCCATCCCCGCTAATGGGGCACAGCTCTGGGCAGAGCGGCATACCTTCTTGATGAGCTACTGGGGCCTCTTCGGGGGCGTGAACGTGCCATTTGCTGATTTCATCTACACGATTTTCAACGGGCTTGGGGCGCTGTGCCTTGTTGGTGTGCTGCTAAGCGCCTTGGGGCGGCACCTGTGGCGGGTGGATGCGTTGTGGCTGGCGCGCGCGGTCAGCTGGGTGTGGATCGGCGTGTTGTTCGGCGGCTTGCTGCGCTGGACGAGCGAGACGTGGGCCTCGCAGGGGCGGCTGATGTTCGCTGCTATTGCGCCGATCAGCATCTGGCTGGCGCTGGGAGCGTGGCGGCTGGGCGGCGTGTGGCTTGGGCGGCTGATCGCGGGATGGCACGTCTTTGCAGCGATAGCAGGGGTGATCACGCTTATCTTTGCGTACCGTCCGCCCCCCCTCTCGCCTTATCCGCCTGATCCAGAGCTGCGTGGCGTAGCCTTTGTCGAGCCCGACTCGCCGAACACAGCGGCACTTGTGCTCTACCAACACGAGCTTGCTCTAACAGCTCAGCCTGGCGAGTATGTGCTGATCGATCTGGATTTCCAGCAGAGGGCAATCATGCACCGCGATTGGAGTCTGTTCGTCCATCTGGAGAACGAGGCAGGCACAATCGTGGCACAGCGAGACGTCTTTTTGGGCGAAGGGCTGTGGGCAACCAGTCACATGGCACACATCGAGCAATATTGGCGGAATCATGTGGCAGTGCGCCTGCCTGAATATGCTTACGCACCACAGACCTTGACGATCTGGCTCGGCTTTTACGATCTGAAGACGGGCGAGCGCATGTGGGCTTATAATGGTAATGTGCGCACCGATCGTGTCGATATCGGCACGGTGAGCGTTAAGCCGCGCCGCACCGACTCAGACATCCCCAATCCGATGTTTGCGAATCTGGGCGATGCTGTGGCGCTGATCGGCTACGAGGTACAACCGCTCAGTGCGCGAGTTGGCGAGACGCTCAGGCTGACGCTATATTGGCAGCGGCTCCGCCCACTTCAGGCTGATTATCGCGTTTTCGCTCAGTTAGCCCAGCCGAACACTACCAACGTCTACGCCCAGAGCGATGGAATGCCTGTCAATTGGTCGCGCCCGACCAGCACCTGGCAGGTGGATGAGGTCATAGTTGATCAGCACACGCTAACTGTGCGCGAAGGGACGCCACCGGGCGATTGGACGCTCATCGTGGGCATGTACACGCTGCACGAAAGTGCCGATGGGCAGCAATTTACGCGGCTGCGCCTGCATCTACCCGATGGGGCGCAGGCAGAAGATTTTGTGACACTTACACGGCTGCGCGTGCACTAAAGCGCTCAAAGCGATGCGCAGGCGTGCTGGGAAGGGCATTTGCTATGCAACAGCAGCGCACACGGCTGCGCTTCTTTTTGGATAATCTCGGTTGGCTAACTGGCTCGCTGTTGCTGGCGTTCGCCGTATGGTATACCGCGCTCTCAGCACGCGACCCAGTCGAGCAGCGGCGCCTGATCGGGCAGGTGCCGATCGAGCTGCGCTACGATGAAGGCTTGATCGTAGCCAATCGCCCGCCTGTAGCTGCCCAAGTGACTGTGCGTGGCTTGCAGTCTGCCTTTGAGACGCTCGAGCTGCGCCAAGTCAAAGTGATTGCCGATCTGAGCGGCCTACCGCCTCGGGAAGAGCCATACACTATCGAGCTGCGCGGCAGTCTTGCCCCAGAAGTGCGCGGCGCAGCTGTGATCGGTGTACAGCCGAGTCGCATCAGCGTTCAGCTGGCGCGCCGCGTCGAGCAACTGAAAGATATCAGCGTCCGCTTTGAACAAGAGCCGCCCATCGGCTACACCGTGACAGCGCAGCCCGCTCAGAGCGAAGTGCTGGTTGTGGGCGCCGCAGAACGCGTCGCGCAGGTGGCTGCTGTGCAGGTTAAGGTGAATGTGCAGAGTCAGCGTGGCACGTTCACTGTCACGCTGCCGCTTAGCGCTGTGGATGCGGACGGGCGCCCGATTACAGATGTGACGCTCACGCCGGCCGAGGTCGCTGTGACGGTTGAGGTGCAGCAGCGCTCTGATGTAGTTGAGTTGGCTGTTGAGCCGCGCCTAACAGGCGACTTGCCAAGCGGCTATTTGCGCGTCAACCAGATGTGGTCGCCACGACGCGTCTTTGTGCGCGGCAATCGACGCACTATCGAAGCGATGAACGGCGTCATCTTCACCGAGCCGATCGATCTCAGCAACCGCACGCACACCTTCACCCAAATTGTACGCTTGAGCGTGCCAAGCGGGGTGATCCTGTTGGAGCTGTCCGATATCACGGTGACGGTCGAGATCGAGCCAGTGCAGGGCAGCCGTGAGTTCGTGGGCATCCCTGTGCAGGTGCAGGGCATCGATACGGCTGATTTTGCCGTCACGCTGCAGCCTGAGCGCGTGAACGTGATTGTGCGGGGCGCGCAGGTGGCACTCGAGGCGCTCACAGCTGATGATATCCGCGTCTTCGTCTCGCTGAGCGGCCTAGGCGTTGGAGTGCACCAAGTGACGCTGCAGGCGAACGTGGCGCGAGAGGGCTTCAGCAGCGAGAACGTGGTGATTCCGATCAATGCGGTCGAGGTTAGCATCACAGCCCGCAATCCCACTCCGACTCCAGCGCCTTAACTGCCCTCTAAAGGGCAGGCTGCTATAATCTCAGCATAGCTTGAATGACGAGGGAAAAGCAGCTGTGACTAGACGTTGGCTTTCCGTAATCTCGCCACTTGCCTTGCTAGCGCTCTGGGAGCTGGCTATTGTGCAGGGCTGGCTAGATCGGCGCTTCATCCCGCAGCCCTCTCAAGTGGTGGTAGAGCTGCAACGCATGCTTGAGAACGGGCGGCTGTGGCAGGAGCTTGGTGTTAGCTTGTTGCGCATCACACTTGGATTCTTGCTGGGAGGCTTGCTGGGCATCGGACTGGGCTTGCTAATCGGCATCAGCACGATGGCAAGCGCCATATTACGCCCGATCATCACGGCGATCAACCCCATCCCCAAGATTCTGCTGATTCCATTCGTTGTGCTTGCTTTCGGCTTCAACGAGCAGGCGCGCGTGCTCTCGCTCGCTTTCAGCATCCTGCCGATCTTGCTCTTGGATGCGGCAGCAGCCGTCTATCGGATTGATCCGAAATATTTTGAGGTGGCGCGCAGCTACGGCGCCTCGCGCTGGGATGAGTTCTGGACGGTTGCCTTGCCGGCTGCCCTACCCAGCATCATGAATAGCTTGAAGCTAGGTTTGGCCTACAGCATGACGCTGATCGTCGGTGTGGAGCTCTTCGGCGCGCAGCGGGGCATCGGTCGCTATGCGTGGGATGCCGCGCAGGTATACGCTGTGAATCGCTTGGGCGCAGGCATCGTGGCGATTGCTATCACAGGTTGGCTGCTCAGCCTGCTCATCGATCTAGTCACGCCGAATTTGATTCCGTGGCAGCCGCGTCAGACGTCGGTGCGCATTGAGGAATCGCCTGTGCAGCGCTTTGTGCGGGTATGGTGGCGCGCAGCGCGCCCGTTTAGCTTCACGGCGGCTGTGGTGCCTGTGTTACTTGGCACAGCAATTGCTGCATGGCAGGGCTTTTTCGATCCGCTGATGTTCGCTCTGGCCCTGATCGGCTCGATTGCCCTGCAGGCGGGCACGAATTTGATCAACGATTACTACGATCACGTCAAGGGCGCGGATAACGAGCGTTCACTGGGTATGGGCGGCGCGATTCAGCGCGGCGAATTGACGCCACGCCAGGTCTTCTGGGGCGGCATTGCGGCCTTTGGTGTAGGCTCGGCCGTCGGGCTGTACATCGTGAGCGTGAGCGGGGAGTTTATCTTGCTCTTGGGCGTGATCAGCGTACTGGCGGGCTTTTTCTATACAGCCGGGCCGGCCGCGCTTGCCTACATCGGCTTGGGCGAGATCACCGTCTTCATCTTCATGGGTCCAGTGATTGTGATCGGCGCATACTTCGTGCAAGCAGGGCAGGTCAGCCTTGAGGCGCTGGTTGCTTCGCTGCCGATAGGCTTCCTGGTGGCGGCGATCCTACACGCCAACAACTTGCGCGATCTGGAGAGCGACAGAGCGATTGGCAAGCGCACACTGGCCACGCTTCTGGGCAGAAAGCGCGCTAACTGGGAATATTACCTGCTGATCAGTGGCACCTACGTGACGCTCATCCTGATTGTGCTGTTCGGGGTTGCCCCGTGGCTGGCTCTGGTAGCCCTGCTGACCTTGCCGCAAGCCTACAATCTGATGCAGCGCGTCGCCGTGAACACTGAGCCGGCTGCGCTCAATCCTGTTTTGCGCAAGACGGCTCAACTGCATGGGCGCTTCGGGATGCTGCTTGTGGCCGGGTGGGTGCTAGCCTTGATGATCAACTTGCTGGGCACACTGCGTTAACGCCGCAACAGGTGAAGACGCTCCTGGACGGCAGCCAAGATGGTGCCCTGCACCACAGTAAGCGGCTGAGCAGCATCGATGCGCACCCAGCGAGCCGGCTCGGCTGCAATTAGGGCAAGGTAGCCTGCGCGCACGCGCTGATGAAAGGCTAACGCCTGCGCCTGGAAGCGGTCTGCCTCGCCATCCTGAGCGCGGCGAGCTAAACCTTGCTGTGGATCGAGATCGAGGAAGAAAGTCAGATCGGGTTGCAGGCCATCTGTGGCGAACGCCATGATATGATGCAGCGCTGTCAGGTCGAGCCCGCGCCCATAGCCCTGATAGGCGAGTGCGCTATCGACGTAGCGATCGCTGATGACAATTTTACCTGCCTCAAGAGCAGGGCGTATTAGCGTTGCGACGTGCTGTGCGCGATCGGCGGCGTAGAGAAGCAGTTCGGCGCGCGGCTCGATTTGGCTGTTCGAGTCGAGGAGTAACGCGCGCAATTTCTCGCCCAGCGGTGTGCCGCCTGGCTCACGCGTGGTCACGCTGGAGTAGCCCAGCTGCCTCAAGTGCTCGTCCAGCAGGCGGACTTGTGTCGTCTTGCCGCTGCCTTCACCGCCTTCAAAGGTGATGAACATCGCCCTCTCACTTTGTGGTGAATCGACTGGACTGGATTATACAGGGGAAAACATCGTGGCAGGAGCGTTTTCATCCAAGAATTTCAGATACAGAATCTATGGAACGTTTACGCTGTGTTTACGCAAGCGCCGTACATTAGAGAGCGAACTTTGAAAACACACGGTGTTGAAAGGAGAGCTGAACCATGACCAGCATTAACCGTTGGAATCCTGTCCGGGAGCTGCTTTCGATCCGCGATGAGATGGATCGGCTGTTCAATGAGCGCTTCTTCCGCACGGAAAATCGCCCGCTGCTGCTGCCCATCGATGCCTACATGACCGACGACGCACTGGTGCTCATGGCAGATGTGCCAGGTCTATCGCCTGAGGATATTCACATCACCTTCGAGGGCGATACGCTGACCATCCGCGGCGAGCACAAGGTCAACGGCGAGGGGCGCAACTACCTGCTGCGCGAGCGCACAGTTGGCAAGTTCGAGCGCGTCCTGACCATCAACACGCCTGTAGACAGTGACAAGATCGAGGCGAGCTTCGAGAACGGCGTCCTGACGCTGACCCTGCCGAAGGCTGAGGCTGCTAAGCCGAAGCAGATCACCGTGCGCGCCAAGACTCCTGTCCCACAGAACTGAGCCTAACGGCGTACCTTATCAGGGCGAGGCAACCCACCTCGCCCTGTTTTTTGCACAGCAGTGCCCACCGAGCTAAAGCGCACTTCAGATGGGCGCTGCAGTCTTTATGCCTACCGAAGAGAGCGTCTGAGTTGAAACAATCGGCTTTAAACGCGTACAGCCCAAGCACAGCCATGACTTTATCAGGTTTTGCGCACTCCTTGATGTGCTTGTCAGCCCGTGCAACTCATGCTACCATGCCTTTGTAGCTTATCACTTGGATGAGGAGGTGTATGCAAAAGTCAGACGAAGCAGGACTTGTCGTCAAGACACAGAGCGGATTTTACTGGGTGCAGACGCAGGCTGATTTAGTGACCTGTCAGCTGCGCGGCACGCTGAAGCAGGCGAACAAACGGACTGAGCTATGCGTGATCGGCGATCGCGTCATCATCGAGCGCCTGCCTGACGGTGGCGGGGTGATTAAGCAGGTTTTACCGCGCCAACGTTCGCTCTCGCGCATTGAGCCAAGTGAGTATGCTGGCACTTCGGCAGAGCGCGAGCAAGTGCTGATCGCCAACTGCGATCAGGCGGTTTTTGTCAGTGCGGCAGCTAATCCTGTGCCGAACACGCGCTTCTTGGATCGCTGCCTTGTAGCGGCGGAGAAGGCAGGCATTTCATCCGTCGTTGTGTTGAACAAAATCGACCTCGACGTGGCAGGCGAAGCAAGGGCGCTTTTCGCATCTTATGCAAGCATCGGCTACCCTGTGTTATACGTCAGCGCGGTTTCCCAAATCGGCATTGAGGGGCTGCGGCAGATGCTGATCGGCAAAGTTTCAATCTTCACGGGGCGCTCGGGCGTGGGCAAAAGCAGCCTGCTCAACGCCATCCAGCCCGGTCTTGGGCGCGCCGTCGGCGAGGTGAGCGCTAAACTCGCCAAAGGCAAGCACACCACCAACTACGCCGAGATGGTGCCGCTGATCGGCGGCGGCTACGTGGCGGATACACCTGGCATTCGCGGCTTAGGCTTATGGGATATCGAGCCCAACGAGCTTGATGGCTATTTTCGCGAGTTCGTGCCGCTCATCCCGCAATGTGCCTTCAGCGACTGTACGCACATCAACGAGCCTGATTGTGCTATACGCGCCGCTCTCGAGCGCGGTGCAGTTGCCCCACACCGCTACGACAGCTACCTGCGTCTGCGCCGAGAGCTTGAAGATCAGTACGTCTATTGAGGGATCGGCAAGCGCCGATCCCTGCCGTTCACTCCGACGCCTTAAGCTTGAAGATGACAATCGCCAGCGGTGGCAGCGTGATCGAGAGGCTGTGCGGGAAGCCGTTCATTGGATAGGGCTGGCTCTCCACGCTGCCCATGTTGCCCATGTTGCTGCCGCCGTAGTAGGCGCTATCGCTGTTGAGGGCTTCAGCATAGATGCCTGCCTTCGGCACGCCGATGCGGTAGTTATAGCGCGGTATGGGCGTGAAGTTGAGCACGCAGACCAGAAAATCGTCTGGATCGCTCGCGAAGCGGATATAGCTGAAGACCGAGTTATCGGCGTCGTTCGGATCGATCCACTTGAAGCCGTTCCAATCGGTATCCTGCTCATAGAGCGCCGGTTGCGCCCGATAGAAGTGGTTCAAATCGCGCGACCAGGCTTGCAGCTTGGCGTGCATCTCCCAATCGCGCACCAAGTGCCAGTCCAGTGAGCGTGCCTCGCTCCATTCTTGCCACTGCCCGAATTCCTGGCCCATGAAATTCAGCTTTTTACCCGGATGCGTATACTGATAGCCGAAGAGCAGTCGCAGCGAGGCAAACTTCTGCCACCAATCGCCTGCCATCTTATTGATCAGCGAGCCTTTGCCGTGCACCACCTCATCATGCGAGAGCGAGAGCACAAAGTTCTCGCTGAAGGCGTAAAGCATCGAGAAGGTGATCATGTTGTGATGGTAGCGGCGGTAAATCGGGTCTTTTTGCATATAGGCGAGCGTGTCGTGCATCCAGCCCATATCCCATTTGAAGGTGAAGCCCAAGCCGCCGATGTACGCCGGTCGCGAGACCATCGGCCAGGCTGTTGACTCCTCAGCGATCATCACGCTGCCGGGCGCCTCGCGGTGCGTGACCTCGTTCACATAGCGCAAGAAGCTGATCGCCTCTAGATTTTCGTTGCCGCCGTACTGATTCGGTATCCACTCGCCCGACTTACGCGAAAAATCGAGGTAGATCATCGAGGAAACCGCGTCCACGCGCAGCCCATCGATGTGATATTCCTTCAGCCAGAATAAGGCGCTGGAGAGCAGGAAGCAGCGCACCTCGTTACGCCCGTAGTTGAAAATGTACGTCCCCCAGTCGGGATGCTCGCCCTTGCGCGAGTCAGCGTGCTCGTAGAGGTGCGTGCCGTCGAAGTAGCTCAGCGCGTAACCATCTTTAGGGAAGTGCGCCGGCACCCAGTCCAGGAGCACCCCGATGTTGTGCTGATGGCAGTGATCCACAAAGTATTTGAAGTCGTCAGGCGTGCCGAAGCGGCTGGTCGGCGCAAAGTAGCCCGTTGTTTGATAGCCCCAAGAGCCATCAAAGGGGTGCTCAGTGATCGGCAGCAGCTCGACGTGTGTGTAGCCCATCTGCAAGCAGTAATCCACCAATTCATGGGCCAATTCACGGTACGTCAGCCAGCTGCCATCGGCTTTGCGCCGCCATGAGCCCAAGTGCACTTCGTAAATCGCCATCGGCTTGTTCAGCGGCGAGCCTTCGGCGCGCTGCTCCATCCAGGCGGCATCCCCCCAGACGTAGCGCGAGAGATCAGTGACGACGCTGGCTGTGTTCGGTCGCAGCTCGTAGCAAAAGCCGTACGGATCGCTCTTTTGCGCCTGGTAGCCATGAAAATTTGAGCGAATATCGTACTTGTAAATCTCACCCTCGCCCAAGCCTGGTATGAACAGCTCCCAGACGCCGCTGCTGCGCTGGCGCATCGGATGGCGGCGCGCATCCCAGAAGTTGAAATTGCCAACCACGCTGACTCGGCGTGCGTTGGGCGCCCAGACGGCAAAACGTACGCCGGGTATGCCATCAACTTCGGCCAGGTGGGCGCCGAGCGCCTTGTAAGCATACAGCAAGTTCCCTTCGGCGAAGAGATGTAGGTCGAAATCGGTGAGCAGCGGCGGGAAGGCGTACGGATCGTAGTAGGTATCTACGGCGCCATCGGCAAAGCGCGCCTCGAGACGGTAGCGCGGCAGCTTTTCAGGGGGCAGCCTCACCTCGAAGAAGCCTTCACTGCGCAGCTTGGTCATCGGATAGCGCTCGCCATCGGCTGTGAGCAGCGTTAGGCTCTCTGCGTAGGGGCGGAGCGCCCTCACAGAGACCTGCTCATCGCCAGTGCTATGTGGGCCGAGTATCTCGAAAGGGGCGCCGTGATCGGCATAGAGCAAGGCGTTTAGAGCATCGGGATGAATTTCTGGCGTCATTCTCAGACCTGTAGGGTTGCGTTAAGACTTGCCGCTATTCTAACGCTCAAACCCGTTGCTCACAAACGATCAGCGCCTGTCTAGGTCAGCCTTAAAAAGGCGCGGGCTTTCTGCTATACTCTGCCTTCGCGTTCGGAGAAAGTCCTCAAGGTTTGAGGGAGCAGAATTGCCTAGATGAAAGAGATTGTGATCACTGGCTCGGTGGCGTACGATTACCTGATGCGCTTTCCGGGCTTATTTCGTGAGCAGCTGCTGCTGGATAAGCTAGATCGGATCAGCTTGAGCTTCCTAGTAGATGACATGGCACGTCACTGGGGCGGCGCAGGCGCCAACATCGCCTATAACATGGGCTTGCTTGGGATGCGCCCACGTTTGATGGCGACCGTCGGGCGCGATTTCGGCGAGTATCGAGTCTGGCTGGAAGCAGTCGGGGTGGATACGCGCGCTGTAATCGTGATCGATCACGTCTTCACGGCTTCCTTCTTCGCCAACACGGATGCTGAAAATAATCAGATCGCCTCGTTCTACAGCGGCGCGATGGCTTATGCGCGCAACTACAGCTTGACCAGCACACTAGACGTCCAGCCCGACTATGTCGTGATCTCGCCCAACGATCCGCAGGCGATGAGCCAGCTGGTTGAAGAGTGCATCGCGCGCGGCATCCCCTACATGTACGATCCGAGCCAGCAGCTGCCCCGCCTTGATGGCGAGACCCTACGGCGCGGTATTCAAGGGGCCCACGCCCTGACTGTCAACGAGTATGAGTGGAACTTGCTCAGCCGCAAGACGGGTATGAGCCAAGAGCAAGTGCTCAGCCATGTCAAAGTCTTAGCGCGCACACTAGGCAAGCACGGCGCTGAAATCTTTGCAGATGGGCAGCACTTTCACATCCCCATCTTCCCGACTGATGACATCACCGATCCAACAGGCGTTGGCGATGCTTTCCGCGCTGGTTTGCTCTGCGGGATGCAACACGGCTGGGATTGGGATATTACTGGCCGTGTTGGTGCGCTGTGTGCCGCTTACGCCATTGAACGCACCGGCACGCAGACGCATCGCTACACGCCTGCCGAGTTCGTCGCACGCTTCCGCCAAGTCTTTGAGGATCGCGGCGCGCTGGAAACGCTGCTCTTGCCGCCGCAGCGCGGCTGACCGACGCTTTCCATGCGCTGGAGAGGAATTTTCGCCACAGCGCGCCCGTGATTGTTATAATTCAGCGCCATGATTTATGCGCACTAACGTTCTGAGAGCCGTAAAGGGACACAAAACACAATGACTCAGCAATTTCACATTGCCGATCCGAGCCTTGCCACAGGCGGCAAGCTTCGCATTGACTGGGCCGAGCAAGAGATGCCTGTGCTACGCCAAATCCGTGAGCGCTTCAGCCGTGAGAAGCCGCTGAAAGGCATTCGTATCTCTGCATGCTTGCACGTCACCACCGAGACAGCCAATCTGATGGCGACGCTGCAGGCGGGCGGCGCCGATGTGGTGCTGTGCGCCTCAAATCCGCTCTCCACGCAGGACGACGTGGCTGCCTCGCTCGTTGCGCACTACGAGATTCCTGTCTATGCCATCAAAGGTGAAGATAAGGCGACCTATTTCAGCCACATTGAGGCGGCACTCAACCACAAACCGCAGCTGACGATGGACGACGGTGCAGATGTGGTCAGTGAGCTTCACAAGAATCGCCGCGAGCTGCTAGAGTACGTGATCGGTGGCACCGAAGAGACGACGACGGGCGTCATCCGTCTGCGCGCAATGGCGGCTGATGGCGCCCTGATGTTCCCAGTCATTGCCGTGAACGATAGCAGCACCAAGCACATGTTCGATAATCGCTACGGCACAGGGCAATCCACTATCGATGGCATTGTGCGCGCCACCAACATCCTGCTGGCAGGCCGTGTAGTGGTTGTGGCAGGCTACGGCTGGTGCGGGCGCGGCATCGCGGCGCGCGCGCGTGGCATGGGGGCGCAGGTCATCGTCACAGAGGTCGATCCGCTCAAGGCACTTGAGGCGCTCATGGATGGCTACAGCGTCATGCCAATGCTGGAGGCAGCTAAGATCGGCGATATCTTTGTGACCGCCACTGGCGACATCAACGTGATAGACCGTCACCACTTCGAAGTCATGAAGGATGGCGCTATTGTCTCGAACTCGGGGCATTTCAACGTCGAGATCAACCTCCCAGCCCTAGAGGCGCTCTCGGTGGGTGCGCCGAAGTTGGTACGGCCGTTCGTGCAGCAGTACCGCACAAAAGATGGACGCACCATCAACTTGCTGGGCGAGGGGCGCCTGATCAACCTTGCTGCTGCAGAAGGGCACCCTGCCAGCGTCATGGATATGAGCTTCGCCAACCAGGCGCTGGCCGCTGAGTACATGCTGCGCAATGCTGATAAGCTTGAAAAGCGCGTTTACAGCTTGCCTGCTGAAGTCGATCAAGAGATTGCGCGCTTGAAGCTGGAGGCAATGGGCATCCGCATCGATACACTGACTGAGGAGCAGTTCAACTACCTGAATCAGTGGCAGGAAGGCACCTGAGCCTGTTTAGTCGGTTAGGCGGGCACACTGCCTGTCTGAGCTTGTTATGGCGCACGTTGAGGCGTGCGCAGGAGTTTGACTATGCGTTTTTATGCTCGTTTGGTCGCCAAAGCGCGCTTTTACAACTTGCTCGGCCTGTTTTTGGCGGCTGCATTGTTCATCAATCTGGCGGTGTCTACGCCAGGCGTTGCCCAAAGCGCCACAGAGAGTAGGTTGCGCTTTGTGCATGCTGTGGCAGGCGCGCCGGATGTAGATATCTATGTGGATGGGGCGCTGGCTGCCAGCGGACTGAGCTACAGCAGCGCCACCCGCTTTTTGGCGGCACCCGCTGGAGCACGTAACCTCGTTGTGACGCTTAATGGCAGCACGACGCCGATTTTTCAGGGCAGCGTGCCGCTCAGCGCTGATTTCGGCTACACAGTGGTGATTCAGGGCACTCCAAGCGCGCTTGAAGTCGGCTTGTATGAGGATGACCTAGCGCCCGTGCGACCTGGAAACATCCGCTTCGGTGCTATTCACGCTGTGAAAGATGCGCCACCTGTAGATATCATTCAAGTGAATGGGGCGCTTGAGCTTCCTTTGGCGCAGGGTCTGGCGTATGGCCAGCCGTACGGCACGGTTGATATCGGGCTGAACAGCAGCGATCTGGTGGTTGTGCCTGCCGGCGCACCGGCTAGCAGCGCCTTAGCGCGCATCAATCAGCTGACGCTGGCCGCCGGCACATACAATACGGCTGTGGTGCTAGGTGCTGGGCCGTCTGCTGCATTGCTGATGCTCAGCGAGCGCGTTGAGCCCGAAGACGCCGCCAATAGCACGTTGGTGAGCTTCGCCCACGCCAGCCCCCAGGCGCCCCCTGTCGATATCTACGTGAACAATGCTCTTGTAGCAGTCAATGTGCCCTTCGGCGTCGGTCTGCCGCATGTTTGGCTGCCCTCAGGCGAGGCACAGATTGCCGTTCGCGCGGCAGGCAGCCTAGCAGAGAGCGCACCCCTCTTGCAGACCGAGACAACCTTGCCAAGCAGCAGCACAGCGACAGTCGTGATCAGCGGTGCACCTTCAGCCTTGAATGCCACGTTGTATGCCGATAACACTGCGCCGCTCTCAGCGGGGACGGCGCGGGTGCGCTTGATCAACATCCTCAACACCGATCTCGCCTTCATTGCATTGGACGAAGAGACCGTTGTGCAGAGTAGCCAGGCCTCCGGCGCGGAGGTGAGCCGAGGCGTTTTCAATGCGGAGTTCGGCATTTTTGCGACTGAGCTCAGTTTGCGCAGCAGGCTGGTGCTGAATGGCGGCGTGCTGCACAACTTCATTTTGGCAGGCACGGCAAGCGCGCCAGAGCTGATCTATGTTGCACTGGGCTTGAGCGAGCAACTTGGCAGTGCAGCGGTGGTGACACCTGAAGTCGTTGAAGCGCCGCCTGCTGCTGCAACTCCGCTGCCGCCTGGCCTCGTCCAAGCGCCCACGCCGACGCCGCTCGTCGGCGCTATACCGACTGTGCCGCCCATCCTGATCCCGACCATACCAGTCGCTATACCGACCGTGGCACCACCGGCTGCTTTTCGGCCCACGCCCACGCCTTTCGGCTTCACAGGCATCACGGGCGTCGTGAATACCGATCCAGGCGTTAACCTGAAGATTCGCGAGTATCCGCGTGAGGATGCACGCACACTCGCCCTCGCGCCGAGCCGCACGCTGCTGCGCATTGAAGGTGTGCGCGGCCCAGCACGTACGCGCGACGAACCAACACCTCAGGCGACTGCCACTCTGAATCCTGAGGGCGTGCGCATTGAGGATATCTGGGTCTTTGTGACGTGGGAATTCCCTGATGGCGGCAAAATCAGCGGCTGGACAAAGCCACAGTACCTGACTGTGACCGATGCGCGCGGCAGGCTCGTGCTCTCGCCTGCAGAGATGCTGACCTTCCCCCAGATTCCTGAGAACGAGTTTGGCGAGATCAACACAACGCTTGCCACACCTGTAGCGGCTGATCTCAACCTGATCATCGCCACTGTTAACGTCGATCCAGGTGTGAACTTGCAGCTGCGCCGCACGCCCGACATCGCAGGCGAGTCGTTGGCGCTGCTGCCGCTTGGCACGCAGCTTGTGGTGCTGGAGAAGACCGAAGTCGAGTCGCGCGGCGGCCTAGTGGGCGAGCCGAGTAGCCTGATCTGGCTATATGTGCGCTTCACCACCGAAAGCGGCACGCTCACTGGCTGGGTGAACTCGCAGTTCGTCACGCTCTCCCAGAGAGGGCGGCCTTTCGCGCTAGCCGACGTGCCAAAAGCGATCGAGATCCGTGCGGGCGGCTTGCAAGGCAGTCCGTTGGCTGCTCCGCCGCCTGCCACCCAAGTTGTGACTGCGACCATCGACAAGGTTGATCCTGGCGCTAATCTACACTTGCGGCGCAACCCAGATGCTAGCTCGGAGTCGCTCGCCTTGATCCCTTCGGGCACCCAGCTGGAAGTGCTCGGGCGCAACGGGGCTGGTACGTGGCTACAGGTGGAGTATAACGGGGTGCGCGGCTGGATCAGTGCAGCGTTCGTCAGTGTGACGCGCGGCGGCCGACCGTTCAAGATCGAGAACATCCCGAACGTCTTTGGGGATGCTGAAAATATCCAACCGACAGCAACCCCTGCTTTCTAGCTATGTAGGGCGTGTGGGCAGGCGATGGCTTGCCCACACTTTTTCGAGCAGCGGCTATGCGCATTGTGGCTTTATGCAGTGTCATCATCAGCACAGCGCTCAGCCTGAGCGTTGGCTTGGCACGCTTGATTGGCGCGGCAGCACCTCTGCCGGCGCTGGTCGAGGCGATCGGGCTCTATGCGCCTGAGGGCTGTGGCGGCAGCGGCATCTGCTTGCTTGGCATGACGCCCGGCCGCAGCCGTTGGGATGAAGCGCGGGCGGCGCTTCTGCCGCGAGCGCGCGATGAGCTTTACACCAAGCAGTTAGTCATCTCGGTAGATATCCTGCCCAATCAAATCGACGAGGCGCTCATCTACCTCTTCCAGTCTGTGGATGCGCTCTCGGTTGGGCGTGTGCAGGCGCTCTTTCGCGCACCGCAGGCGGCGCCTAGCGTCGGATGGCTGATCAAGCAGCACGGTACGCCATGCGGCATCAGCCTGTACACGCGCACAGCCAGTGGCTACCGTCTGCCTCAGGCGCTGATTACGCTGCGCTATCCGCACTTCCTGGCTAACGTGCCGCTGCCGAACTATCATCTGGACGTCGGCACACGTATCGAGAGCTTGTACCTGTACGATCCCGCCTACAAAGCCGAGCGCCGCCTAGAGGCTTGCCGCGATCTGATGACTGATGGCGTACAGAATCGGGCATGGGCGGGCTTCGCTGCGGCGTGGCGCTATGCTAGCTTGCCGCGCCACTAGCTGCCGTCTGCCTCTAGCACAGCTAGCGCTGTTACATCGTCTGTTGCCAGTGCTTTGATGTAACCGCCGCGCAGCGCGCCCAAGATTGAGTAGCGCTTAGGCAGGCCGCACGCCACAGCGATCACGCTTGGGATCGCCTTAACATCTGCCAGATCGAGTGCGATCACGCGCTGATTAATGTCAAAGCGCTCGCAATTGCCGTTGATATCGAAATGTCGACCAGCCGTCTCGCCGACGGCACCTTGCGCACGCAGCGCCTTTAACTCTGTTTCAGTCAGGTGCCCGGCGCGTAAAAAGCTAGACATGCCCGCCTCGGTTGTGCCGATGCCGAGCAGGGCGATACTAGCGCGGCGTGCACGGCTGAGAGTCTCGCTGATGGTCGGCTGCTCCAGGAACAGGTCGCGCGCAGCCTGGCTATCTACGATGAGCGGTGCATGCAGGTAGAAGAAGCGTCCACCCAGCTTGGTCGCAAGCTTGCGCGCCAACTCGTGCCCATCAATCTCGGATTCAACTGTGCCAACGCTGCCGATCATCTGCACAACTTCCACCTGCAAGCTCTGGCGTTCGCTGAGCGCGCTCACCGCCGCACTGACGCCCGTCCCCCATGAGATAGCGAGGGTCTCGCCCGGCCGCAGGCGCTCCTCAAGATAGCGCGCCGCTAACTGACCAGCTGCGCTCAATGTCTCGGCGTAGGGGCGCCCCCGACTTTCGACGATCATGACGCGCTCTAAGCCAAAGCGCTCACGAAAGTGTTTCTCGAGTGGTGGCACAGTGGCGATCGGCTTGCGAATGCGAATTTCTACCAAACCCTTCTGTTTAGCTTCCTTCAACAGGCGCGAGACGTTCGAGCGCGATGTCGCTAGCAATCTAGCGATTTGCTCTTGATTATAATCTTGCTCATAATAGAGCGAAGCAACGCGGATTAGGTAGTCCTCGCGGCTTTCCAACATAAGTCACCTGTGGGCTGTGCAAAAGGTTTCCACTTCTCACATTTGTGAAGTTTACCTTATCACAGATCAGCTTGCCAGAGAATGTTCAATTTTGTTCACGCTTAGCAGTTTAGGAATTTAGCTTGGCAAACTCAGGACGTAACGATGCAGTCACATGAAACAGAGTACGCAGCCTATGTAGATGGCTCGTTCCAGACTGATATCCCTGCTTATGGCGTTGTTATCATAAAACATGGCCGCTTCCATGCGGCATTGTGCGGCATTGCCAAGACCAATGTCGAGCACCACCAGATCGGAGGCGAGATTACAGCAGTGATCGAGGTGCTGCGCTGGTGTAAAACCCATAATGTTCGAGCTGTGACGATTTTCCACGATTACGAAGGGCTGGAGGCGTGGGTGACAGGCAGGTGGCAAGCACGGAAAGACTTGTCGCAAGCTTATGTCAAATTTGTGAATGACTCTGGCATAAATATCACGTGGTGCAAGGTAGAAAGCCACACGGGCGTGACGTGGAACGAAAAAGCCGATGAGTTGGCGCGGCAGGCTATCGAGCTGTATCATGCAATGGCGCCTGACTCGACGCTGAGCGCGGATGCTGCGGGCGAGGCGCTCATGCGAGAGGCTGAACAAGTAGCCAGAGCTTTCGCCGAATACTTAACAGCGCGGGGCATCCAGGCTGAGTTCAAGGGACTTTTCAACGGGATGTATGCGCGGATAAGTGTTCTCGGCGGCTATTTCGACCTCTACAACACGCGCAAGAAGCGCCTTTCGCCTAAAATTCAACGAGTCAGCCCTGAGGCGAAAGCTCAGCTGGAAGCGGCTTGGCAGGCGTTTTTAGCATCCAGGCAGCCGTGAGCGCTCAAGCTCTTTTTACAAGTTTTTATACTCAGCTGCCGCGCTTTTTG
Source organism: Aggregatilineales bacterium (assembly GCA_046719055.1). GTDB lineage: Bacteria > Chloroflexota > Anaerolineae > Aggregatilineales > UBA2796 > CP2-2F. The sequence continues at coordinate 12,028 of JBDNDQ010000002.1, read as the reverse complement.
AAGTAAGATAACTGGAGTGCGTTTCAAGATACCCTCTATAGCAGCCGAAACGCTCTGCTGTCCTTCCGCGAAAGGAGAGAGTTCAATGAGGGCGTTTTTCCTCACGCTGTGCATCGTTGCCACAGCATTCTTGGGCAGTAACTTGTTGAGCGTCTCGGCGCAGGGCGGCGGCACGATCATCGGGCGCGGTGGCATTCGCCATTTATCTGCCTCACCCGATGGGAAGCACCTTGCCGTTGCTAGCACCATCGGCATCTGGCTCTACGATGCCGCCGACGTAAACAAGCAACCGCGTTTCATCAGCGGGCACACTGAAGAGGTGCAGCAAGTTGCTTTTAGTCCAGATAGCATGAAGCTAGCCTCTGCCAGCCTAGATTTCACGGTTGGGCTGTGGGATGTAGCGACGGGTGAGCGCCTGCAGAGCTTTGAAGGCGCGCGCTCAGGCTTTCAAGCTGTCGCCTTCAGCCGTGATGCCGCGCTGATCGCTGGCGCCACTTCTGATCAGAACGCTATTCGCCTATGGGAAGCTAGCAGCGGGCGCCCTGCCGGGATCCTACAAGGGCATCGCGGGCAGATTGCCTCGCTTGGCTTCAGCGCGGATGGCAAACAGATCGCCTCCGGCGCGGCTGATCAGAGTGTGCGCATCTGGGATGTAGAAAAGGGCACAGAGCTGCGCAAGCTTGAGGATATCAAGGCGCGCGTGACCGTGATCGCCTACAGCCCCGATGGTGCACTGTTAGCAGTTGGCGGCTCGAACGGCGACCTCCTGCTTTATCAGACGGGTAACTACAGCCTGGTACAGACATTGGGAAGCGGCCGCACTAGCATCAGCAGTCTCGCCTTCAGCCCCGATGGCAAGACGTTAGCGATGGGCGCCGCTGCGAAGATTTTTCTGTGGGATGTGGCAAGCGGCAGGAATCTGACTAGCTTCGATGCGCATGCCGGCACGGTGATCAGCCTGACCTACAGCGCCGATGGCGCCCAGATCATCAGTGGTGGCACGGATAACGCCATTCGCGTCTTCGACGCAAACACCAACCGTGAACTAGCCCAAACTCGCGCTGAGCACGCCCGCGATCTGCTGCACACAACCTTCAGCGAGGATGGACGATTCGTCGCCTATGCAACGTCTGGCGATCCGTTTGTACGCCTTGTGACGCTGGCTGATGGCAGCACGCAGCTGATCGACAATGCCAGCACCGCAAGTGCACTCGCCTTCAACCGCGACGCCAGCCTGCTAGCAGCCGCCTCAGCTGGCAATATTATCCTCTACAACACGGCCAGCCTGCGCGTCGAAGGCGGGCTGCGCTCGGATAGGCAGGCTGGTACGATTTCAGCCCTCGCTTTCAACAAGGATGCTAGCCGAATCGCCGTCGGCTACTCACAAGGTTCGATCATCCTCTATGAGGTGGCTAGCGGGCGCACTACCAGCGAGCTGAAAGGGCACACACAGGCTGTGCGCTCACTCGCCTTCAGCGCCGATGACAAGGTGCTCTACAGCACTTCCGCGGATGGCTCGTTGCGCATCTGGAGGCTGAGCGAGTAGCCGATAGCCTGACGTCTAGCGCACGCATGGCAGCCTGATGACGCTTGATCTCAGGCTGCTGTGCTTTACCAGCTGCGCACGCTTTGCGCTACACTTATAGATGCGTTCTGATCGCGATGAAAGGTATACCCCATGCGCTTGCCCATTGTTGCTGGCAACTGGAAGATGCATAAGACACCTGCTGAAGCAGCTGAATTCGCTCATGCCCTGATCTCACCCCTGCTGCCTTTTGAAGGCGTGGAACGCGTGGTATGCCCGCCATTTGTGGCGATCCCTGCCGTGGCAGAGGCGCTGCGCGGTACGCCGATCAAGGTCGGCGCACAGAACGTCCACCAAGAGCCGCAAGGCGCCTATACGGGCTGCGTCTCTGTGCCGATGCTACAAGGGTTTATAGAGTACGTGATCGTCGGGCACTCTGAGGTACGTCAGCACCTGTGCGAGACCGATGTGCTGATCAATGCGAAGGTGAAGGCATTGCTGGCGGGCGGATTGAAACCAATAATCGCGGTGGGCGAGTCGCTGGCGCAGCGCGAGGCAGGCGAGACGGCTGCCTTTGTAGGCGCCCAAGTGCGTGCCGCTCTAGAGGGCATCTCTGCTGAGGCGCTGCCGAACATTGTGATCGCCTATGAGCCAATCTGGGCGATCGGCACCGGCCGAAATGCCTCGCCAGAAGATGCTAATCAGACGATCAAGGTGGCAGTGCGGGATGTTCTGGCTGGGCTGTACGGCGAAGCGGAAGCGCAGCGTGTGCGCATTCAGTATGGCGGCAGTGTGAAGCCTGAGAACATGGCAGATTACATGCGGATGCCTGAAATTGATGGCGCCTTAGTCGGTGGCGCCTCGCTGAAGCTGAACGATTTTGTAGCGCTAGTACGCCTGGCTCAAGAGGCCAAGAGCGCCTAGGTGGGTCGATCGATGCCTGCCGAAGAGTTTACTACGTCACAAATCCTGAACCTGTTCACACCATGGGCAGTATTTGGCGTAGTGGTCTTTGTGTTAGCGCGCACACAGTATTGGATCAGGCAGCACGTCTTCGGCATTGGACTGCTGTGGCTCGGCAAGAAAGAGACCGCTGCTTGGCTGTATATCCTCGTCATGCTGCCGGGCCTCTTGCTGCGCGAGCTAAGTCGCTGGACTGTGGCGGGGATGCTAGGGCAAAAGCCCACCTTTATCACGCCTGCGCCGCAAGTGGATGCCGATGGGGTGGTCCATGTCCGTCTGTTCCACTACACAATCCTCAATCCTGTGTATGTGGGTATCCTAGCCGCCACGCCGATGGTCGTCGGCTTTGTTGTGATGCTAGCCATCAGCTGGGGCGTGCTGAACATACCGCAGTTGCTGGCGTTGCTCGGCAGCGCTGACTCAATCGCCCTGCGCCAGGCATTCGGTCAGCTGCTCGGCCGCGCCGACCTACTCCTGTGGGTCTATCTGCTTTTCACCATCACCAACACTATGCTGCCGACCGTGCACGAGCTACGCAGCACATGGTTCCTATGGATCATCGGCGGCGCTTTCGTGGTGTTTTTGATGGTGTTGGGTATGTACAACGCCATCTTGCTTTTGCTCAGCGGGCCAATAGCAACCGCCGTCTACACACTGACGACGGTCTATGGCAGCGTTGCTGCCGTAAACGCTGCTATGTTGCTAGTAATAGGTGCGATCGAAGCAGTCATCAGCCGCGCGACCAACCGCAAAGTGGAATACCGCCCTGCGCCGCCCGCGCCGCGCCGCGCCGCCCTCGATGCGCCGCGAAGCGTCTACGATTTGCGCCTACCAACGCCACCGCCGCCCTCTAAGGCGCTCTCGGCTGGCGCTGCGCGTAAGCTAGGTATGGGTAAGGTGCCTGAAGGTGAGCTGCCGGCTCGTGCAACGGGCACCGATTTGCCTGCAACGCAACCTGAGCCAACGCCTGTTGTGGCGCCACCGCGTCAGCGTGCTGCGCCTATCCCTGCGCCCGCCCGCCAAACCGGCGAGCAACTACGTCCACTGCCAGCCTCGCCACCACGCGCTGAACCCTCGCTACCCGCGCCTGCTAAGGCGCTCCCACTTACGCCACCCATCCGCCAAACGGCTGTTACTGCCCCTCAGTCCGATCAAGTGGTTGAGGGGGAGGTGATCGAGAGCAAAGATGACGGCGAACTGCGCTACGTGCCCGTCGAAGATGTGTAGCCCGATCTCACAGCGCTCACCTACGCCCTGAATCGCCCTTTACAACTTTGATTCTGGCGCCTTTTGCGTTAAGATCAGCTATAAGTTCTAGGGCTATATCTGCAAGGTTAAATAGGCGCCATGTCCGATCTACTGGAAAAGCTGAATGTGTTACTGCGCGCCAGCCTGAGCAGCCTGACTTCAGGCAGTACAGGGCGCCCATCCGTTACACCCATCACCCCTGAACGGCTTGGCAAGCCCAAAGAAGTTGACCGCGAGATCGCCGCGCTGCGCAAGCAATTGACAGATGCTGTCGCGCAGCAAGAGGCGCTTGAGGCACGCATTGAAGATATGGAGCGCCAAATTGCCGAGTACGTGCGCCAAGCTGATGCTGCGCTGCAAGCCGATGATGAGCCGCGTGCGCGCTACTTGATCATGCAGAAACAGCGTCTCGAGCAACGCGTTCGCACGCAGAGTGAAGCCCTCAGGCGCTACCGGGATGCCGCCGCTGAGCTGACAGAACAGGTCAACCATTTAGAAGCATTAGTGGCTGAGGCGCGTCGCACTGCCGAAATGCAGGCTGCTGCCTCTCTAGAGGCTGAGCCGCCCCTCGAGCCTAGCCGCCCACCTGCTCTGGCCGATGTGCTGCGCAGCGTCCGTGAGCGCGTTGAGGGGACGCTCTCGCTGCGCCCAAAGCCGCCCGCTGATGATGCGTCGCCTGCCCAAGCACCACCTGCAACGCCCAAGCCAGCCCAGCCTGATGACGACGATCTCGCCAAGCGGCGGGCACGCTTAAGCCTGCCTGAGTGAAACTGTCTATGAACATCCTGTCGCCCTTGAATGCCAAGCGTATCCTGCTTGTGGAAGAAAATCCAACCATTGTGGAGCAGTGGAAGACTCTGCTGCGCGGCAGCGGCTACGAAGTTGAGAGCGCCTACAATTGTGGTGATGCGCTTGCAGCCCGTCACGAGCGCTTTGTGCTAGCAGTTATCAATCCAAACATGCGCCACAGAGACGGGCGCACCATTCTAGAGCACATCCGCGAGCATTACAGCTTCTCACGTTTGCCGATCTTGCGCATCACTGAGCTGGGCGAAAACAGCGCGCAGATTTTAGCAAACATTGCCCAGCGTATCGAGGGCGGGCAAGAATTCCTGGCGACGCATGTGGCGCGTACAGCCGCCAACGCCGTCGTTCGTGAGACACAGGATACAAGACCTGCTGAACTCATCAGCTTGGAAGAGCCGACCATCCGCACGCGCACCATCCACATACAGCGCAAGCAGCTAGCTGCTTTGCGCACACTCTCTGAGCTAGCACGCTCGATTGCAGCAGTGCTGGACTTAGATAAGGTCTTGAGCCAGGTGGTGGAAGCTGCCGCCACGCTCACCAACGCTGAAGAGAGCCTGCTGCTGCTGCCCGATGCCGAAGAGAAAGCGCTCTACCTGCGCGCCATGAAGGGCTTAGATGAGGCACGCGCATCGAACTTCCGTGTTCGCAACAATGAGCCGCTCATCGGGCGCGTCTTCAATACAGGCGAGCCTGCCCTGATCAACGATCAAGGCGAGCTGCAGCGCGTTAAGACTGAGTACTTCGTTCGCTCTGCTCTCTACGTGCCAATGCGTTTGAAAGGGCAGGTCATCGGCGTGCTGGGCGTTAACAATCGGCGCAACAGCCGCTCGTTCAGCCAAGCCGACCAAGAATTACTGCTCGATCTGGCCGCTCACGCCGCAGTTGCCATTGAAAATGCCCGGCTCTACCAAGAGCGCGTGGTCCAGACGCGCCGTCTGGAAACATTGGTAGAGGCAGGCATGGCTGTCAACTCGACATTGGCGCTTCAGCACGTCTTGCTGACTATTTCGCGCCAAATTTTGAAGGCACTTGAGGCGGGTGCCTGTTTCATCAAACAGCGTCGTTCCATCACCGATGGCGAACATGTTGGCGCGCCAGGCGATACAGTTGTGCTGGCTGAAAACGAGCTGTTTGTGCTCTCGCAAGCCTGGCAAGCCGTCTGGCAGCCAGAACATGCCGCGCGTGGCACGCTTGAGAGCCGTCCTATGCTGCGGCAAGCCGTCGAGCAAAATGGCTACTATGTAGTAGTGCGTGAGCAGGGTAGCTCGCGCCTCTCTTTGGAATTGCAAATGCTTCGGCAAGCAGCTGCTCTGCGCATGACCGTGCTGCCGCTGCGCGTTGGCAACAGCAGGCCGTTTGGCGTGGTAGATTTGTTTCATCGCAGCCAACTGCCCGAACCGCTCAACGCCGATCAGCGAGCGCGCATTCGCGGCTTGGCAGCTGAAATCTACGCGCGCTTGCGCTCATTGCCCAATGCACGCGCGGTCAGTTTGCCAGCCAACGAGCGCCCTTCCCCAGAAGTTTTCACCGCCGCCCAAGAGATCCTGCACACAGCCAACGCAGATTGGCTGGTGCTGAGCCTATTCACTGAGCACGACCAACTGATGCGTGTTTTGCAGTACGGCACAGCCGAGTTTCTGGAGCCGCCACGCCCGGAAGAGAGTTACGTCCCCACTGAGATTGTGCCGATCTTTCAAGGGCGGGACTGGGTTAATTGTCACGTGCGCCAGAGCGACCTCTCAGAGCCACTGCGCGATCTACTAGCTAGTTACGGTGCTCAGTCCATCCTGTGTCTGCCGCTGATCATCAAGGGCAAGGTAGGCGGCATGTTTGTGATCTGTGACATGTATGAGCCGCGCATCTTTCGCCCCGATGAGATCAGCCTCGCCACCGCGCTCATTGCGCAAGCAGCCACCGCCATCGAAAATGCGCGCCTCTACCGCGATCTAGAGCGCAGCCTTGCCAATCTCAAGCAAACTCAAGCTAGTCTGGTGCAGGCGGCGCGCCTCTCTACGATGGGCGAGTTGGCAGCCGTCGTAGCGCACCAGATCAACAACCCGCTCACAACTATCCTAGCTGACTCTGAGCTGTTGATGCAGGATTTGCCGGCTGATTCGCCTCAGCACGAATCGGCGCTAGCGATTAATCGCGCTGGGCAGCGCGCCCATGCTGTTGTCAAGCGCCTGCTCAGCACGGCGCGCCGCAGCAACCCTGAGGATAAAGCCGTCTGGGTGGACGTCCATCAGACCATCCGTAACACGCTCGATCTGGTCTCGACGCATTTGGGGCGCGGTGGTGTGCGCTTGGAAGTCCAGTTGGAGACCGACCCGCCTAGCTACATCCGCGCGCTCAGCGGTCATCTGGAAGACGTCTGGCTGAACTTGCTGATGAACGCTCGCGACGCGCTTAATAATCGCCCCAATGCGGCGATGGGCGTCATCTCACGCCGCGCACAAGACTATTTGGACATCCTGGTCTGGGATAATGGCGGAGGCATCCCGCCGGAACTGCGCGAGAGCATCTTTGAGCCGTTTTTCACTACCAAACCAAGCGGCGAGGGCACCGGCTTAGGCTTGTACATCTGCAAGCAGGTGATTACGCAGGTGGGCGGGCGCATCAGCGTGGAGAGCACTACAGGGGGAGCGACCGTCTTCCGAGTGAGCCTGCCGGTCAGCACCACGCCCGGCAGCTGAACCTATGCAGTCGAGAAGGCGTCCTGTACCGCATCGAAGCCTCACGCGGCGCGAGTGGCTAGCTTGGGCTATCGGCTTAGGCGGGCTAGCAGCGAGCGGAACATGCAGCGTAGGTGCACTGTTAGCATTTTTGGCACGCCGTGCTGAACGTTCCGCCTTGCAGCCAACTGTCCCCCCTTCCCCAACGCTCAATCTTACGCCAACGGCGCCGCCCTTGCCGCCTCAGGTCATTCGGCGCCAAGAGTGGAACGCCCTACCGCCTGATCACACAGCCGAAGAAGAGTTTGGCTTCGCCAGTGCTGAGAATCCGACAGGCTGGTACGTCTACAGCGGCGATCTGGCAGCGATTTACACGACGGCTGTCATCCATCACAGCTTCCCGCTCTTGCGCGACAGCGGCAGCATGCGCGCTCTGCAAGACCTGCACATGCAGGCTCGCCGTTGGGCAGATATTGGCTACCATTTCGGTATCGACGGCAAGGGCGAGGTCTACGAGGGGCGCGATATCCGTGTGCGCGGCGCCAGCGTAGCGGGCTACAACACTGGCACGCTCGGCATTGTGCTGATGGGCAATTTCGAGGTGGAAGCGCCCAGCCATGCCCAACTTGTGGCGTTGCAGCACCTGCTGTACTGGCTCAAACAGGCCTACACACTGACTCACCTGGCTGGACACCATGAGTTCAATCCGACGACGGTCTGTCCAGGCAGCAACATGCGCGCGTACCTCAACCTCCTCGCTGAGAGCCTAGGTCTGCAGCGTGGCACAGGCGGTTACGTACCGCCTAAGGTACAGTCTCTTCGGTTAGATCAAGCGTGCTGCTAGGCCGATTCAGCAGCCTCAGCCGACTCGGAAGGCTCAGCCGGCGCCTCTGGGAGTGGCTCAATGCTGGTAGCAGGCGTTGCTTCACCGATGCGAAACTCATCTAGCACGCTATCGTAGACCTGCGCGCCGTTCAAGCCGCTGATCTCATCCACCACCAACAGCAGATTGTTGCGCAAAGTGCTGCCCAGCTTTTCGCCCGTCGCCTGCTCCACGAGCTTCACCACCAATCCAGCGTTAGCGATGCCGAAGCGCGTCTCAGGGCTATCAAAGCGCTCTGGCTCCAGGCCGTTGCTGGTGTAAGCCTTGCCCATGTAAAACTGGGCGTTCAGCATGGTCAAGAGGCGCTTCTCTTGCTCGCTGGTCAGTTTGGGCGCGAACTCAGCAAGGAACTGCTCTCCCGTCTGCTGTTTGAGCCACACATTCACGTACAGATCGCGCAGACGCCACACGTTCACGTTCAGCGGACGCATCATCTCGACGTAGAGCTCATCTAGGGCGGCGCTGAGATGATCAAAAGCGCGCAACAGGTAGCCTTTCCAGCCCAGCGACCAACGTGAGACGCTGTTCGCGCTGTAGGTCGTGAATGGCTTAACCGTGACCGTCTCGGTGGGCGGGAAAGTGTCTAAGTACTCGTTAAGCGTGACGACTCGATAGCCTACTGAGCGGGCCTCGTGGGCTAGGAGCCAATGCAAGAAGCGCTCCTCGCCCAAGTGGTGATGTCCGAAGGTCTCGCCGCCAACGGCTACCAACGTCAAGCCGCTGGCGCGGCGCACGCCCAGCTTATTGCGTGCCCAATGTCCGGCGCCGCCTGCTGCGCCCACATTGAACGATAGATCGTTAGAGAGCTCGTCGTTGCGCACGAAGATCGCCAGCTTCTGGCCGTTTTCAAGGTCGACCCAGAACGGGCCGCCCGTCTCGATCGGCTCGTTAATCTGCCCCTGAGAAAGGATGGTATAGCGATAGCCGCTGGCTTGCACCATCTGCAGCGTCTCAAGGTCGACAGCCATCTCAGGCAGCCAAACGCCTTCCGGCAGACGCCCAAAGTGATGTTGGAATGCCACATAGCCCCAGTACAGCAAGGTGCGCTTGTCGCGGCGCTTGAGCAGCGGTAAAATGGCGTGATGGAACACACTCCCAACGGCATTCCCAACTTTTTTGGTGGCCAGATGCCTGCGATCAGCTTCGACGATGCGCCCATACGTCTCTGGGGCACGGCGGCGCAACCAGCTCAGCAGCGGCTCGCCGATATCGAAGCTGATGCGGTCGAAATTGCCGATCTCAGCGTTTGGGCGGTATGCCTCAGCCGTGATGCGCTCATTCCAGTTGCGGTAATCGCCTGCATCGGGCTCGAAACCAATGTGGCCTGTGATCGGGTTGCCGCGCGGCGGCTGGTAAAAATGCCCATGCACACAGAAGTACTGAAAAGTTCGTGTAGACACACAGCACCTCAATCGCTCTCACACAGTACGGAGCGATTGTAACACTTCTCACGCAGCCTTTCAGCAAGGAAGTGCCCTCAGCTTGCCCAATGTGGAAACGGATCGGGCAGGCGCCGCCAGGCATGGGCGCCGAGCGCCATCTCCGCATCAGTGAGTAGGCAGGCGTCCAGTGCAGCGCGTAAGGCTGACTGATCGAGCTGCCTGCCGATGATGACCAGCTCTTGGCGGCGATCGCCGTATTCAGCGTCCATCAGACGCTCGATTTCGGCTAGCAGCTCAGGCGATGCGGGATATTCGTTGCGTGGCGTAGCCGCCCACCACGTCCCACCGCCTTCCGTTGTGATGACCTGCCCCGCCTGCGACCAAATGCCGACTGTGTTATGGCGCGTAGCCAGCCAAAAGAAGCCCTTAGAGCGCAGCACATTATCGAATGCCTCGCTCTCCAGCAAGTCCATCAGGCGCTGCGGGTGAAAGGGACGGCGCGCGCAATAGACAAAGCTGCTAATGCCGTATTCTTCAGTCTCTGGCACATGCGCGCCACGGGCTTCCTTCAGCCACTCCGCTGAAAGGGATGCTGACTCGAAGTCGAAGCGCCCTGTGTTGAGTATTTCGTTCAGCGGCACGCGTCCGTACATGGCGCGCAAGATGTGCGCATGCGGATTCAACCGCCGCAAGAGCGCCTCCAACTCATCCAGCGCCGCCGCGCCGACCAAGTCCACCTTGTTGATGACCAAGACGTCGGCAAATTCAACTTGCTCAACCAGCAAGTCCACTAGGTTGCGATCGTCATCCTCAGTGGCAGCCATGCCGCGATCGCGCAGCTCTTCAGCAGAGGTGTAGTTGCGCAGGAAGTTCAGGGCATCCACCACAGTGACCATTGTATCCAGGCGTGCAAAGTGCGAGAGCGCGCAGCCGGTCGAATCTTCGAAGGTGAAGGTCTCGGCGACGGGCAGCGGCTCCGAGATACCGCTTGACTCGATCAGCAGGTAGTCGAAGCGCCCTTCGTGCGCCAGCCGCGAGATTTCCTGCAGCAAGTCCTCGCGCAGGGTGCAGCAGATGCAGCCATTAGTCATCTCCACCAAGCGCTCCTCAGTGCGGCTGAGCGCAGCGCCGCCGCTGCGCACCAGCTGCGCATCTATGTTAATCTCGCTCATATCGTTCACAATGACGGCTACACGCATATCTTCGCGATTGTGCAGCACATGGTTGAGCAGGCTAGTCTTGCCTGCGCCTAAAAAGCCGGAAAGGACGGTGACAGGCAGTTTTCCACTTTGCATAGCAATTCCTCAGGCAAGAATGGCGGCATGACGGCACGACTCCGCGATAGTGCGCCATGCGCTGATCATCATCTCGCTCGGCACGGCGCGCTTGTGTGCGAACCACGCCATCACACACGCCTTGCGATAGTCAGATGGGGTCTGCGCCGCGATCCACATCTCATAACTGGCGATCCATGCGCTGAGCGCCGTCAGCAAGTGCAGCGCATGCGCGCACGTCTGGACGCTGTCAGGCGGCTTACACTCGGGCGCGGCGCACCACACCGTGATCGGCAGGCGATGCTCGGAAGTATAGTGCGGCTCGAAGCCGCCGCGCTTCACAAAAATGCCGCCTCGCTTTGGCGCGCCGTAGAAAACACCAAAGGCCCAGAGCATCACTTGTGCCCCATCGGTGAAGCACAGCGTATAAGCGCTGCTCAGCCGGACGTCCTCAGGCGCCTTCAACTTGACTAAGCCGTAGGCGCTCAGCAAGTTACCCTCAGGGCGCCGAATATCGCAGCCCCAGCACCACAACTGTTGATCAAGCAGCTTGGGCGCCAGGCTCCGCACGCTGGCAGGCAGCAATAGATGCGCGCGTCGCTCCAGAGTTGACATCACGTCTCACTTTCTGCTCAATTCTACCGATATGTAGTCTCATTTTCAAGGTCAGAGGTGCTGCACAAATGTGAGTTGGCTGCACGTTTTCGCAAAATGCGCTAAACTCGGCACACACAAGCCATAAAAAGGAGCTTTTTAAGCATGAAAGCATTGGTCTATACGGGCGCGGGCACCGTTCAGCTTGAGGAGCGTCCTCATCCGGGCGAGCCTGCTGAAGGTGAGCTATTGGTACGCGTTAGGGTCTGTGGTGTGTGCGGCAGCGATGTGACCGATTGGTACATGCTGCCGCGTGCGCCTGTCGTGCTGGGGCATGAGCCCGCCGGCGAGGTGGTAGCTGTTGGCGCAGGCGTGACCGAGTTCAAAGTTGGCGATCGAGTGGCGCTGCATCATCATATGCCGTGCATGGTCTGTGAGTTATGTCGGCGCGGCGCCTATACTAACTGTCCGCAGTTCAAAAAGACGCGTCTGTATCCTGCTGGGATGGCAGAGTACGTGCGCGTGCCGCGCGAGATCGTGGCGGGCGATGTGCTCAAGCTGCCCGATGATCTGCCGTACGAGGCGGGCGCGCTGATCGAGCCGATCGCGTGCTGCGTGCGCGCTCTAGATCGCGCGCGCGTGCAGGGCGGCGATTCGGTGGTGGTGTCTGCGATGAC
>JBDNDQ010000019.1:0-48707 GCA_046719055.1 Aggregatilineales bacterium | reverse complement strand
TTGGTGATTGGCGTCTGTCGCCCGTCTTGGCGGGCGCTAAAGTCGAGGTCACGCAGCGTGCTAAGCGCCCGCCAATGGAGCGGGATGCCACCATGTTGCGCAGCTACGACCAACTTAAGGCGATTGCAGCGCAGCTGGGCTTCGAGCTGCCCGAAGAGGGCAGCGGCGGCGGCAGCGATGGCAACATCACAGCTGCGTTGGGTGTCCCCACGCTGGATGGCTTGGGCCCGCTGGGTGAGGGCGCACACGCCGCGCACGAACAAGTGGTGATCAGCAGCATCCCGGCGCGCGCCGCTCTGCTGGATGCGCTTTTGCGCCAATGGCGCCTGGATGAAGCGTAGATACGGAGCAGTCTCATGTATGATGAACAACACAACGGTCTGAGGGCTTGGTGGTGGATGGCGCCGCTCGGCTTGACGATCATCGGCTTTGGCTTCAGCCTGACGGGGCAAGCCATCATCGCCAAAAGTAAGGGCAAGCCCTTCTGGCACTGGTTTGGGCTCGGCACGCTAGGCTTGATCGTCTTGAACAGCGGCATCTCGGTCTTTGGCGATGCTGTCAAGCGCCGCACTTTGCTAGCCCAGCACGAACGCAGCAACACAACGATCTAACGAACAAGGGACGTTCCACACGTCCCTTGCAGCGTTTGGCAGCGTGCTCAGCGCACTTGAGTTGGGCGGGGTGCCAGGCGGACCGTCACTTGGATAGTCTTGCCGTCACGCAGGATAGTCAGCGTGACTTCATCGCCTGGCCTAGTGCGCGTGAACAAATAGCCTAGCAGGTCCTCAAAGACTTTGATCTTCATGCCGTCGATCTCGGTGATGATATCGCCGCCGACCGGCACTGGCTCACCATCGACGCTCAGTTCGCGGGTAGCGCCGCGAATACCTGCCGCTGCCGCCGGGCCACCCGTCACTACGCTGCTGACCAAGACCCCTGTCGTGCGCATATCCAGGCCAAGCGCCTCGGCAATGTTCGAGGTGAGCGTTGTGCCTGTGATGCCTAGGTAGGAATGCTCAACTCGGCCGTTGGCAATCAGCTGATCGGCCATCAGGCGCACAATGTTGCTCGGCACGGCAAAGCCAATGCCGGCCGACTGCTCGACATTGCTGCGGATGGCGGTGTTCACGCCGATCACCTCGCCGCGATTGTTGAAGAGCGGGCCACCGCTGTTGCCAGGATTGATAGCGGCGTCGGTCTGGATAATTTGCGGGATGCTGAACTGCTGCTGCCGCAGCGAGCGCCCAACGGCACTGACGATGCCGTGAGTCATCGTGTTATTCAAGCCAAAGGGATTGCCGATGGCGATGGCGCGTTCGCCAACGCGCACTTGGTCAGAGTCAGCTAGCGGCAAAGGCTGCAGATCGCGAATCTGGGCAGGATCGACCCTCACCACAGCGATGTCTGCATCGGGTGCCGTGCCGACGATAGTGGCAGGCAGGCGCAGCCCATCGGCGAAGATGACTGTGACGCGATCGGCGAACTCGATCACGTGATTGTTAGTCACGATGTGGCCGTTGCGGTCGTAGAGGAAGCCCGAACCTTGCGCGATGCGGAAGCGGGGCTCGGTGGGCAGGCTGGGATCGATGAAGGGCATCAAGCTGCGCAGCGAAGTGTTGGACGGCACCCGCACTTCCAGCGCAACAACCGACGGATTGACCTGCGCATAGATGCGCTGCAGGAGCATCGTCTCGTCATCTATGAAGTCTTGCCCTTGCACACGCGCTGGCGGTGCCGAGAGCAATCCGCCCAGCAGCATGCCAAAGATTATGGCGGTAACGATCAGCGCAGAGAAGGCTGCGCGACTCAGATGTAGCATGGTCTCTATCTCACTTTCTTTCAGTGTGTCCTAAGGATAGAGCGTAGCATAAACGGATCGGAAAGGCGTTAGAGCCTTCTGAGAAATGAAAGAGGAACGGAGCGCATCCGCCCCTCTTGGCGCTGTGCTCAAGGCGTGACGCGCACACCTACAACTAGAAGAAGTACAAAGAACAAGATGATGTTGACGACCTGGATGATGAAGAATGTCCAGTTTATCTCCATAGCACGCCAATCTCCAGGCTGTTCACCTGCCCACTGAGCCTAACGTAACCCATGCTCACGCGCTAGGCGCTCTCATACTCCGCCAGTAAACGCATCATACGTGCCAGGCTATCGCCTAAGCCGCCTGAACGGCTGCGCGCTAGCCAGTTGGCGGCAAACTCGCCCATCAGCGGGCGCAGATCGTCTGCTAGTGCCGCGTTGCTGTAGGTGGAGTCATCTGCTGCCTTGAGCAGGCGTTTGCAGCCGTGCAGCCACAAGCCGATCGCCATCCGATATTCGCGCAAGGCGAGTGGATCGACCGGCTGTGCCCCGTTCAGCTGCGCCGAGAGAGCTTCCATCTGCGCCATAGCGGCCCGGACTTGCTCAGGATCATATTTAACGGGCTCCCGCCACAGCAGCTTACCCTCGCGAATCTTCGGCAGCGAGGTGAAGAGCGCGCGCACCATCAGCGCGCTGTTGATGTGCGGCGCCTGCACCGTTCGATAGACGTCGCCAATTTCCAGCGCAAGGTGCCCCAACCTACCGCTTGAGTCTTTGAAGGCGAACAGGTTCAGCAGCGTCCCGAGATCGCAATCTTTGTTCGCTTCGTGCGCCCAGGAGAGCGCCGCGCCGTAGGCGTAGCCTGCGTAGCTGACTATGAGTGGTTGCCAGTGGCCGAAATCGCCCCAATCCGTGATCAGGTAGCCGCGCGCGCCGTGCTTGAGGCCGTTTTCGGCGGCGTTTTGTAGGTTGCCGCGCATATTCGTCGTCCGCCCGACCATGCTCTGCCAAGAGGAAGTGCCCGGACAGACGTAAAATGGCACGCCCGACTTGGCAAAGAGCGCGCCATGCGCCTCGAAGGGATGAGCTGCCTCGTAGCCCCACTCGAGCGCGATGACGTCTTTGGGCAGCTCTGGCACCAGCTCGGGATGCTGGATGATGATATCGCCCCAGAACTGCATGGTGCGCCCGCGTTCGCGCACCAACTCAGCCACCTTCTTCAGGAAGTCGAGGTACACACGCCCGATGCCGTGCGCCTCTACCAACGCTTTACTGCGGCCCTTGCCCAGATCGAAGGTCTCGTCGCAGCCGACGTTGAAATAGGCGCTGCTGAAGTGCGGCAAGAGCTCATCATACAGCCCAGCTAGGAAGGGCAGCGTCTCCTGGACGGCGGGCGAGAGTCCGAAGGGTCGCGGCGTGAGCGCGAGGCTAAACTCGAAGCCCGCGGGCACCTCAGCCAAGTGGCGGTACTGCGGATGCATCAGCCAGCGGTGCATATGCCCGAAACTGTTCTGATTGGGCACCAGATCAATAAAACGCTCACGGCAGAAGCGGTCGAGCGCGAGGATTTCCTCGCCAGTCATTGGTGAGGCATGCTGCCACACTGTTGGATGTTTCTGATAGGCGAAGGTGTGTTCGGTGTAGAGCTGAATCTCGTTGATCTTCCAGCTGGCCAGCAGATCGACTAGCGCGTAGAGCGTCTGCATCGTCGGGACGCGGTCGCGGCTGATATCCAGCATGACGCCGCGGCGGGGGAAATCGGGCTGATCGTCGATGTGCAGGCACGGCAGCGCGTCAGCACTCTGCTGGATGATTTGGATCAGCGTGAGGGCGGCGTGCCAGAGCGTCACCGCATTCTGGCTGCCGATCAGCGTAATGCCCTCAGGTGTAATGCGGACTTGATAGGCGTTTTCCAAGTCATGCGGTGCGCTCTGGCGCAGCAGGCGGATGCCGATCTGTTCGGAGTCGCCGCCGACGACAATCCCCCAATGCAATCCGCGCTCGGCGAGGGCACTCTGCAGGCGCTGAGCCGTAAACAGGAAGATCGGCGAGGGGACGCTGATTAACTTGCCGCTCTGCAGCCTGTAGCTGCCCTCGGCCAGGGTGAGCTGCTGCGGCTGAGGCAACAGGTGAAGTGTGGTCATGGCAAAAATCCTATCGAACGCGCCTTTGGCAACTTGCACAAAAGCAGAAACAGACGCCCTGAGTCTAAATCGCCCTGCGAGGCGAGTCAATTTAGTTTGCAGCACATCCTAATTTGACAGCACGCCCGCCTCGCTGTAGTATCTTATATGAAAGAGCTTTTCCTTATGTGAAAAAGCCGTTCGGCGACTAAAGAATGCCTGTTGTGTGAAAGGAGTTTGTATAATCTAGGGCGTGAAGCAGTGTACTCGTTAGAGGTTATTCGCGTTTATGCGCAGCGATGCACGAAAAGTGACGGTAATCCCTGCCCTTGAAAAGGCGCTCGATATCCTAGAGTTTTTGGCGCGTGAGGGTAAGCCAATGACGGTGAAAAAGATCGCACAGGCCTTGAGCATCCCGATGGTGACTGCATACCGCACAGTGAACTACTTGTGCAATCGTGGTTACCTGTGTGAGGGACGCGAGGGCTACACACTAGGCGATCAGATCAGCCGTTTAGCGCGCCAAGTCGACCGCCAAGCAGATTGGGCAGCGGAAGCAGCCTCTGTGTTGCGTCGTCTAGCGCTTCAGAGCGAACAGACGGCACAGCTGGGCATTCTGCGCGGCTTTGGCGTCACCTACATTGACCAGCGCATGCCGCCGCATCCTGTCAGCATCATTGCCGCGCTGCGCACGATCTTGCCGATCAATGTCAGCGCTAGCGGCAAGGTCTTGGTTGCCAATCTGCCGCCAGAGGAACGCGAGTACTTTCTACAGCATGCTGAGCTGCCGGCACAGACCGAAAATAGCCTGACCGATCTAGATGAGTTTCGGGCAGAGCTAGATCGCGTCCGTGAGCAGGGCTATGCGCTAGACTTCGAAGAGTACGCTCGTGGCATCGGTTGTGTGGCTGCGCCCATCCGTGATGCCGAAGGACACGCTGTTGCGGCAGTCGGCATCACTGGGCACATCGCCGATTACTTGGACTCCGAGCACTTGGCGCGCTTGATCAGCTACGTTCAGCAGGCTGCCCAAGAGATTTCGGCGCTCGTTCAGACACGCGGCAGCGCTTTCACGCTCTAGCACACCTTCCAAACAATCAGGATCGCTTTCGATGATCGGCGCCTTCGGCTGGCTGTGCGTGCGCTTGGTTGTCGTCTGTTGCTGAGACAAAGGAGGTGATACGCAAGTCGGTGAGAACAGTCTTTTTCGGTTCGCCATTCGCTCTGTCGTCCGTTCAAAAATCTATTCTGACAGGAGACTTTTAGCTATGGGCAAGAAGCATGTGACCTTTCTCGTTTTAGTTGCGCTGGTGCTGGTGAGCGCCGTTGGTGTAACGCAAGCTCAGGAGAAGAAGTTCACCATCGGCGTGACTGTGCCGACGCTCGACGCGCAGTTCTGGAACCGCTATGTGGACTTCATCCGTGAAGGCGCCGAAGTCTTTGGCATTGAGATTGTGCTGGTGAACGCGGATAACAAGCCCGATCAGCTCTTCAAAGGCGTGGAGGACTTGATCGCGCGCGGCGTAGACGGCTTGATCCATGTGCCCTACTGGGAGTCCGGCTTGAAGACGCTGACCGACACTGCTGCCGCCGGCATCCCAGTCATCATGACTGACGTCTACATCCCGGGCATTGACCCGCAGAGCCCTGACTTCCCGAACTACATCGCCTTCGTCGGCCCGAGCGATGAAGAGGCGGGCTACGCTATGGCGATGGCGCTCTTCGAGGCGATGGAGCCGAATGAGCAGGGCGAGAAAGTCGTCGGTGTGGTGGATGGCACGCCCGGTACAACTGTCGCTATCGATCGGCGCAAGGGCTTCGACCGTGCACTGGCAGAGACGCCTGGCGTGCGCTTGGCGGGCGCTGTGAACGGTAACTTCGTGCGCGATACCTCGCAGACTGCCTTCGAGTCGCTCTATCAAGGCAATCCGGATATCAAGGGTGTTTGGGCTGCTAACGGTGGTACGGCGACAGGTGTCATGGCAGCGCTGCGCAACGCAGGCAAGGTGCCAGGCAAGGATGTGCTGGTCGTGGCGATGGACTTGAACCCTGAAAACGTGGACGCCGTTGAAGCCGGTGAGCTGCTCTTCGATATCGGCGGGCACTGGCTACAGGGTGGCTTTGCGCTCGTGCTGATGTACGACTACCTAAATGGGCTAGGCGTGCCCGCTGAAGAAGCTAACGTCAAGCTGAGCTTGCTGCCGCTGACTAAAGATACGGTCGAGCAGTTCCGCAAGGACTTCCCAGAAGGTCTGCCGCAGTATGAGTGGAAAGAGCGCTCTAGGGTCTTCAATCCAGAGGCAAAAGCCACCTTCGAGCTGAAGTACAGCACCGATACCGAGTGACTTTTCGTCACAGCGTAGGGGCAGGCAAGCTGCTTGCCCCTGAGCCCTTTTTGAAGATTTATTTTTAAGATCAACATTCATGAGCGTCTTACTCGAAGCACAAGACATCACCAAAGCCTTTGGCGCCACACAGGCGCTGCGCGGTGTGCAGCTCCGCCTCACAGCCGGCAAGGTTCACGCGCTTGTTGGCGAGAATGGCGCCGGCAAGTCCACGCTCTTCAAGATTTGCGCTGGCGCCATCCCGAAGTACGGCGGCAGGATGTCTTTACATGGCCGGCCCTACGCCCCACGCGATCTCAATGACGCCCAACGGCAAGGCGTGGCGCTGGTCTTTCAAGAAATCTCGATCAACTTCGCGCTAGATATCGTCGAGAACATCTTCATCAACCACATGCAGGATTTCGCCGGCTTCTTCGGCGTAACGGGCTGGCGCAAAATGCGATGGGCTGCACAAGCAATCCTCGACCAGATCGACGCGCACATCTCAGTCACACAGCGCTTGAGCAGTCTCGATCTCGGGCAGCTGAAGATCATCGAGATCGCCCGGGCGCTAGCACATAATCCGCAGGTGCTGCTGCTGGATGAAACCACTGCCTTCCTGAACAACCAAGAGATGGATGCACTCTTCCGAGTGATCAATACGTTGCGGGGGAGCGGCTTAGCGATCGGTTACATCTCGCACCACCTGGACGAGATCGAGCAGATTGCAGACGAGATCACCATCTTGAAAGACGGCACGTGGATAGGCAGCTATCCAATGGGCACCTTACGCCGTGAAGAGATCGAGGCGAAGATGGTCGGGCGCGAGATCGGCGAGCAAATCTATCCCAAGCCTAGCCATACATATGGTACGCGAGAGCCGATCTTGTGCCTAGAGGGGGTCTCGTTGCCCGACAGGCTGCACAACGTCACGCTGACAGTCCACAGCGGCGAGATCGTCGGTGTGGGTGGCTTGAAAGGTGCTGGCGGCGAGGCACTCCTGAGCCTGATCATGGGCGATGCACGCGGCTGGCGCGGCACAGTCACCTATCGGGGCAAGCCCTTTCGAGCCGGCTTGCCTGCCCATGCTTGGTCGAAGGGCATTGCCTATCTACCCGGCGATCGCACTGCTGAAGGGCTAATCGTGGACTTCAGCGTACGTGAGAACCTCTCCATGGCCCTAATGCCACAGCGCGTCGGCTTTGTCGATTACGGCAAGGAGCGCCGCGTAGTGCAAGACCTGATCGCCCAGTTGCAGATTAAGACTGCCAGCCCAACTGTCCCTTGTAGCTCACTGAGTGGCGGCAACCTGCAGAAGGTGGTGATGGGCAAGTGCATTGCAGTTGCGCCGCAGCTGCTGCTGCTCAATAATCCGACGCGCGGCATTGATATCGGCGCGCGCAGCCAGATATACAGCATCATCCGCCAGCTAGCAGAGCAAGGCTTAGCAGTGTTGATGGTCACTGAAGACCTCGCCGAGCTGATCGGCATGAGCGACCGTATCGTGGTCATGCGCAAGGGCAGCATCAGCCAGACCTTCCAGCTAGGTGCCCGACCGATCAGCGAGGAAGAGATCATCCGCCACATGATTTGATGTTTGACGATGAGGACTAGGTAATGGAAATAGACTCACCCACCAGAGCAGAGAGCGTATTGAGTAACGTGGCGAGGCGGCTCTCCCTTCGGGATTATTTCCCGATCTTGCTGCTGGTTGTGCTCATCGCTTTCTTCAGCCTGAGTTCACCGCGCTTCTTTACCGTGCAAAACTTGTTCATCGTCCTTCAGCAAAGCGTGACGCTCTTAGTTGTGGCGCTGGGCATGACCTTCGTGATCATCGGTGGCTCGATCGACCTTTCAGTCGGCTCGATTGTCGGCTTGGCGGCGCTGGCAGCAGCGGCAACCTCAGCGGAGCTGGGCGTTCTAGCGATCTTCCCGGCGGCGCTTGTCGGCATGATTTGCGGGCTTATCAACGGCGTGATCTTCGCCAAAGGCAAAGTGCCTTCCTTCATGGTGACGCTCGGCACGCTAGTGGCTTATCGTGGGATTGTGCTGTTCTTCACGCAGGGCGCCCCGATCAGCATCACCAACCGCGACTTTCTGAACCTGTACTCTGGGCGTGTAGCCGGCCCGAATACCTTGCCCAATTCAGTCATCTTTGCGCTGATCATCACGGCGATCGTGTTCATCATCTTCAACTACACCGTCTTTGGGCGCAAAGTGCGCGCCATTGGCGGCGGCGAGCGCGTAGCACTGCTGACGGGTATCAAGGTCGATCGCGTCAAGATCATGATGTTCACCATGCTGGGCCTTTTATGTGGCTTGGCGGGCTTATTGCAGAGTGCGCGCGTTTTTGCGGCAACAGCGCAGCTGGGCGCCAACTTAGAGCTGGATGCTATCGCAGCAGTCGTCGTGGGCGGCACACCGCTGACAGGTGGCGTCGGCAGCATACAGGGCACCATCATCGGCGCGCTCGTCACCACGATTTTGAGCAATGGCATGAACATGATGGGGGTTGACCCGTACTTGCAGAACATTATTCGGGGCGTTGTACTGATTGCGGCGGTCTTCATCACGATCGATCGCTCGAAGATTGGCATCATCAAGTGAGAGAGAGGCAATTTTCATGCAGCGGATTATTAACGATCCTAACCTAGTAGTAGATGACATGCTGAAGGGCTTTGTGCAAGCGCATGCCGACCTCGTCGCGCCGACGGATAATCCACGTGTGCTGCGCTACGTAAAGGCACCAGTGCAAGGCAAAGTGGGCATAGTCACGGGCGGTGGCTCTGGGCACAAGCCTGCCTTCATTGGCTATATCGGGCGCAACATGTGCGATGCGGTAGCAGTGGGCGAAATTTTCACCTCGCCTTCCGCCCAAGCCTTCTACGATGCTTTCAAGGCAGCGAACGGCGGCGCAGGCGTAGCATGCCTGTACGGAAACTACGCAGGCGATAACATGAACGTCAAAATGGCACAGCGTATGGCGGCCGCCGATGGGATCACGGTTAAGACGGTAGTCGCCAATGATGATGTGCCTTCCGCACCGAAGGAAGAGCGCGAGAAGCGGCGCGGTGTGGCAGGCGAAGTGCTGATGTGGAAGGTCGGCGGCGCGAAGGCAGCCTTAGGCGGCACACTGGACGAGGTGATCGCGGCGGCGCAGAAGGCAATCGACAATACCCGCAGTGTAGGCGTTGGCTTGACCCCGTGTACCATCCCTGCTGTCGGCAAGCCGAATTTCCAAATCGAACCTGGCAAAATGGAGATGGGTATTGGGCATCATGGAGAGCCGGGTATTCAGGTGATCGATTTGCGCCCCGCTGACGAGATCGCGCAGATGATGCTGAATATCATTCTGCCCGATCTGCCCTTCAACAGCGGCGACGAGGTGGTGGTGCTCATTTCGGGGCTGGGCGCTACGCCCCTCATGGAACTCTACATCCTCTACAACAAAGTGGCGCAGATTTTGAGTGAGCAGGGCATCCGCATCTACCGCCCGTACGTCGGTAACTATTTCACCTCGCTCGAGATGATGGGCGCTACGGTGACGCTCATGAGGCTCGATGACGAGCTGAAGCCGCTCATCGACCTTGAGGCAGAATGCATGGGCTTGCGCCAATTCGGCTGGGCATAGGGAGCGGGCTATGAACGCAGTCAGTGCCACGCACGGCAGGCGCGTCCTCAATCAGCTTGCAGAGGTCATTCACATCAATGCTGCCTATCTCAGCCAGCTAGATGGCGCCGTTGGCGATGGCGATCATGGCATCAACATGGATAAAGGCTTCAGCAAGGCGCGCGAGCGCACGGGGGAGAATGCATCGCTCTCGGAAGCGTTGCGCACGCTCGGTAACACGCTGCTGGGCGAGATCGGCGGCGCGATGGGGCCGCTCTACGGCACCTTCTTCCTTGAGATGGCTGCCGTATGCGCTAACAAAGACACGATCGACACGGCTACTTTCCGCGCCATGCTCGAAGCGGCGCTTGCTGCCATCCAAGACTTGGGCAACGCCAAAGTGGGCGATAAGACCTTGCTAGATACACTCGTGCCAGCTGTTGAGGCCTATCGCGGGGCACATGAGTCAGGCGCATCCTTTGCCGAGTGTCTCGCACACATGCGCTCTGCTGCCGAGCGCGGCAGGGAATCCACGCGCGACCTTGTGGCAAAGATCGGGCGCGCCAGCCGTCTGGGTGAGCGCTCACGCGGCCACCTGGATGCAGGCGCCACGTCGTGTTTTTTGATCCTCAGCGCTTTTTCAGAGGCGTTCAACCAACTTTTGCAGGAATCATGAAAGGATCGGATCACCTATGAGCCTCAAACAACACCTTGAAAATGCGATGGAGCAGGGCGGCGGCATTTTGCATATGCTGCCGTGCTGGGTGCCTCGTGCCTTTGCTGTGCCGGGGCGGCGTCTGCGCCTTGCCGAGCGCGACCTATACGCCTATGGCGCGCATCGCGGCGGCATTGATGAACGTTGGCTCAGCTCCACCACACGCCCCGCCAACGGGCCTGAGACGGCGCACGATGAAGGTTTGAGCTATGTGCTGGCGCCGGATGGTGCCCGCTTCACGCTGCGCGATGCCATTGACGAGGCCGGCACAATGATCATTGGGAGGCCAATGTACGAGAAATATGGGCGCTTCCCAACTTTGGGCAAAATGTTCGACAATCAAGGCGCTCTGCCCTTCCACCTGCATCCCGATAGCGAGAAAGCAGCGCTTGTGGGCGAGGTGCACAAGCCGGAGGCGTATTACTTCCCGCCCCAGTATAATCCGCGCTTGAACGACTTTCCCTACACCTTCTTCGGGCTCGAGCCAGGCACTACCAAAGAGGACATCCGCCGCTGCCTTGAGCGCTGGAATACGGGCGATAACGGCATTCTCGACTACTCAAAGGCATACAACTTCCCCATCGGCACGGGGTGGTTTACGCCACCTGGCATCTTGCATGCACCTGGCTCGCTCGTGACTTATGAAGTGCAATGGGGCACGGATACCTTCGCCATGTTCCAATCGGTGGTGGCAGGCAAAGTCGTGCCGTACGACCTGCTAGTCAAAGATGTGCCGAAGGACAAGGCACACGACCTCGACTTCATCATCAGCTTGATCGACTGGGATGCTAACGTCAACCCCTACCTGCGCCAGACGCACTTTTTGCCCGGCAAAGTCAGCGACTCGAGTGATGTGCACGAGGATAAGTGGGTCATTTATGGGCTCTCACGCGGAGAAGACGTCTTCAGCGCCAAGCAGCTGACGGTCCAGCCTGGCGGCAAGGTCACCATCCGCGATAACGGCGCTTGCGGCGTGCTGGCAGTGCAAGGGCGTGGCATGCTTGGCAAGCATGCCGTCGAGACACCAACCTATATCCGCTTTGGCGAGGTGACGCAGGACGAGTTCTTCATCACCTATGAGACAGCCCGCAGCGGCTATACAGTCGAGAACACCGGCCGTGATCCGCTGGTCTTGTTACGCCATTTCGGCCCAGATTGTCAATCCTAAGCAGAGCAGCTGCCGCTGCGCGCTAGATTAGCAGCGGCAGCGCCTGGATGGGCGTGCCCAGCAAGCGACTCGCCACACAGCTGAACTGCTCAGGCGCGCCACTCGTAAAAAAGAATGCCTCGCCCTCTGAGAGCGCACTGTTCAGCGCATTGCGCATCTCTAGCACGCGGCGGACTTGCCGTGCAACGGCAGGCGCAGGGTCTACAATGTGCACTGCCTGGCCAAGAACAGCTTGCATGTGCCGGATCAGGAAGGGGAAGTGTGTGCAGGCCAGCACTAACTGATCTGCAGCGGCAGCTTGCAGCGGCGCAAGGCACTCTGCCACGATCTGCCGTGATGACTCATCTTCAGGCGCACCCTGCTCCACAAGCCATACCAGCTGCGGGCAGACTTGTGTGATCACGCGCAAGCCGCCCGCAAAGCGCGCCAAGACGTTGGCATACAGCGCGCCTTGCGCCGTCGTCTGTGTAGTCAGCACGCCGATAACCCCGCTGCGCGTGTGCTCGGCAGCTGGTTTTACAGCTGGCTCCATGCCGACGATGGGCAAATTAGGGAACTGCGCCCGCAAATAGTGCAGCGCTGACGCATTGGCTGCGTTACAAGCAATGACGATCAGTTTGCAGTCTTGTGCGATCAGGAAGCGAACAACCCGCTCAACCAACTGGCGCAGCTCATCCACAGGGCGCGTGCCGTAGGGCAAGTTGGCTTGGTCAGCTACGTAGCACAGCTGCTCACCAGGCAGCAGGCGGCGCACTTCCCGTAGGACGGATAAACCACCTACACCTGAATCCAGCAAGCCAATTGGGCGCACGTCGCTCATGTATCTCTAGGGCGAGCAGCCTCAACGAACGCTTTGAACAGTCGCTCCATCGCGGCACGGCTCTCGATCTCGCTCTGCAGCAGCTCTTCAGGATGCCACTGTACACCGATGAAAAAGCGTGCCTGCGGCAGCTCAATTGCCTCAATGATCCCATCTTCCGAGAGCGCCGAGACCTTTAACGAGGGCGCCACGCTGCAGACAGCCTGATGATGCATGCTGTTGACTGCCAAGTGTCCAGCTGGCACAGCCATCGCTGCAGCAAGGCGCGAGTTAGCGAAGATATCGACCTGATGGGCGGGTTGTTTGCGCGCCACAGCCCCGCTCAGGCTGTGATTGACACCCCTGAAGTCGGGATACTCCGAGGGTATGTCGCGGTAGAGCGTGCCGCCCAGCGCCACGTTCATCATCTGGCAGCCACGGCAAATGCCGAAGAGCGGCTTATCGTCTTGGGCGGCCCAGCGGATCATGCTCAGCTCAGCCTGATCGCGCTGCGGATCGACGCCATAGACCTTCGGCGTCATCTCCATGCCATAGTGGCGCGGGTCAACATCGGCGCCGCCCGCCATCAGTAGAGCATCCATGCGCTCATAGGTCTGGCGCAGCGTCGTTTCATCCAGCGTCGGCACGATCAGGACGGGCAAACCGCCCGCCTCAGCCACTGAGCGCACATAAGAGGGCATCAAACCATAGAAGAGTGTGCCATTTTCATAATGCGGGCCGCACACAATGCCGATCAGTGGGCGGCTCACGGCACTACTCCTGTGGCTCTTGGGGGCTCTCGGCACCCGCCTGCGTCAGGGCGCGCCGCTCCTTCAGGCGGGCAGCTTTGCCGCTCAGATTGCGCATGTAGTACAGCTGCGCACGGCGGACCTTGGCATGGCGCAACACTTCGATCTTCTCGATGCGCGGGCTGCGATACAGGAAGGTGCGCTCCACGCCGATGCCGTGACTGGCAATACGCCGCACAGTGAACAGCTCGTTCTGTCCGCCACCGTGATGCCGAATGACCAGCCCTTGAAAGACTTGAATGCGCTCTTTGTTGCCTTCCACCACGCGCACATGCACTCGCACACTATCGCCTACTGCAATCGGCGGGAAGCCTCGATCAGGCGCGTCAAAGGTCTTGATCAGCTCTTGCTTGGACATTCTGAAAACTTCCTTAGGGCTTGCGCTAGAACTGCGCCATGTAGATTGCTATGGCGCGCCATTATAGCAGGCTGTGGGGCGTGCTTCAATGCCATCTTTTGCGCACGTGTTGACATTCCCATTCGAAGGCGCTATGATCGAAAAAGCGATAGCCAATTTAAAGCACTGCGCATGCAGGGGCATGATTTTATGGTTGGAAAGCAGGCTTGCTTGTGTCTGGAGCAGGGACGTAGGGCTCTGCTTCAGCGAGCAGCGAACTGAACGCACAATCTGGCTAAGCAGCTAGACGGTGCACACCCGCTCAAGAAGCATTTATGCCGTACGTCCCTGAATAAGCGCCCGTAATGGGTAGCTTATCGAGGTCTTTCGCGCCTGGACGTACGGCGTTTGTGTGTCTTTTGGAGGGTGTGCGCCTTTGTTTTTATCAAAGTGAGTGAATGAAAACGGAGTGAGCATCCGAATGACGGCTAGAACTTTTCCGCAAGTTGGCGCGGCAACCACACTTGAAGCGCTCATCGGCAGCACGCCGCTGCTGCACTTGAGGCGTGTAACAACCGATCTGCCGCCCAATATTGGCATTTTTGCGAAGGCCGAGTGGACAAATCCGGGCGGCAGCGTCAAGGATCGCGCTGCGCTGAATATCATTCGCACAGCAGAGCAGCAAGGCAAGCTGCGGCCTGGCATGACGCTCGTCGATAGCACTAGCGGCAATACAGGCATCGCCTATGCGATGTTAGGCGCCTTGCGAGGCATTCACATCAAACTATTTGTGCCTGCCAACGCCAGCCCGGAGCGGCTTGCTATCCTGCGCGGCTACGGCGCTGAGCTTGTGCTGACTGACCCGCTAGAGGGCTCTGATGGGGCTATTCGTGCTGTGCGCGAGCTGGTGGAGCGCGAGCCCGACCGCTATTTCTACGCCGACCAATACAATAATCCTGCTAACTGGCAGGCGCACTACAACAGCACTGCCCTTGAAATCTGGGAGCAGACCGGTGGGGCAGTCACACACTTCATCGCTGGGCTGGGCACGACGGGCACGTTCGTCGGCACGAGCCGACGTCTGAAGGAACTCAATCCGTCCATCCAGGTCATCGCCGTGCAGCCCGACTCACCTTTTCACGGCTTGGAAGGCCTCAAGCACATGGAAACGGCGATTCAGCCCGGCATCTATGACCCGACGCTGCCAGACCGTCAGCTGTTCATTGGTACAGATGAGACATACATCATGGCGCAGCGCCTGGCACGCGAAGAGGGCGTGTTGGTCGGCATTAGCGCGGCCGCAGCAGTGGTAGCAGCGCTGCACGTAGCGCACGAGCTATCACGGCGCGGCGAGGCGGGCACAATTGTGCTGATCTTCCCCGACTCAGCCTACAAATACCTCTCGCATGCACCCTGGCGCTGAGTGGGCTAAACTCCAGCACGTGTTTGAAAGCAAGGTACCGCTATGAGTCACGAAAATCAGCCCGCTCCGCCCCATCAGCCGTTACCTCACGGCCGATTGACGCCCGACTTTCGCCTGCAGAGCGTCTCAGGCGTATTTTACAGTCGTGAACAGTTTCGCGGCAGGCAGGGACTCGTCTTGCTCTTTCTGCTGTACGCAGAGCCCGCCAGCGCTGATCTGCTGCGCCAGATCAAGAGTCTATGGGCTGAATTCGTCGAGATTAACACCCAAGTGCTGGCGATCCTGGATGTGACGCGTGAGACGCTAGCGCCGCTTGCTGCATCGGTGGATGCCCCGTTTCCCCTGCTTGCCGATGCCGACAATCGAGTCTGGGAAGCTTACACCCACGAGCCGACTCGCGGCGCAGCACTCTTCATCTTGGATACTTACGGCGCGCTGAGCGCACAACGCCTGGCGCCAAGCGCCGCCGATCTGCCATCCCCAGAAGATGTGTTGGACTTGGCTCGCTATACACAGTATCGCTGCAGTGTCTAGCTAGATTGAGTCGGAGTCATCGGGCACGACAAGCGCCTTGCGCGCCACTTGCATGCTGATCGTGCGCGGCTCGGCGGCGCGGCTGCCGATGCGCACCTGAATTGTATCGTTCAGCGGCGCACGGTCTGCTAAGACGACCAGCACGCCTGGCACAAGGCCCAGCTCCGAGAGGTAACGCAGCACCTCAGGCGATTGATCCAAGATGCGGCTGACCGTGCCACGCTGCGCGATCGCTAGGTCGGCTAGCAGCACAAGTTCGGGCAGTGTGACTGTGCCATCCAAAGCTGGGATAGGATCGCCGTGGGGATCGAGCTCAGGGTTGCCAAGCGCGTCGGCGATGCGCGCCTCCAGTTGCTCCGAGATATGGTGCTCAAGGCGATCGGCCTCATCGTGCACCTCGTCCCACGAAAAACCGAGTTTTTGGGTCAGGTAGAGCTCTAGCAGGCGGTGATGGCGGATGATCTCGAGGGCGATCTTCTCGCCTTCTTCGGTCAGGCGCACGCCACGATAGGGCGCATGCCTCAGCAAGGGTGGGAAGCTCTCACCACTGCTGAGGCGCTTGATCATATCCGTGGCAGAGGGCGCAGCGATGTTTAAAGCGCGTGCGATCAGCATCGTTGGCACTGGATCAACTTGCTGTTGAATCAAGTAGACCTGCTTGAGGAAGTCCTCGACGGCAGGTGTGCGCCACTCGCCGCGCAAAGTATCAGACACGCCGCCCTCCTGTTGCTCGCTTGCCCTTCAGGGCTAGTATAGCACAGGTTGGGCGGATGGCTCAATGCGCAAGCTGTGCCACAGCATCTTCAGCGCGCGCGCAGCGTGAGCATGTAGGCGACCAGGTCGTTGATCTCCTCAAGCGTCAGCTCTTCGGCGTAGCTTTGGTGCATCAAGCTCATCCCGCCAACAGCATAGACCTTGTCGCCCTCGTTGGGCACGAGGTACTTGTTGGGCAAAATAATTGAGTTGCGCAAGTAGGCGACGGCGCTCACCTCATTGGGATCCCGCCTAGCAGCGCGGTCAGCGATGCCATACATGACTGGGCCGACCAAGTCGTTGACCTCAACAGGCTCGACGTAATGACAAGAGGCGCAGGTCGGCACTTCAGGTCGGCCGGGAAAGCCATTGGCGAACAATTCAGCGCCGCGCACAGGGTCGGGTTGCGGCGTAGGGCTGGGCGTGGGCGTCTCAGTGGGTGGGATAGGTGTGCTGGTCGGTGGGATGAGCGTGATCGTCGGCGTGGGTGAGGGGCGCAGACGGGTTGGCGTTGCCGTTGGCTCTAGGGCGATGCGTGTAGGCTGCACTTGCGGCGTGATATCGACAACGCGGCTGTCGGGCGTCGGCTGGACCGGCACCCGCGTGGGTAGCTCTAATGTGGGCGGGAAGGGCGGCGCGGGTGTGGCAGGCGTGCCGCAGGCAGTTAGCGTTGCCAACAGCAGGGCAATCAACAGTTTGGGCGCGTGCTTGGCGATCATGCGCATGTGAGCCTTTCTAGAGTCCATGAATGGCTAAACGAACGTGCAACTGTGGCAGATTATGCCACTTTGTGAGCAATTTCGCAAAGGCAGGCGTTTGAAACAAGCGGTGGCACGTTACAATAAGGGCTAAAGATTTTAGGAGTGCGACCGATGAACTTACCGGTAAAAATGAAGGCGATCTTGAAGGCGGAGCGCGGCGAAGGCTTGCGCTACGTGGAAGATTACCCTGTTCCGACGCTGAAACACGGCGATGTGCTCGTCAAGGTGCAGGCGGGCTCGATCTGTGGCACGGATATTCACATTTACAAGTGGGATGACTGGGCACAGCGCCGTCTGAAGCCGCCCTTTGTGGTTGGGCATGAGATCACGGGGGTGGTCGTGGCGGTCTCGCCTGAGATCGAACATGTAGCGGTGGGCGATCAGGTTTCGCTGGAAAGCCACGTGGTCTGTAACACGTGCTACTTTTGCCGCACGGGGCGTGCACATCTGTGCGAGAAGACTCAAATCATCGGCGTAGATCGCGATGGCGGCTTCGCCGAGTACATCGCTGTCCCCGCCCAAAACATCTGGAAAAATCCGCCTGACATGCCACTAGAGCTTGCTGTGATTGAGGAAAACTTAGGCAACGCCGTGCATACGGTCATGGCGCAGGATGTTTCGGCCAAATTTGTGCTGGTGACGGGCTGCGGTCCCGTCGGCTTGATGGCGATCGCAGTGGCAAAGGCGGCGGGCGCGCGGGCGGTCATTGCCACAGATATCAGCCCGTACCGGCTCAGCTTGGCGTGTCGCATGGGCGCCGATCGGGCAGTGAATGTGCGCCATGAGAGTCTGATGGCGATCATCGAAGAGGTGACCGATGGCGAGGGCATCGACGTGCTGTTAGAGATGTCCGGCGCGCCGAGCGCCATTAACGAGGGCTTCGCCGCGCTGAAAGAGGGCGGCGAGGCTGCTCTTTTGGGCTTGGCGCCGAGCGCTTTCACCTTCGACTTGAACGCGCATATCGTCTTCAAGGGGGCCATCGTGCGCGGTATTGTTGGGCGGCGCCTGTGGGAGACGTGGTATCAGGCGCACGGCTTGCTGCAGTCGGGCGCCCTGCGCTTGGATGGCTTAGTGACGCATCACTTCCCAATGGCCGAGTTCGAGCGCGCCTACCAGACGTTCATGAGCGGCGAGAGCGGCAAAGTCATGCTGATCCCTTGAGCAGCCCTTGCGGCAGCACTCAAAGCAGAGCCTGCTATAATTTCATAGAGGATCATCTAGCAAAAGGATGAGTCAGCCGATGTTCGAGAACTTTCTGAACCGCCGCCGCAAGGAAGAAGAGGTGCGCGAGGAAGGCCGCTTGCCCCCAGGACAATCTCTCACGCAGAAGTTCCCTGTGTTGCACTACGGCGCTGTACCGATCTACAACGATCTCAGCCGCTGGACGTTCCGCGTCTTCGGCTTGGTGGAGCAAGAGCGCGTCTGGACCTGGGAAGAGTTCTGTGCCCTGCCGCGTACAGAGGTGGTCTACGATATTCACTGTGTGACAGGCTGGAGCAAGTTCGATACTCGCTGGAGCGGAGTGCATCTAAAGACCTTGATCGACGCAGGCTTGATCAAGCCGCGCCCAGAGGCGCGTTACGCCATCCAACATTGTGAGTTCGGCTACACCACAAACACCCCAATCGAGGTCGTGCTGGCTAGCAACTTCCTGCTCGCCACGCACTACGACGGCGCGCCGCTGACGCCTGAACACGGCTATCCGCTGCGCGGCGTGATGGGCGCCATTCCTGGTCAGCGCCAAGACTCAGACCGCTACTTGTGGAAAGGCGGCAAGTGGCTGCGCGCCATCGAGTTCACTGCTGAAGATCGGCCTGGCTTCTGGGAGCAGGCGGGCTACAGCAACACCGCCAACGTCTGGCGCGAGGAGAGGTACTGGCGCGGCCTGAAATAGCCACACCCTCCCTCAGATAGCTGCAACAGCTAGAGCCCTGAGCCACCTCAGGGCTCTTCTAGCCATCAGACGCCAATATCGCGCCGCTGGAAGCTGAGGATGCCAACGATCGTCATCACTGCAGCGATGCCAAGCAGCAGCAGTGCGTTGTTGAGAGCGAATCCGTTCTTCATCACATTGATACTGTCGTAGTACGTCAGGAACGAGACCGCCCGCAAGCCGTCTACATCAGGCACGTTGCGCCCGAAGGTATCTACGAAAAAGCTGGCTGCTACTAGAGCGCCGCCCAACGTGGCTGCGACGTTGCGCCGCCGCACCAGAGTGCCGATGCCAGCCGTGAAGGCGAGCACTAGCCACGCTGAAGGCAGCATGTTCAGCGAGCCTTGCAGCAGGCGCCCCTGATCGACCTTATCACGGAACGACTCGAACAGCCAGACCATGCCTGCCAAGCCGAGATGCCCGATCAGCACGCCCAGCCCAATCAAAATAGCGAAGGCGAGCAGCTTCTCGATCAGCACCTGAGTCCGCGCCACTGGAGCGCTCAGCAGCACGTCCAAAATGCCGCGATCTTCCTCGCTAATGGTCACGCTCACGCCTAAGTAGACGGCGTAGCCGCACACCACCAAGATCAGCCAGCTGAAGTAGCCGTAGTTGATCAAGCCGGCGGGCGTCGCCAAGAAAGCGGCATCGCCGCCACCCAGCGTGTTGATCAGGAACGGCAAGTTCGCCGCCAGCTGCGAGAAAGTCTCGACAATGTGCGAGTCGCTCAGCACGGCTGTGATGTAGAGCGCCATGACCGATAACGTCAGGCCGAGCAGGAGGGCACTCCGCCAGCTGCGTCGGAGAGTCTCTCGCAAAATCACACCCTTCATTGTGCTACCTCCATTGCGTGCACTTCGCCGGGCGCTAGAACGCCATTGCCGTAGAACGTCAAGAAAACTTCCTCAAGGCTGGGCTCCCGCACGCGTAAATCGACCACATAGTGGCTCTCAATCGCCCGCAGGACGGGATCGAAATCGCCTGACAGACGGAACTTAAGCTGATTGCCCTCGCCGCTTAACTCTGAGACGCCCGCCACGCCTGCCAACAAGCTCGGACTGACCGCCTCGCGGAAGGTGAGTGTGACCCAAGTGAAATTCACGCGCATCAGGTCTGCCACACGCTCTACGGCGCGCAGCCTGCCCTCGCGCAGGATCGCCACACGCTCGCAGATCGCCTGCACCTCGCTCAGGATGTGCGATGAGAGAAAGACGGTCGTGCCACGCGCCTGTGCCTCGCGCATCAGCTGATGGAAGGTCTGCTGCATCAGCGGATCGAGGCCACTAGTCGGCTCATCGAGGATCAGCAGCTCAGGTTGGTGCATCAGGGCCAGGATTAAGCCCAACTTACGCTTGTTACCCGTTGAGTAGCTGCGCATGACCTTGCTCGGATCAAAGGCGAGGCGCTCGATCAGTTGGTTCAGATAGCGTCTTTGCACGTTGCCGCGCAAGGCGTTCATGTAGTTGATAATCTGCCAGCCTGTCTGATTTTCCCATAGGCTCAGCTCGCCGGGCAGAAAACCGACGCGCCGTCGGATTTCTAGCGACTGCGCCTGTGTATCCATGCCCAGCACCTGTGCGCGACCTGCCGTAGGGCGGATGAAATCTAGGAGCATGCGAATGGTGGTTGTTTTGCCGGAGCCATTTGGGCCAAGATAGCCGAAAATTTCGCCCTGGTAAACGCTCAGATCGAGATCGACGAGGGCGAATTGCTCTGCCCGTTTGTAACGCTTGCTCAGCTTGTCAGTTCTGATGACGGTTGTGGCAGTCATAGTGCAACACTCCTTTTTGCCACGCCTCCAGACCTATCATACCCCTAAAAATCTGCTCAAGGTAACCCCCTAAAAATAGGGAAACACTTTTGTTGTAGAGCGCCAACTTACTTTAGAGGCTGTGTGGCTAGGCTATAAAAAATACGTAAAAAAGTCGAAAAATTTACGTAGCGAGATAGGCGTGAACTACTGCGCTCGGACGATAAATTTGTTTCAGGCTCAGATTGAAGCATACAATTGAGCGTTGAAGGTCTAGGTGCAAAGCGGAGTGATTTTCGTATGTCTAATGCGGCAAAAATCCAGGCTGATTATGAGCAGCTAGGGCAGATTGCAGCACAATTTGCTCAGCAGGGGGATCGGACGCTCGCACTGGGGCGGCAGGTTTACAACTGTATGTCTCAGCTGCAGGGCGGCGGCTGGATCGGTGTGGGCGCCGATCGTTTCTACAACGAGATGGAGAGTCTTGTGCTGCCAGGTTTGGAGCGTCTGATGAATGCGCTGAATACGGGCAGCACACAGACCGAGCGCATCGCGCAGCTTTTGCGCTCGGCTGAGGAAGAGGCGGGAATGCTCTTTCACGGCGGCGATGAGACCTACAGCGTCGCACCGGTCACGGGCGGCTCGGGCATAGGCGATGTGACTGGCTCCGTAGGCAGCAGCCCATCGGGCGGCGGCATGAACATGGGCGGCATGATCGGCATGATGGTTGGCGGCATGCTGGGCGGCCCGCTGGGTGCGATGATCGGCGGCCAAATTGGGAATGCGATTGGCAGCGGGCCGTTTAGCATGAGCGGCTCGCTTTCAATAGCAGAGATTGGCAAGGGCAAGCCTTTTTCGCCGCTGAAGATGTTCAAAAACTATATTGGTGCTGATCCAGCGCAGTACAAAAGCAAATTCGGCCATGACTTCAGCAAGCGACATTTATTCGGCAAATACGCTGATGGTGACGACAAGAAGTTCATCAACCGCAGCGTAGATGGCAAGGTGGTGCTGGCTGGCGGTGAGCTGTGGAATCAGCGCGGTGCGGCGCTGCGCGGCGATTTGAACTTCCAAGCGGGCGCTCTAAAGGGCAACGCCTTCGGCGAGCTGGCCAGCTACGATAGCTCTGGCAAGTGGGAAGCTTCTATCGGGCGCGATGGCGTCAAGGTCGGCGCTTCGGGCTATGCTGGTGCCTACCTGGCGCGTGCAGGCGTCTCCGCTGAGATGGGCGGCTTGCAGGCGGCTGGGCAAGCCTACATCGGCGCGCAAGTGCAGGGCGAGCTAGGCGCAGTGCTACGTCCGGGCCAGGCTTATGTAGGTCTTGGTGGCGAAGTATTCGCTGGTGGTAAGGCGGAAGGCAGCATCTCCTACACGCAGCAAATAGTAGAAGGTCTGAGCGTGAAAGGCACTGCCAGCGGCTACGTCAGCTATGGCATTGGCGCACAAGCTGACGTGAAGTTTGGCTACGACGAAGGCAAGATACGTATCGGTGGCTCGCTCGGCGCAACGCTTGGCGTCGGCGTCGGTGGCAAGTTCGATGTCACTATCGACGCAAAGGGTATTGTCGATCGCGGCGTCCAGACCGTTCAACAGGCCGCCGGCAACATCGTTGAGTTTGGCAGAGGTGTGGTAGATATTGGGCGGTTCCTATTCTCTCGGTAGGCGCCTGGCAGGGCGGATGGGCACTCCGCCCTGTTTTGGGGTAACTTTTGAGTGTCTTTTCGCAAGCCGCAACTAAGGAGCAGTCCTTTGGCTACACCAATGTGGGTCAACTTTCAGGGTCCGATCTTTTCGCTACGTGTGCCATCCAACTGGTTTGTCAACGCCACACCTGAGATTCAGGCGATGCTTGTTGAGCCACCACGTGGCGAGAACCAGCTGCGCTCTAACCTTATCATCACGCTCCAAGCTGTTCAGGCCGATGTGACAGTGGATGCTGTGATGCAAAACGCACGCCGAACGCAGCAACAGGAATATCCGCGCTTTCAGCTGCAGGATGAGGGCATGGTGACAGGGCGCGCCGTCGAAGGGCGTTACCAAGTCTACACCTGGTTCAATGAGGAAACCAAAACTAACGTGCTGCAATCTCAGACTTTCTACATCGCTAATGGCATCCTCTTCACGCTGACCACCACTTGTGCGCTAGACCGGCAAGAGGAAGTCATGCCCATCTTCGCTGAGATGCTCGAGTCGTTCACCATCGAGATCAACTAGCTCGACCCGTGCTGCTGACCTCAGGCGGATGTTCCACATCCGCCTTTTTTGCTCCACCAGCTTGACAGCGCTGCGCATATTGTGTATTATCTTATTTGACAACGTTATCAAAAACGAGATAGAATGCTTCAACACTTGAAGTTAGTCACTCACCCTGTACGCATCCGCATCTGTCAGGCGCTGCACGGCGCTAGGCTGACCACCTCGCAGCTGCACGCCATTCTGAAGGATGTGCCCAAGCCATCGCTGTACCGTCATCTGCGGCTCCTGCTGGAGAATGATCTGATTCAAGTGGCGGAAACGCATCTCGTTAATGGCATAGAGGAGAAGGTCTACACAATAGACAAGACTGCACTCGATATCACACAAGAGGACGTCGATCGCGGCATCAGCGCACAACAATTGGCTGAATTCGCCCTCGTCTACATCAACAGCGCCGGCAATCAATTCGCTGAACATGTGCTGATGCAGCCCGAGCCGGTCTTAGTGGAGCAATTGATCTTTCATGACTTCGCCTTTCTGGCTACAGATGAGGAATTCGCCGAGCTGAAGCGCACACTCTGGCAGATGCTCAGCGCCCTGGAGGCCCGCCCGCCCGGCCCCAATCGAACGTACCGACGCTTGCTAGTGCTTGGGCACGCCAGCCCCAAGCCAGAAGTCAGCCCGTCTCCTGATCATGAGGATCCATCTGATGAAACCACTTAAGTTGAAGTCGTTACTGGGACTGCTGATCGCAGCCTTGTGCCTGGCGCCACTGGCCAACCTACCGATCCGGGCGCAAGATCAGACCTTGTTTGAGGAAGTTGCATGTTTTGAGGAAGTTGCTCGAATTGAAGGCGCTAGGTGCGGCTATGTCAGCTGTTCCGAAGTTCCATGCTAAGCCCGAAGGCGAGCGCCTGAAATTAGCTGTAGCAATCTTGCCCGCGCTGAACGATATTGCCAACAACCCGCCCCTGATCATGGCGCAGGGCGGGCCTGGTGGGGCTGGCATCAAGACCTTCGCTCAGTTTGCAGAGACGCCGCCGATCAGCCTGCTGCGCCAGGAGCGCGATATTGTGCTCTTCGATCAGCGCGGCACCTACTACTCGCAGCCCCGTCTCGACTGTCCAGCCTACTTTGAGGCAGGGCTCAGCATGCTCGATCGGGATATCAGCTCAGAAGAGCGGGTTGAGCTCTCCGTTAAGGCCTTGAATACTTGCAAGGCAGATTATGAGGCACGCGGCATTGACCTGAGCGCCTTCAACAGCTACGAGAATGCTGCCGACGTGCCGTTTATTATGCTGGATGCCTTGGGCTACGACAGCTACGACTTTTACGGCGTCTCCTACGGCACGCTGCTCGGCCAGCATGTGATGATGGTTGCCCCACGCGGCTTGCGCAGCGCCATATTGGATGCTAATGTGCCGCGCCAGGTCAACTTCATTACCAATACATCTCAAAATGCCTGGCGTGCCATGCAGAGCTTCTTCAAGACCTGCGCCGCTGACCCAGAATGCAGCCTGGCTTACCCCAACCTGGAGGCAACCTTCCTGAAAACAGTTGAGACGTTGAATGCCCAGCCTGCCGCCATCACACTGACCGACCCTGAGTCGGGCAAGGCATATCCAACGCGTTTTACGGGCGAACTCCTGGTTAACGTGCTGTTCCAGATGCTCTATCTCACACCGCTCTATCCGCAAATCCCCTCTTTCTTGACGGCGAGCGCGGCCGGCGATCTAGCGTGGGCAGAGCGCCTCTTGCCGCTGATTGTCTTTGATGATACGCTGAGCTACGGCATGTACACAGCGGTCGTCTGTGCTGAGGCTGCGGAATGCTTTCCATGTGGTCTATCCTGGCACCGGACACGGCGTTCTTGGTCTGCCCTGCCCTGGACAGATGATCGCAGCCTTCCTCGCCAATCCTAGCAGGCAGCCCGATGCCAGCTGCGTAAGTGAGATGGCGCTGCGCTTTTCAGCGCCTTTGGCTGAGATCGAGCTGGAGCCTGTGACGCTAAGTGATGTCCAAACGCTGGCCCCCAAGGGTTGGGATAACCCGGCACCGGCCTTTTACGTGTCGGGCACCTCGGCACTCCTCTTTGACGCGCGCCATGGCGATGACATTCTGGCGGGGCTGCGTGAATTGTTGGGCGATCAGCTACCTGAGATG
Organism: Aggregatilineales bacterium; assembly: GCA_046719055.1. Taxonomy (GTDB): domain Bacteria; phylum Chloroflexota; class Anaerolineae; order Aggregatilineales; family UBA2796; genus CP2-2F. The sequence continues at coordinate 23,506 of JBDNDQ010000019.1, read as the reverse complement.
CCAGTTTTCACCGCTGAGGCAAGCGGACTGACTTGGACAGCCTACCAGATAGACGTTCAAGGCACTTCAGTTGTGGCTGCGGTAACCTCAAAAGGTGGCAAAGTGTACTCTGTTCTGGTGCAAGGCACTGCCGATGACATTCAAACGTTGGTGGAGGGTGTGTTGCTGCCCATCCTGAACAACTTCACAATCAACTGAATGCACAAGAGCACAGGGCGCACTTGGCGGTGCGCCCTCAGTTCATCCAGCAGAGGGCAGCTGGAAGAGCTGCTCGGCGTTTTGTGTGGTCAGGCGCGCTATTGCCTCGAACGAGAGATTGTGTAGGCGCGCCAGCTGCTCTGCTACGTAGCGGACGTAAGCCGGCGTGTTGCGTTCACCACGATGCGGATGGGGCGTCAGGTAGGGGGCATCCGTCTCGATGAGCAGCCGATCGAGGGGTGTGTTGACCGCTACAAGGCGCAGAGCATCCGCTTTTTTGTAGGTGAGCGGGCCGCTGAAGCCCAGATAGAAGCCTAGCTCGAAAGCGCGCATTGCATGCTCCAGCGCGGCTGAAAAGGAGTGCAGCACGCCAAGCCGCTGACGGCGCTCCTCAGGCAGGGTGGCTTGCCATGCGCTCAGGATGCTCAGCACATCCTCAGTTGCCTCACGATTATGGACGATCACCGGCAGACCGAGACGCGCCGCCAAGCTTAACTGATCCTCGAAGGCGCGCCACTGCTGTGCTTTAGGGCTCTCATCCCAGTAATAATCCAAGCCGATCTCACCGATGGCGATGCATTTGGACTGAGCGGCTTGCTCTGCAATAGAGTCAAGTAAGCTGGGTGTGTAGTCCACCGTGTAATTGGGGTGCACGCCAACCGCCACATACATCCCGTCATAGCGCAATGAGAGTGCAAGGGCGCGGGCGCCGCTCTCAAGGTCAACAGCGGGGTTGATCAGGCGCGTTACGCCATGCGTGCAGGCGCTCTGCCAGAGTGCATCCCGGTCGGACGCGAACGCCTCGAAGTCGAAGTGGCAGTGTGTATCGATCAGCATAGCAGTGCAAGCTTTCTCTGCCAGGCAGCCAGGATCATAGTACACCTTGAGGCTCTTTTCGAGAGCATTCACCCGTGATGTACGATCAATGCAGATACCGGCTATAATTTTGAGGGACAGTCAGTTGATTGGGAGAGGTCATCATGCCTACAGCCTTAGTAGTTGAAGATGATAGAGACATCCGCCTGCTCTTCAGCGAGGCGCTGCAATCCAGCGGTTTCAGCGTGATCACAGCTAGCACGGTGGCTGAGGCTATCGCCCTACTGGCTGATTATACCCCCAACATTGCCTTTATCGATATGAATCTGCCCGAGCAGCTAGGCACAGAGCTGGTGCGCTATGTGCGCTTACAAGCGCGCTTTAATGCCATGAAACTGGTGGTTGTGACGGCTAATCGGCAGATGCAAGATAGCGTTGAACAGATGGGCGTCGACTTGTTTTTGCTCAAGCCCGTCTCTATTGCAGAGATGCTGACGCTAGCTCAGCGTCTCGTGATGTAGACTAAGGCCGGGCTGTGCGGCGGCGGTCCAGCTCTTCGCAGAGGTGCTTGAAGTCGAGCGCACTCGTCTCATTTGAGAGCAGCGGCGTCACCACCAGCTGCAGGTGACCCTTGACATCGGACGCGTGCATTTTCTCGCGGTCCTTTAAGGGGTAGAAGTATTCCATAGACTGCTGAATGCGCGTCTCGATGCGTTGTTGGACGGCAGCCGCTTTTGCTTGGTCCGTCAGGACGACGAAGTCATTTTCTTGCAAATGGCCGACGAAGTCGCTCTCGCCGCCGGCTTCGCGCAGAGCGTTGTTGATCATCAAGGTGACAGCGCGCAGCACATCGTCGGCATTCACGAAACCGTAGGTCTCACGGAAGCCGTCCAGGCCGCGTACCTCAACCGCCAGAAGCGCCCAAGGCTGCTCGGAGAGCAGCACACCGTTGATCTTTTCCTCCACCAACGCGCCCTCGGGCAGGTTAGTCACGCGGTTGGTGAGCGGCGCCTGCTCGGCGCGGCGCAGCACGTTGCGTACACGCAGCCGCAGTTCTTGGATGTCAAACGGCTTGGTGATGTAATCCACCACGCCAAGCTCCAAGCCTGCCAGCTTGTCCACACGGTCGCGCTTTTCGGTCAGGAAAATGACGGGAATATCCTGCGTGCGGCGATTGGTGCGAATACGGCGACAAACTTCATAGCCATCGATATCGGGCAAGCGGATATCGAGCATGACCAGGTCGGGCGTGTGTTCTCGGGCCAGACGCACGCCTTCTTCACCCCATGCGGCTGCAAGCACCTCATAGCCCTGCACAGTGAAGAAATTTTGCAACAACTCAGACAGATCAGGATCGTCTTCCACGATCATGATCCGCGCTTTGTCAGCCACGCTCCGCCCCTCTCTGCTGTGTTATGATAGCTGTGCGCCTGCCCGCTCTGATCAACCGATCGGCTCTTTGTAGACCACGAAAACGCCGTGCTCATCGCCTTTGGCTTTGCACTCGGTCTCCACCACGCGGAACTCGTGCCCGCCGCTGACCCAGCGCAAGCCTTCCTGCAGCAGCCCAACCGCCGTATGCCCAACAGGCTTATCCGTTGTGCGCCCCCAGCACAGCGGGCAGCGCTTGATGATGTAGGCGTAGTGATCGTCGTGTTCCTCAACCACACTTAGCTGATCGCTGAAGTTTGTGAAGATGGTTGCCATAGCAGGCAGCCCCATGCGCAGCTTGGCACTAAGCGGCAAAACCCTAAAGGCCAGGTCGCCTGCGCCTGCCAATGCGCCGAAGTTCTTCAAGCCCTGCGCAAAACAAGCACGTCCAGCGCGCAGCGCCAGGCCGCGCCCGCCACGTGGGCCGTACATATCCTCTAGAGCAACCTGCAGCGCCGTGAAATGCGCAAAATCGAACTGGCGCTCAAGATTATCTGGTGGATAGTTATCAATATATTGCTGCAAGCCCGCCAAGTTAAGGATGGCATTCAAACCGTTCTTACCCATCACATCTTCCATCGCCATCAAGAAGATGCGCGCGATCTTGTTCGGGTAATACAAGCCGCTGAGTTCTTTTACCTGAGACACGCAACCCCTCCGTGCTATGCTATAGTGCGTGAACGCGCCTAGACGAGCTTTGCCAACTCTTTGACTTTACGGCTCATGTCGAGGAAGATCAGACCGAGCTTCGCTTGCTCGCGAGCGAGGACGGTCAAGACAGCCTCTTGACCAACTGCCATCAGGATCACATAGCCATTTTGCCCCTTGACGTAGACCGTATCCAGGTTGCCACGCCCTAGCTCGCCAGCGATCCGCTCGCCCAGCGAGAGCATTGCCGCCGACATGGCTGAGACGCGATCTTCCTCGTAGTGCGCCGGCATCACACTCGCCATGCTCAAGCCGTCCACACTGACGATCGCCGCCGCTTCAACGTCTTGTGAGCTTGCCTGCAAGTCGCGCAATTGCTCTACTAGTTGTTCAGTTCGTGATTTAGCCAACGCCTAATCTCCCTTACTGTGTCAGTGCCCCAGACGGCGGGATGGCAATCCGCGCCGCAAACGTGCAGTGCCCAGCCTTAACAGTCTGTTGCCTAATATTGTGAAGTAACTGCACGCCCTTGACGCCCTGCTAATCTAGCACAGCGCTTCAGGCTTGTCAAGCAAGCCTGCGCCACTCCTTTAAGCATACGAGAAAACGCGCTGCCCTGCAACCATTCTCAAATATCGACGCTATCTCAATTTTGACTGTGTGCACACCGATCTGAAATCAAATATATCCCGTTTTTGCCCTTGCCACAAGTTCTCTTTGGGCCTCTAATTGATAAAGCTACCGCTACTTTGGGAGTATCGCCTATGATTCCAACCATTCCTTTTGGGCGCACTCAGCACCTCAGCACGCGCGTTATCTTTGGCGGCTACGCCCTGGCTTTCTGCGATCAAGCCGCTGCTGACCGTGCCCTCGACCTGCTCTTTGCGTACGGCATCAATCACATTGATACCGCCGCCAACTACGGCGACTCTGAGCTGCGCATCGGCCCGTGGATGGCGCGCTACCGCGATCGTTTTTTCCTCGCCACCAAGACTCAAGCCCGCACCTATGCCGCCGCCCGCGATGAAATCCGCCGCTCTCTCGACCGCCTCCAAACTGACCACCTCGATCTCATCCAGCTGCACTACCTGGTGGATGAGCGGGAGTGGGCGATCGCGTTGGGCCCAGGCGGCGCATTGGAAGCAGCGCTAGAGGCGCGCCAGGAAGGCTTGGTGCGCTTTATCGGCGTGACAGGGCACGACCTGGCCGTTGTGGCGCGCCACACACAATCGCTAAAGCGCTTCGACTTCGATTCGATCTTGCTACCTTATAACTATCTGCTCATGCAGAACGCAGAGTACGCTGCGGGCTTCGAGGCACTCATGGCGCTGTGCGCTGAGCGTAACGTCGCTGTGCAAACCATCAAAAGCATCGCGCGCGGTCTGTGGCGGCAAGGTACGCCGCGCCACGCACAAGTCTGGTACGAGCCGCTCAGCCACCAAGCCCACATTGATCTAGCAGTCCACTGGGTGCTGAGCCGTCCGAACCTCTTCTTGAACACGGTCGGCGACCTGAATCTACTGCCTATGGTGCTTGATGCAGCAGCGCGCTTCACGGCAGCACCGAGCGACGCCCAAATGCAGCGTCTGCTGGCAGAGGCACACATCACGCCGATGTTCAGTTGATCGGCACAAGGCGCACGTCGATCTCGCCCACCCGATTTTGGCGCGGCGGAATGGCTACATCCTCATGGATCAGCGCGGCAAAGCACTTCTGCGGATTGCGTGTCGGGATCAAGCGTGTCATCCGCACGGCGCCCCAGACCGTCACTTGCTGATTGGGCTGCAAGTACCACAGCACCTCGCCGTCGCGCTCCACGCGCGTCAGCTCTTCCTGCGTGCCGAGCGCCCAACGCCACGGATAAGATGACTCTGAGCGTTCGCACTGCACGCCGACTCGCCACGCGCCACTGATCGCCTCTCGATTCTCAGGCGCCGTCATAGCAGCCTCAGTCTGATCGTACTGATAGACCGTGCCCTGCCACGGCCCGATCGTGCGGATCGGCGTGCTGCCGTAATTCAGCACAGTCAGGCGGAAAAGGAGCAGATCGCCTTGCGGCAGCGTAATCTGCGCCATAGCCGATTGCACGCCTAGCGGCGGATCAACGCGCCTGCCTTGCGTCTGGGCATCAGTGTAATATGCCTCTTGGTATGGCAGCGCTGCCCACGTGACCGTGCGCCCGCTGCTCTGAGCGACGATTTCGGCGTTCGGCAAGCCGCCATCGCGAATGATAACGCGCCCTTCGCGCCGCACGCGCTGCCCAACCCGATCTTCAGCTAGGGCAACTACGCGATATTCACCATCGGGCGGCGGCGTGATGTTGTTGTCGACACCGCCATCGTAATCGAAGACGCGAGCGCCGCCTTCCTCAGGCAGCCGACCCTCAAAGCGCTCCGCAACATAGTAGCGCACGCCATCGGCGCCCTCGAGGTAGACGGTCAGGCGGGCGGGCGCTGCCAAATACGCGTTGATGCTGATTCGATCGTCATACCCATCTTGATTCGGTGTGAAGATCTCAGGCGCGATCTCAAAGGCTTGGATATCGGGCAGTGTTGCTGTGCCGTCGGCTAGGCTGAGCGTCCCACTTTGGCTCATGGCGGCGCCTGTTTGAGCATCTACAGCGCGGATTTCCCAAGTATACTCGCCATCGGGCATCAAGCGGCGCTCCACGCTGCCGCCGAACTGCTCGCCGGGCAAGGTGAAGCCGTTCACCACGCCGCTAAACAGTACGCGATACTCGCCCGCTGGGCGCAGCTCCTCTTCGCGGAAGACGAAGCGCGTGCCATCAGCGTGCGTTAAGGTGATGCTCAAGCGGGCCGCGCGGCTGAGTGTGTAGCGTATCTCGGTCACATCGTCGATGCCATCGGCATTCGGCGTCAGACGCGCCAAGCTGAAAGAGGCTTGGCGCAGCAGCGGCGCATTCGGCGCTAGCAAGGCGCTCCCCGCCACAATCACGGCTAGCGCTGCAATGAGCGCAGCCGTCGTCAGCAAAATCGGTGAAAAACGCATTGTCCCTGCACTGTTTTTCTCGTCAGCAAGACTGTATTCTAACTTGCGGGCGCCGCTTGTCAATTCTGTCACAAAGCGCTAGGCTTATGGGCTGGATCGTCCCTGAGAAAAGTAGCCAAGCACACTATATGACCCCTCGAATTGAACTGATCGCCATCGATCTAGACGGCACGCTGTTAGATAGTCAGCATCGCCTGAGCCCGCGCACAAAGGCGGCAGTTTGGCGGGCGGCTGAGGCAGGATGCGGCGTGGTGATCGCCACTGGCCGACCGCGCTTCAGCGGCTACACCTACGCCGAGCAGCTCGGCTTGAAGACGCCGGGCGTCTACCTGCAGGGCTTGACGATTTACGATGGCGATGGCAACCTGCTGCACGAAGTCACCATGCAGCCACAGACAGCCCGCCGCATTTTACAGCACACACTCGAGCACGACCTGGCTGTGATGATCTACAATCATCAGCGCAAGGTGACAGCGCGCCATCTGGCGGAGCGCACCAAGCTCCTGGCGCATTACGGCGAGCCAACGCCCGACTACGTGGACGATCTGCTGGCGCTGCCCGACCGAATGCCGATCAGCAAGATGGTCTTCGTGGAGCGTGTGGAGACGGCTGATGCCGTACGGCGCACTTTGCAAGCGGCTGTGGGCGATTCAGCCCACGTCTTCCTCTCGCAGCCTGATTTTGTCGAGGCGCTGCCGCCGAACACTTCCAAAGGGCATGGTCTGAAGTGGCTGATCGACCATCTGGGCGTGCCTGCAGAGCGGGTGCTTGCCATTGGCGATGGCGAAAACGACATCGAGATGATTCAGCTAGCGGGAATCGGTGTAGCAATGGGCAACGCCACACCGCACTTGAAGGCAGTGGCGGATTTCGTCACTTACAGCAACAATGAAGACGGCGTAGCGCACGCTATCGAGCGCTTTGTGTTCGGCGAGGGCGTATAAACACAGCCCGTCGAACTTCGGCGGGCTGCGAACCGTTCAAGGCTAGCTTTCAATAATTTCGACGCGCTCTAGCAGGTCGCCAGGCGCGCGATCGCGCATTGGATCGCGCTCGCGAATGCTCAGCAGGACTGCCATGCTCTCCTGATCGGCGACCTTGCCGAAAACGGCGTGCTTACCATCTAGATGCGGCGTTGGTACGTGTGTGATGAAGAACTGGCTGCCGTTGGTATCCCGACCGGCGTTCGCCATGCTCAGGATGCCGGGCGAGTCGTGGCGCAGCTGCAGGGCGCTGCGCTCATCGGCCCAGCGATAGCCAGGCCCGCCCGTCCCGCTGCCGGTCGGATCGCCACCTTGCGCCATGAAGCCTTTGATCACGCGATGGAAGGTGGTGCCGTTGTAGAAGCCTTCGCGGGCGAGGAACACGAAGTTATTGACTGTGATCGGCGCCTTATCGGCGAACAGCGTGACCTTAATAGGGCCTTTGGCTGTGTGAAAGATCGCCGTATAGTGCTTCTTGGGATCGATCTGCATGGCGGGCGCTTGAGAGTACTGTTTGGACATAGCTCACTCCATTTGTGTGGCAAGTGCACAACGCACCTGAAAGGTCAGCCTTGCGTAGATTATAGTCTGAAACGTGCTGGGCTGCCTTTTGGCGGACGGGGCAAAAATTTGTTAGGATACGCGCCAATATGCGCTGTGACTTTCAAGCTGAGGAGTGAGCGATGTCATTTTTGAGACAATTTGCAGCAACAGGGCTGACGCCCATCGAAGGCGCGCTCTCGTGCGCTGTGGCAGTTCTGAGCCAAGATGGCGAGCTCTCCGATCTAGAGCGGCGCTTAATTGGGCTGTTTCGCGATCAGTTCTCGCCGCTCAGTGACCTTGACGAGGCGACTTTCCGCGCGGCACTCCAGCGCGGTGAACGTTTCGTAGCTGAGAATGCCCTGACCAATTCCGCCAACATCCCTGCTTATGTGCGCACGCACTTGGCGCCGCTGATCACGCAACCTAACCACCGCGCCGAGCTCTATCGCTACGCCTTTGCCCTCGCCATGGCAGATCTCACCGTTGATGAGGGTGAGCAAGTGGTGCTCAACGCGTTGCTGCACACCTTCGAGATTGCGCCGAGCGTGAAGCAGGCAGTTGATGACGAGGTTTTGCGTGAATTTTACGTGCTGCATCACGCCATCGCTGCGACGGCGCTCGGCCTGATCGTGGTGACGGCGGACGGGCATGTCAAGCAGGATGAGCTTGATCACGTACGTGAGGCGCGCAGCTTGCTGGCGCCGATTGGGCGCATGGACGATATGCAGTTCGGCTTGGTCTACGATATGGCGCTCAACATCCACGATCGCTTCCTGCTCGATCCTGATAATCGGCAGGCCTTCCTAGAAAACATCGTGGCAACCATGCTCAATACGCACGAGCTGGCGCTACAAGCCTTTGAGTACGCTGCTGCCGTTGCCACAGCCGATAGCGATATCTCTCAGGCAGAGGTCGATGTGCTAAAGGCGCTGTTGGATGCCCTGAACATTCACGATGCCGATGGCGATGCGATCTTCATGCGCTACATGACCCGCGTCAGCACCATCGACGGCAAACCGCGCTAGCTGACCCAGCATCCTGGTGGGGCAAAGCGCACTGAAAGAGCGTATCGTATGGCGAATTTAATCGGGCAGACTCTCGGTCAGTATCACGTCACGGTGCTGCTGGGCAAAGGCGGCATGGCAGCGGTCTATCGGGCGCGGCAGGCCAGCGTCAACCGCGACGTGGCGATCAAGGTCATCAAGCCCGACCTAGTCGAATCCGAAGAGTTCAAGGTACGTTTCAGCCGTGAGGCGCAGGTCATTGCTGCGCTGAGCCATCCGCATATTTTGAAGGTCTTCGACTACGGTCAGCATGGCGATGTGGTCTATTTAGTGATGGAATTGCTCAACGGCGGCAGCCTGGCTGACCTGCTGCGCAAAGGCGGTCGGCTGCCGCTGACTGAGGTGACGCGCCTGCTCGAGCAAATTGGCGGCGCGCTTGACTACGCCCATCGGCGCGCCATCGTCCATCGCGATCTCAAGCCGCAAAATGTGCTACTCGATGAAGAAGGCAACGCTTTCCTGACCGATTTTGGCATCGCTAAGTTGCTGGGCGAGACGAGTGGGCTGACCCAAAGCGGCACAGCCATGGGCACGCCTGCTTACATGTCGCCCGAGCAGTGGCGTGGGCAGAATGTGGATGGGCGCGCTGATATCTATGCGCTGGGCGTCATGCTGTATGAGATGTTAGCAGGGCGTGTGCCGTTCATGGGCGATACGCCCTACAGCATGATGCACATGCACGTTTTTGAGGCGTTGCCGAGTATTCGCATGGCGCGCCCAGACCTGCCCGAAGCGGTTCAGGGCGTCCTGGCCAAGAGCATGGCGAAGGATCGAGATGAGCGCTTCAGCACAGCTGGAGAGATGGTGAACGTCTTCAAAGCGGCGCTGTCTGAGACGGCCGCGTCTGGCGCGGCAAGCCCTTCAGTGGATGTGACAGCGCCCGTGCCTGTCGGTGGCCTCACGCTCGACGCACCGACCATCCAAGCAGCCTCACCTTCGACATCAGGGCAAGTTGCCACATCTCAGGGCGCTGCGCCACTCGGGCTCAGCGCCGAGTCCAGGCGCAAGCCTGCTAATCGTCTGCCACTGCTGCTGGGCGTCGCGATTGTTGTGCTGAGTGGCGTGCTCTTAGCACTGCTGAGGCTTGGCGACGATCAAGGCGCCACTTTGGTACAAGCTACCCTCACCGAGACGTCAACCAATACCCCAACCGACGCGCCGACAGTCACGCTCACGCCAAGTAACTCGCCCTCGCCCGAGCCAACCCTCACAGCCACGCCGACTGCCTCCAATACGCCCAGCCCCGAGCCAACTCAGATTGCCGCCATCGTCACTGAGCCGCCTACAGCAACCCATACAGCCGCAGCCACCCTGACGCCTGCAATCACAGCCACACCGACAGCCACTCTGAGCGCAGCGCGGACGCCAACACCCACCCCCACACCGAACTTAGCCGCTACTGAGCGCGCTAACGCCCTCAACACGGCGCGCGCCCAGGTAGACATACAGCGGACTGAGGCGCGAGCAACTCTTACGGCAGCAGCTGCCACCTTGCAAGCCGAGCAGACGCGCTTTGCTCAGCTGCAGATTGAGCTGCAGGCCACTCGCACAGCCAGAGCGATTAGGTTGCAAGCGCAGCGGACTGAGGCGCGGGCAACCATTACTGCAGCAGCAGCTACATTGCAAGCGCGGCAGACTGAGGCACGGGCAACCGTCACAACGGGAGCTGCCACCTTGCAAGCCGAACAGACGCGCCTTGCTCGGCTGCGCACAGCACGCGCCGAATTCCTCACTGCCACAGCGCTAGCCCGCCCTACACAGACGCCAAACCTAACAGCTACAGCCTTTTTCGCCGGCGTGAACGCTACACTGGCTGCCCAAGCAACTGCTCAAGCCCAACAGACCGCTCTTGCAAAGCTCTACCTGACTGGCACTGCCCGTGCTGCCAAGAGCACTGCTGCTGCGGCGCTCTTACAGCCAAGCGGACGCCTCATCTTTCACACCGACTTGAACGGACGGTGGGAGATCAACCAGGTCACTTTGCCTGGCGGAGAGATCTCGCGTTTAACGGATGGGCGCGGCGTTTACTATCTGCCATCCTTCTCGGCTGATGGGCAGCTGATTGTGCTCTCATCTGCTAGGGCGGGGCCCGTAGAGATTTTCGTCGTGCGCGCCGACGGAAGTGAGCTGCGTAGGCTGACTGTGCAGGGCGGCGAGAACTGGGGTGCGGCCATCTCGCCTGATAATCAACGTGTGGTCTGGCACAGCAACCGACCTGGCACCTTTCGCCTGTTCATCGCCAATTTGGATGGTACAGGCATTCGCCAGCTCACCCAGCGCGACCCAGCCAGTTCTTCGCTCGACGCTGACGGTTCTTGGGCGCCCGATGGGAAACGCATCGTCTTTGCCTCATCACGCAGCCCTAGAGGCTTGTACTTCATCGATGTAGAGACGGGCGCACTGACGTATTTCTCTGCAGCCGGCCAGGATGCTGAAGACCCTGCCTGGTCGCCGGATGGAAGTCGCATTGCCTTTCAGAGCAAGCGCGATGGCAACCTCGAAATTTATGTGATCAATGCCGATGGTACAGGCCTGCGCCGCTTGACTAATCATCCAGCTGCAGATGGGCGCCCGGCTTGGTCGCCCGATGGGCAGTGGCTCGCCTTCGAATCAGATCGGGATGGCAAGCTAGATATCTACATCATGCGCGCCGATGGCAGCGATGTGCGCCGCGTTACAAGCGGCCCAGGCAAAAATGGCTGGCCGTCTTGGGCGCGCTAAAGGGCCAGGCAAGGGGAATTAAAAGCCCTCACTTTTTAGTCAGTCATCAGCACGTTTGGTGGCGCGTTCAGAGGCTTTCGCAGCCTCCTTGGCGGCATCTTCGGCCTCTTTGGTCATTTTTTTAGCCGTTTTTTCGGCATCGTCCCTCATAGAGCGATCCTCAGTAGCTTCTGGAGTTGGCTCCTCAGTGGTGGCAGGCGGCGGTGCGGTTGGCGTGCGCGTAGCAGAGATATCCTCAGTGGCAGCCGGCGCTGGCGTGGCGTTTGGCTCTTCGGTAGCCTGCGGGGTTGCCTCAGGCGGGGGCTGCACAGCAGGTGTCTCGGGGCGGGGCTGCAGCGGCACGCCGTACCACGAGATGTAAATGCTGATGCCGAGCGCCGCCGTGATCAACCACAGGACGAACGTCAGGCGCATGGGCGGCTTGATCGGCTCGTAGCGCAGCGCCATAGGCAAACGGTATTCAAACCACATGCGGATAAGCGAAACCGTCGCCAAGATTTGTGCTACAGCGCCTGTGATCAGGTGTAGCGTTGGGATGATCAGCTGATTCGGATCGCGCTCACTGTAATATGGCACGGCGCCACTGTAAGAGACCGCCATCAGGTAAGCGATGATCGCCCAATTCAGGAGGGTGACGAAGGTCATGGCGTATTTGTGCTGCGGGACGAAGAGATGACGCCGCGCTGCGCTGTAGCCGTAGAACATCAGCGGCACGAGCAGAAAAATATATGCTAAGAGTGAGAGATCAGCAGCAAGGCTGGCGCCTGTGCCAAGAAAGCCACCCACGCGCCTTAGGTCGTCGTTGCTGAGCGCCATAATTTGCACAAAGCCGTAATAGAGCCACGCGATGGGCAGCAGTATAATCAGCACAGCGCCTAGCAAGATAAAGAAGCCAGTAAAACGATTCTGAGAAGCATTTTGCATAACGGACATCCTTTGGTGCAATTCTTTGATACACCAAATAAGTACGTTGTGCAATGCTTGGCAGGCTTGGCTTTTTGCAGTATTGTAGAAACTTAAGGAGTCTACGATGCTAATTGATTACCCAGCCGACGCAGCGCTACAAGACGTCTGGCAGGACGCCACGTGCTATGGCTGCGGGCCCGCTAATCGGCGTGGCTTGCACATTAAAAGCTACTGGGATGCTGCCACAAATGAGGCTTATTGCATTTTCACAGGTCAGCCCTATCACAATGCTGGCTTCTCGAACGTCATGTATGGCGGGCTGGTTGCCTCGCTATGCGATTGTCACTCCGTCTGGACGGCAATTGCCTACACATACATTCAAGAGGGGCGCCCGTATGGCTCGGCACCTGCTATCAGCTACGTGACGGCGAATCTAAATGTGAGCTTCCTAGCGCCCACACCGCTTTTGCAGCCGATCACGTTGCGCGCCAGAGTCGAGTCACTGAATGGGCGCAAGGCGAGCATTTTCTGCTACGTGCACGACGGCACGATGCGCACAGCAGAGGCGCGCATCACGGCGATACGTATCGCAGCGGATAAGTCGGTAGGCTATGCTGAGGGTAGAGGCTGACCGCCTCCAGACTGTAAATAAAGTAGCGTTTCAACATAATCTTGCGTTATAATGGATCAGCGATGAGCGACAAAGCCGATCGGAGAACGCAGCGTGACTGAGCAGGCGCTTATCAGCTCTGTGGACTTGAGTCAAGATGAGCTGGCATTTATCATGACGCTTTACAGTGTGAGCGAGATTGGTGACTTTGCGATCCCGACTGGTTTTGATGAACAGCGTGCCGCTGCTGCTGCTGCATCCCTAACCGAGCGCGGCCTGGCGACCCTAGCCGGTAATACGCCTGTGCTGATAGGCGATGTGACACGCCTGGTCACGGCAGGCGTCACCTTTGATATAGCGCTAGGCATCAGCCAGCAGCCGCGTGGCGTGCCAGAGCGCTTCTGGTGTTATCGCTGTCCCGACCAGCTCGTGCTGCATAACCGTTCTACACCCGGCTTCGAGCACTTTGAGTTGATTGAAGGTCCTGTTGCGCTTTCCGCCAAACTGACTACGCTCCTCAATGCCACTACGCTCAGCGCGCCTGAAGGGAGGGCCTTCTTTATACCGAAGGCAGCACTGGCACGCGCTGAACAATTGCGTGCGCAAACAGGTGACTATGCTGCTCACGATGTGCTGCGCTCACTTGGCTGTCCCGAATCGTTTTTGCTGCATGTGCTGGATGAAACCCGCCAAATTGTGACGGTGTGCATCAGCCTGCACGAGACTAACGGCAGCTTCCAAGCGGAGACACACACCCTCATGCTCATTCGCGCTGCGCAAGGCTACTGGCTGCTCGAAGAGGATATTGCCAACCCTGATCAGCTGGCTGCGCAGCCTGTAGACGCTACAACCGCGTTGCATCACCTGATTGCGATGCTACGGCTCTAGCTGCAGTGGCTGTTATCAGTCTATCGCTCGTCTTACCGAATACAGAGGCCTTTGCCGTCCAGGTGGTAGATGCTGAGCCGCTCAGCAGTGCCCTATCGCGCCTGGTGCGCCTTGAGGCAGAGTTGCGGCATCAGCCTTTGCACAATTGTCTAGCGATCGTCGCGCATGCCGCTGAAATCGAGGCTGCCACGCTGCATGATCTGGGCGCGCGCAATGGCGATTGGCTAATCCTGTTACCGCGTCGCTTCACACCTGTGCAAAATGCCGCCACACTCGCCCAGAAAACGGGCGTCATCTTCGCCACGCTGCCTGATGCAGGCGAGACCATCTGCATTTGTGATAACACACCGTTGGCAGAACTTGTGCCGCACTTGTTGAAACTGAGCTCGCTATTGGCGCGCTTAGCGCCCAAGCAGGTCATGCTTGCTGTTGGGCGCACTGTGATCGACCTAGAGCGCCGCCCGCGCGAGCTAGGCTTGAAGAGCGGTGATCTGATCGGCATCATGCCGCTGACGCCGATCGAGCGGCGCGTACGGCTGTGCCTTGCCTCGCCCCGTGCTTTGCATCCGCCCTTTGTGGTTGAGGACTCGCCATGTGTGCTGGGGCGTTACGATCCGACGCTCGGCGATCAACAGCCTCAAATCGACCTGACTGAGGTGCTCCCGCCCAACAAAGCGCGCGCCATCTCGCGCCGCCAGGCTATTTTCACCGAGCAAGACAGCGTTTGGCATGTACGCCTGCATCCTGAGAGCGGTGTGCCCATGTTCGTGGATGGTCGGCGGCTCTCATCTGATCGCAGTCTGGTCTTGGCAGAAGATAATGTCATCGCCTTTGGCGCCAGCCCGAATCGCCCTGATTTTCAGCTGATTGTGCGCTTGGAAACGCCATGATTGCGCTCGGACTCGCCTTGATTAGCCTTGCAGCTGGCATGGTGCTGCACCTGCAGCCGCAGCTGACTGTCCTACGCGCCTTGCTCTACGCTTTGGGCGCCACGAGTCTGGCTTATTGGCTGATCAGCCTTTTGGTGCGGTGTACAGCCGCGTCTGATGATAACCTGGCAGCGCGCTTGATCGTTATAGCTGGGGCGCCTCATCAGCTGGGCAAAACGCTCCTGCTAAAGAAGGCCGATCGGATGCTGAACAAACGACTCTGTCGCATTCAGCGCATGCGGCACGGCTACACATTGACCGATCAAGGCGCCCCGCAGGGAGTCTATTTGAACGGGCGTCGTCTGGTGCTCAATTTGCCCGTGCCGCTGCACAGCGGCGATGAGATCGCCTTTGGGGCGCCCCGCGCAGGCAACTTAGTGCTGCGTTTCCGCGCTGAGTTGTTCCCACCGCAGCCCGCCATACCTACAGACACACAACGTACAGAACAACCCAGCATGCTAAATGCCTCTGAGGCGAGCCGAGCCCAATTTTGGCAGCATGTGCAGGATAGCGCGCGCCGAACCAGTGTATTACCCCTGATTTTGCCCAGCCGCGCTGAAGAAGCGCCACGTCCCGACGCAGACCGCTATGACACCTGAGCAAGAGCAAGCCACACGGGCGCTCTTTGAGGGTGACCGTCTTCAAGTGGAGCGCCTGCTGCGCGATCGGGCACAGACGCCCTACGAGTGGTGGCTGTTGGCGTGTGCGGTGGAGGATGAAGCAGAGCGAGCCGCCTTGCTGCAGCGCGTGCATCAGAGCGGAGAGCAACCCTATGCCGATCTGGCCTGGGCGATCTTGCTGCGAGAGGCACACTTTGCGGCCCAGTTGGCGCGTAGTGCATGGTGGGCTAGGTGGCGTTTCTGGGGGCTGCTAGCCTATCTTGCGCTGATCTTCGGCATCACTCTCGGGCTGGCGCTGCTGCTTGGCTGATGTGCCATTTGTGCGTTTGCATAACAGAATCGGCACAATTCACCTAAAAGCTATCGCGTTTGTACTCAATTATTGTTATACTGTCTGATAAGTTGCTTTGTCTTAATCTTTTTTAGAGAGCGTTTGCAATGGCTATTACATTTCCTACAAAGTCGTCCCATGATGAGAATCCGAGTGCCTTTGCTGACCAAGTACGCGCCGAGCGCCTGGCGCTGCTGTGGAAGCTCACGGCAGGCGTTGTCCTATTGCTATTTTGGGCGCTGCTGGTCGTCTCAACTTCAGCAAGCCTAGCGCGCGTCGGCGACCTGATTGTGGCAGGCTTGCTGATCCTAATTGGCTGCGCGCTCACCTCATTTTTCCTGAATCGCAATCGTTATCGGATCGCAGCCTGGTGCTTTGCAGGCAGCTTGTATCTCGCTTTCGCATTCTTGCTATACACCGAAAGTATCACTGTCAAAGGGGCAGCTACGCACCTCGCAGCGCTCGCGCTGCCGTGTGTGGCGCTGGCGATCGCGCTGCTTTTGCCATTCAGCGCTGCCCTGATAGGGCTGGGTATCGGCATTGCCATTGCGATCATTGTCCCGAACATCGGGCAGCCTGCCTTCGCAATCAGCAATATTCAGTTTGCCTCGATTGTGCTTATGGCTTTTGTCGTCGGCATTGCTGTGCAGTTTGCCAGCGAAATGTACAGCATCACTGAGTGGTCTTTGCGCAGCTATCAAAAGGAGCGCCAACTGAAAGATCAGCTCTTCGACACGCAGCAGGAGATTCAGCGCAGCTACATGCGTCAGAAGGCGCTATCGGATGAACTACAGCAAGCCAACGTGGCGCTCGAGGCTGCGCGCGCAGCCGAAGCAGAGGCGAAGAACTTTCGCGGGCAGTTCCTAGCCAACATGAGCCACGAGCTGCGGACGCCGCTCAATGCCATCATCGGTTTTAGCGAGACCATGCTCAAGTATCCGATGATGTACCAGAACGTGCCGCTGCCAGAGCCCTACCGCAACGATATCCAGCTGATCTACAACAGCGGTAAGACCTTGTTGCAGCTGATCAACGATATCCTCGATCTAGCCAAGATTGACGCCGGGCGCCTGGATGTGGTCATTGAGAACGTCTCGCTAGAGCCGATCTTTAACACAGTCAGGGCAACAGCGGCCAGCCTGCTGGGCAGCAAGCCGATCGCGCTCGAGTTCGATCTGCCGCCCGAAGGTTTGCCAGAAGTGCTGGGCGACCCGTTGCGGGTGCAGCAAGTCTTGCTGAACCTGACCAGCAACGCCGTCAAGTTCACCCAGCAGGGCAGCATCACTTTCGGCGTGCGCCCAGAGCCGAACGGTCAAGTGCTTTTCTGGATCAGGGATACTGGCATCGGTATCGCACCTGAGGATCAAGAGACGATCTTCGAAGAATTCAAGCAGGGTGCCAGCGGTAGGCGGCAAGGCAACACGGGATCGGGCTTGGGCTTGACGATAACGCGTCACTTGCTGCATCTGATGCAGGGGCGCATCTGGGTAGAGAGCGAGGTGGGCAAGGGCAGCACGTTCTACTTTACGTTGCCCATGGCGCAGCCTGAAACGCAGGCACAGGCCGACCAAGTGAGTGCATCGTGATATGCGTATCGCGTACCTTGAAGATAACGCTGCGAATGTGGCGTTGGTACAGCGAATCATCAGCATGACGCCACACGCGCTCTCAATCTATCACGATGGCGAAGAGGCTTGCCCGCACATCCTGAATCGGGAATTTGACCTGATCTTCATGGATATCGAGCTAGCAGGCAAGCTGAGCGGCGTAGAGCTAGTCCGCCGCATCCGCGAGGCGGGGCTGCAGGTGCCGGTCATCGCTCTGACCGCTTACGCGATGGTCGGAGATCGCGAGCGCTGCCTCGCCGCCGGCTGCACAGACTATCTCTCGAAGCCCTTCGGCGTAGGTGACTTTCTAGAAATCCTCAACAAGTACAACACAGCCTGAATAACGACAGGAAGTGCACCGTGACCACTAAGTATGCCATTGTTGCCGATGATGAGCTGGCGAATCGAGAGTTTATGGTGCGTCTGATGCAGATGGCGGGCTTAGAAGTGCACGGCGCCGAGACGGGCGCTCAAGCGCTGAGTTTTGCTAAATCTGTGGAGCGCTTGACGCTTGCCCTTGTCGATCATCAGCTGCCAGATGCGCGCGGCGTCGAGATTATTCCCAAGTTGCGCGCCATGCATCCTGAGTCGCTCTTGATCATGGCGACAATGCACGATCATCGCGAGTTGATCGACGAAGCCTTCAGCATCGGCACGGATATCTTTCTGGTGAAGCCACACGGCTTCATGGAGCTGTTTCGGCGTGTGCAAGAGGCGAGCGATAACTATGATAGTCTGCGCCGCATGATTATCGATCAGTACGGCCCGCGCCCTTATCGCGGCGCCGCGACCAAGCGAGTCGTCTCCTAGCCTAGCCCGCCGCGCCCGATCTCGGCTTTGGCGCGGCGCACCTGCTCGATTGCCGCTGTAAAATCTGCCAGGCTGACCGCCCTCGCGCCCCGTAGTGCAGCCTCTGAAGCTGCCAGCAGCACGCAGTTCAGCACATCACCGCCGCTCAGCCCATCGCTGAGCGTGGCCAGGGCTTCGGGTGTTGCATCAGAGCTGCGCGGCAGTTTTTGGGGCAAGTGGTAGCGCCACAGCCGCACCAGCGCCGCTTGATCGGGCAGCGTGAAGGGCACGTGCGCCAAAATGCGCCGTACCACTGCAGGATCGTAGTTGCGCGCCAAGTTGGTGGCAAATAGAACCACCCCCTCGAACGAGTCTAGCTGCAAAAGTAAGGTGGAGCGCGAGATATTCACGCCGTAGTCGGCTGCTTGGGTGATGTTTGTGACACGATGGCTCAGCACGGAATCGGCTTCGTCGAAGAACAGCACAGCATCGTGCTGACGAGCGGCTTCGAAGGCGGCTGCGATGTTCTTGGGCGTATCGCCCACATAGCGCGACTCCAGCTGTGCATAGTCCACACGGATGATTGGCTTGCCCAAGTGCTGGGCGATCGCCTCTGCTGCAAAGCTCTTGCCCGTGCCAGATGGGCCGTAGAGATTGAGCACGGCACCACGCCCCTCAGGATGTATCTCTGCCAGCCCCCACGTCTGATAGAGCAGAGCGTGATGCTGGATCTTGGCGAGCGCCACCTGTAAGGCGCGCTCAGTCTCAGCGCTCAGCACCAGATCGGCGAGGCGGCGGCGTGGCAGCTCAGGCGTGAAGAGCGCCATACGCTCTGTGATATCTTCAGCAGCGCGCTCGGCTTGTGTAGGTGCTGTCTGCTTAGTCCGCCCGTCGGACGACCACGCGATAGGTGACATTCGCCTTGGGTTTCTCCACTAGTTTCATGTTGCTGAGCGAGAGCTCATATTCCAGCGATTCGCCGCGCTCAAGGCGTGCCCGCAGCGCCTCAGGCAGGTCGGCGGGAGCGATCTCGCGCATCTCTTCAACGGTCAGCGGCGTCTGTGCATTCTGGTTGCCGAAGATCGCGCGCGCCGTGAGCACAAAAGCCCGCCGCCCATTGACGATGACGCGATCGATGAGCACAAGCGCCGATTGGAGCGTCTCGGCCAGCACACCAAAGCGAGTCCGCGCCCGCTGGAGCAGGTCTGACAGCCAATTTTGCACAGCTGACCAAAATAAGAACGTCCCTGCCACCGCTAAGCCGAGCGTGAGCAATGGTAGCATCATACAATCCTTTCGTGGCGCTTAGGTCGCTGTACAGCTAGATACCGATCCTCATCCACAGCCTTTACTCTTCTCAGCCTTGCGGCACGTTGTAGCCGAGCGTGACCGGCTCGCGCAGCCTGATCAGGCGCTCACGGACGTCGTTTGGGATATCGTGCCAGGCGATCTCACGCTCGGCGCGCCAACGTAAGATGTGCGGCTGCCTGCCGTTCTGTTGGCGCGGCGCCATGTACGCCTCAACCTCTAGATACTGTTTGCCCTCGCGCTGCGAGAAGGTCACTTTCGCGTCGATCAGCGTCTCATAGATCAGACGGCGAACTTCGTGCAAGTGCGCGCCCTCGCCGTTCAGCACTTTGGCAGCATCCTCAGCATTGATCTCTGCGCGAGTCTGATGCAGCCACCCTGCAAGCCGCTCCGAGACCCAAGCATCTACATATGCCTTGAAGGTCTCGTCGGCAGGCATGACGGTTGCACGGGCGCCGCGCACGCTCATGCCGAACAGGCGCATCAAGCCGCGCACAAGAAAGTTGATCAGGCTCATCAAACAGCCCTGCGGCTGTCCCTCGTTCGCTTGTTGCGTCATAGAAGCTCACTCCTTCAGCCGTAGCTCGATTTGCACCTGTGCCGATTGCCGACGGATGAATTTCTCGCGCACTTCATCGGGCAGCTCATGCCACGGCACAACCTCTGCCTTCTCTAGCTGCACTTTTTGACCGTCTTCACGCTGAAATTCTGCCTGCAGCACTTTCTCGTGTAGGCGCCCATCGTTGACACGCCTGAAGAGGATGCGCGCGCGCACTAGACGTTCCCGCACGGCGCCGAGTGCCCGCTGTACTGCCACGCTTAGCCGATCGGCTGCTGCCAGGAGCAGCACAAATGCCTCGCGCACATCTTCTCCGAAGAGCCTACCCAGCCAATCTGCCAGCGTCCGATTCGCCCAATTGAGGATGTGCTGCCAGAAGGCGAGGCTCAGACTCACTACCACTGCCGCTGCGACCACAACCCACATTGATCACGCTCTCACTTGGTCTTGTACAAGCTGATACGCAAGCACGCTGTACAGGTTGCGCCCTACGCTCACACAACGCTCTCAAAGCGCCCTTGACTAAGACTGTTATAATAAAGCGCGATGAAACGAGCAAACATGCCCACACAACTTTGCCCGATCTGCGCGGCGCAGCAGCCGCTAGAAGCATTACGCTGCCGCGAGTGCGGCGCGGCGCTGCGTGGCACGCCGCTTCCTACCATAACACCGCCGCTCACGCCTACGCCGCGCCCTACGCCCATCCGGGTTGTGCCGCCGCCACTTGCTAATGCCGAAGCTGACGAAATCGACTTATATGAAGGTGCGCTCCAGCTCTCGTCCTTGCCGTTTGTCTTGCTGGGCGCCTTGATTGCGCTGATCTTGCTTGGAATAGGCCTGTTCTTGTGGCTGCAAGAGCGCGAGAACGCCCGCCTTGCAGCCCTGCTCAGCGCCACACCAACTAACATCCCGCCCAGCCTAACGCCCTCACTCACGCCTACCATCACACCGACGCCACTGCCCGGCACAGATGTGAGCTATCTGATCACGCCGCTATCGATCGTGATCTTGCCGACGCTGCCGCCCACTCCGACGCCTTTTCTCTCGCCTACTTTTCCGCCCGAAGGGATGCGTCTAATGCCGCCGCCCACCAACACGCGGTTATTCGTCGTGCCAACGCTGAACATCCCAACGGTGACACCCATACCGCCTACCCGCACGCCCACCCCAACGCTCGGCCCGTGTATTCAGAAGGCGGCGCCCGGCGATACACTCTACGCTATGGCGCTGCGCTGCGGGCACCGCGATGCGGCAATTCTCGAGGTGATCTTACGCCGCAACAACATGAGCAGCCCCGCGCAGCTGCAGGTTGGGCAAGAAATCGAGATTCCGCGCCCAACCGTGCCAGGTCAGCTGAATGCCGAGCTTGAAGAGGCTGATCCATTCGCAGCTGCCCGTCTCGAGCCGACCTTGCCGCCTGGCGTGATGTGGTACACCGTCAAGCGCGGCGAGACGGCTGTGGGCATCGTCCTGGAGCGCGGCATCACCATGAGCATCCTGAGCAACCTGAATCCCGAGATACTCTTTGAGGGTTGCGATTTCGGTCAGCCTGGCGGCGGCGCCTCGTGCCGCGTGATGGTCTACGAGGGGCAGCGCCTGCGCGTACCTGCTCCCACCTCTACACCGACCATCCCGCCCACACCCAGCGGCAGCGAGACGCCCACGCCAACTGTCACACCGACCGTCAACGCGCCCTTCAGCCTCTCGCCAAGCAACAACATGCTTTTCGACTCGTTCGAGCTGCCGACCTTGCGCTGGACGACGACCGGCCAGCTCAGCATCGGTGAGGTCTACCTGGTGACTGTCGTCAACCGCACCACACAGCAGACCTATAACGTCACAACGCGAGAGCTGTTCTTCACCCTGCCTGCCGAATGGCAGCCTGCTGATGGCAGACGTCACACTTTCGCTTGGCAAGTCACCATCGCTGAGGTGCGCGATGGCAACACCGTCATCCCCAGCACTCGCCAGACTGAAGTCCGAACTTTTACATGGCAGAGCCGCCGCTGAGTCATGCTGATGCCCATGAATCATCTTTTGCGCCTTGCCGCGCTGACTTTTTGGCTGATCATAGCGACTGCTTGCCAGCCTGATAACCTGCCGCAGCCGACTCTTGCGCCAAGGCTCAGCCCATCGCCCTCACTGACGCCTTCGGCCACACCTACACTGGCTGCATCCATCACCGAGCCACCCAGTCCGCCGACCTTGCGCCCGATGATCGTCGCCACACAGCCTGAGCAGCCGACCGTCGCTGCGCAGATCATCCCACCCACGCCAACAATGGCGCCGCCTTGCTTTGTAGCCCGACCAGGCGATACGC
Source organism: Aggregatilineales bacterium (assembly GCA_046719055.1). Classification (GTDB taxonomy): domain Bacteria; phylum Chloroflexota; class Anaerolineae; order Aggregatilineales; family UBA2796; genus CP2-2F. The sequence continues at coordinate 1,226 of JBDNDQ010000019.1, read as the reverse complement.
TTTACGCTTTGCTGGCGCGCAGTGGCCTTTATCGCGAAGCCTCGCCTGGGCTGCTGGCGGCCATGCGCGAACTGAATGGGCTATCGCCCGGCTCCAACAACATCCAAGCAGGGAGTACCTATTGTGTCCCGCTGCCAACGCCCACCCCGACTCCGCTTGGCTACGAGGCGACGCAGACCGCTGTGGCGCGCGAGCTGCCTGATCTAAGTGTACGCGTCTTCGCAGAGGCGACCTACGTCGTGCGCGAGGGCGAGAACATCACCACTGTGCAGCTGAACAGCGGCGCAACCTTACGTGAGCTGTGTGCCATGAACCCGCCGACCGTCCTGAACTGCACCGGCTGCGATCTGACCAAGCCGATCGGCGCACAAGGCTGCCGTCCGATTGTAGTAGTCGGCCAGGCACTCAAGATTCCAGGCCCGACGCCCACGCCCACCATCACGCCGACGCGCAGCGGCCTAGAGACCGCCACGCCCACCCCGCCGTATAGCGCGCCGCGCATCGTCTCGCCCGCCCATCAGGCTCAGGTACGCGGCGATGTTCAGCTGATTTGGTTGCCTGTCGCTGTGCTGCAGCCTGATGAAGTCTACCTGATCGTCTGGTCGGATATGACTCGCCAGCAGACGTGGCAGCACACCACCCGTGCGACTACTTTCCGCCTGCCCCGCGAGCTGATGCCGCCAGCTGGCGCAACGCATCTCATCAATTGGCAGATCGGCGTGGCGCGCCAACAAGCCGATGAAAGCTACCTGATTGTCAGCCCGTGGAGCCTGATTCACAGCTTTACGTGGCAGGGAGAGTGAGCCCCGATGCGCGTTTCACCGCTTTTCGTGCTGATCGTCGTGATCGTTGCCGCCTTTGTCACAGCCATTGCGGCGGCTGGCACATATTTGGGCGTGCGCCAGATCGTCTTACAATCGCCGATCGAGCTGCCGCCACCGCCTCAGCTAGGCGCCCCTCAACCGACACCCATCCCGCTCTTGGCGAGCACACCAACCGCGCCTGCTGTTGTCCCCGAAGGACAGCCGACTGCCATGAGTGTCTCGTCCGCACAGTCAGTGCAGGGAGAGGCTATCCCCGTCTGGACAGACCCTAAACGCTTGACAATCCTGCTGCTCGGCGTTGATCAGCGCCCTAACGAGCGCGGCCCATTCCGTACCGATACCATCATCGTGCTGAGTGTCGACCCGATCCGCAAGACTGCCGCCATGCTTTCGATTCAGATC
>JBDNDQ010000018.1:0-54328 GCA_046719055.1 Aggregatilineales bacterium | reverse complement strand
GGCGGATGGGGCGCCAATCGCCACGCTCGAGGGGCATGAGCGTGAGGTGTACGGTGCGCTGGAGCTGCGCGACGGCCGCCTGCTCTCCTGGAGCGGTGACAGCACCCTGCGGCTGTGGCGGGCGGATGAGGCGCCAATCGCCAGTCTGGCGGGGCATGAGAATAGCGTTTGGGGTGCGCTGGAGCTGCGCAGCGGCCGCCTGCTCTCCTGGAGCAAAGACGGCACCCTGCGGCTGTGGGGGGCGGATGGGGCGCCAATCGCCAGGCTCGAGGGGCACGCGGGCGTGGTGCTTGGTGCGCTGGAGCTGCGCGACGGCCGCCTGCTCTCCTGGAGCGATGCCCTGCGGCTGTGGGGGGCGGATGGGGCGCCAATCGCTGCCCTCGAGCAGGACTATCACACGGGTGACCGCGCCCACATTGCCACATGGGCGGCCCAGCACGGCTGCTCGCTGGCGGACTTCTTCCCACTCCAAGAGATTGATCCGCCCATGCTTGGGGGGCGCCTGCAGCTGCGACGAAACATCCTCATCCTCTACCAGCCCGAGACAGGCGCGCGGTTGAGCGCCTTCTACGGCGATGCCGAATTCACCGCAGGGCCGGTCGTCCTGGCGGGCGGGCAGGTGGTGGCACTGGGGGATAAGGCAGGTCGGGTGCTGTTCTTGCGCTGGCAGGGCGGGGGCTAGCACAGCCCCCGACGAAGGGCTTTTCGTCCGTTTTATGCACTGATGAGGGCGTCTAGCTCTAAGATCAAACGGCAGCGTCGGTAACGCCGCTTGTACAGCCTCATTTTGTGCTATCATACTGGACAGTGGACCACTGTAAGGTCTAGGAACTCGCATGCCCTGAAGGTATAAGCGCACAAGTGGAGGTGCGAACTTGAAGAAGCCAATTATCCTGCTCGACCTGAATTTCACACTCGTTGCTAACTCGTTGGCGAAGCGGCGACAGAAAGGCAGCTATGCTGAAAAGATACGCTAAGAGACGTACAGGCAGTGGCTGGTAGAGCTGCTGCGCCCGTACACGGTTTTGCTGTGCACTGTGCGGCATGTGCGCTACCAGGCCCAGACGCTTGAGCACATCGCTGAGCTGACGAATTGGCAGCCGCAAGAGGCGTACTTCAACAGCACCGATAACTGGCGCGGCTACATCGTCAAAGCTGCATACCTGAAAGAGCACATCTTCCCTAAACATGGCACACCTGATGTGCAACCCTATTTTGCGCTTGAATCGTCAGTCCATACGCGCAGGATGTACGCTAAGCACGGCATTCAGGCGCGCCCAGTGAGCGACGACGAAATTTGGGCGGAGCTTCCTTTGTCATAGTCTGCCAAACACGCATACGCACGCAGCTGCCTACTATGTCTAGCAACACCCAACTAGAGAAGGGAGCGCACAGAATGAGATGATATGATTTGGGCATGAGTAAGTGTCCCCATCGTCAAGCCAACATACACCAGGTCAAGAACAGCTTCAAGCTCTCAGGCTCTCAGCGTTGGCTGTGCCGTGCCTGCCAGCGCGCCTGCACGCCTGTCTGTTAATCTTGGACGCTCTCTACCTCCACACACCTTGACATTCGCCCATCCTGTTGCTATGATGAGTTTTATAGCCCAACTAAAACGGCTCTTATCCAGAGCGGCAGAGGGAACAGCCCGATGAAGCCGCAGCAACCGCCGAAACATCGGAACGGTGCTAATGCTGGCAGCACGTTAGGCTGAACGATGAGAGCAGACTCGCCCTGTGCGCTGACTTCCGCCTAGTTATCTCTTGCCGCCTTTGGATGCGTGCCTTTATTCTGTAGACGCATTCACAAGGAGTATACGTTCGTGTCCAACAACTTGACGTTCATGCGCTCACCGCAGTTCTTCTACACTTCCGAGTCGGTCACTGAAGGGCATCCTGATAAGATGTGCGACCAAATCTCGGATGCGATCCTCGACGCGCTGCTCGAAAAAGACCCGATGGCGCGCGTGGCGTGCGAAGCTGCTACAACCACCGGCTTGGTCGTGGTGATTGGCGAGATCACCACAGAAGCATACGTGGATATCCCGACCATTGTGCGCGATGTCGTGCGCAGCATTGGCTACACGCGCGGCAAGTTCGGCTTCGATGCCGATACTTGTGGTGTGATGGTCTCGATTAAAGAGCAGTCGAGTGATATCGCGCAGGGCGTAGATAGAGCGCTCGAGAGCCGCACCCTCTCCGATGATGAGATCGACCGCATTGGCGCTGGCGATCAGGGCATGATGATCGGGTTTGCCTGTAACGAGACGCCTGAGCTGATGCCACTTTCAATCTCGCTAGCCCATCGCCTAGCGCGCCGCCTGGCCGAAGCGCGCAAAACGGGCATCTTGCCATGGCTGCGCCCCGATGGCAAAAGTCAGGTGACGGTTGAGTACGCCTATGGCAAGCCTAAGCGCGTGGATACCGTCCTGATCTCGACGCAACACGCCCCAGAAGTGACGCAAGAGCAAATCCGTGAGGCCATCATCGAGTGCGTTATCAAGCCAACCGTCCCGGAGGGCTTGCTAGACGCCAACACTAAGATTTTCGTCAATCCGACGGGGCGCTTCGTGGTGGGCGGCCCGTTGGGCGATGCCGGCTTAACCGGGCGCAAGATCATCGTAGATACCTACGGTGGCGTGGCACGGCACGGCGGCGGCGCCTTCAGTGGCAAAGATGGCACTAAAGTCGATCGCTCGGCGGCGTACATGGCGCGCTACGTGGCGAAAAACATCGTGGCGGCCGGCCTAGCCGATCGCTTTGAACTGCAGGTCTCTTACGCCATTGGCGTGGCGCGCCCGCTCTCGCTAGCTGTCGAGACCTACGGCACGGGCAAGGTCTCCGACGAAGTGATTGAGCGCCTGATCCGCAAGCATTTCGACCTGCGCCCAGCTGCTATCATCCGCGATTTGGAGCTGCGCAAGCCTGGCTTCCAGCGTGTGGCTGCCTACGGGCACTTCGGGCGCGATGATCTGGATGTAACATGGGAGCGCACCGATAAAGCTGCTTTGCTTCGCGCTGAGGCAGGCTTGTAGCGCGCAGCGCGGGCGGCTTGAGTGGGGGTGCTCAAGCCGCCACACTAAGCGCTCTAGCTCTCTCAACACACCCACGCTGAGCCGCTCAACAAGCTCCAAAGCGCAAACGTGCCCAAGAAGTGTTACAATAACCTAGATTTTCTGACTGCAAGGAAAGTTTTATGACAAAACGTATCGTGATCACCGGCATGGGCATGGTGACGCCACTCGGCTTGAATGTGGCAGAGACGTGGGCGAATATCAAGGCAGGCAAGTCGGGTGTGGCGCGCATCACGCGCTTCGATAGCTCGCCAATAGACACACACATCGGCGCAGAGGTAAAGGACTTTGACGCAGGTAAGTGGCTGGGCAGCAAGGAAGCGCGCCGCATGGATCGCTACGCGCAGTTTGCTGTCGTTGCTGCCCTAGAAGCTTGTGCGCAGGCCAACTACCACGTAACGCCCGATAATACCTTCGAGACGGGCGTGATCATCGGGGCGGGCTTCGGCGGCAGCGAGACCCTACAAGAGGGCATTGATGTGCTGCACACGCGCGGGCCGAAAAAGATCAGTCCCTTCACCTTCCCGATGGTGCTCAACAACATGGGCTCGGCGCAAGTGGCGATGCGTCTTGGCATTCGCGGCACAAACTTCACGGTCTCGGCGGCGTGTGCTACGGGCGCAGTCGCCATTGGTGAAGGCGCTGAACTCATCCGGCGCGGCGACGTCAACGCTGTGATCGCCGGCGGCTCTGAGGCGACTTTCGCCCTGTTCAGCCTGGCAGGTCTGAACGCTATGAAAGCCCTCTCCACCCGCAACGACTCGCCTGAGACGGCTAGTCGGCCTTTTGATGCAACGCGCGACGGCTTCGTGCCTTGTGAGGGTGCTGCCGTCCTACTGCTGGAGAGCCTCGAGAGCGCACAGGCGCGTGGTGCAACCATCCTGGCTGAGCTAGTCGGCTACGGCTGCACTTGCGATGCTGTGCACGTCAGCGCGCCCGACCCTGAAGGCATAGCCATCGTCAGGGCGATGCAACGCGCCATGCAGCAAGCGGGCATCACACCGCAGGATATCGACTACATCAATGCACACGGCACCAGCACGCCGCTCAACGATGCCAACGAGACCCGCATGATCAAAAAGGCATTCGGCGAGCGCGCCTATCAAATCCCGATCAGCTCCACCAAGTCTATGATCGGCCATGCCATGAGCTCTTCGGGCAGCATGGAAGCAATTTTCAGCATCATGGCCCTGCGCGATGGCTTCATCCCCGCCACCATCAACTACCAATACCCTGACCCTGAGTGCGATCTCGACTATGTGCCGAACACGCCGCGCACTGCTAATTTGCGCTATGTGATGTCAAACTCGTTTGGCTTTGGCGGCCAAAATGCCGTGTTAGTCTTCAAGCGTTGGGAAGAAGACGGGCAAGCGCCGCGCAGCGCTAATGGTGGCTCTATGTAAACTGAGCAAGTGGGCATATAAACGTCACACAAGAAGGAAGTGAGCATGGCACAGCGAACATTTCGTGTCATCAACGCACCGTTGAACATCCGCAACGCGCCGGGCATCAACGGCACAACTGTGATAGGCACGTTCGCTATCAATCAAACCTTCACCCAGATCGGTGAGCCGCGTGAGGTCGATGGTTTCCGCTGGCTTCAGCACGAGCGCGGCTGGTCGGCCGAGCGAAGCCTGAACGATGGGCGAGTTTTCGTCGAGTTGGTCAATGAGGCAGCGAATGGCGAAGCAGTGCCTAGCCGGGCACAAAGCGCACCAGCAGCGCCTGCACGGCGCGTTTTGCGCGTCACGACGCCATTTTTGAACATCCGGGCCGCGCCCAGCCTGAGCGCGGCAGTGATCGGCAGCGCGCTGGGCGGCGAGCGCCTCACACAGCTGGGTGAACCGCGCGAGGCAGATGGCTTCCGTTGGCTTCAGCATGAGCGCGGCTGGTCGGCGGAGCGAGGCCTTGGCTCGAGCGAAGTTTTCGTGGAAGAGGTGCAGGAACAACCCCTGCCTGCGCCTGATCAAGTCGAGCTGCCCGACGGCAAGTCTTTCAGGCCGGCTGAGCTGTTCACGCGCCTGCCCGTCTCTTTGGCGCAAACTCAGTGGATACAGTACTTTGGCAACACGCGCTTCGCTTACAACCTCACCACCGATCGTAACGTCCAGCGGCGCCGTGCCTATTTATATGCGCAGGGTCTGCACGGCGGCATCGATTTTGGCACCCCAAACGCTGATGTGCCGGTCTTTGCTGGCACGAGCGGCCGTGTGACTGCCATACGCCTGAACACAGATATGTACGCGCCAAACTTTGTGATGCTTGTGAATGGCTCTTACACGGTCATCTACGGACACATTGCTAACGTTGCCGTCTCGCTTGGCCAAAATGTGACGCCCGATACGCGCATTGCTGACGTTGACACCGCGCACAACGGTGCCAATGCCCATCTACATTTAGAGGTGCGCTATCAAGGGCAGTGGATCATCAGTCCGCTCTTGGTGATGCGCGCCGATCTGCGCCAGGCGCTGATCAATAAGTTCAATAACTTTGCACTAGAGTTTCAGCCGTTTGATAAGTGGCAAACTCCGCTTGATCAGCCCGTTTTGAGGCTCTCGAATGCTGCACAAGCTGTCGTGATCGGGCCAGCGGCTAGCGGCTGAGACAACTTGCCCCTTTCCCGCGCGGGAAAGGGGCAACGGCTAGTACTTGATCTCAACTGTCCGCCCACTTGCCGCTGATTCCAGCACAGCGTCGCAGATCACGGCGCAGCGGTAGCCATCCTCGAAAGTCGCACCGTAGGGAGCCACAGGCGCGTCGTTGACGATGGCACGCAGCAGATGATCGAGCTCGTGCACGAAGGTGTGCTCCCAGCCGATGATGTGCCCGTGCGGCCACCAGTGCCGCCAATAGGGATGGTGGCTTTCGGTGACCAGGACTTGCGTGAAGCCTTGCGTCTCGCGCCGCCCATCGCGCCACATGACCTCAAGCTCATTCAGGCGCTCGAGGTTAAAGCGCAGGCTGCCGTTTTCCGCGTTGATCTCAAAAACGTTGTGATTCTTGCGTCCTGGCGCGAAGCGTGTGCTCTCCAGCGTGCCGAGCGCACCATTCTGGAACTCTACCACTGCCGCGAAGGCATCATCGACTGTGACTTGGGCACGGCCGCCTTTGCCGTCGGGGCGCTCCGTGATGAACGTCTTGGTCATGGCAGCAACGCGTGCTGGCTCGCCGACCAAGTAGCGGGCTAGATCTATGATGTGCGCGCCCAGATCGCCCAGTGCGCCGCTGCCCGCCCGCGCCTTATCCAAGCGCCAGACCATCGGGAAGTCAGGATCGGCGATCCACTCTTGCAGGTAGACAGCGCGCCAGTGGTAGATGCGCCCAAGCGCGCCGCTTTCGATCAGGTTGCGCACTTGGCGCACCGCCGGCACGAAGCGATAGTTGAAAGCGACCATATGCTTGACGCCTGCTTTGGTTACAGCTTCCAGCATCGCCTTCGACTCCTCAGCAGTGCGTCCGAGCGGCTTTTCGCATAGGATGTGCTTGCCCGCTTGTGCCGCCGCGATACATGGCTCGGCATGGGCATCGTTTGGGCCGCCGTTGTCGAAGAGCTGCACGTCTGAGTCTTCGATCAGCAGGCGCCAATCGGTGTAGTGCTTCTCGTAGCCGTAGCGCCGTGCTGCCTGGCGCACAGCAGCTTCATCCCGCCCACAGATCGCTACCAAGCGCGGCACTGCAGGCGGTGGATAGATCATGTAAGGCAGTTTTTTTAATGCGTTGGTGTGCGCTTTGCCCATGAAGGCGTAGCCCAGCATTCCAACGCCTATGGTGGGCGCCTCGCTGCCTGCTTGGCCGCCTGCCATATTCACAAAACCGACTTCTTGCTCGCTCATCCGCCAAAAATCCTCTCAAGAGCGTGAGTCGGGAATGCGCCTACGCCGAAGTGCGGGCGCAAGCTTTCCCTTTCACTGCAATTCACGGCTGGTGTAGCCCAAAATGCGCCGCGCCACGATCAAGAGATTAATCTGCCCGGTGCCCTCGTAAATGTCGTTGATCTTGCCATCGCGCATCCACTTCTCGACAAGCCACTCACGGCTGTAGCCCAGCGTGCCCAGCAGCTCGACTGCCTTTTGCGTCACCTGCGTGACGACCTTGCCCGCTTTGACCTTCGCCATTGAGGCCTCAAGGCTGTTGTGCAGGCCGTGATCCAGCATCGAGGCAGCGCGGAGCGTTAGCAGCCAGGCTGCTTTCAGCTGCGCCTCCATCTCCAACACATCGCGCTGGACGGCGCTCAAGCTGTGATAGGGCGCGCCATAGGGGATTTGAATGCCGTGTTCGGCTAGCTTTTCCTTAAGGAATTCGAGGGCGGCGCGCCCAACGCCAATGGCAGAGGCGGCCACCATCGGACGCGAGGCATCAAAAGTCGCCATAGCGCCCTTGAAGCCTGTTGTGCTCTCGCGCTGTATCACCTCTGCACTGCCGAGCAAATTGTCAGCCGGGATGCGTGCGTTATCGAGCACGATAGCAGCCGTATCACTGGCGCGGATGCCGTGTTTAATCTCGACCTTGCCGATCTTGACGCCCTTTGTGCCCGCCTCGACCACAAATGGCTTCATACCTGCGCGCCCAGCGCTGCGATCGACCGTTGCCCAGACCACAACAATCCCATCCGACTCTTCAAGGGCTAGTTTGCCGTTAGTGCAAAAGATTTTCTCCCCATTCAAGACCCATTCGTTCGTTTCAGGGTCAAAGGTGGCGGTGGTCTGGATGGCGGAAGTATCAGAGCCGGCGCCCGGCTCAGTCATTGCCATCGCGCCCCATTTGGGCTCGCCTTCGGCGAAGCGCTTCAAGAAGCGCAGCTTCTGCTCGGTGGTGCCAACCGCCTCGATTGCGCTGCCTGCTAGGAGCGGTGCAGGCATACATAGATACTGCCCGACGTCGCCCCAACTGAGCTGCTCAGCCAGGATGACCATGCGCACATTAGTGATGCCCGGCCCTTCGCGCTTGGACTTATCACCGCCGTTGGTCAGGCGTTGGAGCGCCTTTGCCTGCTGATCGCGCAGCACATACCACATCGCCTTGATGAAGGAATGGGGCCGTTCGTGCTCGTGCTCATCCAGATAGCGCGACTCTGGCCGCATGATGCCCTCAGCCACGCTCTTCAGCATCTCGCGCTCTTGCAGCACACGCTCTGGAATTTCAAAACTGATCGCCATTGTCAAACACTCCTGATCACTCGAAAAACTCGATCATGACAGCCAAAACTGCCGAAACTTAACCTTGTCTAGCGCTGAAAAGCTCAGCATAATTTCCGGAACAGCACGCACGCCATCGAACGATTGGCGAGAATGGATGTTGACGATGATCCCTTACGAGAAACCCAAACGCGACAATCAACTGGAGCGCGCCTTCAGCTTCACCGAATCCGATCTCAAGCAGAACATGCAGGGTAAGCTCTCTGATGCGCAGGTGGCGCGCTTGCGTCAGGAAGCCTACCAGACCTTCTACATAGTCATTGGTGCCTTAGCGATCATTGGCTTCCTAGCCCTGCTTTCCTTCCGCGCTAACGCAGGCGAGCTTTTGCTGCTGCTCAGCTGCCTGATCCTGCCTGCTATTTTCGCTTTCGCCTTTACCGTCGGCATAACCGAACCGGCGCTGAGCGCACGGACAGTTAGCAAAGTGAGCGGCATGATCCACCTCGCTTATGGCCTGATGCCCTATCAGCCGCCCTTGCCTTACGACTTCAGGCGGGTGCAGCGTGGCGTTGTGTTCGGCTACCAAGCTGCTTACCGGCTCGCCGTTGGTGACCGCGAGTTCCGTCTGGATCGCGATCAGTACCAAGCGCTCTCGGCAAACTATGCCCATTACAATATCTTCTTCGTGCCGACGCTTAACAAGATCGTCTCAGTGCAACGCATTGATCCCGATGAGCCCGAGACAGCCGCCGGCTTGCCTGTCGACCTAGACATGCCCGCTAGTCTGGTACGCGGCGGCGCGCTGAACGACGAAGATGCCGAAATGCTGCGCGGCTAGACGATCGCTAGGCCCTCAAAGGCTGCAAAGCCGCGCGCGTTGCGCAGCCAGCGCTCCACAGGGTGCTCACGGATGTAGCCATGCCCGCCGAGCACCTGTACAGCGCAATCGGTGACGAACAGCGCGGCTTTGGCGGCATACTCTTTGGCAAGGTAGCTCTCAGCTGTGCAGTCACTCTGAGGGTCGGTATCCAGCTTCCAGCCAGCTTCCCAAGCCAGCAGGCGTGCCGAATCGACCTCGATCGCCATCTCGGCTAGCATGAAAGCGATCGATTGCTTCTGAGCGATGGGCACGCCGAATTGGACGCGCGTTTTGGCATAGTCGCGCGCATACTCGTAGGCTGCTCGTGCCACACCCACCGCCAGCGCAGCCAGCGCTGTGCGGCTGTGGCTTAAAATGCGTTGATAGTGCGTGCCCGCCTCGCCGCCCAGCTTGCACCCTGCGCCAACGCGCACGTCGTTCAGCTGTAGGCTGTAAGTTGGCAGGGCACGAATGCCCATCAACTTCTCGCGCTTGCCGATGTGCAAGCCTTCAGCGCCGCGCTCGATTAGGTAGCCATCCACTTTGCCTGTCTCGCTATCACGGGCATACACCAGCAACATCTGCGCTTCAGGCGCAAACGGGACGTAGCACTTCTCGCCGTTGAGCAGGTAGTGATCGCCAAGGCGAGTTGCTGTGGTGCGCGGCGCGTTAGCGTCAAAGCTGATGCCCGGCTCCAGCAGTGCGGCGGTAAAGTAGGGTAGCTGCTCTGCGGCGGCGATTTGGGGCAAGATGTTGCGCTTTTGCTCCTCAGTGCCACTGAAATGGACGGGATTTGCCACTGTGGCGGGCAACATCACTGCCAGCGCCAACGCCAGATCGCCCCACGCCAGTGCCTCTGCTGCCAGGACGTTGGTGATGGCGCTGTGCTCCCCGAAGCCGCCATAGGCCTCTGGGATGCTGGCGGGCAGAATGCCTAGCTCCCAGCCTTTTTGAATGATCTCAGGTGGGAAAGCGTCCGCTTCATCGGCGTCGTGCGCATGCGGGCGCACATCGGCAGCAGCAAACTTGGTGATGGCATCTACAAGCATTTGCTGCTCATCAGTTGGTGTGAATGAAAGCATTCTCGAAGAACTCCTTATCGCCTCTTGCCTGGTTGAGGTTGAGAGTGGTCTCAGCGCTCAGGCGTTAACTTTATATATCGGCCATCCTTTTGCACTTGACTCTACCGCAGGCAGGAGTATCTTTGCAAGAAGAGCTAGGCGCCCGAATGGGTGAGCCGATGCCGATTCAGCCGGCCTATTGCGCAATCTTTTGCAAGCCCTTATAATTAAGGCGACCTCTACTTGGAATTAAAAAACAATCATTAAGCCGTACCGTCCGACCATTTGAAAGTCGCATAATTGAGGATAGCCCTGTGGAAATGCACGAGAGCCTCGATCCTAAATCGGCACACATACTTGTTGTAGATGACGAAGGCGCCATTCGTTACTCCATCAGCAAAACGCTGCAGCGCGTCGGCTACCAAGTGAGCTCGGCTGCCAGCGGCGAAGAAGCCCTGATGATGCTGGAGCAGACCGCTTTTGACGTGGTGCTGACAGATATTCGGATGCCCGGCTTAAGCGGTGTGGAGCTGCTCGCCAAAATCAAGGAGCGTGCGCCAGATACCGTCGTAATCCTGATGACTGCTTATGCCAGTCTCGGCACAGCCGTCGAGGCGCTGCGGCTGGGCGCCCACGACTACTTGGTGAAGCCCGTCACCAACCAAGATATCCGTCAGAGTGTGGCGCGCGGCCTAGAGCGTGCGCAAAATATGCAGCGCCGCCGCGTGCTGATCGAGTCTATCCGCAACAGCGTCCGGGAGCTGACTGAAGAAGTCGGTATGCGCGAACGGCGCCCTGTACCGCCATCTACTCAGCCGATTCAAGTGCCAGTCACCACAATGACCATCGGCCCACTGACGATCTTCCCTGGGCGCTACCAAATCCAGGTCGGCGAGCATTCGCTCAACTTAACGCCCACCGAGTTCGATCTGCTGCTGTACCTAGCGGCACATCGTGGGCGAGTCGTGCCGTGTAGTGAGCTGGTACGCGAAGTGCGCGGCTACACCGCTGAGGAAGTCGAGGCGCGCGAAGTGATCCGTCCACACGTCAGCAACTTACGCCGCAAGCTAGAAAGTTGCGGGCAGAATCCCGATCTGATTGTGAATGTGCGCGGCGTTGGCTACCGCCTCTCCGAACCGAACCCCAATGGCAACGAAAGTTCGCAGGAGTAACCTATGGAGCGCGACTGGCTAGAGGAGTTCTGGGGCGATCTGCTCAGCGAAGAGCCCGCTCGGGTGGCTGCGGCATGGGCGTTGCTGCAAACAGCCGATGAGCGGCAAGCCGTGCGCGATCATCTGCGCAAAATGGCGACCGAACAGGGCTGGCTAGAAGTTCAGCGCCAAGCCGCCCGCGCTGCGCTCTTAGTGATTGCGCCCGAGTCTGCACCGCCCACCGATTGATGCTCACACAAATTCTAGCCGTCTCGGCAGAGCATCCCGAGCCGACTACCATAGCGTGTGCTGCCCAGCTGATCCGTGCAGGCCAGCTGGTCGCCTTTGCGACCGAAACGGTCTACGGCTTGGGCGCCAACGCCTTCGATGCAGCAGCTGTGGCGCGCATTTTTGAGGCGAAAGGGCGCCCAAGCACCGATCCTATCATCGTGCACTGGACTGCTCAGCTGCCTGAAGGCGTGGTGAATTGGTCGGAGCTGGATGAGATAGCTCTCCGTAGCACACGGGCGCTGATGGCTGCTTTTATGCCAGGCCCGCTCACGCTGGTCTTGCCGCGCGGCGATCGCATCCCGCCTAACGTGACGGCCGGTTTGCCTAGCGTCGGCGTGAGGATGCCTGCGCATCCAGTAGCACAGGCGCTGATCGCGGCCTCCGGCGTCCCGATTGCCGCACCTAGCGCCAACCGCTTTGCGCACACCAGTCCCACGACTGCGCAGCATGTCTATGCTGACCTAGCTGAGCGCATTGCCTTGATCCTGGATGCGGGCCCGACGGCGATCGGCGTCGAGTCGAGCGTCCTGGACTTGTGCAGTACACCGCCACGTCTGCTGCGGCCTGGTGGCATCCCGCTCGAGGCGTTACGGGCGTGTCTTTCTGCCGCAAACCTGCCCGATGCAATCGAGGTAGTGACGCGCTACGCCGCTGCCCAAGAGGCGCTGCCAGCGCCGGGTATGCTCCTGAAGCACTATGCGCCGCGCGCCGCGCTCACGCTCTATGAGAGCAACGACGATACGCGATTGCGCGCCATACTACGTACCGAGGCAAGCCGCTTAGCCACCTTGAAACGGGTTGGGCTGCTAATCGCTGCTGAAGATGCCCCTTTTCTAGCTGAGCTGCCGAACGTGTGCGTGGAAGTTGTGGGTAGTCTGAGCGATCTGGCAGGCGTGGCGCACAATCTGTTTGCGGCGCTGCGGGCGCTTGATGAACAGGGCGTGGCGCACATTTTGGCGCGTTGCTTCCCTACGCAAGGCATAGGCGCGGCAATCTACGATAGGCTGCTGCGGGCAGCCTCTGGACGGGTGGTGCGCCTTTAACTCGGTGGTGCAGCCTTGAGCGTGAAGCTGAAGGTGCTGCCCACTCCGACCTGGCTTTCTACGTGAATGGATACGCCGAGCCGCTCCAGGATCAGCTTGACAATCGATAGCCCGATGCCAGCCCCTTCAAAGCGGCGCCGCGAGCCTGACTCGGTCTGGTAGAACTCGTTGAAAATGCGCCCGATCTGGTCGTTTTCCATGCCGATGCCCTGATCGCGCACTGCGATGCGCACGCCCTCGTCTGTCCGCTGGGCGATCACCTCGACGGGGCGCTCCTCAGGGCTAAACTTGAGGGCGTTGTCGATCAGCTGCTGCAGCACCTGTGCGATAGCTTGTTTATCGCCCAGCACGGTAGGCAGCTCATCCTGCACCACCCTGATGCGATGCACCTTATCCGCAGAGGCCCAGCGGCGGCTGAGCGCACGCTGCGCAAGCTTGAGCGAGTCTTCTACGCGCATCGGCTCGACTTTCAAATCCAGCGAGCGCGCTAGATGGCGGAAGTTTTCCAGCACATTTTCCAGGCGGGTGAGGGCTTGCTTGGCAAAGTCGAGCATGGTGGCAATGCTGTTATCCTCAAGGGCAGCGCGCACAGCGCCATCCAGCATAGAGACCGAGCTCTTCAACTGCAGGAGAGGCGTGCTCATCTCATGCACAGCGTTGTGCACGATGCCATCGCGCAGCACACTGTACTCCTGCGAGGTAGTCAGGGCAACTTTCAGGCGCAGGTCGCGCTCGAGGAGCGCCTGACGCAGCTGCTGATTTTCTTGGCGCAAGGCTTGCGCCTGGCGATGCAGGCGCAAAAGATTGCGCAGGCGCAGCAGGCTTTGGGATGGATTCCAGGGCAGATCGAGCGTATCATCAGCGCCGAGCGCAAGCGCTAGTTGTTCATCTTCTGTTATGCGTGGCGGCGCTAAGGCGATGACCAAGAGCGGTGCGTTCGGGCCGCCTTTGAGCAAGGCACAGCCCTCTGGGCCAAAGTCTTGAGCAAGTCTTAGTTCAACGATTAATATATCAGGCGTATGCGTCTCAAGCAGCTCGTATAGCTTGAGAGGCGTGTTTATGTGAGCATGTCGCACACTGTAGGCAGCTTGCCCAAGCATTACGGTTGTTGCCAGGCGACGTCTTTCTTGCGTCGTTGCAAATAAAATACGCCCTTCAATCTCTGGGCTTCTGACTGCCATCTCTCGCTTTTTCCATAGGGATTGTTGCCGTGCTAGATGCGCTCAATAGGCATTATAGCACACTCTTGGGGCAGGCAGACATGGCTGCTGCACGTTGGCTCGCTAAATTGTGCATCTAGTTTAGAGAGACATGCTGCGCTACAATTCAGCCCGACGACAATCCGCCTCAGGAAGCGCTGCATGAGTTCCAAAAGCCCCAATATATCCCGTGAACTGCCTGAACTGATCCTTGAACCATCGCGCGGCTGGCAAAAGCTGAACTTGGGCGAGCTGTGGGCCTACCGTGAGCTGCTCTACTTCTTGATCTGGCGCGATGTTAAGGTGCGCTACAAGCAGACGCTCATCGGCGCAGCTTGGGCGATCATCCAGCCTTTCATGACCATGATCGTCTTCTCGTTGTTTTTTGGACAGCTGGCGGGCATCCCGTCAGATGGAGTCCCCTATCCGATTTTCAGCTACGCGGCGCTAGTGCCGTGGGCGTTCTTCGCTAACGGTTTGACGAATGTCTCTAACAGCTTGGTCAGCAGCGGTAACTTGATCAAAAAGGTGTACTTTCCGCGCCTGGTCATCCCTCTGGCGGGCGTGCTGAGCGGCATGGTGGACTTCGCGCTCGCTTTTGCCGTGCTGATCGTCATGATGTTGCTCTACGGCATCCTGCCCACTGCTGCCGTGCTGGCTCTGCCACTTTTTGTGCTGCTGGGGCTGGGCACTTCGCTTGCAGTGGGCTTGTGGCTCTCTGCGATGAACGTCCAGTTCCGCGATGTGCGCTATGTGCTGCCTTTTCTGGTGCAGTTCTGGCTCTTTGCAACTCCGATCGCCTATCCAAGCAGCTTGATCGAGAATCCATTGGTACGGGCGCTGTACGGTATCAATCCGATGGCGAGCGTGGTCGAGGGCTTTCGCTGGGCGCTCTTGGGCAGCCCGATGCCGCCCCTGCCTATGCTGATCGCCTCGACTGTGACGGCGCTAATCGCGCTAGTTGGCGGCTTGTTCTACTTCCGCCGCATGGAAAAGTTCTTCGCTGATATCGTCTAGCAGGTGTGTGACGTTTATCACCCCAAATTTATGATGAAGATCTGACAGATAGCCTGCAAACAAACGCTCATTTGATTGTATAATTTAGATATAGATTAAAGAGGGCACTTGTGCGAAAGGAGCGCTGCCATGACCAACCTGATCCGCAACAGCGCGCCCATCACGCTTGACCCTGATGATTTTGCGCCAAACAGCGAGTTCGTGCTGATCAAGAATTCGGCATACCGTCTGCCACGAGGCGTGCGGCGGGTACAAGTCGTCTCGGGCTGCGCATGGATTTCGATTGACGGGCGCGATCTGTTCATCGGCGAGGGTGAGAGCGCAGAATTGCCGACCGAGTCTCAAGAGGGCGCTGTGGTCTCCGCGATCAACCGCAAGCCGCTCTTGATTGGCTTCAATTTCTGAAGGCTGCGCTAATCGATAGCTGTGCTAGAATAAGCGGTGTGCCATGTGGCACACCGCTTGTTTTACCGTGAGCAAAAGCCGTTGCAAAAGCCAGCCAATCGCCTACTTCTGTACGCACTCTCGAGCCTTGTGATCGTGCTGACCGGCGTCATCAGCCTGATCGTGCCTGCCGCCGTGCGCAACGCCGAGCGAGCCGCTCAAGCCCGCGAGACTGCCCTAGTCGCTGCTGACTTGAACGCCACTCTAGATAGCCGTCTAGCTGCGATGGTCGGTCAGGTCAGCCGCGATCAGACGGCACAGGCAGTCATCGCGCAGATCACAGCGGTTTGGCAGGCGCAAACAGCAACCTATGCCGCCATCCGCGCCACGGCCGACCAGATCGCCGCCGCCGCCACTGCGCAGGCTGAGCAGCTCTACCGCACTGCAACCGCCGCCCCACAGCAAACTCAGACTGCCTATGCGCTGGCTACCGCCACGCCCCAAGCGCAAACCGCCACGGCCGCCGCGCTCCAAACGGGCACTGCTGAGGCGCTAGGTAGCGCAGCGCTCGCCACGCGATCAGCCCAGGTTGCCACGCTTAGCGCCGCCGAGACAGCCCTCGCCCAAGCCCAGGATCAGCGTATCGGCACGGCAGTGGCGCTAGCTACGCTCAGCGCCCAGCGGGAGGCAGCCCTGCGCAACGCCATCGCACTCAGCCCTGAAAATGCTGCCGATCTTCAGGAAATCCTGAGTTTGAAGCATAGCGCGCCGATCACAGCACTTGCCCTGAGCGCGGATGGACGTTATGCGGTCGGACTGGCTCGCGATCAAGTCCTGATCTGGGGGCTGCGCGATGGCGCGCTGCTACAGACATTGGCACATGGCGGCATCTCTGTCAATCACTTCGCCATCGCGCCCGATAGCCGCAGGGTTGCCGCCGCGCTGGACGACGGCACGCTGGCAGTCTGGCAGATTGGCAAGCCGTCGCCAAGTCTGATCAAGGCGCACAGCGAGCCGATCTTTCGTGTTGTCTTCAGCGCTGATGGGCAGCTCCTGGCGACGGCTGGCGCCGATCAGACGATCGTTTGGTCGGCTGATGACCTGAAAATCTTGGCGCGGCTGCGCGGCTGGGCGTGGGATGCAGTCTTTTCTGGCGGCGGGCGCTACCTGATCACCACAAGCGATGACGGCAGCCTACGGCTTTGGGGCGTGCCAGCTATCCGATAGGCGATGAGGAGCTTCGGAATGGAATTTCAGACAATTGTGCCGATTCATCCGCGTGTACAAGCTTTTCTAGAGGTGCCGCGCAAGTTGCTGATCAACAATCAGTGGGTTGAGGCGGCTAGCGGCGAGACTTTTGAGACGCTCGATCCTTCTAATGGCAAAATCCTCGCGCGTTGCGCGCGCGGAGGTACTGAAGATGTGGATCGCGCAGTGAAAGCAGCGCGCACAGCCTTTGAGAGCGCGTGGCAACAAGTGACGCCCGCCGAGCGCGCCCGACTGCTGTGGCGGCTAGCTGATCTCATCGAGGCGCACGCCGAGCCGCTAGCTCAGCTTGAGGCGCTGGATAACGGCAAGAGCTACACAAGCGCTAAGCACGGCGATGTGGTTTGGTCTGCCGACCATTTCCGCTACTACGCCGGTTGGTGCACCAAGATTGAGGGCAGCACAATCCCTGTCTCTGTTCCGCACCAGCTCAACTACACGCTGCGAGAGCCACTCGGCGTCTGTGGGTTGATCACGCCCTGGAACTTCCCGCTGGAGATTGCAGCCTGGAAGTTAGCGCCGGCGCTTGCCTGTGGCAACTGTGTCATTCTCAAGCCGGCCGAGCAGACGCCGCTCTCGGCACTCTATCTGGGCGAGCTGATCCTAGAGGCGGGCTTCCCAGCGGGCGTGGTGAACATCATCACGGGCTTTGGCAATGAGGCAGGCGCCGCGCTCGCCAATCATCCCGATGTCGATAAAATCAGCTTCACTGGCAGCACTGAAGTAGCGCGGACGATCATTGCGGCGTCGGCGGGCAACCTCAAGCGGCTCTCGCTGGAGTTGGGCGGCAAGTCGCCGTGCCTAATCTTCAGCGACTCTGATGTAGAAGCAGCAGCCGAGAGCGCAGCGCTCGGTTTGTTTGGCAACAGCGGGCAGAGCTGCGTGGCAGCAGCGCGCATCTACGCCGAGCGGAGCGCCTATGAGCACGTTTTGGAGCGGGTGGTCGCGGTGGCAGGGCAGCTGACGCTCGGCGCAGGTTTAGCTGATCCGCAGACGGATATCGGCCCGCTGATCAGCGAACGGCAGCTGGGGCGGGTGCTGGGCTACGTGCAGAGCGGCATCGCGCAGGGTGCGCGGATCTGTGTGGGCGGCGGGCGTGCCCTTGAGGCACCGCTTGCGGAGGGTTACTTCATGCGCCCGACGGTCTTCACGAACACCAAGCCTGAAATGGCGATTGTGCGTGAGGAAATCTTTGGGCCTGTGGCGATCGTCGAGCCGTTCGACTCGTTCGAGGGCGCCATTCAGGCGGCAAACGACTCGCCCTACGGTCTAGCCGCCTCGATCTGGACGCGCGACTTGAGCAAGGCGCATCGGGCGGCGGCTGCGCTGAAAGCTGGCACGGTTTGGGTCAACACGTACGGCATGTTCGATCCGGCCTCGCCTTTCGGCGGCTATAAGCAGTCGGGCTATGGGCGCGAGATGGGCGCAGCTGCTGTCGAGCTGTACACCCAGCTCAAGAGTGTATGGATCAAGCTGTAAGTTGCACGGTACCACTGCTCGTGGCAGTATTATGCGTATCACAGCTTAGACAGGAAAGGCAACTCAGGTATGATTCCTTTCACGGTCATGACGTGGAATATTGAGAACTGGTTTCGCCCCGATCACCCTTCGGGCTCAGGCCCGCGCGATCAGCAGACCTACGAGCGCAAGCTGATCAACCTTGTGCGCACGATTCAGGCGGTCTCGCCCGATGTAGTCGGGCTGCAGGAGGTGGGCGATGAGGATGCCTTCGGCGATCTGCGGCGCGCCTTGAATAATCGCTATCCGTATGGGCGCGTCTCGCGCCTGCCGGATATGCGCGGCATTCGTGTGGCGTTCCTCTCGCGCCTGCCTCTGCTGCAAGCCCGCGACTTGGGCGATATGCCGCCTGAAGGTCTGACCAATGTGCCAAACGGCGATGGCGGCCAGATGATCGCGAGCATGGGGCGCGGCATCTTGAAGGCGACAGTCGTCTTGGCGCCTGGCTTGCTGGTGAATGTGGTCAATGTGCACTTGAAGTCCAAGCTGATCACCTATCCAAACGGCAGGCGTTTTCCGCTGGATGAGAACGAGCGCGTCCGCTACACGGGCTACGCCTTGCTGCGCCGTACCGCAGAGGCTGCAGCTGTACGTGTACTGATGAACGAGCTGATGACCGGCAACAATGAGCCTGCTGTGCTGATGGGTGATTTCAACGATGGGCCCGAGGCGGTCACCACGCAGATGATGCTCGGGCCAGCTGATCGCAGCCTTGCCCATCGCGATCGCTTCGATGATATCCGCTTGTACAACCTTGCCGACTACATCCCAGGCACGCGCCGCTTCTCGCGTATTTACCTGAAGGCGCGCGAGCTGATCGACCACATCACGGTCAGCCACGAGCTGATTTTCTACCTGCGCCAGGTCGATAGCATTGTTGAGCCGATCGAGAGCATCGATGCCGACGTGAGCAGCCGCCGTGACGCCGTCTATCCTGATCATGCGGCGCTCTTCGCCCGTTTTGAAATCCCAGAGGAAGAAGCCGATCGCCACTTCTCAATCACGCGCCCGCTCTAGCCAGAGAGTGCCTGCCAGTGGTGCACTGACAGGCAGGCACCTCAGGCGCTGAAAGCTGCGATCAGCTCTTGCAGTTTATCGCGCGCCACTTCAGGGTAGCGCGCCAGACGCCGATCAAAATCCTGCATAATCGTGACTAGATCGGCTTTGGTACGCGCCTCAAAGCGCATGGTGATGGCAGGCTGCGTATTGCTTGCACGCACCAAGCCCCAGCCATGCTCGAAGGCCACACGGGCGCCATCCAACGTGATGACCGGATGCTCAGCGGCGAATTCGCTCTGCAGTGCCTCGATGATCTGAAATTTGCGGTCATCGGGCGCCGAGACGATCACCTCAGGCGTAGCGACTAGCTTCGGGATGCTGTCGAAGACCTGGCTGACCGTGCGCGTCTCTTTGCTGAAAATCTCCAACACCTTCAGCGAGACCAGCGGCGCATCATCGAAGCCGTAGTAATCCTCGCCAATGAAGAGATGACCGCTCACCTCGCCGCCCAGTGGTGCGCCTTCCTCCGCCATTTTCGCCTTCATCAGGCTGTGACCCGTCTTCCACATGATTGGCACGCCACCATGCGCCCGAATCTCATCTTCCAGCGCCTGACTGGCCTTCACATCAAAGACGATCTTGGCGCCCTTGTGCCGCGAGAGCAGATCGCGCGCCAAAAGGGCGAGGAGCCGATCGGCTGCGATATGATGCCCGTGCTCATCGATGATGCCGCAGCGATCGGCGTCCCCGTCAAAGCCAATGCCCATATCGGCGCCGTTCTCCACGACGGCGCGCTCAAGGTCTTTGGTGGTCTCTGGGTCTTCGGGGTTGGGCAAGTGATTCGGGAAGGTGCCATCGGGCTCGCAGTACAGGCAGATCACCTCGATGCCCAGCTGTTCATAGACCGGCTGCATGAAGAGACCGCTTAGGCTGTTGCCGGCATCCAACACAATTTTGAGCTTGCGCGGGCCCATCTGTACCTTGCTGGCGATGGTCTGCATGTGCCGCTTGACAAGGCTGTCATCGCGAGTGAGCGTCCCGCTGCCGCGCTCGAAGTCATCCGCCTCGATCAGCGCCCGGATCGCCTGAATCTGCTCACCATAGAGCGCAAAACGGTCGTAAGCCATCTTGATGCCATTGAATTGCAGCGATAGATGGCTGCCGGTGATCTGCACGCCGCCAGCGCGCGCACCGTGCTGGGCGCTGGCGTAATAGACCGTTGGCGTCATCACCTCGCCGAGATCGGTTACATCGAGCCCTGTGCTGAGCAGCCCTTCGATCAGCGCTGCCTTGAGCATAGGCGAAGTGGGGCGGTTATCGCAACCGACGTAAACGCGCTCAGTCTGGAAGGTGCGCTGCATGTACGTACCGTAGCCCATCCCGACTGCTCGGGCTAGTTCGGGCGTGATCTGCGGATCGTCGCCTATCACAGTGCCACGAATGTCGTATTTGCGGAAGATTACGCTGTGAAATTGCATTAGGAATTGCCTTTCTGTTGACTAGAGTTGGATCGGCGCGCCCGTGACGCAGTCTACAACGTCTATTCTGGGCCGAGTAGTGCCACTGGCTGCTGCCACAAGGTGACACAGGCGCAGCGCGCCCTCCACAACCTGCTGCAAAGTGTTATGCGCGCCGCCCTCGACCATCGCGCGCAATAAATTCGGCTCAGTGCCGCTGAAGCGCAGATTGACGCGCCCTTTGTGCTCGAAGAGCGCATGAATTGCCTCGACCGCCTCGCTCAAGCCCTCGACTGTGCTCAGATCGACGCGCGCCTGCAAGTGCGCTGAAGCGATGACTTGTGGATAGCGTGGGATAGCCGCTGCCAGGCTGCTCAAGCCTCTCTCGCCCTTACGCTTGCGCTCCGCTGCTAGGGCTGCCATCAGCAAGCCGATGTACAGGCCATCGCCCGTGCCGTGATCGCCATCCAAGATGATGATGTGCCCGGCTTGTTCGCCGCCGAGCGTCAATCCGCCCTCACGCAGCCGCTCCATCACATAACGATCGCCGACTTTAGTGCGGCTGAGCATAATCTCATGCGCCGCAAGATAGTCGGCTAGGCCGCTGTTGCTCATCTCAGTCGCCACAACTGTCTCGCCCGCCAGCAGACCGCATCCCTTCAAATGTACAGCCAGGATGCCCAGCATGTGATCACCATCGATCAGGCTGCCATCAGGCGCCACGCAAATGACCCGATCGGCATCGCCATCGAAAGCAAGGCCAAGATCAGCGCTGTGCCCATGAATCGCCGCTAGCAGAGCGCTCCGATCGCGGCGGACGTGCTCACTGCCGGCCTCAACATTGATTGAGTAGCCATCTGAGCGCGTGTTGAGCGCCCAGACTGTGGCGCCTGCTCGCTTGAAAATCTCAGGCGCCAGTTGAAAGGCGGCGCCGTTGGCGCAGTCGAGCACCAGGCTGAGCTCACTCAGGTCGATATCTCTGAGCAGATAGCGCAAATATTGTTCATCAGGCAGGTAGGCAGGCGCTTCCTCATGCGGCGCGAAGCCTTTAGGCAGCTGGCTCACCCTGCCGAAGCGCTCGGGCGGCTGTTGAGGCGGCGGATCGGCCTGTAACGCTGCGATCTTCGCCTCAATCTCGGCTTCGGCTGCATCAGACAGTTTGAAGCCATCAGCGCCGAACAGCTTGATCCCGTTTTGATCGAAGGGATTGTGGCTGGCGCTGATCACGATGCCCAAAGCGGCCTGGTAGATGCGCGTCAGGTAGGCGATAGCAGGTGTTGTGGTGATGCCTGCATCCAACACAGTCATGCCCTCTTGGAGCAGACCCGCGCTCAATGCCGCCGCCAACAGCTGGCCGCTCGGCCGTGTATCGCGCCCAAGCAGGATGGTTTGCTGTGCCTCTTGAGCGGGCTGTGCGTTCAGCCACTGCCCGATGGCGCGCCCGATATCGGTGACCGTGCGCGGATCGAGCGGGAAGATGCCCGCCACACCGCGAATACCATCCGTGCCAAAGCGAATTGTCACAGGGTGTGCCATGCCTCATCCTTGTGCGTGCTTTTGATTGATTCAATCATAGCGCACTTTGGGCGGCGCGTGTAGCGCAAAGCCGCGCGAACACACTCGATCCAGGCATTGGTGCACCGACTTTGTGCTACAATAACCCGCCAAGACTAACTCGCTACACACGCTCTTAGGAGACTTACATGTCATCTCAAGTCGTTACGCCGCGGGGCGAAGACTACTCGCGCTGGTATACCGATGTGGTGCAGCGCGCTGACCTCGCCGACTACGCGCCCGTGCGCGGCTGCATGATCATCAAGCCGTATGGTTACGCCTTATGGGAGAACATCCAGCAGGCGCTCGATACGCGCTTTAAAGCCACAGGGCATCAAAATGCCTACTTCCCGCTCTTCATCCCAGAGAGCTTCCTGACCAAAGAGAAAGAGCACGTCGAAGGCTTCAGCCCCGAGCTGGCAGTCGTGACTATTGGCGGCGGCGAAGAGCTGCAAGAGCGCCTTGTAGTGCGTCCAACCTCTGAGACGATCATCGGCTACAGCATGGCGAAGTGGATTCAAAGCTACCGCGACCTGCCGCTCTTGCTCAATCAGTGGGCGAACGTGGTGCGCTGGGAGATGCGCACGCGCCTATTCCTGCGCACAATGGAATTCCTATGGCAGGAAGGGCATACCGCTCACGCCACACACGATGAAGCCGAAGCCGAGACGCTGCGCATGCTAGATGTGTACTATGACGTCTACCTGAACGAGGCAGCCATTCCCGGCATCAAAGGGCGCAAGAGCAACCAGGAGAAGTTCGCTGGAGCGCTGCGCAGCTACAGCGTCGAGGCGATGATGGGCGACAAGCGCGCACTGCAAGCTTGCACAAGCCACAACCTCGGCCAGAACTTCGCCAAAGCCTTTGAGATTCAGTACACTGACGAGCACAACGTCCTGCAATACGTCTGGACGACATCTTGGGGACTTTCCACACGGATGATCGGTGCGGTGGTCATGGTGCACGGGGATGATCAAGGGCTGCGGCTGCCCCCGCGCTTGGCGCCTATTCAAATCGTCATTGTGCCGATCGGCAAGAATGAGGCTGAGCGCGCGCCGGTCATGCAGGCGGCTGAGGCGCTCATGGCTGAGCTGAAGGCGAACGGGCTCCGAGTTAAGCTGGATGCGCGCTTCGAGCTCTCGCCCGGCTTCAAATATAACGACTGGGAGATGCGCGGTGTGCCGGTGCGCATCGAGATCGGGCCGAAAGATCTGCAAAACGGCACAATCGCGGTGGCGCGGCGCGATATCGCCGGCAAGGCAGGCAAGCAGTTCGTGCCGCGCGAGGGCGCGCTAGAATTTCTCAAGGCGCTGCTCGAGGATGTACAGCGCGGGCTTCTGGAGCAAGCCACTGCTTTCCGCGATGCCAATATCCACGAAGTCGCCGACGACTACGGCAAGTTCTGTGAGATTTTGCAGGAAGGCTGGGCATACACCTGGTTCTGTGGCAGCGCCGCTTGCGAGGCAAAGATCAAGGAAGATAACCAAGCCGTCTCGCGCAACTTTCCGCTCGATCAAGAGCCCGGCAAGGGTAAGTGCATCGTCTGTGGCCTGGAATGCACTGAGCGCGCGCTCTTCGCCAAAGCCTACTAATTGTGAGTGCCTCACCAACAAAGTGAGGCACGCTTGCTCAGTCACGGCCGCGCATCGCCAGCGCCGCTGCGCCGATCAGGCTAACATCTTCGCCCAGCAGCGGTGGCACAATCTGCAGCTGCCAACCGCTGTATTGATAGTACGTTTCATCCAACACATTGGCCTTGATCGCTTCCCAAGCGGGCGTCAGCAGCAGGTCGCCGGCGCCTTCCGCCACACCACCGCCCATGATGATGATCTCAGGGTTGAACAGGTGCAGCAAGCTGACAATGCCTAAGCCGATCAGGGTTCCAGCGCGCCGCAGCAGCTCCAAGCCGAGCGGATCGCCTTTGCGCGCTGCCTCGACCACGTGGCGCGTCTCGATTTGGCGCACATCACCGCCCGCTAGCGCCAGGATCGCCGATGACCGACCCCCGACGATCGCGACTTGCGCCTGCCGTGCGATGGCGCCGCCTTGCGCCTCTCTTTCGAGCGTGGTGGCGCGCATTTGCCCACATTCGTAGACCATCATCGCTAAGTGACCGCCCTCAGCGCCAAAGCCGCGCCAACCGACGATGAGGTTTCCATCTACGATGATGCCGGCGCCGATGCCTGTGCTAATCGTCAAGTAGATCACATGCTGGAAGCCTCTGCCTGCGCCGCGCTCGTATTCCGCTAGCGCCGCTAGGTTGGCGTCGTTGCCTAAGTAGACCGGCACGCCCAGCGCCTCTTCGAGCCGTCGTTTAAGCGGTACATCGCGCCAACCAGCCAGGTTGGGCGGCCGTGTAATGACACCCGTCTTCAGGTCGATTGGGCCGGGCGCCGAGACGCCAACCGCCACTACCGTCTCGCTGCTGTCCGCCCAGACTGCCCGCGCTTGCGCGATAATCCGTGCGATGACTGCCTCAACGCCTTCCTCATCCAATGTGAGCGTCTCTGTGCGAGCCAGACGCTCTAAGTTCGCGTTGAACTTGCCCGCTCGAATGCGCGTGCCGCCTAGATCTATGCCGATGTAAACTTTTTCTGTCATGCCATGAAGCCTTTCCAGAGCGAGTGTGCCCGCATCCTTATCTTATCGCCCTGTGCCCTGTGAGACAAACCATGTGCCTTGTCTGTGGCATTGAAATGTGTTATGCTTTGGCCTGCGATTTGTGATGTGAGACACAATCGGTTTGGACGAGATGGCAAGCTCAGAAAAAGTTGAGGCATTGGCGCGAGCGTACATCTTTTTGCGCCTGACGCTTGGCGCAGTGGCAACCACCTTCTTGATGATCGTGATCGGCGCCGTGACCCGTGTGACCGAGTCGGGCTATGGCTGCGGGCCGTACTGGCCTTCCTGCAACGGCCTGCTGATACCAGAATTTGAGAACGTCGCGGTCGTGATTGAGTATGGGCATCGCCTCTTCGCACTGATCGTCGGTTTCTTCGCGGTGGGCGTCGGGGTGATGGCGTGGCGCAGCTATCGGGCTCAGCCGCTGATCTTCATGCCTGCCATGCTCGGATTGGTGCTGTTTTTCGTTCAGAGTGCCATCGGCGCGCTCACCGTTGTAATTTACACGCAGGCTGCCCACTGGATCAGCGTGATGATCCATCTGGGCAACAGCATGTTCCTGCTGGCAGCATTCGTCGTGACGTATATCAATGGGCGGCGGCTGCTCTTGCCACATCAGGAGGGACGCACGCCACACTTCTACATTCCGCCCTTGCAGCTTACTCTGGCAACAACGCTCAGCTTCATGGTAGCGATGGTCGGGGCAGCGGTAGCAGGCCAGAATGCCACAAAAGCCTGCGTTGGCTATCCGTTATGTGGTGGCGAGGTTTTCCCGTTCTCGCAGGGGGCGCCGCAGATGGTGCACATGCTGCATCGCCTGATTGCGGGCGCGCTAGGCGTCTTGTTGGTAATGATGCTGTGGCAAGCGCGGATCGATATTAACCTTGCCTTGCGCCGAGCCTTGCAGGTTGCTTTTGGCATCTACCTGGCTCAAGCTGTGCTTGGCGCGATGATCGTCTTGATTGATGAACGGGATTGGCTGGTCATAGCGCGTTCGCTGCACGTCTTCTTCGCAGCGGCGACGTGGGCAACCATGATTGCAGCGAGTACATACGCATGGCTACAACGCTTGCCGAAAGACCTAACAATCCAGAGCCAACCGTCGTCGGGCGCGGCTCACTCCGTGACTACGTCCAACTAGCTAAGCCGCGCATCATCACTCTGCTGATTTTCACCACCATTACAGCGATGGTGGTAGCCGCGCAGGGCAGAGCGCTTCCCTTCGCGACGCTGCTGGCAACTGTGATCGGTGGGGCTATGGCTGCAGCCGGCGCTAGCGCGCTGAATCAGTACATAGACCGTGACATGGATAAGCAGATGTCCCGCACGAAGAATCGCCCGATCCCAGCTGGGCGGATTGCACCGCGCTACGCCCTGATCTATGGGGTTGTGCTGGTGGCAATCTCTGTGCTGATCTTGGGCATCTTTGTGAATTGGCTGGCTGCAAGCCTGGCACTGATCGGCGCGCTCTACTACGTGGTGCTGTATACAATCCTACTTAAGCGCAACACTGTGCTCAACATCTTGATCGGCGGTGGCGCTGGCGCAATACCGGTTCTAGTCGGTTGGGCGGCTGCCACAGGCACCCTAGAGCCAGGCGCCTTCGTGCTGTTCGCTATAGTCTTCTACTGGACGCCGCCGCATAGCTGGGCCTTAGCGCTCTTAGTTAACGCCGACTATGCTCGCGCTAACGTGCCGATGATGCCTGTGGCGCGCGGCGCAGAGGCGGCGCGGACTCAAATTCTGCTCTACTCGCTGCAGCTGGTAGCACTTTCGATCTTGCCGGTGCCGTTCCGCATTGCTGGCTGGTTTTACCTGATCGCCGCGCTGCTGCTAGGCGCTGGCATGATCTACGAGTCGGTGCGCTTGCTAAACGAAAAGAGCAGCCTGGCCGCTAAACGCGCCTACAAATACTCAACATTCTACCTAGCGCTGCTATTTTTGGTGCTGATCGTCGACCAACTTTTCCGATAGAGGCCTTGAAAAATGTCTGAACAAGTGCCGACCCGCATACCACGCCTTGCGCCTTTCATCACGCTCCTGAGCGCAGGTTTGGTGATCGCTTTCGGCGTTGCGTTCTTCGTCGTGCTCGGTAATGTACCGAATCCGCAGCGGCTGATGACGCCTGTGATTGTGACAGCCTCGCCACAGTTCACTGATAGCATCGAGGCGCGCGTTGCTGCCGCCGATCCGAGCAAGGGTGCGGCCATTTTCGAGAAATATGCCTGCAATGCCTGCCATCGGGCTGAAGATGGCGTGGGGCCAGCGCTGACGGGCATGGGCACGCGTGCCGCGACGCGCCGCCCGAACTACAGCGCCGCAGCCTACATGTACGAGTCGATCATTGAGCCGAATGCTTTCATCGTGCCCGATTACGCTAACATCATGGTCTCCAACTACAAGGCGAAAATCCCTGAGGTGGAGCTGTTTGCCTTGATCGCGTGGCTCCTAACGCAGTGAGCTAAGCATCATCGAACGGATCGAGATCGCGGTAGCGCTCGGAGCGCGGCACGGGCGTTGTCGCCTCGGGCGGCGTTGAGTCGCGGGTAGTCTGCTTCAAGCGCTGGCTGGCTAGGCGGCCTGAGCCCGTCTGCCGCCCTGCGCTGACTGAGGCAAGCGTCGGTCGACGGTACAGGAACAAACCATAGAAGATCAGGCCGAAAGCGGTGCACAAGAGCATTATCATCAGCGCTGCAGCAGCAGACATCGTCAAACGCACGAAGGGCGTCATTGGGATGACGGTCACAGCCTCTTGCGGTGATGGCAGGCTCTGAGGTGGGCGATAGAGCGCGCCGAACTCGTAGGTCAGGCGCTGGTCGGACTGCAAGAAGAAGGTGACTGCGCTGTCGTTGGGCACATACAGCGGACTGACGATGTTCAGGGTATACTGCTGAGCGGGCAAATTCTCGAAACAATAAGGTTCGCCTTGCAGCGCCACATAGTTTGCCACCAACACACTCGAAGCAATCATCAGGTTGTAGCTGACTTCAGGCAAGGCTTCCTCGCCAAAGTCGCGGATGCCATTTTGATTGGCGTCGTGGTAGGCAAGCACACACACCGTACCAAGACCTGTCTCGGCTTGTGCAACGGAAGTGCTCAGCAGTGCGGCTATCGCTGCCAGCCAACAGGTCAAATGAAATATTGCTCGGCTCATCACAGTTCAGTGTCCCTCACGCTGAGCCATTATAGCACACAAATTCAGGCACCTTCTCGCAATTTGCATACGCTTGGATGACGCTCATGTTGCGTGTGTTGATGATCTGCAAGGCATGCGTCGTCGGGACGTATCAGCGCAAGCTTGAAGCGATGGCGCAGGGCGCTGAGCTCGATCTGACTGTGCTCGTGCCAAGCGCGTGGCGCGACCCGAGCGGCGTGCAGCCGCTCGAGCGTGCCTACACACGCGGCTACCGCCTAGAGGTGGTGCCGATGCATTTGAACGGCAACTTTCATCTGCACTGGTACCCAACGCTTGGGCGTGTGATGCGTGCTGTACGCCCAGACTTAGTCCACATTGATGAAGAGCCGTATAATCTGGCAGCATGGCAGGCGCTCTGGCAGGCGAGGCAAGTTGGTGCGAAAGCGCTGTTTTTCAGCTGGCAGAACATCTTACGGCGCTATCCGCCGCCTTTTTCGCTGGGCGAGGCGTGGCTGCTGCGCCGTGCTGATGGCGCCATCGCCGGTACACAGAGTGCCGCCGATGTGCTGCGCGCCAAAGGCTGCCGTCTGCCGATAGCAGTTATCCCACAGTTCGGGGTCGACCCTGAGCTGTTCCAATTGAGCTCGCAGCCGCCTGAGACGCCGATCTTCGGCTTTTTTGGCCGCCTTGTACCAGAGAAAGGCGCCGATCTCCTGCTGCGCGCGGCAGCCAAGTTGAAAAGCGCAGGGCACGTCTTCCAGGTGCGGATCGTTGGGCAAGGCGCTGAGCGTCCGAGCCTAGAGCGCCTTACTGAGTCGCTCGGCCTGCGGGATTGTGTCACATTTCTTGGGCAGGTGCCTTCCACGCACATGCCACGTCTTTACGCTGATCTGACAGCCCTTGTGGTGCCCTCGCGAACGCTGCCGAATTGGAAGGAACAATTCGGGCGCGTCATGGTCGAGGCGATGGCGTGCGGCGTGCCCGTGATCGGCGCGCGAAGCGGCGCGATCCCAGATGTGCTCGGCGAGAGCGGTCTGCTCTTCCCTGAAGAGGACGTCCAGGCGCTCACGGCGCACATGGCACGCCTGCTGGCTGACTCCACCCTGCGGGTGAGACTCGCTCAGAGTGGCAGGGCGCGTGTGTTGGCGCACTTCACACACGCGCAGATTGCCGCACGGACGCTCACCTTCTACCGTGAGCTATTGTTAAAGGCTTGAGTCGTCGGGCTGAGGGCGTTGGGCAGGCTTGCCACGCCAACTCAACAGGAACAGTATGCCAATGCCCAGCACAATGGCGTGATCGGCAAAGTTGCTGACGTTAGCGATCACATTGGGGATGCGCACCAGGAACCAATCCACCACGTAGCCGAGCGTCAGCCGATCGAAGGCGTTGCCGCACGTGCCGCCTAGCAACAACCCGAGCGCAAAGCGCGCCAAAGGCTGCTCGCCTGCGATGCGCCGATGAAAGATCAAGATACCAACAATCATGGTGAGGGCGATTATCAAAAACAGATCGCCTGCCTGCGGCAAAATGCTGAAGGCGGCGCCGGTGTTGTGGCTCAACGTCACGCCGAAGACTTCTCGCAGCGGCTCAATCGGCGTCAGCAGCTCACCAAGCGCCAAGTTAGTGCGCACCCAGCCTTTGGCAGCCTGATCAAGCGCCAAGACGATCAACGCCGGCCCTAAAAGCACAAGCCACGCTCTCACAGCCCGCCTCGCCCATCACTTTCACGGATAGACAGCCGCACCATCAGCACCTGATAGCCGCCGGCAGTCGCCGTAGGTGGCTGTGACGCGCTGGGCGTCAGCCGCTGCTTGTGCTCAGTGATGTGCAGCATCATGCTTGGTCGGTTTGCTCCACAAAAGCGACCGTTCGCTTGCTGTGGTTGATGCGCATTTGTACAGGCTTGCCATCGGCGTCGTGCAACGTGATCAGCTCGAAGATCTGGTTGCGTGGCAGGTCTTTGACGTCTACCTCAAAACGCGTAAGATCGAGCATTTGCCAGATCGAACGCGGGATGAGCGGCTCCAACCAGCAGCCGACGTAGAAAGCCGCACCCTGCCCAACCTTGTTCACGGTAACGGCAGCAGCATCCTTGTAGTAGCCATCTGTGTAGCGCATCAACACTTCGGCTGTGGTTGGCTTGAGCACTTCCGCCCACAAGCGGTAGCGCAGCTTAGGCGCCACCCCGAAGCCCTCTGTGAAGCCGATGCCGGCCGTTTTGGCGGCGATATCGCTGACGTGAGCGCCTCGATCGTCATCCCAGTCGGGCGAGAAGTCGTCGGGCGTTCGCCAACTGACGCCTGGCCTGATTGGAATGCTCAAAAACTCGTCGACTGTGACGCCCAGCAGTTCTGATAAGCCGCCGGCTGGCATGGGCTGATCCGTCCATGTGTTGCTGGGATTCTTGAAGAAGGCACGGAAAGTGACCACCAAATTGCCGCCCTGCTCGACGTAGGCGCGCCAATTGGCGGCGTGCGCCTCGTTGATGAGGGCTGGCGAGGGCACAAAGACAGCTGCATAGCCGCTCAGATCGGCGCTGCGCGGCAGAATATCGACTGGGATGTGCTTTTCCCACAGCGGACGGTAGAGATCGAGCGCCACCTGATAGTACGAAAAGGCTGCATTGTGTGGATCGAGGCGCAGCGTCCATAAATCCTCGTAGTCAAACAGGATCGCCACAGGTGCTTTGCCGCGCCTGAGCAGCGGATATTGCTCAAGGTCTTGGCTGACGGCTTTTGCCTCGTGCCAGCACCGATCGGGTGTGCCATCGTGCTTGAGCATGCCAGCGTGGTACTGCTCCTGCCCGATGTTGGCGGCGCGCTCGCGGAAGTACAGAACTGCCTCAGCGCCATGCGCGAATGCCTGGTGAGTCCATGCCCGCACCTGACCGGGCGGCACCGGCGGATTGTAGAGCGTCCAGTTGACGCTGCCAGGCTGCTGCTCCATGACCCAAAACGGGCGTCCGCCCTTCAAGCCGCGCATCAGGTCGAGGTTGAAGGCGGCATCCATTGGCCCAGAGAGGCCGTGCGGATAGTTATCGTAGCCGACGAAGTCAAGATCAGCAGCCAGCGCATAGTAGTCTAGATCGAAGAATTCTATCATGAAGTTGTGGGTGATGAAGCGCTGTGCGCCGATGCGCGGCCGTAAGATTTCAATCTGGCGGCGCTGAAAGGCGACCCAGCTCTGGCTAGAGAAGCGGCGGAAGTCCAGCAGCAGACTGGGATTGTGCGCAGCAGTGGTTGGGGCGGGGACGGGAATTTGAGACCAGTCGGTGTAGGTAGCACTCCAGAACTGTGTGCCCCAAGCCGCATTGAGTGCCTCAAGCGAAGCGTACTTCGCCTTGCACCAGGCTTGGAAGGCGCGCCGCGCGTGCTCAGAGATATCTTGGGTGCTGCCGTGACAGCCGAACTCGTTATCGATCTGCCAGCCGATCACGTTGGGATGCTGTCCCCAGTGGTCGGCAATGGCTGTGACAATCCGATCGCTGGCTTCCAGGTAGGCCGGCGCGTGGCAAGTCACCGATCGGCGTGAGCCAAACGAATCGCGCAGACCTGTGCGATCATCGACGCGCAAAATATCGGGATGCGCTGCGACCAGCCAAGCTGGCGGCGTCGGAGTTGGCGTGCAGAGGATCGCCTGAATGCCCGCCGCTTGGAAAACATCGAGGGCGCGATCCATCCACGCGAAATTGAACTTGCCTTCAGCCGGCTCAAGCTTATCCCAGGCGAACTCCATCATACGCACAACGGTGATGCCTGCCTCGCGCAGCAGCTTGGCGTCTTCCGCCCAACGGGACTCAGGCCAGTGTTCAGGGTAGTAGGCTGTGCCTAGCAAACGGCGTGCTAATGGTTGGATGCTCAATGTCTTCCCAACTTTCTACAATGCTGTGCTATCTGATATACCAGGATTTTGCCCTGCTTGACCTACTTTGGCAACATGGCTGCACCTTGCCAAGCCGCACATCGGGCGCTATGCTTAGAGCATTCACCAAGTTTTGCCCAAGCACATCGCATGGAGAGTACCTGACATCATGGCGAAGAAGAAGAGCAAGCCGAACATCTCGCAAGAGGTGCTAGAGCGCGCCCGCGCTGAGCTGCGCGGCAGCACAACGACGGCTACAGCGCCTAAGGCTCACCCCGAGAGCGCCACGCCACCCTCCAAACCCAAACCGACTGTGCGCGGCAGCTCCCTAGCGACGCGCCGCATCCCGAGCAAAGAAGAACTCGATCATGAGTACCGCTACATCATTCGCGACCTGCGTGCTATGCTCACATTGGCGGGCAGCTTGTTCCTGTTCGTGATCGTCATGGCTGTGCTGGTTATACCGCGCCTGTTCTAGGGAAAACGCAATTCTCTATGCTCAAAACACATACTTGCGGCGAGTTACGCCTTGAACATGCTGGGCAGAGCGTCAAGCTAGCCGGTTGGGTTAACCGTGTGCGCGCTCAGGGCGGGGTGATCTTCATAGACCTGCGCGATAGGTGGGGCATCACACAAGCCACTGTGGATGTGCAGAGCGCGCCCGAGGCACATGCAGCAGCTGAAAAAGTTGGGCGCGAGGATGTGCTGCAGATTGAAGGCATGGTGCGCCCCCGCCCGGAAGGTGCTGTTAACCCCAACTTGCCGACCGGCGCTATCGAAGTCGAGATACAGCACATACGCCTGCTGAACACCGCCAAAACGCCGCCTTTCGACGTTAGCGCTGACGGCAAAGTCGATGAGGCGCTGCGCTTGAAGTACCGCTACCTCGATCTGCGCCGCCAGCGGATGCAGCGCAACCTGATCTTGCGCGGCAAGATTACCAAAGCCATCCGCGATTACCTCTACGAGCGCGATTTCGTCGAGATCGAGACGCCGATCCTCTTCAAGACGACGCCCGAAGGTGCCCGCGATTATCTGGTACCGAGTCGGGTGCATCCAGGCAAGTTTTATGCGCTGCCCCAATCGCCACAGCAGCTCAAGCAGCTGCTGATGGTCGCCGGCTACGAGCGCTACTTCCAAATTGCGCGCTGCTTCCGCGATGAAGACCAACGCGGTGATCGCCAGCCCGAATTCACGCAGCTCGACCTCGAGATGAGCTTCGTCGAGCGCGAAGATGTGCTCAAGCTGATCGAAGGGCTGATGATCCACCTCGTGCAAGTTGCCGCGCCGATCACCGGCTGTCAGCTCGTCACACAGCCTTTCCCGCGCCTGAGCCTGCACGAGGCGCTGCTCAAATACGGTACCGATAAGCCTGATCTGCGCTACGGCCTGGAGATCGTAGATATCACCGACCTGGCTGCACAGACGGGCTTCAAGGTCTTTGTGGATAATGCCGCCGCTGGCAATCCGACGCGCGCCCTGCGCATCCCGAATTGCGGCAACTACAGCCGCAGGCAGTTAGACGAGCTGACCGAGATCGCCAAGAGCGCGGGCGGTAAAGGCCTTGCCTACGTGGCGCTTGAGGCGGGTGAATCAGGGCAAGTGAAATCGCCGATCGGCAAGTTCTTCACTGTCGAGCAGATGAGCGCGCTGATCGAGCGCATGGGCGCCCAGCAGGGCGATCTGATCCTGATCGCCAGCGATACACCCGCTGCAGTCTGCGCCGTGCTGGATACGCTGCGCCAAGAGTTCGGCGCACGGCTCAGACTCGCCGATCCGAAGCGAATCGCCTTCTGCTGGGTGCTGGATTTCCCGCTCTTTGAGTGGAACGCCGATGAAAAGCGCTGGGACCCGTCTCATCACTTGTTCACCTCACCCATGCCCGAGGATATTCCGCTTTTGGATAGTGAGCCAGGCAAGGTACGCGGGCAGCAGTACGATCTGGCTTGTAACGGCTACGAGGTAGCTGGCGGCAGCATCCGTATTCACGATCGGGCCCTGCAAGAGAAAATTTTCGGTCTGATTGGCTTGGATGTTGAAGATGCTAAACAGCGCTTCGGGCACATGCTCGAGGCGTTCGAGTACGGCACACCGCCGCATGGCGGAATCGCGCCCGGCATCGACCGCTTAGTGATGCTCCTGGCCGGCGAGCCGAACATCCGCGAAGTGATCGCCTTCCCGAAGTCACAACAGGCAGCCGACCTAATGGCAGGCGCCCCCAGCGAGGCCGATCCGCACCAGCTGGAAGAGCTGCACATTCGCGTAGTCGCAGACGAACACAAAAAAGCTTAGCTCTCGGCGCGCGCTGTCACAATGCCCTGTGCAGCAGCCCATGCGCTCAGGTCAGTGCGGCTGAGCGCGGCTGCCATCAGCGCAGGGAACTGATCGGGCGTGCAGGCGAAGCACGGAATGCCCAGCGCAGCTAGGTGGGCTGCTGCTTTGTGATCGTAGGATGGCGCACCGTCGTCGCTGAGCGCAAGCAGGGCGATCACTTGCACGCCTGCCTCGATCAGCTCGGCTGCGCACTGCAGCATGTCAGCACGATCACCGTTCTCGTACAGATCGCTGATCAGCACGAGTGTGGTCTGCGTTGGGCGGCTGATCAGGCGCTGGCAGTAGCGCAGCGCTTTGTGGATATCCGTGCCGCCGCCTAGCTGGACTCCAAACAACAAATCGACCGGATCGCTGAGCGACTCACTCAGATCTACCACTGCTGTATCAAAGGCGATGTAGCGCGTGCTGAGCGACGGCAAGGAGGCCATCACGGCGCCGAAAACGCCCGCGTATACCACGCTGGCAGCCATCGAGCCGCTCTGATCGACGCACAGGATTAGCTCTTGCAGGGCGCGCCGCCGCTTGGCGTAGCCGATGAGCGTCTCCGGCACGATCGTGCGATATTCGGGCTGGTAGTGCTGCAGGTTGGCGCGGATGGTGCGCGTCCAGTCGATTTCAGCAGGGCGCGGGCGCCGCGTGCGCGCTGCTCGATTCAAGCTGCCCCTGACTGCCTGCTGCATCGAGAGCGCTAGACGCTCTTGCAGCTCGCGGGTCACCTGCGCCACGACCATGCGCGCCGTAGCGCGCGTCTCGCTAGGCAGCGCCTCCTTCAGACTGATGAGCGTCGTGACTAGGTGGACGTCTGGCACAAGGCTCTGCAGCAGCTCAGGCTCGAGCAGCATTTGTGTGAGGTTCAGGCGCTGCAGGGCATCTTTTTGCAGGACGCGCACCACAGAAGTCGGGAAGTAGCGCCGAATATCGCCCAGCCAGCGCGCCACGTTCGGCGCCGAGCTGCCCAAGCCGCCCTTGCGCGACTCACCTGCAGCGCTCCCTTTGCCGTAGAGCGCAGCTAGTGCGGCATCAATGGCGCGATCGTTAGCGCTGCGCAGGCTCATCGCCTGCTTATCGCAGGCATCGTCGCCCAAGACTAGTCGCCAGCGGCGCAGCCGTTCAGAGTCGCTCATGGGTTGGCTCACTCGATCTTGCGCTTCCCCAAGCCTGCCAAGCGCCGCGCTGCGCCGTTATCCGGCAGGGACGACTCGCCGTAGCTCGCCACCTCTTTATAAAAGTCGGTATCGTAGGCGCGCGTCTTGACCACGACCGGCATTGGCACGGCGTGCCCCATGATCAACGCCTGTTGCTTGGTGTCGAGGCGCGCTAGGACCTCGCGCAAGCCGCCGGCGCCGCTGATGCCAGTCAGCACAGCAGCGATATCGCGTTCGTTATCCAGCAGCGCCGTGATGCGCGTCCCGATCTGGCTCATCACCTCTTCGTCGATGCCGCTTGGGCGCTGATCCACAATTAGCAGTGTGACGTTATACTTGCGCATCTCGCGGGCAATTGTGCCGAAGATGGTCTGGCGGGCGATGAGTGGATCGAGGAACTTGTGCGCCTCTTCAATGGTGATCAGCAGTTGGGGCGGCTCCAGGCTTGCATCGCCCAGCGATTTTTCCACGCGCTTTACGTATTCAGCGTGAATACGCCGCGTCAAGTAGTTGGCGACCAGGATATACGCCTCCAGCGCTGAGCCATAGCGCCCGAACTCCAGCACCACGCTTTTACGCTGCTCAGTCAGGTAGCTGAGGATGGTCTGCACGCTATCGCTCAGGGCGCCCTCAGGCTTGAGGAACTCAAAGCGCTCAAAACGCTCCAGGCGGCGCGCCAACGCCGTCAGCGAGGCGCTGCTGACGTTGGTGGTCTGCACAACCTCTTCCAGCCTAGCGTTATTGGCCTCCAGCAAATCCTTGATCCATGTCCTGCCCCACTTTTTGCGCAAGGTGTAGGCAGCATCGAGCATGGAGTCGGACAGATTCATGGTCAGCTTGAGCATGGCCAAGTCTTCTGGCTCGATGTCATCGTAGCCGAGCGTAACGACGTAATCGTACTTGGCGTTGCGGCGGCGTGAGGACTCCTCATCCAACGTGAAAATGCTGACTTTCTCTGGGAAAAGCTGGCGCAGGCCTTTCGCCTTTGGGCCGCGCTCGTCAGCCACTTCCCAGCCGTAGTCGTTGTGCATGTCGAAGATCAGATTGACCGCTATGCCGCGCTTAATCACGCCCGAGAGCAGGATGCGGGTCAGAAAGCTTTTGCCGGTGCCGCTCTTGCCGAAGACGCCGCTCGAGCGCTCGACGAGGCGCTTCAGGTCTAGGTTGACCTGTGTCTGCTCTAGTTCGAGCGGTGTGCCGATGTTGAAATGTGTGGCGTCTTCTGCACCAAAGACGTCATTTACATCCTGCGCATCAGCAATCTCGACTGGCATGAAATGCCCGGGGATGGTCTTGACAGGTTTTGGCTCACCGGCAGCGCCTTCAATCGAGAGCATCGGCGCAACGTGCAGCGTGCCATAGGCTGCCGTCCCAACGTAGACCTGGCGCAGGAATGGGTCGCTTAGATCGGGCGGGTCGCTGCGCAGTGATGGGTTGGTGCTGTCCAGGATCACATCAGTGATCATGCAGAAAAAGCGCTTATACTTGCCGCGCACCACCACATAGCGCCCAACGGCAAGCGCCTCGATCTCGGTTTGACGATCCAGCTTGACATCCAGTCCTTTGCTCAGCGAGCCGCCCACCACCACGCCTAAGCGCTTGTTGGCAGGCACAGGCTCAAGGGATGGGGCTGGCTCGGAATCGCGCGGGAACCAGTCATCCAGGCTATCGGAATCAATCGGAAAGGCTTTGGGCATAGAGTGCGCTCAACTGTTCTGGATGGCTACAAGGCGATTATACGCGAGAAAGGCACCCAAAAGCAAGCGCTGCGGAGCAGGCTGATCCTATGCAAGGGCACAAGCAGCCTGTCTAAAAGTTGTCTAGAGGATTGTGATAATGATTTTACAGCTCTCTCCGGCGCTAGGCAGTCTATAATCGAGGTGGCAAAACGGACTCTCCCTGCGCACGGCTGCCAAGTTTTATCCTCGGCTTGCAAGGATTGAGATGCACTTATGACTGATCAAACACCCAATAAGCTAGGGACACAGACGGCAAGTGCCCTTACTGACTCCGTCAGCCTCTCGGACTTTATCTTCGGCACGCTGGCAACTGATGCACAACGCCTCAAGGCGCTCGTTAACGGGCAAGAGGGTTTGACATTCGAATATCAGATGACGCCGCGCGATCCCAAACCTGATCAGCCGGTTCAAATCGAGGTCACAGCCGGGCCTAGTGCGCCTGTGTTGGAGGTTTTCATCCACTACACGCTAGACGGCAGCACGCCGCAGCTCGGCGCTGAAAATACACACACACTGCCAACTATGCGCGGCACACTGGAGTGGAATACCTTGTTGTGGGGCTATGTAAGGCACTTCCACGGCGAGCTGCCGCCTCAGCCTGAAGGCAGAACCGTGCGCTTTTTGGTCAGCGGCCTGACCCAAGATGGCGTACGGCTCTGGGCGCAAGATGAGCGGGGGCGAACTATCTTCTCCTACACGCTCGATCGCCATAGCGTACCAAGTTGGGCTCGAGATGCCGTCTTCTATCACATCTTCTTGGATCGCTTCGCGCCGTCGCCCGGTCGCAAGTTCATCCTGGCAGAGAGCCTGGCAGATTTCTTGGGTGGCACGCTGCGCGGCGTCCTCAGCAAGCTCGACTATCTGTGTGAGCTGGGCGTCAATGCGCTGTGGCTCTCGCCCATCTATCCCAGTCCATCGCATCACGGCTACGACGCAACCAATTTCCGCGCCATCGAGCCACGCCTGGGTACGCGCAACGACTTGAAAACGCTCGTTGAGGAAGCGCATCGGCGCGGCATAAAAATCGTGCTGGATTTCATCCCCAATCACACCTCGCATAAACATCCCTTCTTCGAGGCGGCTATAACGAACCCTAGCTCGCCCTATCGCGACTACTACATCTTCACTGACTATCCGAATGGTTACAAAACTTTCTTCGATGTGCCTTCCTTGCCTCAGCTGAACAACGAGCATCCTGCCGCCCGACGCTACGTGATCGAGAGTGCAGTCTACTGGCTACAAGAGTTCGGCATAGATGGCTTCCGCCTTGATTATGCCCACGGCCCAAGCCACGACTTCTGGACTGACTACTACACCGCCGTAAAGAGCGCCAATCCGCAAAGCCTGCACTTCGGCGAGATCGTGGAAACGCCGCGCCTGCTGCGCACCTATGAAGGCATCCTGGATGGCGTGCTGGACTTCAACTGGGCGCAGAATGCGCGCAAGCTGTTTGCCTACGAAAGCATGAACGCCGCCGCCTTTGAACAGTTTCAAAATGCGCACGAGGCATACTTCAGTGGGCGCAATCTGGCGCGCTTCAGCTTTCTGGATAATCACGATATGAATCGCTTCCTGTGGGCTGCGCGTGGCGATATCCGCCGCTTGATGCTGGCAGCGGTCTGTCAGTTCACCCTCAGCGCCATCCCGATCATCTACTACGGCACGGAAGTCGGTCTCAGCCAGCGCCGCGACGTCCGGCAGGGCGATCGGGTTATTCTGGAGGAGGCGCGCCTGCCGATGATCTGGGAGAGCGACCAACAGCAGCTTGAGCTGCTGGACTTCTACAAACGCCTGATCAAGTTACGTCGTGAGTCATCCGCGCTGCGCAACGGCACGCGCTCGGTATGGCTAATAGATGCCGACAACGGTCGCTACGGCTACCTGCGGCGCGCCTCTAACGAGACCATGCTGATCGCGCTCAATCTGTTCGGTGTGCCGCAAACCTTCGATCTGCCCAACATCGGCTGGCGCGATGCCTTCACAGGTGAGCCGCTCCCGCCCAAACAACGCTTGACGCCGTTCGGCTTTGTGATCGGCAGGCAAGGTTAGCCCGCAATGTTGTGCTATACTAGCCTTAGATGAAGCCCTTGCGGAAAAGGAGTTCAGTATGCGCCCAATTGGGCTGATTATTTTTAGCGTTGCGCTGTTGCTGGGGTTGCTCAACCCTCTGGCACCGCAAGAGTCCGTGCACGCGCAGGATGGCACGACCTACGTGGTGCAGCCGGGCGATACGCTCTTCCGCATCGCGCTGCAGCACGGCGTCAGCGTGGATGCCATCGTCGCAGCGAATAATTTGCCCAACCGCTCGATCGTTTACGTTGGGCAAGTACTGATCATCCCAAAGGCGGGTGCTTCTCAGCCTGCAGCGCCTCTGGCAACAGGCAGTGTACACATTGTGGCCCGCGGCGAGACCTTAAACATGATCGCGCGGCGCTACGGCGTGACGCTGAGCGCACTGCTAGCTGCCAACAATCTCTCCAATCCCAATCGGCTGCTAGTTGGCCAGCGCTTGGTCATTCCTGGCGCCGCAGGGGCGCCCGCAGCTATTGCCGAGCCGCCCGCTGTGGCGCCCACAGCTGTACCGCCCCCATCAGCTGAGCAAGTGCGCACGCATGTAGTGAAGCGCGGTGAGGGCTTGGCGCGCATCGCAGCGCAATACGGCATCTCGTGGCAGGCGCTAGCGGCTTTTAACAATATCAGCAACCCCGATTTGATCTACGCCGGCATGGTGCTGCGCATACCGGCGTCGGGCAGCCCAGAGGCGGCTGCGCCAGATAGTGCGGCGGCTTCGAACCCTGCAGCGCCCTCTAACAGCGGCAAGCTGATCTTAGTTGTACTGCGCCAACAGCGCCTGTATGCCTATCAGAACGGACGGCTGGTGAAGAGCTTTGTGGTCTCGACGGGCTTGCCGCGCA
The DNA here is from genome assembly GCA_046719055.1 of Aggregatilineales bacterium. Classification (GTDB taxonomy): domain Bacteria; phylum Chloroflexota; class Anaerolineae; order Aggregatilineales; family UBA2796; genus CP2-2F. The sequence continues at coordinate 14,566 of JBDNDQ010000018.1, read as the reverse complement.
CACCAACTGTGCAAGGGCAATTCAAAATCTACGTGAAGTATCGCTCACAGACGATGTCTGGGCCGGGCTATTACCTGCCCAACGTGCCATACGTGATGTACTTCTACCGCGATTACGGCTTGCATGGCACCTACTGGCACAGCAATTTCGGCAGGCCGATGAGCCGTGGCTGTGTCAATCTGTACACGCCTGATGCACAATGGCTCTACAATTGGGCAGAGATCGGGACTCCAGTGCATGTCCGCTACTAGCGCGCTTGACCACGTGGCAGGGCGCATCGTCGAGCGCTATAGCAATCCGTCGCGCAAGGCGTATACATACCTGTTCCGCCTGCGCCACGAAGCGTCGCTGAGCGAGCTTGTGCCACCAGCCAACGCTGTCCTCTCAGCGTGGGTGGACGAAGGGCAAGGCTTTCGGTCGACTGAGCTGCTCGAGGCAATAGAGCGCTGTGAGCAGGCTGCTCAAATTAAGCCACACACACAGACGCCGCATACGCTCACGCCGCATCAACGCAAACAGATGATGGCACGCGCCATCCAGTTCAAGCTGCAGCAGGTGGCTGAGGATGAGATCCTTCTGCATCTAGTCAGCCGTGCCTTGAGCTTCTCCCCTAAGGGCGACCGTGAAGTGATTGAAACGTGGCGTCGTACTGCGCAGGGCCTTTGGTACTCGGTCTACCGCGAGCAGGAACGTGCCGAGTAAGTGCTCAGCTTGCCACCAGACTGCGCAGTAACAAACTCGCTGCGGCGGGCGCGTAAAGCCACGCTGCCGTACCGATCAAGATGTGCGGCGCATAAGGGATGGCAAGTGTGCCGCGCCGTCGGTGCTGTTTGCGGCGCCTGCGAAGCTGCCACAGCGCTACGCCGAAAGCTGCCACACCGCCGCTCAACATCATCAGCAGCGCCGCAAACAAGATGTACTCCCCGCCTATCAGCATGCCGCAGACGCTCAGCAGCCACACATCGCCCAAGCCGAAAATAGTCCGCCCAACCGCCCTGCCGCTGATCGCCTTTTTCAACCTACCATAGCCCACGCCCAGCGCCCACAGAGCTAGGCCTATCGCGAAGCCGTTCAGCGCACCGCGCAGCATCTCGTGTAATGGATTGCGCCAACCAAACAGCAACCATTCCAGGGCGCTGCACACTACCAGGCCCATTAGCGTGCTTGGCAGCACCCAGCGATGCTCCACGTCTATCACGGCGATCAGGACGAAGAGCGCCGCATAAACATACAAAAAACTGACCGGCAGGAACAACCCATAGACCTGCCCAATGAGCGCGAAACTCAAGCTCAGTACGAGTTCGACCGTCACGTAGCGCCCCGTGCGTCGATCCACCTGGCCTAACAGCAGCCGTGTGACGCCAAACCACTCCCGCAGCGGCGCGTGCGGCAAGAGCGGCGGCACAGGCAGCAAACTCTTTGCAGAGCTGAAGGGATTGCGGCGCGCTAGCTCGTGGTAGCGGCGCACCGGCAGGTGGTCGGCCAGGCGGTTGACGATCAGCGCAGCCAGAAAGCCGAGTAGCGCAGCCAGTAGAACGTGCATGATGGGCTCTTGTGCGGCTGGACTATTGGCGCGGAATGCCGTAGGCCATTATACCACCGCTCGCCTCTGCCAGCACGATCAGCTTTCCATCGGGCGAGAAAGCGCCTTTCAGGAAACCATTCTGCCCTGCGCCGAGCGTGCCACGCAAATAGTTAGGCGACTCGATGCGGATTGACTCGACCAGCCAGACGTAAACGCCGCGCCGGTCGCTCAGAACAGTCAGCAGCAGCGCGCCGTCGGCAGAAAAAGCAATTCCACTGAGCTGACCGCTGTGCCCGGTCAGGCGACGTATGCCTGCGCCGTTGTCGGCAGCCTGCACGAAGACCTCGTCGGCCGTCCCACCGATCAGCAGGAAGCGCTTATCTGGCGAAAAAGCCAGCCCGCGCCTTGAATCGAGCTCAGGCGCAGTGACGCTGTACACCTGTGCGTAATCAGACGTGCGGAAAGCTTGTACCTCGCCTGGGCTGCCAACCGCCAGTAAGGTGCCCTCAGGATGGAAGGCCAGCGCTACAGGCGGGCGGCCGAAGCCTCGCAGCTCAGCATCGTCTGACCGCTGCGCGCGTTGTATATGCGCACCAGCGCCCCGCGCTCATCGCGGCTGATGACTGCCACCTGCGCCCCGTCGGGCGAGAAGAGGGGCTGCTCAGCCAGATAGCCACGTCCTGAGATGCGCTGCAGCACGCGTCCAGTCAGCGCATTCCACAGCCACAGCTCGCCGTTACCGCCGGTCGTAGCCAGCTGCCGCCCATCAGCTGAGAGTGCCGCACCACTCACTGCGATGGCGCCGCCTGAGACGTCGGGCAGCGGCATCCGATCAGCAGCCCGCAAAAATCGGACTCCGCGCCGCGTCACCAGCGCAATGCTCTCGCTCTCCGCGCTGAAGAAGGCGTTCATCACATCGCCCTCAGTGCCCAGCGTCGCATCAGGCTGGCTCAGCACTTGAATCCGCCGCCCGTTGTTCAAGTCCCACAGGATTGCTACGCCCACTGCATCCACACTGATCAGCCAACTGCGTAGTCTATCAAAGGCGAAGTGGTTGACCGTCGCACCGTGCCCGATCAGGTTACCTATTAACGCTAACTTCTCCGCATTAGCAGCTGTGATCGGCCCGGCTAGCAGCCGCCAACCGACGCTGGGCAGAGTTGGCAGGGCGCCACGCGTGGGGTTAGCGGGCGCGGCAGCGCCACATGCCACCAGCAGCAAACTAAGCATCAGCAGGACGAGGCATTGGAACATGCTTCACTGCTCCGACGAGGTGCGCTGCGCCCGCAGCAAGGCGAGGCTCAGCGATATGACAAGAAAGCCACTGACCACGCCGATGATCAAGGCGATCGCGCTGTTGGGCGCAGGGGCGGGGGGCTCTGACTGCGCCTGCGGCATATCCGTCGGGCTAGGGGCAGCCAGAGTCGTTGGCATGAAGCGGGCTGAAGGCGCCGCAGGGCTGCTGAATGCGCTCAGCAGAAGCAGCATTGCGCTTGTAGTTAGCAGGATGATCACAGCAGTTAGGATCGCGAATTGGCGCAAGGTTTGACTCATGGGCGCCTCTTGAGATGGCTGCCTAGCGCTAGGGCGCCGATGATCAGGGCGTTCAGGGCAATGATGAGTGGGATGATGGCGCGCAGCGGATTGGTGGGCGTGTTGTTGCTCACAGGCACGGCAGTTGGCTCTGGCGGCACAGCAGCAGCTATCACAGCAGCTGTTAGCGGCGTTGCAGTCGGCTCGAGTGGCGTTAGAGCGGGGTGATCGGGCGCAGCAGTGGAGATGGCGATCAGGATCGGCGTAGCTGTAGCTGGCAAGAGCGTCGGCGTATCGGTTGGCGTGAAGGTTGGGCGCGGCGTGAAGGTGTGTGAGGGCGTCAGCGTGATAGTTGGGGTGGGTGTGGCAGTGGGCGAGCGCCTTGGACGGGGCGGCAGGGCAGTTGATTGTGCGCCAGCACGCTCACCGCCAGGATTCGATGCCGAGATGCCCTGCCGACGTGCAGGCGCACCGCCGCTGTCGCCAAAGACGACCACATACCACTTACCGTAAGTGCCAGCGCTGAAACCAACACCGATATCCGTCCAGCTGCCCAGCATGTTGTTGTAGTGTGTGGGCGAGTTCAGCCACCAGTTATATGCCCACTCCAGCGTGGCTGTACCGCCGCCTACCACATTCTCGCCAACGCGACCACTATAACCAGCTGCCGCTGCTCGGTCTTGCGGCAGCGAGCCGTTATTCTGGCGGTGCGGATGGGCATACGGCGTGCTCGCCAGATATTGGCTATGCGCCTGCGCTGCCGCTGCCAGCGCGCCATTGTAGTTGAGCGTATTCAGGCCCTGCGAGGCGCGCAGCGCGTTGATGCGCTCCGTCAGGAAGCCCGCCACATCCTGGGCCTCAGCAGGGCGCACTGAAACACCGCTCAAGATGAGCGCACCAAGCATAATTACACCTATAAAGCGATACATGCTGCTTAGTCTAGCGCAAGACGCCGCACTTTGAAAAGTGCCCCCTCTAACCTTTCAGCGCGCCCTGCAGCATCGCCTCGAAAAAGCGCCTGCGTAGCAACACGAACAGAATCAGCACCGGCATCATGATCACGATGCAAGCAGCCGTCCAGACGTGATAGGCGATCTCAAAACTGCTCTGAAAATCGTACAAGCCAACCGTAACCGTACGCGCCGTGCCGTTGAGTAGGACGAGCGCAGCCAGAAACTCGTTCCATGTATCCACGAACATGAGCAGAAACGCCGCCATCAAGCCGGGCGCCGCTAGAGGCATCACCACACGGATCAGCGCCTGTATGGGCGTGCAGCCGTCGATGAGCGCCGCCTCTTCCAGCTCGATCGGGATACTGTCGAAAAATGACTTGATGATCCAGATCGCGAAAGGCAAGCCGCCAGCTGTGTAAATGGCTGAGATGAATAAATTCGCGTTCAGCCCCTGCGGACGCAACACACCCAGATCGCTAGCGATGCGGTAGAGTGGCACCAGATTGGTCAGGCCCGGGATCATCATCAAGCCGAGAATCGCCAGCTCAAGGGCGCGACTGCCCCGAAAGCGATAGCGCGAGAAAGTGTAGCTCGCTAGCGAGGCAAGCGTCACGACCGTGATTGAAGAGAGCGTCGAGTTGAAGAGCGAATTCCACAGGTAGAAACGCGTCATATCGCTGTTGAAAACCGTCTGATAGCCATCAAAGCGCCACGTAGGCGGGAGGAAGGTTGGCGGGCGCGTTAAGACCTCGTCTTGGTTCTTGAAGGAAGTCATCAACGTGTAGATGACTGGGAAGATGGCGATCAGGGCGAATAAGCCAAGCACAAGGTGCGTGCTGATCTGATCGAAGCGCCGTGTCAGTCTAGAGGTGACCATGCGCATAATCCTTAAAACTAGTCGCGTCTGCGTCCGATGATGCTCAAGTAGGCAATGGTCAGCGTGATGTTGATCGCAAATAAGATAACTGAGACCGCCGCGCCCGTGCCAAAATCACCTTGTTCCCAGCCGGTCTGCAGCAGGTAGTAAGCAGCAGTGCGCGTAGCTCCGCCCGGTCCGCCGCGCGTGATCGAGAAAATCAAGCCGACCGAGTTAATAGACTGAATTGAGGTCAGCAAGATCATCACTAGGACTGTCGAGCGAATTTGGGGCAGAATCACCCTGAAGAAGCGCTGGAAACGATTGGCACCATCCAGCGAGGCGCTCTCGATGATTTCCTGCGGCACGGTCTGCAGCGCGCCCAACGAGAGCAGAGTCGTAAAGGCCAAGCCGCGCCACACAGCCGCCCCAATCACAATGGCTAGGGCCCCCCCAGCTGTAGTGTAGAGCCGCTCGCCCAAAAACGGCAAATAAGCGTTGATCCACGATTGCAGCAGGCCGTAGGTAGGTTGGAAGAGCCAGCGCCACATCGTGCCCGCTACCACCTCAGAGATCACCCAAGGAATGAAGATGATCACGAGGTAAAAGCCGGCAAACCTAAAGCGCCGATTCAGCAGCAAGGCTATCATCATGCCTAAGCTGACAGTCAGGATGATGTAGCTGGTCGAGTAGACGAGCGAAGTGTGCAAGCTCTCTAGGAAGCTCGGTGTGCGCAGCAGCCGTTCGAAATTGGCGAGCCCAACGTACATAAACTCGCCGCGGCGCACGCGCGTGGTGCTGAGGTAGATGGAATAGAGGGTCGGGTAGACTTGCAGCACAAGCAGCACAAGCAGCGAGGGCAGCAGCAGCCAGAAGGGCAGCCAACGATATTTGCGTCCGCCGCTGAAGGTGTGCTGCGCAGCATCAGCTTTAGCGCTCAGTGTGAGGTTGGTCATAGCTATTTCTCCAAATCGGATGTCTGTAAATCAATATGGGCGGGTTTCTTGCCCGCCCATGCGCCGATGAAACCAAGCCTAGCGCTGTCAGCGATTTAATCCAGCCCTGCGTTGTACTCATCCTGGGCAGCCTGCAGCGTCGCCATAATATCCAGCGACGGATTGGTGATCAGCCTGACGATGGCATCAGCCAAGAGCGTGATGCCCTTGTCGTAGTCCGCAAAGGTTGGCGCGGGCACCGCGAATTCTTTCTGAATCTTGGCTACCTCTACCCAGTAGGGCGTCTGGAACTCCTCAGCCTGCGCCGCAGAGACGAGCGCTGGCAGCGCGCCATAGGCAGCTGAGTAGGCGACGTTCTCAGCTGTCGTCATTTGGAAGTCGATGAAGGCTTTCGCTGCCTCAACGTTCTGCGCCCCAACCGGGATCGCCCACCCCGAAGCCACAATCAGCGAAGCGGGCTTGCTGCCCGGCGCTGCAAACTGCGGAGCAATCGCCAGCTTGCCGGCTTTTAGAGCCGCCCCAACGGAAAGCGCCTCAGGATCGAAGACGCCCGTGATCTCTCCCTCGAACTTGGCTCCATCGGGTGCCGTGAGCGGCGTCAGGTAGACGTACGAGTACGAGCCCGCCACGAAGGCGCCCGCCTCGCCGCGCATGAAGGGTTGCTCGTTATCGAAGCCGGGCGCCAGCGACTCTTGCGCTGCGTAGCCATTGGCGAATAGGGCGCGCACAAACTCGACCACCTTCACAGTTGCGTCGTTCGCCCAGACCGCACGCCCCTCTTCGTCGGCGATCTGCCCACCGTAGCTGACGATCAGGTTATAGTAGAAGCGCTCGACCGAGATTTTCTCTGCCAGCTTGCCCGTGAAGGCAAATGCATTCGGATTAGCAGCTTTCAGCTCAGCGGCTTTGGCAAGGAACTCATCGGTGGTGACTGGCACGCCATCGGGATAGACATCCGTCCAGTAGTATAGGAAGTGGACGGCTGCGTGCGAGGGCACACACAGAATCTTGCCATCGGGCGTGGTGCAGGCCGCGAGAGCGCCTGGGTCGAGATCGTCGAACCACGGCCGCGATTTCACCCAGTCGGTCAGGTCGGTCAGGACGCCGTTCTGGTCGAAGAAGCCGAGCTGCTGGCTATCTACATAGCTGACGTCGGGCACCTCACCGCGCGCTTGCACTGCCACGTTCAGCTTGGCGTTGATCTGATCGAAGGGCTGGAAGGTATTTACTACCTCGACACCTACCTGCTCACGGTAGCGCGCGATCATATCAGCCAGCCACCTATCCTGCGTGTTCTGCGGATTTTGGTCGTTGAACTTCGTCCAGATTTGCAAGGCGCCCGCTTGAGCAGTCGCTGTGGTGCTGAATGCGCCCAGCAAAAACGCACCGATCAGGGCAAAGCATACTAGAAGGGCAGTCGTCTTACGAAATGTCATGGTAAGCCTCTCCAGGAGGAACTTTATACGTCACTCATCAAGCATAGCACAGAGTCGCCAAATGCACTTAGTCAGATGCAACAAAAGGCGTTTTAGAGCGTATAGGCTTTGTAGGATATCAAACCAGGAGTGTTCAAGCAGTATGACTAGTACAATTGAGGTACACAGCATCACAAAGTGCTACGGGCAGAAGGCAGCTGTGGATGGCCTCTCGTTTGAAGTGCGGCGCGGTGAAATTTTCAGCATACTAGGGCCGAACGGCGCCGGCAAAACAACGGCTATCCGCATGATCCTCGACATCATTAAGCCAGATAGCGGCACGATCCGCGTTTTCGGCGCGCCCTTCAGCGAGGCGACCAAGCAGCGCATCGGCTATCTGCCTGAAGAGCGCGGCCTGTACAAAAACGTGGCGCTGGTAGAGCTTTTAGGCTACTTAGGCACACTCAAAGGCATGAGGCGCCGAGAGGCAGAGCAGCGCGCGGCGCAGCTGCTCGACGAGCTGGAGCTGGGCGCTTACAAAAAAGGCAAAGTCCGCGAGCTCTCGCGCGGTATGTCCCAAAAGGTGCAGTTTGCCGCCACCATCATCCACCGTCCAGAACTGTTGATCATCGATGAGCCGTTCGCAGGTCTCGACCCCGTGAATACAGAGATCATCAAGAACATGATCTTCCGCCTGCGCTCAGAAGGTGCCACAGTTGTCATGAGCATCCACGAGATGCATCAGGTGGAGGAGATGGCCGATCGTCTGCTGATGATCCATCAAGGACGGCGCGTGCTGTACGGCGATGTGGATGAAGTGCGACATCGCTACGCCGAAAATGCCGTGATCGTCAGCGGGCAGGGCGATTGGGCTGCCTTGCGCGGCGTGGTGCGCGTCCAACCGGACGAGACGGGGCGCAACGTCACGCTTTACCTCGATGATCAAACGAAGCCTGATCAGATCATGGCGATGCTGGCAAACGATCCGAACTATAGTGTGCGCAGCTTTGCGCTGGCTGTGCCACGCCTGAACGATATCTTCATCCGCGTGGCGGGTGGCGAGGCCAAAATTGCTGCTAGCGCGCTCAGCGTAACGGAGGTGCCCGCATGAACTTACACAAGATTTGGTTGATCGCACGACGCGAGTTCTGGTTCAACTTGCGGCGGCGCTCGTTTCTTGTCTCGATGTTCCTGTTTCCAGTTATGTTCGTCGGCTTGATGGTGGTAGGCGGGGCGCTGGGCGCTTCTTCAGCTACTGATGTCAGCGCCTACACGGCTGTCGGCTTAGTGGATGAGAGCGGGATAGTGGTGCGCGCGGATGGCAGGCTGTACCTGCCTGAGATGCCTGAGCCGTTTCGCCTGTATCAGACCGAAGCAGAGGCACAACGTGACTTTGAGGCTAGCATGCTCGACGGCTACTACGTGCTACGCCCTGACTTCCTAGATACGCGCAAACCAGAGGCGTTCTATCGGCGGGATAAAGTCTTTGGTGAGGCGCTGACCCGCCACTTGGTGCGCGAGGTGCTGCAGCCTTCAGCGGCGGCGCAGGTCGGTAGCCTTGAGCTAGCGGCGCGCCTGGAGAATCCGCTGAGCGCGCTGAAGCTGTATCGGGTGGGCAACCCGCAGCCGTTGCCGCGCGAGGCGCTTTTTGTGGCTATCTTCGCACCGATCTTAGTTGGGGCGCTGGTTTTCCTGATGACCATGAACGTCTCGCAGTTTCTGATGCTGGGCTTGGCAGACGAAAAGGAAAACCGCATGATGGAACTCTTCATCACTAGCGCACGCCCTAGTGAGATGCTCTGGGGCAAGCTGATCGGCTTGGGCGCGCTCGGCCTGCTGCAGATTGTGGTCTGGATCGTGATAGGCATTGCGCTAGCCGCCACGCAAGGCACTGATGTGCTCGGCACCCTGGCAACCTACCAGCTCGATCCAGGCTTCCTATCGGTGGTCGTCCTCTACGCCATGCTGGGCTATGTGCTGTATGGCGCCATCATGGCGGCTATTGGCGCGTCGGTGAACACCGATCAAGAGGCGCGGCAAGTGGCCTCTTTGATTGGAGTTGTCGGTGTGCTGCCGCTGATGTTGCTCGTCAGCTTTTTCGTCGACCCAAACGGCGGTGCAGCGCTGGTGCTGAGTCTGCTGCCGCTCACCTCGCCCAGCGGGATGCCGCTGCGTATGGCGGTCACGAATGTGCCAGTGGAACATATCTGGCTCGGAATTGGGCTTCAGCTTGTGACGATCGTCGGTGTCATGTGGCTGGCCGCGAAAATTTTCCGTTTGGGCATGCTGAACTATGGCAAGCGGCTCTCGGTGCGCGAGATTTGGCGCGCACTGCGCGAGGGGCGCCAGCAGATTATCTCAGCGCGTGGAGCAGAGGAGGCAATCTAGCATGCGCACGCTATGGCTTGTTTTTCGCTTCGAGGTGACGCGCCAGCTCCTGCGGCGCGGCTATGCGCTGATCACTTTCGGCGTGCCGATTGCTGCCATTGCCATCTTCATGCTGATAAGGGCGCTCAGTGGCGGCCAGGCAGAGGTAAGCGCTGCGCCTGGCATGAATGTGCCTAGCGCGGGCGAGATCAGCGAAGATAGTCCATTTGCGCAGGCGCGCCCGATGGGTTTTGTGGATCACGCCAGCTTGCTGGGTGTCGTCCCAATGCTAGTCCGCTTCAGCTCAGAGGAAGCTGCGCTCGAGGCGCTGCGCAGCGGCCAGATCAGCGCCTATTACGTCATCGCAGCTGACTATCTGCAGACGGGCAAGATCGAGGTATTCTTCGAGCGTTTCAATCTAGGTAGCCTCAGCAACTTGCCCATGCAACGTGCCTTGCTGAGCGCACTGCTGCAGCAGACCGAGCTCTCGCCGCAGATGCTGACCCTGTTGCAAGCGCGCACACTTGAGATCATGCCGAATGCCATCGGCGAGATCACCTCTCAGGCCACTGAGAACACCAATATGCTGCTCGCCTATATCTTTGCTGTGCTGCTGCTGTTCACAGCCTTCACCACGAGCGGCTACCTGCTGCAAAGCCTGACCGAAGAGCGTGAAAATCGCGTTGTGGAAGTGCTGTTGAGCTCGTTGCGCCCCCGCGACCTGCTCTTCGGCAAGTTTTTGGCAATGAACCTGCTCGGCCTGCTGCAGATGGTGCTTTGGCTGGGCACGGCGCTGTTTCTGCTCTCGCAGGCGGCGGAAATCTCGCCCGATCTGCTCGGCTTGACGCCGCGCATCGACCAGATCATCGTACTGGTCATCTACTTCGTACTGGGCTACTTGTTTTTTGGCGGCGTCTATGCGGTCGTTGGCGCACTCACGACCAACTCGCGCGAAGGGACGCAGTTCTCAGCCGTGGTTGTCCTGCCCGCTATGATTCCCTTCTACCTCGTCATGAGCTTCATCAACACACCGAACGCGCCTCTGCCTGTCATCCTGAGCTTGATCCCGATCACGGCACCGCTGGCAATGACCTTCCGCGCGTCGGTCACGATTGTGCCTTTGATCGAGGTACTGATCAGTGCAGCACTGCTCAGCCTGACCACGTTTGCCCTTGTGTGGCTGGCGGCACGGCTGTTCCGCGTGAGCACGCTGCTGAGCGGGCAGGCGCCCAAACTGCGCGATGTGCTGCGCCTTGTGCGTGAGAATGCCTAGCCGGGCTCAGCCTTTCGGCTGATTTTTTGGGCGGCAAGGGCGGAAGGATGCACCTTGCCGCCTACTCTTGGTATAGTTGAGCCAAGTGATGTCGCAGGCGAGGTATAACTGAGCATGACCATTCGCGTTCTGATCGTTGACGATCACGCCGTGGTGCGCCAGGGGCTGAAGATGTTCCTCAGCCTGGATAGCGAGTTAGAGGTCGTTGGCGAGGCGGTGGATGGCAGACAAGGCGTGGCGCTGGCGCAGCAGCTGCGCCCTGATGTAGTGCTGATGGACTTGCTGATGCCGGTCATGGATGGCGTGACAGCCATCAGCATCCTGCGCCGCGAGGTGCCTGAAGCGGAAGTCGTGGCGTTGACTAGCGTCCTAGAGGACAACGCGGTGATTGGTGCGATTCGGGCGGGCGCCATCGGCTATTTGCTCAAGGATACCGAGTCGGATGAGCTGATTCGGGCCATCAAAGCAGCCGCCAATGGGCAAGTACAGCTCTCGCCGAAGGCGGCTGCCCGCCTAATGCGCGAAGTGCGCACCCCCGAGAGCCTCGAGGCGCTAACTGAGCGCGAGACAGAAGTCTTGCGCCTGATTGCGAGGGGACTCTCTAACAAGGAGATTGCGCAAGCTCTGGTAATAGGCGAGAAGACCGTCAAAACGCACGTCAGCAACATCCTGAGCAAGTTAAACGTCAGCAGCCGCACCCAGGCAGCGCTCTATGCGGCGCGCATGGGCCTAGTCGCAGCGTTGGGCGAAGAAGTGTGCTGATATTGCCATGAGCCAGGAAATACACCTGCTCTATGAGGCATTTTACGAGCTGACGCAGGCACAAGATGCACAGGCGCGCCAGGCAGCCGCACAGCGCTACGAGCAGTTGTTAGAGCAGCATCGCGCAAGCCTTGCGCGAAGCGAGCAGCTGCTGCGCGTGAACATGGCGCTCTCTAAAGCCGCAGATGAAGCAAGCATTCTAGAAGCCATTGCACTATATGCGCAGCCGCTGGGCGCCAAGCGCATTTCGATCAGCTTTCTCTTCACCAACGCCGAAGGCTGCATTGTACGCGCAGCGCCCCAAGCGATTTGGCTGGATGGCACGATCTGCCTGCCCGATTTTAGCCGCTCTGATCGCAAGCGGCCGTATTTTAGTGAGGAATGGTGGCAAGGCGATTACAGCCAGCCGTTCTTCTCCGAAGACTTGCAAAGCGATGCCCGCCTGACGCCTGAGAACGCGCGCCGCTTTCTCGAGGTCTATGGTGTGCGTGCGATGGTGGCGCTTTTTTTGCAGGTTGGCGGCTTGCCAAATGCCGTTGTGTTCGTCTACTGGGAACAGCCGCATAGCTTCAGCGAGGATGAGCGCTACATCTTCACGCAGCTATTGCAGACGCTGCCATCCGTTGTGGCAACGCGGCGCGCCTACCTGGCCGAGCAGCAGCGCGCACGCCAGATGGAGATCATTGCCAAGCTGAGCGCAGCCGTCACGCGCACGCTCAAAGAAGACGAGCTGCTATGCGCCGTCGCTGAGCTATTGGCGGCCAACTTGCAAGGGCATCATGCCCAGCTCTACCTGGCCGACCCTTCAGGCAATGTCCTTGTGCCGTTCCAAGCGCCCTATGCGGCGCACAGCTTATCGCAGCCGATCTCCCTGCAGGACTCGACCTCATTTACCTCTCGCATTGTGCAGACTTGCCTTGCGCCATTAGCGCACAGTGCGCTGCCTGAATACATCTTTGTCACGCCGCTGGATGAGGGCTATGCCACGCTTTTCGTGCCGATGGTGGCGAGCGGGCGTCTGCTTGGGCTACTGCGCGTGCAGGCCTATGGCGATGGCAGGCTTTTCGAGTCGGACTTGTGGTTGATCAACGCCCTCGCCGATGTGATCGCCGTTGCCTTACAGAACGCTCGGCTGTATCAGCAGGCACGCCAATTGGCAGCCTACCAGGAACGCAATCGCCTAGCGCGTGAGCTGCACGACTCGGTCTCGCAGGCCCTCTATGGCATTGCTCTAGGTGCGCGCACAGCCCGCGCCCTGCTAGAGCGGGATCCAGAGCGCTTGCGCGAACCGCTCGACTACGTGCTCAGCCTTGCCGAGGCAGGGCTGACTGAAATGCGCGCCTTGATCTTCGATCTGCGCCCCGACTCCCTCGAGCAAGATGGTTTAGTCTCTGCCCTGACGCGCCAGACTGACTCGCTCAAGACGCGCCATCACATCAGCGTGATACTCGACCTATGTCCAGAACCTGACCTGCCCCTTGAATCTAAAGAAGCGCTCTACTGGATCGCGCGCGAGGCGCTACATAACACCATGAAACATGCACAAGCCACGTGTATCCGCCTGCGTTTAGCCTGCGAGGGCGATCAGCTGCTGATGGAAGTGAGCGACAACGGCATCGGCTTTGAGGTAGGCAGCGTCTTCCATGGCCACTTGGGCTTGCGTTCTATGCGGGAGCGTGCCGCACGGCTGCGCGGCAGTCTAGAGATCAGCAGTGCGCCGAGCTGTGGCACACATGTGCGCGTCCGCGTGCCGCTGCCTAAGGCTTGATCGAGAGTGTGTTGCCAAGCATGTGAGCAGCCCGAGTCAGCCACAGCGGCGCGTTGGCAAGTGCCTCGCTCAATGTGGTGACGGCAGGCAGAATACTCCACGCGGCGGTGATGCCCATATCAGTTAGTGCGCTGGGTGATGCCTCAACCGTGCCTGCAAAGGCGATGACGGCGATGCCGCGCGCCTTTGCCGCTGCCGCGATGCGCTGCACGGCCTTACCGCCCTTTGTCTGCGCGTCGATTTTGCCCTCGCCTGTGATGAGCAGTTGCACACCCTCTAATTTCGCCTCGTAGTTGAGCAAGTTCATCAAGGTGGGTGCACCAGGCACCAACTCAGCGCCAAACGCTGCCACCATGCCCGCGCCGAAGCCGCCTGCTGCGCCACCGCCCTCTAGGGTGGCCACCTGCACGCCCAGATCGCGCTCCACAACTTGCGCATAGTGCGTCAGAGCGGCTTCAAGCTGCTCCACCATCTCGGGATCAGCGCCTTTTTGCGGCCCAAAGACCCGCGAGGCGCCTTGTGCGCCGATCAGTGGATTGGTCACATCGCATAGGATGGTGAATTTAGCGTCGGGCAGGTTGGTGCGTAAGGCGGAGACATCGATGCGAGCTAGGTGCTGCAGCGCACCGCCGCCCAGCGATAGCTCGCGCCCATCAGCATCTAGAAAGTGTGCGCCAAGCGCTTGTAGGCAGCCGGCACCGCCATCGTTGGTTGCGCTGCCGCCAATGCCGATCAAGAAGTGACGGCAGCCACGCCGATAAGCCTCACGGATCAGCTCCCCCGTGCCGTAGGTCGTCGTCAGGAGTGGATTACGCTCAGCGCGCGGCAGCAGCTCAATGCCAGAGGCGCGCGCCAGCTCGATAATCGCCGTCTTGCCATCGCCCAGAATGCCGAACTCGGCCGTAATGGGCGCGCCCCGCGCATTGCTGACGGTCACGCTGTGGCGCATCCCGCCTAGACCGTGCAGCAGCACATCCAGCGTGCCATCGCCACCATCGGCTAGCGGCATCGAGATAAGCTCAAGGTGAGGGCCCAATGCAGAAGCACGCAGCCCAGCCGCAAGGCGCTCGACAGCTTGCAGCGCCGTCAGGCTGCCGCGAAAGGCATTCGGGGCGAGGGCAATGCGCATCAACCAAGCAGGAAGAGGGTCAGGAGCGC
>JBDNDQ010000017.1:0-60431 GCA_046719055.1 Aggregatilineales bacterium | reverse complement strand
GGGAACAAGAGCAAGCCCTCGACTGCCTCCAGTGTTGGCTCAATCACACGTAGGGCGTTGGCGAAGTGGCTTTGAATGCCCTCTAGCCCGTCCTGGCTGATCGGGCCCGAATACCTTGTCGAGATCGAGGTAGAGGCGTATCTGAGTGAGTAAATGTGTCACAAGTGTCTTAGCCGACTTGATAACAATTGCTATATGTTGTATAGTCTAGCTGACGTCAGCCGTAGGAGGACTGCTCATGAAGCGTTTGTTAGTCTCTTTTACGACTTTCACAGTCTTGTTGCTCAGCTTTGCCGTGGCACCTGCACCGGCGTATGGGCAAGGTTGCGAGGTGACATTCACAGCTACGTACACCAATCCTTTCAGTTTCTCGATTTTCACCACAGTAGAGATCAGGACGGCTCCACCGCCGGGCGGCTCAGTCCTAGCATCGGGATCCTTCTCGTTCCCGCCAGGCACTTCCACACGGACTTTCACGCTGACGCTGTCCTCGCCTTACATGGGACCCGTCTATGGGCGCATTTCTAGCTCGCCTGGTTTTACTAACGACACCGTATCCGGGCCGCTGACGACGAACTGTGGTGGCATCAGCTCGCTTGAGACCTGCGTCGTCACCTTTGATGTAACTTACGCCAAGCCGCCGGACAGCCCGGCTAGCACAGCCACTGTCCAGCTGCGCACAGCGCCAGGTGGCGGTGGGACGCTGCTCGGCACGGCCTCGATCAACTATCCGGCTACCGGCGAATTGATCATGATTTTTACCAACACTGTCAGCATCAATGTGCCAGGTGGTTATCGAGGCCCAGTCTGGGCGCTTGTGCTGGGGGCAGTCGGCGCCGGCACAGGCGAGTTCGGCCCGCTGCAGGCAAACTGCGGCGCGCTGGGCTGCGTGAACTTGCTCGGTGCCGGCCAGGGCAAGCTAATTCGCCCGACGCCGCTCTACTGGGCGCCGCGCCCTGACGCTGTCAGCACCATCGTGATAGATGTAGCTCCCGACGCCAAAACCTACTGGGTGCTCGGCCTGGACGCCTCGCGCCGCTTCTATAAGATCATCATCGCTTGCGGCACGTACTGGGTGCCCGTCGACGCCCTAATTCCAAACCCTGACGACGTCTGGCGCAGCGCACCGCTGCCCGATCGCATCGTGAACTAGCCGCTCACTGCACTGCCTGCTCAGGTCGAGCGCCTGAGCAGGCTCCTTACGAGCCAAGCTGCGGGAACAAGAGCAAGCCCTCGACTGCCTCCAGTGTTGGCTCAATCACACGTAGGGCGTTGGCGAAGTGGCTTTGAATGCCCTCCAGCCCGTCCTGATGGTAGTTCATGATGATCTCAGGGTCTTTGAGCACGTGCCCAGTCAACACGGCGACTACCTCTTCACCCGCGCCAATGACCCCGTGCGCAATTAGTTTGCGTACGCCTGCCACGCTAGCAGCTGAAGCTGGCTCGCAGCCGATGCCCGCTGCGTCAACCATCGCCTTAGCGTCTAGGATCTCCTGATCGCTCACCGCCTCAACAACGCCGCTCGTCAGTTCGATGGCGCGGCGCGCCTTGAAGAAGCTGGCAGGATTGCCGATCTTAATGGCAGTCGCCAGTGTCTGCGCCTTGACCTGATAGCGCGTCGCGAAGCCCTCTCGGTAGCTCTGGTAGAAGGGCGCGGCGCCCTCAGCTTGAATCACGGCCAGGCGCGGCAGTCGATCGATTAAGCCAAGCGTGTGAAGTTCGCTCAGTCCCTTGCCAAAGGCTGAGACGTTGCCCAAATTGCCGCCCGGCAGCACGATCCAATCCGGGACGCGCCAGCGCCGCTGCTGCAGCAGCTCGAAGGCGATGGTCTTCTGCCCTTCCAAACGGAACGGATTGACCGAGTTGAGCAGGTAGATGCCCAACTGACGGCTTGCTTTGCGCACCAGCTCCAGGCAGGCGTCGAAATCGCCGCGCACTTGCACGTTCAGCGCCCCGTAGGCGATCGACTGGGCTAATTTGCCCGCCGCGATGTTGCCATACGGGAAAAAGACCAGCGCCTGCAGCCCTGCCAGAGCGCAGTAAGAAGACATCGAGGCAGAGGTGTTGCCTGTCGAGGCGCACAGGGCACTTGTGGCGCCGACTAGCTTGGCATGCGTCACGCCGCCGGTCATGCCCCGATCTTTGAACGAGCCTGTCGGATTCTCACCCTCGTGCTTGAGTGAGAGCGCCCGACTGCCGACCCACGCCGCCAACTTAGCAGGCGCACGGTAGAGCGTAGTGTTGCCCTCGCCGCGCGTTACGATCTGATCGTCGAGGATCGACGGAAAGACCAGTTCCTTGAAGCGCCACACACCGCTGTTATAGGGCGGCTCCACAGCGCCCAAGCGACCATCGAACAATTGGTGGCTCAGGTACGGCCGCAGGCGCTCAAGGTCGTGGACGACATCCAGCAAGCCGCCGCAGCGGCTGCAGACGTAGACGGGCTCGTTGATGGCGTGCTCGCAGCCGCAAGCGATGCATTTCAAGGCGCTGAGCGGGGTCATGGTGCGTCCTTTTCTTCAGGGCTGGGTGAGAGGTTGGGCTGTGGCGCCGCCGGGTAGGAGCCGAGCAGCTTGAGCAGGGCAGCGCGGCGCATCAAATCCATCAAGGCGGCTTCCACGCGCGGCTCTGAGGCGTGTCCCTCAAAATCGGTGTAGAAATAGTATTGCCAGGGCTTGTTGCGGCGCGGGCGGGACTCGATTTTGGTCAGGTTGACGCCGCGCGAGGCAAAAGCGCCTAAGCATTCGTGCAGGGCGCCGGGCTTATCGCGCACGGCGAACACAACGCTAGTCTTGTTGCGCTGCGCCGGTGGCGGATCGCCCAAGCCGATCACGAAGAAGCGCGTGTAGTTGAAGGTCTCGTCCTCGATGCCGTAGTCGAGCTGCTCCAGGCCGTAGAGCTTGCCCGCCAATGCGCTAGCGATGCACGCGGTGTGCGGCTCAGGCTTGGCGGCTAGATCGCGCGCGCTGCCCGCCGTATCGAAGTGCAAGATGGGCTGAAAGCTGCGCCGCCTCAAGTAGCGCTCACACTGCGCCAGCGCCTGCGGGTGCGAGCGCACATAGCGCACATCGCTCAGCGCGGTGCCGCGCGGCGCCAAGAGCGCGTGGCGCACGTGTAGGATCACCTCTGCTTGTACGCGCAGATCGTACTCCATCAGCAGCTCGTAGGCGGTGGCAACCGTGCCCGCCAGCGAATTTTCGACGGGCTGCATGCCGTAGGTGGCGCGGCGACTCTCCACAGCGCGGAAGAGCTCCTCAAACGACTCGCAGGGCAAGGTCTGGACGTGCTCGCCGAAATGTTGGCGGCAGGCCTCTTCAGAGTAGGCACCGTGCACGCCCTGAAAGGCTACAATGATCGGCTCAGTGGAGTCGGACACGTGCAAAGGCTCCCTTCGGGCTAATCATAGGCGGTGATCTCGGGTACGACGCAGGCTTTGCCGTCCACTTGGCGGTAGCGGCCAGCGATCATGGTCGGATCGTGGGGAAAGATCAACAGCGCGCCCGTCTCCAACGCCCAGCGCTGCCAGATTCGCTTAGCCTCAAGCGTATAGAGCGGCTCGACATCGTAGGCGGTCATCCAGCCCAGCCGCTCAAAGTGGATGCTATAAGACGCCAGGTCGCTGACGAAGAGCGCCTGTTCGCCCTCACTTTCGAGGCGCACCATCATCATAGCCGGAGTATGTCCGCGCGCCACAATCCCGTGAATGCCAGGCGCGATCTCGACATCGCCATCCAGCAGGCGCATCTGCCCCGATTCGACTAGCGGCTGGTAGTTGACCGTGAAATAAGTGGCGCGGGTGCGCTCATTCGGATGCATGGCATCCTCATATTCGCGGCGCTGCACCACGTATTCAGCATTGGGAAAGGTCGGGGCGATGCCGCGCATATCGGGCGTGAAAATCGTGTTGCCCGCGCAGTGATCAGCGTGCAAGTGCGTGTTGATGACCAAGTCCACAGCTTCGGGCTGTATGCCATGCCGCGCCAAGCTCGCCACTAAGCCTTCGCCCTCGCGCACCACCAAGCGCCAGATCGCCCGCGCCTTATCGTCCAGTTTGGTGCCCAAGCCCGTCTCAATCACAACGATCTTACCGCCTGTGCGCACGAGCAGGCAGGTCATCGGCATGGGCACCAAATTGTCGGGGTCGGGCATCACGAAGTGCTTGTACAGGGCACGCGGCACCAAGCCAAAGACGCCGCCCGCATCCACATGCGTTGTCCCATCGTTTAGAAAGTCGATTTGCATCTCGCCCAGCCTGATCATGAGGTTTTGCCTATTTTGTTGTCGTTCTCATGCCGAAGTTTACCCAAAAGATGCCCCACCTTCAAGCGCTCAAGTATCTGCTGGTACGTTGGCAAGCACTTGAAGAATCTCGGCGCCGTACTGCGCGCGCCGCCACGCGCCCAAGCCCGGCACGCCAGCCAGGTCTTCAAGGCAGCGCGGCGGGTTTTGAGCCATCGCCCACAGCGACTCGCGCGGGACGATCACATCGCTCTCGACGCCGCGCGCCGCTGCCCGATTCTTACGCCACTCGCGCAGGGCGTTGTAGCGCGCCAGCGCAGCTGCATCGCGCGGCACCTGCTCTGGACGGATGGGCAATGCAGCGCGCTTACCTGCCTCAATCGCTTCGAGGATCGCTCGTCCGTCGTGCGCTGCCAGCCAATCAGGCATACCGATCATGGCGCGCAGCTTGGGCAGGTTGTGTGGCGTCCGCACCGCCAACTGCACTAGCGTCTCGTCAGTCAAGACTTTGAAAGGCGGCAGATCGCGCGCTTGCGCCAGACGATCGCGCAGCAGATACAGCTCGCGCAGAATTGCCATCTGACGGAGCGAGAGATCGCGGGCGCCGCTGAGGTACCAAAAGCCATCCGGATCAAACTGGGTTTGAGGCGGCTGAACATCGGCGAGCTGCCCAAAAATTTCGCTCGCCTCTGCCCAGCAACCGCGCTCTGCCAGCTGCGCGCCCAAAACATCGCGCAGGGCAGGCAGATAATGTGTATCCAGGCGCGCATAATCCAGCTGCTCAGGCGTCAGAGGGCGGGCCGTCCAGTTGGCGCGCTGATAGCGCTTATCCAGCTTCACGCCGAAAAATTCTTCCAGCATGCCCGCTAGGCCGAGCGTCTTGCGGCCGAGAATGCGCGCTGCGGAAGCCGTATCGAAGACGTTGGCGAAGCGGAAGCCGAAATCACGGCGCAGCGCCATGATGTCGTTTTCGGCGGCGTGCAGCACCTTCTCGATGTGTGGCGCGGCAAACAATTCGCCGAGCGGCTCGAGCTGGCCGAGAGCGATCGGGTCGATGATATAGTCAGCCTGACGCGTGGAGACCTGAATCAGACAGACGCGTTCGCGATAGGCGTATAAGCTGTTCGACTCTGTGTCTAGAGCGATCAGCGGCTCCTGAGCCAGGCGCTGAGCGAGCTGATGCAGGTCGGCTGGGTGTGCAACGACAGTTGGTGGCGGCAGTTTAGCCTGAGACATGCTGTGCGTTCTCTACGCAGGGATGTTACGGCGCTCAGGCTTAAGTATAACAGATTTTTCACAAAGCGTGATAGAAAGTTTGGAGTGCGAAGAGCTGAGCAACAGACAGGCTGAAGTCAGGCAGTAGATCATCGGTGGTGAGCGCGCCGGGAGCGCTCAGCAGAGTCGCCTGATCGCTCCCGCGCCTATAAACCACGACTTGAAGCGTTCTTGGATCGACGACCCAGATTAGGCGCACGCCGAGCGTCAGGTGGTGCGCCACTTTTCGCGAGACATTTCTGCAGCAGTTGTGTGGCAAGAGCAGCTCGACAATGAGGACAGGGATCAGCGGCGCTGGACGCACAGCCGTTTGATCAGGATGCTGTTCATCAGTGCACTGGGGCTCATCGGGCAAGGCTTCACCACCGAGCAGCTCAAAAGAGATCCGAGCGCTGCGCTCTAAGTATTCCTCAAGCGCTACGACGCACCACGATCGGTTCGCTCATCACCCCCTGAAAAGGCACGGGCGGCAGATGCGCGCTCTGCCGCCCGTGCAACTCACCTAGGCAGGACTAGCTGCTGTGCCCATGCGCGGCGGCAGATCATCCCGCTGCTCGCGCTGCGCTGCAGGCTTTTCGGCAGGCTTAGGCAGCATCTCTGGGCGCTTGCGCCGCCCACCAGCCGGCGATTCGCCCATCAGCTGCATGAATTCCTCATAGTCAATCGTCTCGACTTCCATCAGGCGCTGCGCCACGCGCTCAAGCTCCTCACGATGCTCAGTCAGCACGTTCAGTGCCCGCTGATAGGCTTCATCCACAATCTTCTTGACTTCTTCATCGATGATCTCGGCAATCGCCTCGCTGTAGTCGCGCTGCTCGGCGATCTCGCGCCCCAGAAAGACCATCTCCTCCTTCTGACCGAAGATCATCGGGCCGAGACGGTCGCTCATGCCGAAACGCGTGACCATCGCGCGGGCGTAGCGCGTGACTGTAGCCAGATCGCTGCCATTGCCGCCGCCTGCGCCCGTCGTCACCTCACCGAAGACGATTGCCTCAGCAGCGCGCCCACCGAGCGCCTGTGCAATCGCATCCTTGATGCGCGCGCGAGTCTCAGGCCCCATATCATCTTCAGGCACGCTCAGCACCGAGCCGCCCGAAATGCCGCGCGGTACAATGGTGATCTTGCGGATTGGATCGCAGTTGGGTAGGAAGTGCCCAACAACGGCGTGCCCTGCCTCGTGGTAGGCGATGAGCCGCTTCTGCTCGTCGCTGATGACACGGCTCTTGCGCTCTGGGCCGAGCACAACGCGATAGATTGCCTCTTCGCAGTCGCGCATCGAGATAGTCTTCTTGTTTTTGCGCGCCGCCAGGATGGCCGCCTCATTCATCAGGTTTTCCAGATCGGCACCGACGAAGCCGGGCGTGGTGCGCGAGAGTACTTCCAAATCCACATCTGCAGCCAACGGCTTGCCCCGCGAATGGACACGCAGAATCTCTTTACGCCCCTTGACGTCTGGTCGATCGAGCACCACGCGCCGATCGAAGCGGCCCGGACGCATCAAAGCCGGGTCGAGGATATCCGGGCGGTTCGTGGCCGCGATCACGATCACATTCGTGTCAGTATCGAAGCCATCCATCTCGACCAAAATCTGGTTGAGCGTCTGCTCACGCTCATCGTGGCTGCCGCCCAGCCCAGCGCCACGATGCCGCCCAACTGCATCGATCTCATCGATGAAGATGATGCACGGGCTGTGGCGCTTGGCCTGATCGAAGAGATCGCGCACGCGCGAGGCGCCTACTCCCACGAACATCTCTACGAACTCTGAGCCGCTGATGCTGAAGAATGGCACGCCTGCCTCGCCCGCCACCGCTTTGGAGAGCAGCGTCTTGCCGGTGCCAGGGCTGCCGACTAGCAGCACGCCCTTTGGGATGCGTGCGCCCAGCTGGACGAATTTATCAGGCTCCTTGAGAAACTCGACAATCTCGCGCAGCTCTTCTTTCGCCTCGTCGGCGCCCGCTACATCATCAAAGGTGACGGTGGGACGGTCGCCAGTGAACATGCGCGCACGGCTCTTCCCGAAAGAGATAGCCTGATTGTTCGAGCCCTGCGCTTGGCGCAGCATCAGGAAGAAGAAGCCGGCAATCAGAATAATCGGCAGGAGCGAGAGCAAGACGCTGAAAAAGGGCGTAATATCATTCGGCTGTAGATATTCAATAGGCAGTTGAGCGACCAGCTCTTTTGGCACGCCCAGGCTGATCAGCTGCTCAGGCAAGGGCATGGATGGGTCTTTGCGGGAGATCGCCGGCGGACGATTGCTGCCGACGTAGGTAACGCGCACTTCATTCTGGACGACGGCAATCGCGCTAATGCGTGGCGTGCCACTGATAATCTGTTGGGCAAGCTCGCTCAGCTTGAGCTCGTTTGCGTTAGAGCCACCGCTGCGCACGCTTACGAAAATCGCCACTAAGGCAACCCCGATCAAAATCCAAATAAACAGATTGCGGAAACGTGGAGTGTTCACGACCCAAGAAGCCTCCAACTGTGTGCGTGTTAAGCAGAAGTGTTCCGATACTCTTCAGGCAGCCTGCACGCACGCGGTCTCTATAACGTACTTCGATTATATCAACAAGTGCCAATAAAACACAGGTGCTGGCAGGCCGGGTGTGGACGGTGGTATGCTGAAGGGCAACTTCAGCTCATCCGAGAGATGAACATGCGTCGTTGGCTTGTTGTGTGTGCCATGCTGTGCGCTGCACTAGCGAGTGGTGTTGGGGCAGCGCGTATGTTGGGCAGCCGCC
Organism: Aggregatilineales bacterium; assembly: GCA_046719055.1. Lineage (GTDB taxonomy): Bacteria > Chloroflexota > Anaerolineae > Aggregatilineales > UBA2796 > CP2-2F. The sequence goes on along the minus strand of JBDNDQ010000017.1, from coordinate 52,179 downwards.
AGGCGCCTATTTTCCATATGTGGCTGCGCCACGCCAACGGCGCCCACTGCCAGCAGGCCTGCCTGCTTGGCGTTTCCCCCAACGAGGCGCTCAGCTTCCAGGCGGCTAGAGCCATCCTTGCAGCCCATCCGTTGCTGCAAGGCGCTGCATTTGTCGATCGTGGGCTGACCTTGCACTGGCGCACGCCCGACTTCGACCTATCTATCGGTCGCACGCGCGACTCAGAGCAGCTGGCATGGATCAACGCCCAGATCCGGCGGCATGCTCCGCGCGTGAGTGATCTCATCGCGGCCTACGGCATACCCGATTATGTCGTTGCCAGCCATAACAGCATCCTGACCGATCTGCTCTACGCGGCACATGGCTTGCAGGCCTCATCTGTGCGCGAGGCGCTGCCCGAAAGTGTGCCCTTGCGCCTGAGTCATCGTATCTACAACCTGTACTTGCTGGAAGGTGAGCAGTTCGAGGCGCTGCTGCGCGAGATTGGCGGCAACTTGAAGGCGTGGCGCGGCCTGGTGCCGATCACACACTACCTAAACCGCCCTAGCCGCATTGCCATCCCCTGATTGCTCGGGCCTCTACGGCTTGCGCTCTTGTGCAACCCCAAGAGAAGTGTTACGATTAGTGCGGTTTGCCTAAAGATGCCGAGCAAAACTTGCAAGCAAGTCTTTTTTGCAATAGAATGCCGCAATACCTTTAACGAAACCGCTGTTTATGCATGAGGACACCTGCAACCGTGAGCGCCCAGGCGTGCCGCACATGCCTAATCGCCCATACGGGACGCTGAGAACGTCTATTGCCCAAACTGTATTCTGCTGTTCAAGTAAGGAGACGCCACTTTGACCGTCTTGATGGAGGTCAAAGACCTCAAAACCTATTTCCACACCCAAGAAGGCACTGTCTACGCCGTCAACGGCATTTCCTACACCGTTGACGAAGGTGAGACACTCGGCATCGTCGGTGAGAGCGGCAGCGGGAAAAGCGTGCAATCGCTCTCGATCCTCGGGCTTATCCCCAGCCCGCCCGGCAAGGTCGAGGCGGGATCGGTCATGTTTCGGGGGCGCGATTTGCTCAAGCTCTCGCGCGAGGAGATGCGCGCTGTGCGTGGCGCCGAGATCGCTATGATCTTCCAAGACCCAATGACCTCGCTGAACCCGGTGCTCACCATCGGACGGCAGATCACGGAGGCGCTGCAGCTTCACCTGGCCATGGATAAGCAGACAGCCCGCCGCCGCGCCATCGAGCTGTTACAGATGGTCGGCATTCCGGGCGCCGAGCGCCGCATTGATGACTATCCGCATCAGTTTTCAGGCGGCATGCGCCAGCGCGCTATGATCGCTATGGCGCTCTCGTGCAATCCGCAGCTGCTGATCGCCGATGAGCCGACTACTGCGCTCGATGTGACTATTCAAGCCCAAATTGTTGACCTGGTGCGCCGCCTGCGGGATGAAATCGGGATGGCGGTCATCTGGATCACACACGATCTAGGCGTCATTGCGGGGCTGGCGGATACTATTCAAGTGATGTATGCTGGCTTCATTGTGGAGCGTGGTCCGGTCGAGAAAATTTTTAGCGATACGCGCCACCCCTATACACTGGGCTTGCGCAACTCACTGCCACGCGTCGATCAGCGCGGTGAGCGCTTGATTCCGATTGAAGGTGCGCCACCCGATATGCGCAAAAAGCCTAAAGGCTGCCCTTTTGCGCCGCGCTGCATCTACAAGGCTGCCTATAAGCTGACCAGGTGCGAAGAGGAAAATCCACCGCTGATACCAGCCCAAGACTCCGGCCCGGATCATTTGGTGGCATGCTGGGTGGACGTGCGTAAGGGAGTGCCTGCCAATGACTGAGCTAATGACTCAAACACCGACTGCTCAAAAGGATGCTAAAGAGCGCGAAGTGCTGCTGCGGGTGCGCGGCTTGAAGAAGTACTTTCCGATTATGGCTGGCTTCATCATCCAGCGTGAGGTCGGCTCGATCAAAGCTGTCGACGGCGTCAGCTTTGACGTCTATAAGGGCGAGACGCTGGGCTTGGTCGGCGAATCGGGCTGCGGCAAGTCTACGACTGGGCGCACGGTGCTGCAGCTCTACCGCCCGACGGCCGGCTCAGTCGAGTTCGAAGGCGTCGATCTCGTCAGCCTGAAGGGCGAGGCGCTGCGCCGCATGCGCCGCCGCATGCAGATGATCTTCCAAGACCCCTACGCCTCGCTCAATCCGCGCATGTCGGTTGGCCGCATCATTGCCGAGCCGCTCTTTGTGCACGGCATCGGCACGCCTGCTGAGCGCGCCGAGCGAGTCCAGTACCTCTTGGAGAAAGTCGGCCTGAATCCGTACTTCGTCAACCGCTATCCGCATGAATTCAGCGGTGGCCAGCGCCAGCGCATCGGGATTGCCCGCGCTCTGGCGCTCAACCCGACTTTGATCGTGGCCGATGAGCCAATTTCCGCGCTGGACGTCTCAATTCAAGCGCAAGTCGTCAACCTACTGCAAGACTTGCAGCAAGAACTCGGCTTGACGTACCTGTTCATCGCGCACGACCTGAGCATGGTCCGCCACATCTGCGACCGCGTAGCAGTCATGTACTTAGGCAAGATCGTGGAGCTGGCGCCTTCAGATGAGCTCTACAACAATCCGTTGCATCCTTACACGCAGGCGCTGCTCTCGGCAGTGCCGGTGCCCGATCCAGCTGTTGAGAAGAAGCGTCAGCGCATTATCTTGAAGGGCGATGTGCCAAGCCCTGCTAACCCGCCAGTCGGCTGCAACTTCAACACGCGCTGCCCTGTAGCGGTCGAGAGCTGCTTTCGCGATGAGCCTGAACTCAAAGAAGTCTCGCCAGGTCATTTCGTGGCGTGCCACCTGACCAGCTGATGGCGCGCAGCGGCTTAGGCGATCGGCGCAATTGCCTAAGCCGCCTGGAATCGCCGGAAAATAAGCGTTTGGATGGGCTTGAGAATGGCAGTTGCTTCTAAACCACTTTCTCTGGGCAAGTATCAGGACGAAACAAAGACGCGCACCCCACTAGCTGATGCGTGGAGTCAGTTTCGCCGCAATAAGCTTGCACTGGTTGGCTTAGGTTTCATCATCTTCCTGATCGGGCTGGCCATCGGCGCTGACTTTTTGCAGAGCATCGGCTTTCTGGACGATCCGCTCTACCAGCACGAGGCGCCCGGCATGACCTTCGCCTCGCCTATGACTTGCACGCAAGATCCACGTCGCATGAATCCGCAGTGGTGCTTTGTTTTCGGCACGGACGATCTGCGCCGTGATATGATGAGTCGGGCTGTATATGGAGCGCGCGTCTCGCTCTCAGTGGGCTTTGTGGGCGCCACAATTTCGATGCTGATCGGCATCAGCTACGGCATGATCGCCGGCTACTACGGCGGCGCTATTGATAACCTGATGATGCGCTTCATCGATTTCCTCTACGCCATCCCAGACCTCGCATTGTTCATCTTGCTGCAGATTTTCTTCAAGGCGCTGGCGGCAGAGCGCGATCGAGTCGGCCCGTTTGCCCAGGCGCTAGTCGATATCGACCGCAGCATGGGCGGCTTGTTCTTCTTGTTCATCGTGCTGGGCTTGCTCAGCTGGATCGGCATTGCGCGTCTGGCGCGCGGGCAGACGCTTTCTTACAAGCAGAAGGAGTTCGTCGAGGCGGCACGCGCCATCGGTGCACGCGATAGGCGAATCATCTTCACACATCTGCTGCCGAATATTCTCGGGCCGCTGGTTGTGGTTGGCGTGCAGTCGATTGCGGGCTTCATTGGCGTGGAAACGGCGCTGAGCTACTTGGGGATTGGCGTCAACGCCCCAACGCCCAGCTGGGGCAGCATGATCGCTACGGCACAGAACAACACCTTTGGCGCGTATCCACATCTAGTGCTGGTGCCGGCTGTGATGCTCGGCTTGACAGTCCTTTCTTTCTACTTCCTTGCCGATGGGCTGCGCGATGCCCTTGATCCGAGTCTGCGCGGTAGCTGAGAGATGATGTCATTCCACCGAACACGTGCTCTGCTGGCAAGCGGCACCGTCCTGCTGATGCTAGGTATGATGGCGCTCGCCTGCACCGCTAACGATACGCTTTTCATCCGGCTGACTGACACACCGCTGCCAACCATCACACCGACGCCCCTAGCCATCACAACGAAGTTCAACGTCGGCGACAGCGGCGTGGTGGTTGGCGTCTCGGAGTTTGCAGCTGTCTCGCTGCCTGCCAACGCTGGGCCGTTAGTGCCCGGCATCGGCGGCGCTACATGTTTCCCGAACACGCGCGTGACCGTCCTGGATATCTCGCGCAACATTAATGATCCAACTGACGAGACAATCTACTACCTTGTGCAGTGCAGCGGCAGGGGCTGGATTGCTGAGCACCAGTTCTCGCGCTTCAATCGCGGTGATCGGGCTGTCATCAGCACAGCTGATGGCAGCGCGGTCAAGCTCCACCGCCAACCTGATATCACCTCAGCGCAGCTGGATCAGCCCTGCCCGAATGCTGCAGAGGTCAGTGTGACGGGCTTGACGGCCAACCCGTTCAATCCGCGCGATACAAACATCTACGTACAGGTGCGCTGTGGCACGATCAACGGTTGGTTGCTTGAAGAACAGTTAGCGCCCTTAGGTTAGGAGTAGGCGATGACCAAGTACATCCTCAGGCGCATTCTGATAGCCATCCCTGTCATGTTGGCTATCATCTTCTTCACCTTTCTGCTGATTCGGGCAGTGCCGGGTGGCCCCTTCGATTTCACGGGCTCGAAGAGCACGCCAGAGGCGATTCGGCGTGCCCTAGAGCAGCGTTACGGTCTCGACTTGCCCTTCCTGCTCAACTTTCCCTTCGATGGCATCGCGCCTGATAACGAGCTGCCACGCCGCGTGATCTACCCCGCCCTTGCCGATTGTGACGAGCTGCGGCGCGGTGTACCGCTAGAGCAAGCCCGCCCTGCCACCAACGTGGTGGATGAGTACGAAGGTTGGCAGCTCTTGCGCATCGTCACAGAGCGCCGTGAGACTACAATCACAGTGGGCGGGCGACAGATGCGCTGCTTACAGGCTTCCCAAGTGCTGTACTCTGACCTATTCCTGAGCCAGTTTTTCGGCTATCTGAACAACGTGCTGCGGCTGGACTTCGGCTTGTCGGTTGGGCGCACCACGCTTGGGCAGCCCGTGAACGATCTGATCGCGGACCGGCTGCCTGTCTCGGTGCGTTTGGGTTTGTTGGCGGTCTTCATTGGCTTTGCAGTGGGTGTGCCGTTGGGCGTGCTGGCAGCGCTTTACCGTAACTCGCCGATCGATTACGGGGTGACCTTCTTCGCAGGCACGATTGCCGCGATTCCCACGCTGGTCTTGGGCCCAATCCTGATCATCGTGCTGGTGGTGCAATGGCGGGTCTTGCCACCGGTCGACCCGCGCGTCTGGAAGCAGCTGAGTATCTTCGATTGGAACTTCATCAGTGTCGCCATCTTGCCGGTGGGCGTGTTGGGCATCGGGATTTCGGCAGGCTTGGCGCGTCTGACCCGTGCCAGCGTGCTGCAGGTGCTGCGCGATGACTACATCCGTACGGCGCGGGCCAAAGGGCTGCGCGAGCGCGCCGTGATCTATATCCACGCCCTGAAGAACGCGCTAATCCCGGTGGCGACCATTGTCGGGCCGCTGCTGGCGGGCGTGCTGACGGGCTCTCTGATCATCGAGCGGCTGTTCGCCATCCCCGGCTTAGGCGATACTTTCGTGAGCAGCATCGCGGCACGCGATTACACCATGCTGCTCGGCGTCACCATCTTGTACTCAGTCTTCTTAATCTTGGGGAACATCTTGGTGGATGTGATCTACACCTGGCTCGATCCGCGCATCCGTTTTGACTAGTCACCACACGGCGCGAGGCGTTGCTTAGGCGGCGCCTCGCTAGCCCCTAACTTGCTCAGCAGCCCTCATGAGCGCCCGAAACGTGTTACAATCATCGCGCTGAGAAGGACTTATGCCAGAGCGTGCAACTATTTTTGTGACGGGCGGCACCGGTCACTTAGGCTACGCCCTGCTGCCAAGCTTGCTGGAGGCAGGCTACTGTGTGCGCGCCCTGACTCGGCAGCCCGAACGGCACGCTTGGCTGCAGACGCTAGGTGAAGGGCTAGAGATTGTGCGCGGTGACGTGACCGACGCACAGCTGATCGAGCAGGCAGTGAGCAGCTGCCGCTACGTGGTGCATGCGGCGGCGAAATTTGCCTTCTGGGGCAAGCATGAGCAGTTCGAGCGCACTAACGTCGAAGGTGCGGCCAACGTTATGCGCGCAGCGCTGGCCGCCAATGTTCAAAAGTACGTGCACATCTCGACCGTTGTAGTGGTGGGCAAGCCACTGGCGGGGCGCGTGGTTGATGAGACACATCCCACTGAGCCTGTCGATCCGTATCAGCGCAGCAAGCTGCATGCCGAGCAATTGGCGTTGCAGGCCTACCGCGAACGCGGCTTGCCAGTTGTGGTGCTGCGCCCGGGCGCCTTTTACGGGCCAGGCGGACGTTACGCCTTCAATCGGCTCTTCATCGAGGACGCTTTGAAGGGGATTCGCATTCAAGTGGATGGCGGCAGCTACATCACCTTCCCTGTGTATGTGGGCGATGTGGCGAAGGCGATCCTGAGTGCGCTCCATCACGGGCGGGTCGGCGAGGTTTACAACATCTGTGGTGAGACGCTCACCCATCGCGAGGCGAATCGGATTGTCAGCCAGGAAGCGGGCATCTCGCCGTTCCGATTAAACGTGCCCGGCGGGCTGATGATCCTCGTGGCGCGCCTATGGACTGCGCTGAGCGAATACACACAGGTCGAGCCGTATTATCCGCTGAACTTGCGCTCGTACGTGTTCAACAATTGGCAGGTCAGCAGCGAGAAGGCGCGCCGTGAGCTAGCTTTTGCACCGATCGCGTTCCGTGAGGGGGTGCGTCGCACGCTGGAGTGGTATCAGGCACAGGGACTCTGGAGGTCGAAAAAGCGGGCATGAGCGAAGAGATGCGGCGCTACCGTCCGCTTGGCTTGATGATCGCGATCGCAGCAGCAGCGGTTGGCTACGGCTTGCTGCCGATGTTTCCGCTGATCCTGATGCTATGGACAAACCTGACGCAGCGCTTAGTCGGCATAGATTTCATCGGTGGGAGCGTCGGCTGGCTGGGTGTGGGGCTGGGCGCCATCACGCTGATTGCCTGCATCGGGGCGTGGATTGGTAGACCGCGTGGCGTGCGCTTGTTTTTACTCGGCATGCTCTGGATACAGGTCGTTTTCAGCGCGGCGCGCCTGATCGCCCACCTGAGCAGCACACCGACGCTGCCCGAAGTCGGCGGCACCTTCACAAGCACAGCCACCCAGCTGATCTGCCAAGCGCCATTGCTTACGCTAGTGCCGTTGTATGTGACGTGGTATCTGAACCGTGCACCCGCCCGTCAGTTCTACCGTTAGTGCGCTGGAGATCGGTGGCGGCACTCTTGTGTGGCAGGCGGAAAGTGTGCGCTTAGTCTTGCCGCCCATCGCAGAGCGCCGCTACGCCGATGCGCAGCTGTATAACTACGCTAACTTACGCCGCTCTGTCTACCCGAACCGTCCACCGCTGCGCTTGAGCTTACGAGCGCGCTTCTCGGCTGGTGAGTCAGCCCTGCGCGGCACAGCGGGCTTCGGCTTCTGGAACCAGCCCTTCATGCCAGGCCAGCTTGTACCACGCCTGCCGCGCTATGTATGGTTTTTCTTTGGGGCGCCGCCACACAACATGCCATTTGCCCACGGCGTGCGCGGCGATGGCTTCAAGGCGGCAGTCGGCGATTTCTCGCGCTCTGCCTTCCTCGCGCTGGCCCCGTTTGCGCCGATCGGCTTTCTGTTGATGCGGGTGCCAGCGCTGTATCGGCGTCTGTGGCGCTTTGCCCAGTGGGCGATCGGCGTGGCAGAGGCGCCTCTCGCGCTCGATATGACGGCGTGGCACGTCTACCAGCTCGACTGGTTGGCGCGGGCTGTCCGCTTTTACGTCGATGATCGGCTGGTGCTGCAGACGCCCTATGCACCGCGCCCGCCACTCGGCTTCATTGCATGGATAGACAACCAATACGCCGTGATCACGCCGCAGGGCGGGCTACGCTTCGGGATCGTGCCGACGCAGCAGGCGCAGTGGCTGGAGATCGCTGAGCTGAGCTTAACACCACTCTAGTTACCACGCGCCCTCGCGCCGATAGGTCACGCCGATGAAGGTCGCCGCCGTTGGATCGAGGGCGGCGCGCGCCTCTGCATCGCCCTTAAGTGTGTGGCGGAAGAACGCCGTTGCAAAGTGGTTGATCAGATCGTGTGCCCGCTGCATATCCCAGACCAGATCGGAGCACTGCTCGAAGCGCCCAAGCGCGATCAAAGCCGGCACGCACTGCTCCACAAAGATGTAGTGCCCGGCATTTTCAAAAACGACCAGCGCCTTGCGCTGGCTGCTGACGGCGTTGTAGATCGGGTAGGAGTCACGTTCAGGCGGCGTGGCTTGATCTTGGCTGCCGACGATGATCATAAGTGGCAGGCGCAAGGCAGCAGCGCCCTCCGAGCCGAAGAGCGGTGCACTGCTGGGCGCCAGCGCAACGACCGCCTTGATGCGCGGATCAGTCGTGGGGGGATACAAGCCCTGCGGCGCTTCAGATAAGCCGCGCGCCCGCCATACCACTTCCTCAGATTGTATGTATAGACACAGCTGAGCAGGCAACTTACCGCCCTGGCAGCCCTCACGGAGGGCGTTGATATTCAGCTGAGCGCCGCCGGCTGCCAATGCCGTGTAGCCGCCGAATGAGTGCCCCGTCACACCGACTGTTTCGACGTCAATCAGGCCGCGCAGCGCCTCATCCTCAGCGTTGAGCGCAGCGGCGTACTCCAGCAGGCGCAGAATTTCCAACGGGCGACGCGCAAAGCTCTCTAGGATGCGTTCAGGGCTGCCCCTGAGCAGATCAGCGAAGGCACTGCCCGGATGATCGGCTGCCATCACTACAAAGCCGTGCGAGGCGAGATGCTCCGCATAGAAGACCGACTGAATCCGCGCGCCGCCTAAGCCGTGTGAGAAGAGGATGAGTGGATAGGGTGCGCCGCGCAAGTCGGGCTGACCGTCGCGATAGGCGCGCCCCTCGCCGCGCAGCAGCCCGTACTGATAGACAGCCCGCTCCGGCTGACCCTGCAGGCGCACGGCAGGATACCATATCGTGATGTTCGGCAAGTCTTCGAGGCTCAGCTCCCGCGTGCCAACAGCGTAGATGCCGCGCCTACCGTATTTAGGCGCATCCGGACGCTCTTGAGCATGGGCTGCGCTCAGGCTGGTTGCGCTGACCAGCGCACCTAGCACTGCCAACATGATTCGTCGCCACATAGTGATTTTCCTCTCTGTATTGCTATATTCTATGGCGGACTAACTCGTCCTATCTAGCAATTCTAAGCAAAGGGAGCGAAAAATGGCTGAAAAACTGACTGAGGCGCAGGTCGCGGAGCGCCTTGCTGCGCTGCACGGCTGGACGCTCGAAAACGGGATGATTGTGCGCACTTTCACCCTCAAAGACTTCACAGCGGCCCTGACGTTCATCGGCGCGGTTGGCCACCTGGCAGAGGCAGCAGGGCATCACCCCGATATCGTGATCAACTACAATCGCGTGAAGTTGGCGCTCACCACACACGATTCAGGTGGGCTGACGGAGAAGGACTTCGCCCTTGCTGCGCAGATCAACGCTCTACCGTGATGTGCTGCGCCTGCTGTGGCTAAGCGCTGCGCTGATCGCCCTGCTCTTGCCGCTGGGCACGAGCGCTCAGTCCGATCCATTGCGCTACGCCCAAGCTGGCGAATATGCCGTTGGCGTGCAGGCAGTTCGGATTGACAGCGATCCGAGCCGCATCCTGACTGGCTTCATGTGGTATCCCGCCCAGGCTGCCTCTGGCCTCGCCTATGCTGACTACGGCTACGGCAAGCGCAGCACAAGGGCGCACCTGGCTGCGCAGCCTGATCGACGCGGCGCGCCCTATCCGCTGATCATCTTCTCGCACGGCTACGCCAGTTACGCTGCCCAGAGCACCTTCCTGACTGAGCACCTGGCCTCGTACGGCTTCATTGTCCTAGCTGTCAACCACAACGGCAGCACGCGCGGCGACACCGACCCGCAAACCGGCCTGACGCTTGGTTGGTACTTGCGCCCGCGCGATGTGCTGAGCCAGATCGCCTGGGCAGAGACGCTCAACACTGATCAGCAGAGCGCTTTCTACGCGCTCTTCAACCTCACCCGCATCGGCGTGAGCGGGCACTCCTACGGCGGCTACACAGCCCTGGCGGCTGCAGGTGCCCAGCTGGACTTCCGTTCGCTGAGTGCCTACTGCAAGCAGACGCCGCGCTTTGATCTTGCCTGCCTGGCTCAGGATGCGGAGCCGATCCTTGCGCCACTCCTCGCTGCAGACCAAGCGGTTGGTACATTACGCCTGCCCGCCGATCCGCGCATTGCAGCCGTGCTAGCGATGGCGCCCTTCAACGCGCCGATCATGGGCCCGCACGGCTTAGCCGCTGTCAGCGTACCGACGCTTGTGATGGTTGGCTCAGCCGACAGCATCACGCCGCCTGAGCGCGATGCTGCCCCGATCTACGAGCAAATCCGCCCATCTCAGAAGGCACTCCTGAGCTTTGAGGGCGCTGAGCATTTGATCTTCTCTGACTGCATGCCGCTCGTCGCCAGCCTGCCCCGCTGCAACGACTCGGTCTGGGAAGCGGCGCGGGCACACGCCATCATCCGGCACTTTGCAACCGCCTTTTTCTCAGCTATACTGAAAAATGACTCGGAGGGGCTGCGCGCACTCGTCGAGCCACCAAGCCTCGAGTCAGTGCGCTACCAGGCGGTGTTCCGCTAGGCAGAATGGGAAGCAGTTGTGGATAGCTTGATCGGGCAGCGACTAGGGCAGTATGAGATCGTCGCCAAGCTTGGCGCAGGTGGCATGGCTACAGTCTATCGGGCGCGCCAAGCCAGCGTAGATCGCGATGTGGCTATCAAGGTCATCCGTGTCGACTTGATGTCCGATGAGAATTTTGTGGCGCGCTTCCGCAACGAGGCGCGCTTGATTGCCAGCCTGCAGCACCTGCACATCCTGAAAATCTTCGACTACGGCAACCAAGATAACATCCTCTACATCGTCATGGAGCTGCTGGAAGGCGGCAGCCTGAGCCGTCTCTTGCGCAAAGAGGGCGGCTTGCCGCTAGCATCGGTTACGCGCCTGTTGGAGCAGATCAGTTCCGCGCTGGACTACGCACACGGGCGTGGCATCATCCACCGCGACCTGAAGCCTGACAATGTGCTGCTCGATCAGCAGCGAAACGCCTTCCTGACCGACTTCGGCATTGCTAAAATGCTGGGCGATACCTCGAATCGGACGCGCACCGGCATGGTCATGGGCACGCCCTCGTATATGGCGCCGGAGCTGTGGCAAGGGCATCCCGCTGATGCGCGCGCGGATATCTACGCGTTTGGCGTTATGCTCTACGAGATGCTAACAGGCGTCCTGCCTTTCCGCGCCGAGACCCCCTATCAGATCATGCACCGGCACATCTACGAGGCGCCACCTTCGTTACGCGCTCAAGGCCTTGAGATCCCTGCAGCCATCGATCAGGTCATCAGCAAGGCGCTGGCTAAAAATCCTGAGCATCGCTTCAGCTCGGCGGGCGAGCTAGTCAAGGCGTTCCACGAGGCGAGCAGCGGGCGGGATATCTCGCGCTTCGTCTCGCAAGTGCCAGAACGAGATGCGACAGCCCCGATTCCTGCTCATGTAGACACGCAGGGCCAGCCGACCATGCCACCAACCATTGCCGAAGCCAGCTCGCCTCAAAGCAGCCGTGCCAATACGCAGCCTCATCCAGCTGCACGTAAGCGCGGCGGCAGCACTCTGCTCCTGCTCTTGGCTCTTGTGCTGGTTGCCTTAGTCGGCGTCGGGCTGTTTGCGGCATTCAACATAAATCAAGGTGCTATCGCTGAGACGCGAAACGCCCTCGACCTGACCCTCAGTGCTCGAGCGGTTGCCCTGCAAGCGACGCCCACTGACGTCGGGATCACCATCATCCCTATTCCTAGCGAGACAGCGAGCCCAACTCCCTCAAGCACACCGACGTTGACGAGCACACCAACGCCTACCGTTACCTCAACGTTGACGAGCACGTCAACACCTACCGCCACCTCAACGCTGACGTCCAGTCCAACGCCTTCTGCGACAGCAACATTCACCCATACACCGACTAACACGCCAACAAGCACACCGAGCACTGCCCCCACCGCCACACCGACCTTTACACCCAGCCTGACGCCTTCCCATACAGCCACTGCCACACCGACCATCGACCCTGCCACTATCGTTGCTGCCACGCTGGCGCCTATCCAGAGCGCCACAGCCCTCGCCCGGCAGATTCAGCAGACCGTAGAGGCTGTGATTGCTGCTGAAAACGCCACCCTCGAGGCTCAGGCGACGGGGACCGCCCAACAACGGGCCACTGCCACGGCCTTCATTCTGGCCCAACAGACCTCGAATGCGCAGCAAACGCTGATCGCCCTTGCCAGCGCCACGCGCACGCCAACGCCATCTCAGGCGCCCACCCTCACCCCAACGACTAGGATCATTTTCTTCACGCCCGTCATCTCGACGCCAGTCGTGCCTGTGTTCAGCACGCCGACACAGTTTGTCTTCCCTACACCCACGCCAGTTGTGTTTGTGCCCACCTCGACGCCCACCCCGATCACTTGTCCTGGTTTCTTGCCCTCCCGCCTTGTTATTGGACAGTACGGGCGTATCACGCCAGGCGACCCGAATCGACTGCGCGAGACACCAAATGGGCGCATCATCGCTCAAATTTACGCCGGCGAAGTCTTGAAAGTGCTGGACGGCCCAATCTGCGATGTGACGGGCACTGGTCTAGGCCTAGCCTGGTGGAAAGTCGAGTACACCAGCCCGCGCGATGGCAGAACCTACATCGGTTGGACAGCAGAGGGGAGCGGCAGCACCTACTGGATCGATCCGCTGAGCAGCCCGTAGGCTGACTCTGCCCTTGTGCCTAGCCGTATAAGTCCATATCGGGGGGACGGTACAGATCGGCAGCGCTGCCGGCCGAGGGGGCATCCGCCGGCAAGCGATAGCCGCGAATCAGCACAACGGGCAGGCCCTCTGCCGCTTGCCCGCTGATCAGCTCTGCTGCTGCCGCCAGCTCGTCCGCCAAGCCAATCTCCGTGTGCTGCAGCTTGCGTCCAAACAGATCAGTGTGTCCGCGCAGATTCAGCAAGGCAGGCATGCCCGCCACACCAATTGCAACGCCAACGTTGCCGAAGCGGTGCGGCCGACCGTGTGTATCGCTCAGGATCACAGCAGGCGAGACGCCACACAGCGCCCCGAGCTGCTCACGCAGCTGGCGCGCCGTGCGATCGGGGTCTTCTGGCAGCAGGAGCGCCCACTCATCGCTGCCGCGCACGTTTGACTGATCGACACCACTGTTGGCAGAGACAAATCCAAGCCTATGGCGGGTGATGATCACCTTCGCGCCCACCCGCGAGAGACTCTGCGCCTCGCGCAGGACGAGCTCCACAAGGCGTGGGTCTTTGCCAGTTTGTGCAGCGAGCACCTGTGCCTGCTCTGATGGCTGTATTGTGCGCAAGTCTACCAGGCGCCCTTCCGCCTTTGAGACGATCTTTGAGGTGATCACTAGAATGTCGCCTGCCCGCAGCGCTAGATCATTCAGGCGCAGCGCCTCGGCGATCAGGGCGGCGAGATCGTCGCCCGGCTGGATGTTGGGCAGGCCGCGCAGCGCGAAGAGCTTGAGGTCGGGCTCAGGCATGCTCGCTGTGCGCGAAGCCCGTGATGCGGATGCCCGCGCCCTTGACTTTGTAGCGTCCGTTGATGTAGAGCAGCACCGGCGTCAATGCCTCAACTGCAACGGCGTTCATCAGTGGGCCAGCGTCAATGCCGCGCATGCCGATCGCCTCGATCAGCCCGATGACCTGCGTTTTGGCCTCTTCATCATCGCCACAGACCAGCACATCGCAGTCGACGCTGTGATCCAGCTTCTTGAGGTGCACCGCGCTGACATTTTGGAAGGCAGCTACCACCTTGACCGATTCGCCAAGCAGAGCTTGTGCCTCTACGCACGCTGATTTGCCTTCTGGCACGTAGACTGTGCGATAGTCAGACGGATTGATCGGCACGGTGACGTCGATGAGGAGCTTGCCCTGCACGGCGGGCTTGATCGCAGCGATGGTCTCGGCGTGGGCGGTGTAGGGCACGCTTAGCACGACGATCTGCGCTGCGGCGGCAGCTTCTGCGTTTGCCAGGCCGCGAACTGTCTCAGTGCCGAGCGTTGCGTTGAGCTCGGCGGCTTTTTGGGCAGCGCGCGCTGCCTCACGTGAGCCGATGATGACGGGATATCCTTTGTGTGCCCAGCGCAGGGCGAGCCCGACACCCTCCTTGCCCGTGCCACCGATGACGGCAAGGATCGGGGGTGATTCGCTCATGGTCGCTCCAATCTTTGACAAGTTGCGAAGTGCTGCCTGTTATAGCGTATTGAGGGCGCCCGCACAAGTGGCGCATTGAGGCGCGCCCCTGGTCAGCCGAGCGTACGGGATATGAAACGCCACACCGCACTCGGGAATTCAGAATTCACCACAATGAAGAGGTAGGTATATATGCCAGCCACCAGGTGCAAGGCAAAGGCGCTGGCAGTCAAGATGGCGCGCGGAGTACGCACGAATGCCTGCGTTGTGTAGTGTCTGAGCAAGAAGAGGATCGTGCTGAACATCAATCCGAACAGCGCTGCATAGCCCGACCATGCGAAGTTGCCGTGCGTAAGCCGCTTGCCATCCTCGTAGAAAAAGTATGTCCATATCAGGCTCACGCCAAAGACGAGCCACGAAAAATTGAGGAGATCATCCTTGATGACGTGCCTAGCGTGCAGCAGGTAGGCAACCAGCGGAAACAGGACTGAGAGAATGAGCTTGAGACCAACCTCCCACTCTCGGAAGCCGCGCGAACGGAAGAACACCAGCCAGCCAATTCCAACTCCAGCGCGCTCTGGGTCAGCGTAAGCAACCACATATTGCAATGCCAATATAAGCAGGAACGGCACCCCCAGCCCCAAGATGAGCAGTGACCAATCTACAGGCAAGCGGCGCATTGTGCGATAGAGTGCCGCCAAGCCAAGCGCAGGCAACAGCGCAATTGAGTAGCTCGGCTTGCTCAGGGACATCAGCATAACTAGCGCTGCAGCGAGCAGTGTGACAAAGATCCGCTGATTAGCGCTCCGAAAGGGCTGCGGCACAATTGCGCCCAAAGCGACCAGCTGTGCAGGTACGACGAAGATCAATAACAGGTTCTGCGTTGGATTGTGGTAGACGAGATGATTCAGGTGGCTAATGTGATGTAGGAAAAATTCTGTCACCCCATGCGCTTGGTTATGCCACAGGAAAATAGGGGAATATGTCAACAAGAATAGGATCACCAATCCGCCAATCCACAAGTCTGAAAGCTGCCCCGAAAGCTGCGCTCTCAAGAGCAAGAAGATAATGAGCCCTAGCATCGCTCTCAAAGCAACCATTAGAAAGGTGGAGAGACGTGTAAGGTCTACAAATGGGAAGATGTTATATAGAGTCATGAATAAGACGTGATAAAGAACATGCGGCACGCCTAGCATCTGACTGTCTTGAAGCCGTATCGCAGCTTCAGCGTGACTAAAATGGTCGCCGTTGAAGAAGAACGGCCCAAGCATGACGCTATAAAAGACAGGCGTGAAGATCACGATCAGGGCAATTACCAACCATACAGCTGAAGGTATTGGATATCTCATATGTGCTTTTACAGAGTAACCACAATTGACTGCCATGAGAATGCTACCTAAAATGCTTATCAAAGGCAAGGACTGTCCAGGCTCAGCAGCCCTTGCCTCAGGCTTGCTACTGCAGCAGCTCGGTCAGATTCGGCACGCCCTCAGCGCCCGTGACGATCTGGGCGCTCGAACTGCTCAGCGCATCGCCGAACGGCTCGCTGGCGCCACCTAGATGCGCTGAGAGGAACGCCTCGCTCAGCGCTACAAACGAGAGGGTATTTACCTCGCGGGCAAAGCCGTGCCCTTCATCGGGATACAGTACATAGGTGACGGGAATGCCCTTTGCTTGCATAGCGCGCACGATCTGATCTGACTCAGCTTGCTTGACGCGCGGATCGTTAGCGCCCTGCGCGATCAGCAGCGGGCGCCTGATCTGATCGGCGCGGCTGAGCGGCGAACGCGCCGCCAGGAAGGCACGTCCTTCGGCAGTCGTCTCATCGCCGATGCGCTTGCGCATCATAGCGATCATCGGCTGCCAATAGGGCGGCACGCTCTCTAGCAACGTGATCAAATTCGACGGTCCGACGATATCCACGCCGCAAGCGAAAGCTTCCGGGGTGAAGGTCAGGCCGACCAGCGTAGCGTAGCCGCCGTAGCTGCCGCCCATGATCGCTACCTTATCGCGCTGCGCAATGCCTTGCTGAGCGGCCCATTCTACTGCGTCGAGCAGGTCTTCATGCATTTTGCCTGCCCACTCGCCATCCCCAGCGTTTGTGAAGGCCTTGCCGAAGCCCGTTGAGCCGCGAAAGTTGACGCTCAGCACAGCATAGCCCCGATCGGCGAGCAGTTGGTGGTACGGATTGTAACCCCAGAAATCGCGCCACCATGGGCCGCCATGCACCAGCAGCACCATCGGCAGCGGCGAGTCGGGCTTGCCAGCTTGCTGCGTATCGCTGCCTTTGGGCAGGCTTAGGTAGCTCACCAGTGGCAAGCCATCGCGAGCAGGGATGATCACGGGATGCATTTTGCTCAGCGGCACGTCTTCTAGCTCGGGGCGGCTGGTGAAGAGGAAACGCGCCTGTTTAGCGGCACGGTTATACAAGTAGAAGCGCGTCGGCGCGTCATCCGGCGCGTAAGCAACGACCCAGCGCGAGTCGTCGATAGAGCGGCTGATGATATCAAGCTCGCCGCGAGAGACGCCCTGCAAATAGGCGAAATCTTCAGCGAGTTCAGAGTCGATGACTTGCCAGCGCAGCAGGTCGTAGGTGAAGCCAGCCGCCTGCGGCCGACTCTCGATCGGATGCATCAGCACTTTGCTCAGATCGGCGCGCGCATCTTCGGCAAGCAGCTTCTGCGCGCCGTTGTGCATCTCAACAGCGAAGAGTGCGCTCGTATTGCGCCCACGCGAATCGGCAAGGTAGAGCGTGGCACCGTCAGCGCTGAAGCCATACGGCTGCGTCGTGACCGAGTCTTCGTGCGGAATGTGCGTCCACGCCTGCCAGCCGCCCTGTCCGTCAGACTGCAGCACGTTAAAAGAACCGTCGGGCTGCGGCGCCAGGGCCAGGCGCGGTGTGAAGTGCTTGTCTACAATCACACTTGCGAAGCCCGGATTCTGTAACACCAGCGTCCGTTCGCCTGTCAGCAGGTTTACGCGATAGAGGTCGTGCAGCTGCGGGAGACGGTCATTGATGGCAATCAGCACTTCCTCAGGCAGGAAGTGACTGAGCGCATCCACGTAGGCGTTCACGCCTTCGATGGGCGTCAGATCGCGCGCCTCGCCGCTGGCTATGTCTACACAGATGACGTGCCAGTTCTCATCGCCGTTAGCATCCTGCATGTAGATGACATGGCGATCGGTGTAAGCCCACTCGTAGAAGCGGATGTTGCGGAGACGTTCCGCTGTGATGGGCTTAGCAGCGCCTGGGTCGTCTGCCGGAGCGACCCAGATGTTCAGCACGCCATCGTGTGGCGCCAGGTAGCTTATGTGGCGTCCGTCGGGGCTGAGTTTGGCAAGCGTACGCGTTGGGTTGCCGAAGAGCAGCTTACGCGGAATGAGTGTCCGTTGTGTCATTGGAAACTCCTCAAGGTAACTGTTACAAAGGCCTTTACGAAAAAAGCGCGCTCAGGTTGCGGCGCCGTAACGCAGCCACCAGATAGCATAGGGTGGCAAACTCAGATTACCGACTGGGTCAGGCGCGATGGCGCGATCGCTCAGCAGCTCGTGATATGGCTCGCGCAGGTCAGCGGCGGGCAGCATGCGCCGTGCCACGTTTTGCGTCCGCTCCGAGAAATTCGCCAGCACCAAGATCGACTCGCCGGCATGAGCGCGCTCAAAGGCGAGCACATGTGGGTTGCCACAATCGAGCCAGGTCGCCTTACCTTCAGCCGAGAAGGCGCTGTGCCGCTTGCGCACGGCGATCATGTGCTGTATGGCGCTGAAGAGCCGGCCGGGGATCGTGTTCGAGTCGTGACGCTGGGCCTTGCGCGCCCGATCGGCTTTGGGGCGATGCACCCAGCGCGAGTCGTCTGCCTTAGCAGGATTAGCTCGGAAACTGTAATCGTTCAGCACGCCCAGCTCGTCACCCAAGTAAATAAGCGGTATGCCACCAACAGACATGATCAAAGCATGCAGCAGCTCTATGCGGGCAAGGGCGAGTGCGATCTGCGTTGAGTCGGCGGCGGCAAGGGCGCGCTCTAAGCCGGCTAAAGAAGCTAACGTGCCGCTGATGCGCATATCACCCGTGCGCGGATTATAGTTGAAGGGCAGCCCGACGGCAAAGCTGCCCTCGAAGCGCCCAGTGTAGAAGGCGTTCAAGAATTGGCGATGATCGTAGCCATTTATGCCCAGCTCGGCCGCGTCTTCATCGGCGAAGCTCCAGCCGATATCGTCATGGCAGCGGACGTAGTTCACCCAGGCCGTCCCTTGTGGGATGGCGAAGCGCTTCGCCATTGTATGGCGCAGCAGGCGCACCTCGCGGGTGGCAAGCGCCTCCCACAGCAAGACCATCAGCGTCGGATGGTAGCTGATTTGGCACTCGCGCCCAATGTACTTCATCACTTCGTCAGGATGTACAATCGCCTCGCTCTTGAAGATGAGTGACGGTGCGGCGATGCGTGTGAGCAGGTTGTAGGCGGCGATGATATCATGGGCTTGCGGTAGATTCTCACAGTTGGTGCCCAGCTCTTTCCAAATGAAGGCGACTGCGTCTAAGCGCAGCACCTCCACACCTTGATTCGCCAAGAAGAGCATCTCGCCCAGCATGGCGTCGAAGACGGCAGGGTTACGATAGTTCAAGTCCCATTGGTAGGTGTTGAAGGTCGTCCAGACCCATTGGTCCAGATCAGGCAGGTAGGTGAAGCTGCCGGGTGCTTGCTCAGGGAAGATTTCCCGCAGGGTGCGCTCGTACTGGTCAGGCAAAGTGCGGTCGGGGAAGAAGTAGTAGAAGTCGCGGTATTCCGGGTCGCCCTGCCGCGCTTTGAGCGCCCATTCATGCTCATCTGAGGTATGATTGAAGACCAGGTCTAGCACTAGGCTGATGCCTTCGGCGCGCAGCAGGCTGGCCAGTTCAGCCAGCGCTTCCATCGTGCCAAGCGCAGGGTTGACCTCACGGAAGCTGCTGACGGCGTAGCCGCCATCATTCCGCTCAGGTGGGCAGCGGAAGAGCGGCATCAGGTGCAGATAAGTTAGGCCGAGCTCTTTGAAGTAGGTAATTTCGCGGCGGATGCCCGCCAGATCGCCTGCGTAGAGGTCTACGTAGCACACCCCGCCGACCATCTCCTGAGTCTGGAACCAGTTCGGCGGGCGCGCCTCATCTAGGGCGCGTAGGGCGGGCGGGCGGGCTTGGAAATATGTGGCGGTGGTTGTGAGAATCTGCTCTAACCAGTAGAAGAAGTCGTAGCGCGGGCCATACAAGCCAAGCAACAGCGAAAACAAGCTTGGAAAGTGCCGCTCCAGGCGCTCTGAGAAGGTCTGCCAGAGCGCGGCATCGCTGAAGAGCGACTGCAGGCGCGGGCGTAGGCGCATGAGCGATTGATGAGCAGCTTGAGCAAGGGATTCAGACATAGTTCAATCTATCTGGATGAAACTGCACAGCCTGAATTGTAGCACATCGCTCATGGGGCGCTGGCTCTTGCCAAATACATGAAAGCATGCTATAGTGTTGTATCATGTTCACGTGCAAGAAGTGGGTTGCCCCCACTTTTTGTCTTAAATTTGAAGTGAGACGAGTCAGGAGCCGCACAAGGCATGGCGAAAAGCGAATTTACCCTAGCCTTTAACGAAATTACTGAGGCGCACCACCTGCCCCGCGAAGTGGTGGTCGAAGCGCTAAAACAAGCGTTGATCTCTGCCTTTCGCCGTGACACAGGCCGCATCAGCAGCGCTCAGCGTGTGGATGCCGAAGTTGATCCAGCCACTAACCGCTACCGCATCCTGCTGGAGAAAGAGGTGGTTGACGACTCGGCTGAGCAAGTCAGCGATATGACTGAGATCAGGCTCTCGGAAGCGCGTCAAATCAACCCGAAGGTGGAAGTCGGGGAGGTGGTGATGGCGCCGCACGAGACCAATACTAAAACCTTCGGGCGCATCGCCGCGCAGAATGCTAAGCAGGTCATTCTACAGAAAATCCGCGAGGCGGAGCGCGCTGCCCTTTACCGTGAGTACAAAGGGCGCGAGGGTGAGCTGGTCGTTGGGCAGGTGCAGAACATCAGCAATCAGACCATCACAGTCATGCTGAATGGGCGCGCCGAGGCCACCTTGCCGCCTAAAGAGCAAATCCGCAACGAGCGCTTCAAGCAAGGCGATAAGATTCGCGTATACATTTTGGAAGTTCGCGAGAGCAATCGCGGGCCGCAGATCATCGTCTCGCGGGCACATCGCAACATGCTGCGGCGGCTCTTGGAGTTCGAGGTGCCAGAGATTTATCACGGGCAGGTGGAGATCAAGAGCATCGCTCGTGAGGCAGGTCAGCGCTCTAAAGTGGCAGTGGCTGCCCTGCAGCCGGGCATCGACCCGGTCGGCGCGTGCGTTGGTCAGCGCGGCATCCGCATCCAGACCATTGTCAAGGAACTGCACGACGAACGCATCGATGTGATCGAGTGGAGCCCTGATCCGGCTGTTTTCATTGCTAAGGCACTCAGTCCAGCTCACACCAGCAGTCAGTACGTCTACCTTGAGGACGACCTCGACCAAGGCAACACCGCGACGGTGATTGTGGGCGATGATCAGCTCTCGCTCGCTATCGGGCGCGAAGGTCAAAATGCGCGCCTTGCCGCCAAACTGACGGGCTGGCGCATCGACATCAAGAGCGTGAGCGAGGCTGCCTTCCAGGCACACAAGCGCCTGAATCAGCCACCGTTGGATCGGCTGGCAGCGGATAACCCCGACCTGATGGCAGAGGTAGCGCGCATTCTAGAGAAAAAGCGCGCTGAGCGCACTGTGATGCCCGAAGAATATCAGACCCTGATGCGCTTCGTGCACATGGCGGAAACACGCCTGCTGGAACGGCGCCAAGCCGAGCAGGCGCGCCGCCGTAAGCTGATCGAGCAAGCCCGCCAGACCTTGCCACGCCGCATTTTCCAAATGCAGCTGGAAGAGCTGGAGCTGGCTGAAGATATCCTCAAGGCAATCCATACGCGCAGCATCCAGAATGTGGGCGACCTAATGGCGCGCTTGCAAGTTGAAGAGCACAGCCTGCTCGCGCTGCTGGAGGCGGCAAAGGTCAAGGACGGCCCTGAGGAAGCTTTGGGCGCCATCAAAGATGCTATCGCCTCCCTTGTGCCTGGCTTCCTCAGCCAGCCCGAGGCAACGCAGATGCCCGCACCTGAGGCGAGCCACGCGACGAGCCCAAGCGCCCCTGCACAGCCAGGCGCTGAACCGATTGATGAAGAGGCTCCGCCCGCCTTTGTGGATGTGGACGCGCCGACGCCCAGCCGACCGCCTGTGCCAGTGCCGCCGCCAGTGCCCGTTGCCAAGCCGCGCCGTCCGCAGCCTGCTGCCCAGCTGCCGCCTGCGCCGCCCAAAGAAGAGCCGCGCCGCGACAAGCGCGGCGGCAGGCCTAAGCCCAATAAGCCCGCTGTAGCCCGCGATCTGATCTACGACGAAGAGCGCGGCGAAACTGTGCGCCTGCGTAAGCACAAGCGCCGCAGCGGGCGCGACTGGGAAGATTATGATGAGGATTGAGGTATGGCACAGCCGCGCAAGCACATCCCAGAGCGCACCTGCGTGATCTGCCGCCAGACGGCTCCCAAGCGCAACCTGATCCGTCTGGTGCGCACAGCTGATCAGGGCGTGCAGGTCGATCCAAGCGGCAAGCGTAACGGACGTGGCGCTTATCTGTGCCAGCGGCTTGCCTGCTGGCAGCGCGCTATTCAAGGTG
This sequence comes from Aggregatilineales bacterium, assembly GCA_046719055.1. GTDB lineage: Bacteria > Chloroflexota > Anaerolineae > Aggregatilineales > UBA2796 > CP2-2F. The sequence goes on along the minus strand of JBDNDQ010000017.1, from coordinate 30,003 downwards.
AGGCGCTGGCGAAGGCACTACGCACCACGCTCACCCAAGCAGACCGCGCCCAGTTGGAAGCCGCTGCCCATCAGCTCGCCACCCTGAAAGATGAGACGAGCTAAGCGCATGAGGGCTTTCAGCGGCGCCCAAGGGCGTCTTCGGCTGAGCGCGCCAGCGTCGAGCCACCCTATGTCTTACGTGCGTCTAGGGCTGAGCACTGCGGCGAGAAGTGTTATGTAACCTAAGTCCTTCCCGCTGCTAGGCTGCCCAACGCACTTTCATAGAAGAAAGTTTAGCTAGCCGCCTCACAGCGCGGCAGCGGGAGGAATGCTATATGGCTAAAGAACGCCAACTGATCGAAATCCCTGAGTTCATCACCGTCCGTGAACTTGCAGCTTTGTTGGGCACTAGCCCGATTGACGTCATGAAGCAGCTGATCAGCGGCGGCATCATGGCGACTATCAACCAGCAGCTCGACTTCGACACAGCGGCACTCGTCGCCGGCGATATGGGCTTCGAAGTACGCCCCATCGCCCCGCCGGAGCCCCAGGCCGTCAGCCTTGACGATTTGCCGCCCTGGCGCCGTATCTACGCCGCCGAAGACCCTAAGTCGCTCGTGCGCCGCCCGCCTGTGGTGACCATCCTCGGCCACGTCGATCACGGCAAGACCACCCTGCTAGATGCCATCCGCCATGCACACGTCGCTGAGGGTGAGGCAGGCGGCATCACCCAGCACATCGGCGCCTACCAGGTGGTGCACAACGGGCAGAAAATCACCTTTTTGGATACGCCCGGTCATGCAGCCTTCACCGCCATGCGCGCGCGCGGCGCTCAGGGCGCCGATATCGCTGTTTTGGTGGTGGCGGCTGATGACGGCGTTATGCCCACCACTAAAGAGGCAATCGCACACGCCCGTGCTGCCCATATCCCGATGGTCGTCGCCATCAACAAGATCGACAAGCGCAACGCCAACCCCGAGCGCGTGAAGCAGGAATTGGCCGAGCTGGGCGTTGTGCCTGATGAATGGGACGGCGATACCATGTTCATCCCTGTCTCGGCGCGCGATAAAGTCGGTATTGAAGACTTGCTAGAGGCGATCTTGCTGACGGCGGAGAGCCACCCGATTCACGCTAATCCGAAGGGAAAAACAGCCGGCACGGTCATTGAGGCGCGCCTGGATAAGACTCGTGGCGTGATCGCCACGCTGCTGGTGCAGAACGGCACCTTGCGCACCGGCGATATCGTGGTGGCGGGCACAGCTTATGGCAAGATTCGCGCCATGTTCGATGAAAATGGCAAGTCCGTGCGCGAGGCGCTGCCCTCGACGCCTGTACAGGTCATGGGCTTCGCGGAGCAGCCGCACGTGGGCGATCTGTTCGTCACTTTCCGCAACGAGCGCGAGGCGCGCGCCCTGATCGAGGAGCGCAAGCAAGCCGCCGCGCAAGCTGCTGAGAAAGCAGCGCGTCCGGCTGCCTCGCTCGAGGACATTTTTAAGCGTTTCCAGGCTGGCGAGACCAAAGAGCTGCTCATCATCCTGAAAGTCGACACACAAGGTTCGCTCGAGCCGATCGTCAACGAGCTGAACGCGCTCAGTAAGGGCGATCTTGGCCTGAAGATTCTCCACGCTGAGGTCGGCAACATTACAGAGAACGATATCAATCTAGCCACATCAACGGGCGCCAGCGTGATCGGCTTCAACGTGAATGTGGATACGGCGGCGCGCAAGCTGGCTGAGTCGAATGCCGTTGAGATCCGCCTCTACAACGTGATCTACGCCTTGGTTGAAGATGTGGAGAAGGCTCTCAAAGGCATGCTCGAGCCCGTTTACCAGGAGCGCGTGGTCGGTGTGGCGGAAGTGCGCAAGGTCTTTAAGATTCCTAAGCTGGGCAAGATCGCTGGCTGCATGGTGCGCGAGGGCGAGATTCGGCGCAACGCTAAGGTGCGCGTACGGCGCGGGCGCGAGATCGTCGCTGAGGGCATTAGCGTCGGCTCGCTCAAGCGCGAGACCGAAGATGTGCGCGAGGTACGCGCTGGCTTTGAGTGCGGCATCGGCCTGGATAACTACGAGGACTTTGCCGTGGGCGATCTGCTCGAGTTCATGGTGCGTGAGCGCATCAGTTAGGAGGCTGAATGACTCTAAAACAAGAGCGTATGGCTGATCGCATCCGCGAAATTTTGAGCGAACTGCTCTTGTCTGAGGTGAGCGATCCCGCCTTGCAGGGCTTGACGGTCACTGAGGTGGTGCTAGACCGCGAGCTAGAGTACGCTAACATCTACGTCAATGCGCTGGGCGAAGAAGAGCGGGCTGAGTCAGTCATGGCGGGCTTGCGTCGTGCACATGGCTTCCTACGCCGCGAGTTAGCCCAGCGCATCCGCCTGCGCCGCGCGCCCGAGCTGCGCTTCCACTGGGATGAGACGCTCAGCCGTGCCGCCCATATTGAGGCAGTGCTGGATAGCCTGGACATACCGCCCGCCGAGCCGAATGACACTAAGACAGAAAGCGAAGAAGACTGAATGCGCCTTGACTGGGAACACGCCAACGCGCTGCTGCACGCCGCGCAGCAGCCCATCCTTGTGACGCACACGCAGCCGGATGGCGATGCCTTTGGCTCGCTACTTGGCTTGGGCAACGCTCTGCTCGCATACGGTAAGCCGCCGATTCTGGCAGTAGAGGGCGGCATGACCGACCGCTTCCGCTTCTTGCCGAACGCTGATCAGGTCTGCTCAGATCTTGAAGGCGTGACTGGCGATCTGGTAATCGTGCTGGATTGCAGCGATCAGCGGCGGCTGGGCGCGCTAGTGGCACCAATCACGGCGTTGGGCGTCCCGATCATCAACCTCGACCATCATCGCACGAATACACTCTTTGGGGCAGCTAACCTGGTAGACCCTGTCTGGGTCAGCACGACGGAAGGCGTCTTAGACTGGCTCGATCAGCTTGGCTGGGCGCTGACGCCTGCGGTAGCCCAATGTTTGCTGTGCGGCTTGGTGACGGATACCCTGTGTTTCCGCACTGATAGCGTCAAAGCCGATACACTGGGCAAGGCACAGCGTCTGGTGGATGCCGGCGCTAACTTGAACTACATTGTGCAGAAGACGCTCAGCACGCTTCAGACGGGCGTAATTCGGCTCTGGTCACAGGTGATGCCGACCGTCAAGCTGGAAGATGGCGTGATCTGGGTGAAGATCAGCCTGGCGGCGCGGCAGGCAGCCGGCGCGCCCGATCGCGGCGATGGCGATCTGGTCGGTTTCTTGCTGCAGGCTGAGGATGCTTATATCGCCGCCATCTTCCGTGAGCAATCCGACGGCACGACCGATATCAGCATGCGCGCTGTGCCGGGCTTCGATGTGGCGCAGGTGGCGACTCAGCTCGGCGGCGGCGGGCATACGCTCGCTGCTGGGGCTACCCTGCAGGGGACGCCCGACAGTGTCGAGGCAGACGTGATCGCTGCCCTCAAGGAAGCTGTGCGGCAGGGGACGCCCACCTTTGCCTGAGCCGTTCGGTTTTTTGCCCATCGATAAGCCGCTCGGCATGACTAGCCACGACGTAGTGGCAGCTGTGCGGCGCATGGCACGAGTCAGTCGGGTGGGGCACGCCGGCACGCTCGATCCGCTGGCTACGGGCCTGCTTGTGTTGTGCATCGGCGCCGCCACGCGCTTGAGCGAGTACATCATGGCGACTCGTAAGCGCTACCACGCTGTAGTACGGCTCGGCGCCATCACAGCTACCGACGACGCTGAAGGGCCGATCATCGCTGAACAGCCCGTCGATCATCTGACGGGGGCAGAGGTAGCAGCGGCGCTCTCAGCCTTCAACGGCGAGCTCGAGCAGACTCCGCCGATGTACAGCGCCATCAAGCAGGGCGGTCAGCCGCTCTACGAGCGGGCGCGGCGTGGCGAAGTCGTGGAGCGGGCGGCACGGCGGGTCTGGCTGCGGACTGAGCTCCTTGCCTATCGGCCACCCTACGCCGAGATCGCTGTGGAGTGCTCACACGGGACGTACATTCGCAGTCTGGCGCGCGATTTGGGCGCGGCGTTGGGCGTTGGCGGCTTTTTGGCAGCCTTGCGGCGGCTGGCCAGCGGCGCCTTCGATCAGCCTGTTGCATGGGAGGCGCTGCAAGCCGCCCTTGCTGACGGCACGTGGCAGAGCTACTTGCGCGATGAGCGCATCGCGTTACCGCACTTTCTCGAAGTGGCGCTAGACACAGCGGGCAGCGATGCCATACGGCACGGGCGCCCGATTCAGACTGCAGAAGGCACTGCAGAGGGCGCACTAGCGCGCCTGTACGCTGATTCGGGCGCATTCCTCGCCATCGGCCTGCAGCGGGGCGGCAAGTGGCAACCGATCAAGGTCTTTCACGGGTGAAGGGCGGAAACAGGGCATGTCAGACTACCGTAAAGGCATGAGCAAGACGCGCGTCTCGTTCTTTGGGCGCATCAAACAGATGTTGGGCGCCTCGCAGGTGAGCGAAGAGACGTGGGAAGAGATCGAGACGCTGTTGATTCAAGCCGACGTCGGCATGGAGACGACGCTCAAGCTGATGGATCGCGTCCGCGAGCGCTACCGGCGCGAGGGCATGACGCGCCCCGAGCAGGTACAAGCCGCCTTCCGCCAGGAGCTGCGCGCTTTGCTCTTGCCGCCACGCCCGCTCAACATTGCGGGGCGTCAGCTCTCGGTTATGCTGATTGTAGGTGTGAACGGCAGCGGCAAGACGACTAGCATCGGCAAGCTAGCCTTGCGCCTGATTCGCAACAATCGCAAGGTGATGCTGGCTGCTGGCGATACTTTCCGCGCCGCCGCCATCGAGCAGCTGCAGCTGTGGGGCGAGCGAGTTGGTGCGCCGGTCATCGCTGGCAAGCCGAACTCCGATCCGGGCGCTGTTGTTTACGATGCGGTGAATGCAGCCAAGGCGCGCGGCTACGATGTGTTGATCGTTGATACTGCTGGGCGGCTGCAGACCAAGTACAACCTGATGGAAGAGCTGAAAAAGGTTCGCGGCGTGATCGGCAAGGCGGTGCCAGAGGCGCCGCACGAGACTCTGATTGTACTGGACGGCACGACTGGACAAAACGCGCTCTCACAGGCGAAAGGCTTCACAGAGGCGGTGCAGCTGACGGGCGTGATCGTCACCAAGCTGGATGGCACTGCCAAAGGTGGGATGATCTTTGCCGTCCAATCTGAGCTCGGCCTGCCGATCCACTACATTGGGCTCGGGGAACGGATGGACGATCTGATCTTGTTCAACCCCGACGCTTTTGTGGACAGCCTGTTCGAAGACGACTAGAGCGCCCATCTCTGAGGGCGCCCTAGTCATTGTGTGCAGGCCTAGCACTCGCTGTAGCCGCAGCTGTAGCACTTGCGGCAGCCCTCTTCGTTGACCATACTGGCTTCGCCGCACTCTGGGCACAGCTCGCTAACTAGCTCCAGCTGCGCTTTCGCCCTGCTCGGTAGGTATTGATCGGCACTATAGCGCTTGGGCAGCGGCGCGTGGTCGTGCGCATCGTCGCTGGTCTCATCCAGATACTCGCGCAGCACTTGGGCGATGCCATCCGGCAAGCTCCGCACGCGCTGCGGCCCAAACCCGATAGCTCGCTCGCCGCCGATGCCTTCCAGCTGGCGGATGATCTCTTTAACCCGTTCGCGCGGCGGGATCGGCGAGGCCATGCGCATGATCAGCGAACTGAGCCGCCCTAAGGCCTCTGAGATTGCCGCCGTCTCTGAGCCTGCCTTGCTGGTGTGGATGAACATCTCAAAAGGATGCCCGCGGCCCTCGCCGTTCTCGTTGATAGTGATGTAAGTGCCGCCTAGTGGCGTTCCGATGCGGTAGGTGCGCCCTTCCAGGCGGCGCGGGCGCGGCTTCTTGGGCTCTGGGAAGAGCATGATCGGCTCAGCCTCTCTGCCGTTGGGAGAAATAATGCTCTGGTGTGCCGTTGTGAGCGTGCTGGTCGTCGCCTCAGATTGCGCCTCGCCCTCTTTTTCTTTCTGCTTGGCAGTGGCGTGTGTCTCTAGCACGACCTTTTCGCGGCTGCCCGTCACGTAGACTGTCAAGCCCTTGCAGCCGAGCTTCCAGCCGAGCATGTAAGCCGTTGCTACATCTTGCAGGGTGGCGTGGCTGGGCATGTTGATGGTCTTGCTGAGCGAGTTATCGACGAAGCGCTGAATGGCCGCTTGCATGTAGATGTGCTCTTCGGTCGAGATATCGCTGCTGACCACGAAGGTGTGACGGATAGGCTCGGGCAGATCGGGTGCCTCCTGGCACGAGCCGTACAAGTTGACGTGCTCAATAATGCGCTTGATCTGTTCGTTGCTCAGCTTTGCCTCGCGCAGCGCCTGCTCAAAGAGTGGGCTGGTGTACTGCAGCTGCAGATCGCGCCCTTTATCGTTGACGTGGCGGATGTAAGCGAGGGCGAAGACCGGTTCGCAGCCGTAGCCCTCGCAGCCAGAGACAGTGGCGATAGTGCCGGTCGGCGCGACGGTCAGTTGCGCACCATTGCGGATGCCGTGCTTTTGAATGCCCTTGCTGATCTTGTCCCAATCTAGCTTGGGGCGCTTCCAATCGCGGGTGTACGGGAAGAGCGGTGTGGGCGGCTGCCACTTTAGATTGTCGGGATCGTAAATGCTGCCCTTGATGGCTGGGAAGGCGCCGCGCTCTTTGGCGAGTTCGATGCTAGTTTTCATGCTGTGGTAGCGGATGAACTCGGTGATCTGCCCGGCGAATTCTTGCCCTTCCTGGCTGCCGTAGCGCACGCGCAGCTTGTACATCAGATCTGCCAGGCCCATGAAGCCTAATCCGATGCGCCGCACGCGATGGGCCGCCTCTGCCAGCTGTGGCACAGATGGGACGTAGTTGTTGGCACTGACCACATCGTCAAGGAAGCGCGTGGCGAGCTGTGTCCAGGCTTGCAGCGCCTTCCAGTCAGGCGCGCCATCTTTGATGGGCAGCTGAGCTAGGTTGAGGCTGCCCAAGCAGCAATTTTCAAATGGCCCCAGCCATTGTTCGCCGCATGGATTAGTAGACTCTAGCTCGTAGAGGTGAGGGACAGGATTGCTGCGGTTTGCGGCATCCAGGAAGAGCACGCCTGGCTCGCCGTTATGATGCGCCTGCTTGACGATCAGATCGAACAAATCGCGAGCGCGGACGCGCTCCCAGACCTTGCCATCCTGCGGATTGACCAGCTCGAAGTCAGCGTCGTCCTCTACGGCGCGCATGAAGGCATCCGTAATGCCGACACTGATGTTGAAGTTAGTGATGGCGCTCTCATCAGTCTTGCAGGTGATAAACTCGCGGATATCGGGATGATCCACACGCAAGACAGCCATATTCGCCCCGCGACGGCTTCCGCCCTGTGCGATTTCGCCGAAAGCCTGATCGTAGACGCGCAAAAAGCCGACCGGGCCGGTCGCCTCGCCACCGCTGCTGCGCACAAGGGCACCTTTCGGGCGTAAACGTGAGAAAGCAAAGCCGTTTCCGCCGCCCGTCTGCTGGATGAGTGCAGCGTTGCGCAAAGTCTGGAAGATGCCGCTCTCGGTGCGCCCCATGTCGTCGTCGATAGCCAGCACAAAGCAAGCCGCCAGCTGGCCGAGTGGCGTGCCTGCGCCTGTGAAAGTCGGGCTATTGGGGAAGAAGCGCAGCTTAGTCAGCAGCTCAAAGTAGGCGCGCGCCTGGCGCATGACCGCGTCATGGTCAGAGAACTCTGCCTCTGCTAGCGCCACATGGTAGGCGACGCGCCAGAACATTTCGTGTTCGGTCTCAGCTGGCTGCCCATCTGCACCGCGCCGTAAATAGCGCTTGCGCAAGACAGTGCGCGCATTTTCCGTCAGCTGGATCGGCGTACCTTTCAAGTCTTCTGGGATAGGCGCTGTAGGCATGGCGTTGGTACCTTGCGGCACTCGATTAACCTTGGCGATCCGCATGATTACGTCTCTCCCGGTGAGCTATAGTATTAACAAAAATGTAAAGGTGTTCTAGGCAACTTTAGCGATAACTAGAGTGCCTACCGACTTTCAGCCTTGCTGAATGTGGTGGTCGCTAATCCCTTATGTCGTTTATCAGCGTTCCGATGTTATCAGCGCCAGGTCTGCAGGTTGGGAGTCAACCACAGTAACGGAAGATGCATTCTGCTCAGCGAGCAGCTTGTCGATCTCAGCGCGCACGCTGTAGAGGTTGTCTAGCTTGAGGTAGACAATCGCGTAGCGCACATAGGCGATCGGATCTAGGTCTTTGAGCTCGCTGATCACCTTATCGCCGACGACGCGGCTAGAGACTTCGGCCTGACCGAGCGATTGCAAGTAGCGTTCCACGTTGGTGGCAAGCTGCTCAACAGCCAGCGCAGCGATCGGGCGCTTAGCGCAGGCATGCCAGATGCCACGCTTTAGCTTTTCACGGTCGAACGCCTCGCGTGTGCCATCCGCCTTGATCAGCACAGGCGTCACGGCTGCAGCGCGCTCGTAGGTTGTGAAGCGGGCGCCGCAAATCAGGCACTCGCGCCGACGGCGAATCGACTCGCGTGAGTCAGCTGTATCGAGTACTTTCAGCCGTTCGCCGCCGCAGTAGGGACACTGCATCGCGCCACCTCTTCAAACCTTGCCAGCCATGCCGCACAAGGCGGCTTACCTTCACTACTGCCATATATAGCGCTCTGCTCATCGATGAGTGCCTACATATGGCGCCTTGATAACTCTAGGCTACCATAATCTGACCGCTTTAGGCAAGTGCCTGAAGCGTTGATAGATCGTTGTGTTTCCATTTGAAAGCCTCACCGCCAGCCGGATTTGGCATTTTTAACAAGCTGTGATCAGGTTAAAAAGCTTGAGGTAGACTTGTGGGCGGTTTACCTCGATAGATACTGCAGATATGTCGTTTTGCCGCATGTTAACGGGTTTTAGGTGCGCCTTAATGGTTAATCTTTTATAACACGCTTTAGAACAGGCGTTTTTCAAACCAATTATGCGCTTTGCGGCGCCCCGAAAGCGGAGGATGGGCGAGTCAAACGCGGATTTTTGTTCTAAAACCCTAACCTTACCACTCGACTTGATTGGTCGGGTTATCGCGCCCTTGCTCGGCGCGCCGCACCAGGCCATCTTTCTGCAGGTAGCCCTGATAAACCTGCCCAGCGTAGCCCTTCAGCTCCCAGCCGCCCATCACAAATGGCACGTTGGGCACTTCCGGCAGGCAGGCAGGGCAATCCGCCACGATCCACTCGCCGTTGTAGCGCCGCGCGATGTGCACATGCGTGCCAAGCGAATTCAGGTACAGCCCCTCGCACGAGGGACGCCCGATCGGGCTGCCGACCTGCACCACCGCCCCAGCTGGCACGCGATCAGCATCGGCAATGTGCAGGTAGACGAGCGTCCAGCCGGTGCGCTCATCGCCATCCATGTCTAAGTCCACCACCACGACTCCATCGCCGCTGCGCACCACCAAACCTGCAGCCATGCTAGTCGTGAAGTTGGGCGAGACGTAGCAGTTGCCCTGTGCCAGCAAAACCGCATCGGGCGGGCGCGGCGGTGCGAAGTCCACAGCGGCCCAGCCGCTCTGACGGGCATCCCAGCCGCCATGCGGGCCCGCCGTCAGATACCAAGTCTCGCCGCGCGGGAAGGGCAAGGCGAGTTCCGGCTGCTTCAAGTCAGGTGGCAGGAGTGGCTCGACGGCGTAGCGAAACGGATCGCCGAAGAGGGCCATATACGTTGTGAAAAAGCCCTGCGGACTGATATCACGCAGCCACTGCTCGCGGTTCACAGCCGATTTAGCCAGGTAGTTCAGCACGCCGACTGTGCCGCCGTTCAGCTCAGGCGCGATGGCAATCCGTGAGCGGTCGGGGAACTCGATAGCGGCCATACCGCGCGTGCGCCAGCCGTAATAGCCGCCATTCAGCTGCGCAGCCGCCCAATCCAGCTGGCTGAGTAGGCTGCGCGCTCGATCGCTGCGATGCCCCATCGGGTAGGTCAGCGCATCGCCGCTCGGCACAGGGTTCGTGATCCAGCCGCTGCGATATTCCAGCAGCGCAAGGAGCAAGCGCGGGTTGACGCTAGCGCTCTGGGCGACAAATTGGATGATCTCGGCGCCGTTCATGAAGCGCCCACCGCCCACGTTCTCTGAGTACACGCGGATGAAGCCGGGCTGAAAGCGGATGTACGCCGCCACGTCGAAGCCCTTCAAGGCGGGCGAGAAGACCAGCTCGCTATCTGGGATGATTTTGAAGTTCGGCGTGATCTGCTGCGGACGCCCTGGCATCTGTATGACCTGCCCGACTGTCAAGACTGAGTTCTCGTTCAAGGTCGGATTCAGGCGCAGAATCTCTGCAACTGTAGTGCCGAAGCGCGCTGCCAGGCTTGAGAGGGTATCGCCCTGCTGGATTTCGTAGCGGATCGGCCCGGCATTCAGCGCGATCTGGTTCGGCGGGTTGGGCGTCGGCTGGAGCGGCGTTGCTGTTGGGCCGCTGGGCGTGGGCGTCGGCAGGAAGGGGTTAGGCAGCGCTGCCTCTTGTGTTGGCACGAACTGGAGTGGGGTTGCTGTGACGTAGATGACCGGTACCGTGCTCTGCACACAGGCGAACGCCGTGCTTCCAATCGCAATCAGCAGCCACAGCAGGGCGAGCAAAGGTAGGCGGCGCATCGGACTACACGCGAATCGGACTGGCGCCCGGCACAGGCAAACTCGCCAACAGATTTTGAATGATGACGCGTGAGGTCACCTCGCGCAGGCGCGCCGTCGGGCCGACGATGACACGATGGGCTAGCGTCGCCTCTGCCAGCGCCTTAACGTCGTCTGGGATGACGTGATCGCGACCGGCGATCGCTGCGCGCGCCTGAGCTGTCCGGTAGAGCGCTAGAGCGCCGCGCGGACTGGCGCCCAAGTAGATATCGGGGTGATGGCGCGTCGCGGTGACAATTTCAATGATGTAGCGCTTCACATCCTCGTTAACGGCGACGTTGCGCACCAACTTTTGTGCGTTGAGCAGCTCTTCCGCGCTGACTACCTGTCCGACAGTCGTCAGCGGATGGCGCAGCTGCTGCGCGTCCAGCATCGCCATCTCCTCTTGCGGGGTTGGATAGCCGAGCCGCAGCCGCAGCAGGAAGCGATCGAGCTGCGCCTCTGGCAGCGGGAAAGTGCCTTCATACTCAATCGGATTTTGAGTCGCCAGCACGATGAAAGGCTGCTCTACTTGATAGGTTACGCCATCTACCGTGACTTGGCGCTCTTCCATTGCCTCTAGCAGGGCGGCTTGCGTCTTGGGCGTGGCGCGATTAATCTCATCGGCTAGCACGACTTGCGCAAAGATCGGGCCGGCGCGGAACTCGAATGCATGTGTCTGTTGGTTGAAGACCGAGACACCAGTCACGTCGGAGGGCAACATATCTGGCGTGAACTGTATACGGCTGAAGGTGCAACCCAGTGAGCGCGCCAACGCCTTCGCTAGTACCGTCTTGCCCACGCCCGGCACATCTTCCAGCAAGACGTGCCCCTGGCACAGCAAGCCGATCACAGTCAGGCGAATTTCATTGCGCTTGCCGATGATGACGCGGCTGACGTTCTCGATCAGGCGCTCGGCGACTGCTTGAATAGCTTTCATGTGCTCTCGCTGCTCGCGTTTATCGGATAGCCCAAATTATAGCGCGCCGTCCGCCCTGCGCGAAGTGAACGTCTCCTAAGCATCCAATTGGGGGCTGCTCGGCCCTTGTGCAGCGCGCTGGGAGGGGGCTCGTGAGCTGAGCCGCGTATGCCAGGCCAGCCGCTCTCGCGAAGCATCGTACAGCCAGCCTTCGGCAAGGCGCCACGACCAATAGCCGCCCGTGTAGCCCGGTTTGTTCATGCGCGCCGACTGGTCTAAGCCCAGCACATCTTGCATCGGCACGATGAAGGTATCCGCCACAGAGTTCATGCCCAAGCGGATCAAATCCCAGTTCGGCTCGTGCACGTCGTGCCCGATGTAATCACGCAGATGACGGCGCATGCCTTCACTTGCCTCATGGCGCCACCAGCCCACAGTTGTGTTGTTATCGTGCGTGCCGGTGTAGACCACGCAGTTATGCACATACATGTGCGGCAGAAAGGCGTTCACGCTGTAGGGATCATTCCCGAAGGCGAATTGCAGCACCTTCATGCCAGGCAGATCGAAGCGATCGCGCAGCGCGATGACCTCAGGCGTGATGATGCCTAAGTCTTCAGCGATGATCGGCAGCCCCCCTAGCGCCTGCTCGAAAGCTTCGAATAGCTTGGCATCTGGGCCCTTCACCCAGCGTCCGTTTTTGGCCGTTTTGGCATCGCCGGGAATTTCCCAATACGCCTCGAAGCCCCTGAAGTGATCGATGCGCACGCGATCGACGGTCTCCAAAGTGGTGCGCAGACGGCCGATCCACCACGTGTAACCTTCCTCTTCCATGGCCTGCCAGTTATAGTGCGGATTGCCCCACAACTGCCCATCCTCCGGGTTGAAAAAATCCGGAGGGACGCCTGCCACCACTTTCGGCAAGCCGCTATCTGGATCGAGCTGGAAGAGATGCGGATTCGCCCAGACGTCGGCGCTATCGTGTGAGACGAAGATCGGCAGATCGCCGATCAGCTCGACGCCCTTGCTGTTGGCATATGCCTTCAGCTCTGCCCATTGCGTGTAGAACAGCCACTGCCGAAACATATGGCTCTCGACCTGATCGCGGTGCTGCTCGCGCAGCAAGACGCGCCGCGCAGGGCTCGGCTGCGCCACCTCGCGCGACCATTTTGTCCATTCGACACCACCGTGTTGCGCCTTGAGTGCGGCGAAGAGCGCAAAATCGTAGAGCCAGGCGCCGTTGCGTGCGCACCATTCTTCAAAGGCGTGTTTCGTGCTTAGGTCGGCGCGCTCCTTGAAGCGGGCAAAAGCCAGGTCGAGTTTTCGTTCGTGATAGGGGATCACCTCGCCGTATTGCACGCTGTGCTCAGAGAAGTTCGGCACATCCGCCAGATCGCGCTCTTCTAGCCAGCCGTTTCCTACTAGCTTGTCGAGGCTGATCAGGTTTGGATTGCCGGCGAAGGCGGAAAGCGTCTGGTAGGGCGAGTCGTAGATGATGGTCGGGCCGAGCGGCAAGATTTGCCACAGCGATTGTTCGGCTGCAACGAGGTAGTCTACGAAGCGGTAGGCTCCCGCCCCTAGATCGCCGATGCCATAGCGCCCAGGTAGGGAGGTCGGGTGCAAGAGAATGCCACTGGCACGCGGAAAGCGCATAGTTTGATGCTCCGTTTGGTGGTTTGCAGACTGGCCACCCATTATACTCAATTCGTCGCACTCGGAGAGCAAGCCCAGCTACAAGTCCAAAACTCGCCTTGCGCGCGTATCATTGTTATAATGGCTTAAACGTTAAGGCGTTTGCCTAAGGGAGCTTTAAAATGAGTCTAGGCCCAACTGAGCTGCTGATCATCTTGGTGATCATTGTGGTACTGTTCGGGGCGGGGCGGATTGGTCGGCTGGGGCGCGAGCTCGGCACGGCTGTGCGCGAGTTCCGGCGCGGTGTGAGTGACGGTGATAAGCCCGCTGAAGAGCAGAAGCGCGATCTGCCCGACCCCAAAGCCTGAGGCGTAGCTTGGCTATGCCTGTACATTCGGGCGGCTTGTCAAGCGCAATGCCGCCTTGTTTCGTTAGCATAACCTGAACATCCGCTTAGAAAAGCAGACGCAGTGCAGCACACACGGCTAGTGGGCGCAGTGACCTTCGCAGCAGCGCTCGGTTTGGCGCTGCTGCTGAGCGTTCACGTCTTGGCGCGGGGCATTCGCGGGCTTGAGTCATTGGCGCAGGCGGCTGAGGCGGCCTCGTTTGGGGTTGTGTGGGCGATCAATACGCTGATCATGCTCGCTTTTGCGCTGTTCATCCTGCAGAGCGGACGCGAAGCGTTGCGGGTCTTGCTCACAGTCGGGCTGGCGCTGCTGATCGGCGGTGTGATCTTACTCATCCTCAGCCCGGAGCGCGCCGCTGATGCCTACAACGCGCTGCTGGTCGGCCCGCTCAGCCGCCTCAATCGCTGGGCAGCGTGGATCGACGACAGCATCAGTCTGACGCTGGTGGCGCTGGCGATCACGCTAGTCTTCAAGGCGAATTTGTTCAGTTTGGGCGCCGAGGGCCAGATTTTTCTCGGCGCGCTGGCGAGTGGCTTAGCGGCGCTCTTTGTTGAGGGCTTGCCGGCGCCCCTGCATGTGAGCCTAGCTGTGGGCGCCGGCGCGCTAGTCGGGATGCTGTGGGGCCTGATTCCAGGCGTGCTGCGCGCCTTTCTCGGCGCCAACGAGCTGGTTGCCACCCTGATGCTGAACCCGATCGCAGCGCTCATTTATGGTTTCATCCTAGAGCGCATCCGCCTGCCACAAAGCGGTATCATCGCCTCTGCTTTCTTCCCAGAGACAGCCCTCTTGCCGCGCCTGATCCCTGCCACACGGGTGACCACTGCTGTCCTGTGGGCGCTGGCTGCAGCACTAGCCGTGTGGTGGCTGATGACGCGCACGCCCTTCGGCTACGCGCTGCAGGCAATGGGCGCCAATCCTGACTTTGCGCGTTATGGGGGCATCCGTCTGGCGCGCGTGATTGTCATTGCGATGGCGCTGAGCGGCTTGCTGAGCGGCCTGGCAGGCAGCTATCTTGTGCTGGGAGTCTATCAGCGCCTGCCACTGGCCGTTTCCACCGGCCTGACCTTCGAGGCGATCGTGGCCGCACTCCTGGCGCGCAACAAGCCTCTAGCGGTGCCAGCGATGGCGCTTTTATATTCCTATTTGCGGGTCGGTGCGCCGATCATGCAGAATGATGCGGCGGTCAGCCTTGAGATTGTGCGCATCATCCAAGCGCTGATCATCCTGCTCTTCACGGCAGAGGGTTTGCTCGGCTTGTGGAGAGGACGAAAGGTAGCTGCAGCGTGGAGAACATCCTGAGCAGCATCTTCAGCGCGACCTACCTGGCAGCCATCTTGCGGATCAGCACGCCGCTCCTGCTGCCCTCCCTTGCAGCGCTGATCAGCGTGAAAGCGGGCACTATCAACATCGGCTTGGAAGGGATCATGCTGATCGCTGCATTCACAGGCGCAACAGTTGGCGGTCTGCTGCAAAATGCCCTGATCGGGGTGCTGGCAGGGCTGCTGGCCGCCACCTTGACGGCGCTGCTGCTGGCGATCTTTCACCTCAGCCTGAGAGGTGACTTGATCTTGGGCGGCATTGCGATCAACATTCTCGGCTCGGCTGCGACGGTTGCGCTGGGCTATCAGCTGGGCGGCGCGCGCGCTGGCGGGCTGAGCCTGCCGCCGATCAGCCTGCCCGACCTGACATTGCCTTTCCTGCGTGAGCTGCCGCTCTTTGGCGAGGTGCTCGACGTAGCTATTGGGCGGCAGAACATCCTGACGTGGGGCGCGCTGCTGAGCGCTTTCGGCGTGGCTTTTGTGCTCTATCGGCTGCCGTTCGGCGTCCACCTGCGGGCGGTGGGTGAGAATGAGCAAGCAGCGGCATCGGTCGGCATCCGCGTGCGGCGAGTGCGCTATACAGCCTTGCTGCTGAGCGGCTTATTGGCAGGCTTGGGCGGCGTGTATATGAGCATGGGCTACCTGAACAGTTTCAGCCGGGATATGACGGCAGGACGCGGCTACATCGCGCTGGTGATCCCCGCTTTGGGCGGCTATACGCCGCTCGGCACGCTCGTTGCGGCGCTGCTGTTTGGCGCCTTCGCCGCCCTAGAGACCCGTCTGGGCAGCTTGGATGTGCCCTCGCAATTACCGCAGATGATCCCCTACCTCGCCACGCTGATTGCCCTGAGTTTCTACGCGTGGCGCCGCCGCAGAGCCTTGCAGCCTGCTGGTTGAGCCTAACGCGCTTTTGAGCCTTTGTGAACTCTAGAAAATGCGCTATGATTGGCAATAGCACAAATTGATCGAACAAAGTGCTTGACAAAGAGAGGAGGGTTATGCTACACTGTGAGCGCTAGGGAAGCAAAAGTGGAAGTGGACAGCCAAAAGCGCAAGCGTCCCGTTGATCCACAAGCCATTTACAGCAGGCAAGAGGCGGCTGAAGCGCTGGGTATAAGCCTCAGCACACTCAAGAAGCTAATCAACGCGGGGCATCTGCGCGTTAGCCAGCCAAAGGGCGTTCGGCGTATTTTCATCAAGGGCGAGAGCATTCTCGCCATGCTTGACCAGACTGTTTTAGAGAGGCGTGCATAGCCATGAAAAGCCAAGTGATGGGCGGGATTGCAAACGGAGCGGTGGGCGCATTAGCACCCGTCGTCCGGGCGCGTCTGAGCGTCCCTGCGGGCGACATGGCGCACTTACGCTCCCCTGCCAAAGCTGCTGCCTCGCCGTTCTTGGGGCATGGGTTTGCAGGTGCGGGGCAGTTTGCAGGAGCGCGAGCAGGGTTTGCTGGGAGTGTGCTCGCGGCACAGCACACACAAGGATACAGCGCTAAAGCAGCGCGCAATGTGTATCCTACGCTCTTTAACAACAGTCGGTTCAACGTTTCGGAAGCACGTCGTAGGAGTCACGCTGAGACTTAAACGCGAGTTTCCGAGCCTGCGGCGTTTTCGAAGCACAGGAGACGTAGAACCGAGCAGTCATTGGTTCTACGTCTTTTTGTTTGCCAGAGCTATGGAGTGACCTATGCTGAGCAACCGCCTGAATATTCGCCTCTACCAAACTCTGTTCACCGAAGATCGCTTTGCCGCTTTGTTCAAGACGGTGGATCGCCTGCACGACATCGTCTGCGAAGGCAAACTAGGGCAGGTGACGGACTTACCCGCCGAAGAGGTGATCGGCTGGCTGAAGGATATTGCCTACACCATCACCGAGACTATCCGTGAACTTGAAGCTGAGTCAGGACAAGGTTAACACAGCGAAGCTATGCAGTGAACCTGTACTGTTGTTCTTCTAGCCGCATGCAGCGTAGATCGCAGTTTCACTTCGGGCGCGCTGGCTGCAATTCCACCCTGCTATGTTTGTGCTATCATACGACAGCTGTAGGCCGTGTGATTCCCCATTTGACCTGTGCCGCAAGCGCGCGGCACAGGCGCGTGTTAGGCGCTTCCCCTGCGCACAAGTTGACAGGCGGCCAAAAGTGAAAGATACTTCTATAGCCATGAGCGCGTAGGATGGCGTTAAGTGTGCGAATGGCCGCCGCTGTAAAGCGGCGGCTCGCCAAAGATTGCTGGAGAGGATGGATTAACATGCGGCGAATTGCCTTGATAGCTTTGGTGGTTGCGTGCTGCTTTGCGGTGTTGCCGTTGAGCGGTTCGGCGCAGGCACAGCAAGAGCAAATTGTTCACATTGTGCAGCCCGGCGAGACGTTGTATCGCATCTCGCTGCGGTATGGCGTGCCGATCAGTGTAATTGCGGCTCAAAACGGCATCGTCAATGTGAACCGCATTTTTATCGGCCAGCGCCTGATCATCAGCGGCGGCCCAGGCGGGATTATCCCACCGACTCAGCCGCCTGCCATAGGCACTGGCATATACGTTGTGCAGCCTGGTGATACATTGGCGCGCATTGCGCGGCGCTTCAACACGACGGTCGCCGTTTTGGCACAGCTGAACGGCATAGTCAACGTCAACCTGATTTTTGTTGGGCAGCAGCTGCGCGTGCCCGGCGAGGGCGGCGTGGTCGTGCCGACACAAGTGCCAGGCGGCACACCTACAACAGGCTTCGAGATCGGCGGCCAGATTCAGGGCGGTCTGACGGCGAACAGCGATGCGGTGATGAAGAGCGCCAAGATGAGGTGGGTCAAGCGGCAATTCTCGGCTGGCGATGCCGCAGCCATCGCCTTCATCGGTGAGGCCAAAGGCGCAGGCTATAAGGTCATGCTCAGCGTTGTGGGCGATAAGAATCGCGTGCTGGAGCCTGCCTTCCAAGATGAGTACGCTGCCTTTGTGGCGAACCTTGCTCGCTCAGGCGCCGATGCCATCCAAGTTTGGAATGAAATGAACATCGACCGTGAGTGGCCGCAGGGGCAGATCAATCCCGCTAGCTACGTCCAGCTGCTGCAGAAGGCCTACACAGCCATTAAGGCGGCAAATCCGAACACGCTGGTCATTACAGGTGCGCCGGCCCCAACTGGCGCTGAAGGCGCCTTTGGTTTGGCGCGCGTCTGGAACGACGACCGCTACTACAACGGCATGGCTGCTGCGGGGGCTGCTCGTTTTGCCGACTGCATTGGCGTGCACTATAACGAAGGCATCGTCAGCCCGACGGCAACCTCAGGCGACCCACGCGGCGATAACTACCCAACGCGCTACTTCCTGACCATGCTCCAGCGGGCTCTGGCGCCCTTCCCGGGCAAGCAGGCTTGCTTCAGCGAGTTGGGCTACCTCTCGCCGGAAGGCTACGGGCCGCTGCCGCCCAATTTTGCGTGGGCGGCCAGCACTACAGCCCAACGTCAAGCTCAATTCCTGGGCGAGGCAGTGCGTGTGGCGCGCAACACAGGCCGCGTGCGCCTGCTGATTGTCTTCAACATCGACTTCACCAACTACGATAGCGACGATCCGCAAGCCGGCTATGCCATCATCCGTCCTGGCAATATCTGCCTAGCCTGCGCTACCATCGCCGCCAACGCACCGTAAGCCTTTCCGTACCCGTACATGCACAGGGCGGGACGCGCGTCCCGCC
Organism: Aggregatilineales bacterium; assembly: GCA_046719055.1. Classification (GTDB taxonomy): domain Bacteria; phylum Chloroflexota; class Anaerolineae; order Aggregatilineales; family UBA2796; genus CP2-2F. The sequence continues at coordinate 11,429 of JBDNDQ010000017.1, read as the reverse complement.
CGTTTTGTGGCAGCCTAGTCGCCGTAGGCGGCACGAATTTCTGCAGCCAGCGCAGCGCGCTCAGCCGGCGGTAGGAAGGCAGCCTGCGCGGCGTTCAGCGCCATCTCGCGCAGATCGGCCAGGGTGCAGCCAAACGCCGTCATAGCGTTGTAGAGCTCATCGGTCAGCGTGATGTTCGAGAGCAATGGATCATCGGTGTTCAGCGTCAGGCGCAGACCGCAAGCGCGCATATCTTGTAGTGGATGCTGAGCGAGGCTGCGAAAGACTCCGCTATCGATATTGCTGGTCGGGCAGACTTCAAAAGTGATGCCGTGTTCGCGCGCAAAGGCGACTACAGAAGAGTTCTCGACGATGCGCACGCCATGCCCAATGCGGGTTGCACCAAGCTTCTCAACGGCGCAGCGCACATTCTCCGCGCCCGACCATTCAGCAGCGTGCGAAGTGATGAATAAACCCGCCTGCCGCGCCTCGGCGAAAAGGCCGCGAAAGGGCTCCGCTGAGAAACCGTTCTCCTGCCCGCTCAAATCAAGCGCAACAATGCCTTGCGCACGGAAGTCGAGCGCAGCGTAGACAGCTTGGGCACCCTCTTGAACCGACTCGTGCCGATTGAGCGAGACGATCAGGCGCACTGCGATGTTGTGTGTTCGTTGTGCTTGTGCAACTCCCTCGCACAAGCAGGCGATCGCCTCTCGGAAGGAGAGCCGACTAGTATGCGTCAGCGCTTTGGGTGTGAAGCGCAGCTCAAGGTAGCGCACATTATCAGCCGCTGCATCTTCCACCACTTCGCGCGCCAGTCGGCAGATGACATCGGCGTTGCAATAGAACTTACGCAGCACGGCAAATTTCGAGAGGAAGTGTGCCATGCTGCGCGGCGCGCCGGGCATAACCTGCACATGCGGACGCAAGTCCTCGACGCTGTAGGCGGGCACATCCAGCTGATAGGCTCGCGCAATTTCAGCCAGGCTGCTCAGGCGCAGTGAGCCCTCAAAGTGCCGATGTAACTCAATCTTGGGCAGTGCGGCAAGGTGCGCGTACAGGGTTAGGTCTGCCAAGCCGTGTGCGTGCTCATTCATAAATCAGCCAGCCCCAATAGCGCCAAGCTGCAAAGAGCGCGCTCAGCAAGCCGATCAAGACTAACACATCGGCGATTAAGGGCTGCTGCACCCTAGCAGGCGCAACCAGCCGCCACAGCGCGCCGACGCTGATCAATGCCATGCTCAGGTAGAAGAGGCGGTAGAGCGGCGGCTGCTTAGTCACTGCGCCGAGTCGGCGGCTGAGCGCTGCCAGCAGCCACAGCAGGGCAATGGCGCCAGGTAGTGCCGCAACGATTAGGACGTTCACACGGAGCCACGCTGCCTCGCTTTGGCAATGGTTTGGCGCAGCACCTCAGCAAAGGTGCTGATCTCGACGGGCTTGATCAAGTAGCCGTCGAAGCCCGCCTCGAGCACGCGCTCACGGTCGCCGGGCAGGGTGTAAGCCGCCGTGATGGCGAGGACTGGGATGTGGCGCAGCTGCGGATCGTCACGCAAGACGCGCAACATCTCCCAGCCGTCCATTTTCGGCATGACCAGGTCGGTCAGGATGATGGTGGGGACGCGTTGGCGGATGAGTGCCAGCGCGTCTGCGCCGTTAGAGGCTGTCGTCACCTGTGCGCCGAAATATTGCAGCGTCTCCGCGAAGACGTCGCGATTCGCCGTCTCATCATCCACGATCAGCACATGCCAGGTTGTAAGGTCTTGCCAATCCGTCATAAAGATCACTGCACTTTCGTCGCTGAGAGCATCGCATCAAGCGTTTGAGGGATGATCATTGGCAAACTGATGGTGAAAGTGCTGCCTTTGCCCACTGTGCTTTTAACAGTGATCACCCCATCCATCAACTCCACCAAATCGCGGGTGATGGGCAGACCTAAGCCGGTACCAGTCACGCCGCGCTGCATATCTGACTGAATCTGCTGGTATTTCTCGAAGATTGTGTCGAGCGCCTCTGGTGGGATGCCCTCGCCCGTATCCGAGACACTGAGAGTCCACATTTGGACGGAGAAATTAGCGTGAGCGCGCAAACGCACTTCGCCCTCCCGCGTGAACTTGAACGCATTGCCCAGCAAGTTTGTGATGATCTGCTGCAGGCGCTTTTCATCGCCCAAGAGCTGTGGCGGCAAGTTTGGGTCGATCTCCCGGACAAAGCGGAGCCCCTTCTTCTGCGCCAGGACGCTTAACTCTAGCGCTGTGCGCTCTAGCAGGGCGGCAGGCGCAAAAGGCGCGATGTTTAAGCTGAGTTTACCAGCTTGAATGCGTGAGAGATCGAGCAGGTCGTTGATCAGCGAGAGCAGGCGCGTGCCGTTATCGCGGATGATCTGAAGGCGCTGGAGCTGATGCTCACTCAGTGTGCCGAACATGCCCATCAGCAGCATGTCGCTGTAGCCAATTATGGCGGTCAGCGGCGTGCGCAGCTCGTGCGACATTGAGGCGATGAAATCACGCTCGGTGCGCACAGCCTGGTTGGCGGCAGCATTGGCCTGCATCAGCTCAGCATTTTTGGCGTTTAGTTCGCGTGCTTGGGAGTGTAGCAGCTCAATATTGCGCACAAGGCGCTCGGTCATCTGATTGAAAGCGTTTGCCATTTGGTAGAGCTCATCATAGCGCTTAGGCAGCGGCATGCGGCGGGTATAATCGCCAGCGGCAATCTGATCGGCGCTGGCAACCATCTGGGCGAGCGTGCCCACAATCGGCCTGCCCAGAGCTGTGGCGGTTAGCACAGCGGCAACGCTGACAATCGAGAGCCAGATCAATAGCGATTGCAGGGCGCTTTGTTGTGCAGCTAACACGGCCTGACGGGAGCGCTGCAGGGCGATGACTAGGTATTCGGCGCTGTATTCTAGTGGGATGGGCTTGTAAATGAACGCTGCGGCGCTGTGGCTCTGATCGAGTACGACATCCCCGTGTGCTGCGGCGCGCAGATGCTGTGGATCGGAGCTGGGCGTGAAGCCTTCGGTAGCAGCAATCAGCTTTGTGCCATTGTAGAAAGCAACCTCGGCGCCAAGCAGGGCGCGGAATTTCTCAGCGTCTTGCGGGCGCAGCTGCCTGCCGGCGATCAACACGCCGTTCGGATCGCTGCCATCACCCTTGCGGATGGCATTGAGCGCCACCAGGTAAATATCGCCATCAATGCTTAGCAGCTCAGTCAGCGGCTGCTCGCTCTGGCGCAGGCTGGGCAAGCGCTCACCTAGCTGCGCCACGACCGCTTGGGCATTGCCGACGGCGTAGTTCAGCCGCCCATTGACGTTGTAGATGCCGATGATCTCCAGGCTGAAGGTAGTAGCTAGCGAAAGGGTAGAGGCAGGGTCAAGGTAAGTGCCAATCCAATCGGGATCGGGGGTATCGGTGGCGGCTTGGGCGTGTAGGTCATCCCAGTTGGCGTAATCTAGCGTGGTGTTGGCAAGGTTTGTCTCAATGTCCTCAAGCAGGCGCACTGCGCTTGCAGCACTCTCTGCCAGATTAGCACGCTCGATCTCCACCAGATTGTTGTTGGTGATACCGTAGGCAGTTAGAGTCACCAAGAACGTTGGCACAACTGCCAGCGCAAGTAGATAAACCAGCAAGCGCCTTCTCAAAGGCATGACGTGCAACCTCCGGATATTGGCTTGATTATAGCTCAGAGCGCTGTCGTAGGTACTCTTAATGAACGCAGCAAGCGCGGTAGATTTACCGCGCTTGCCTTGTTTAGGATGCGCTTGCGCGCTCAGTTGATTGGCACTTCAACTGTGTACGGCTCGCCAAGCTTCGACAGGCGCACGTCTAGCGCAAACTGCACCTCGATATCGTTGGGCGTGTTAGTCAGCATAGAAGCCATCATACCGTCCACCACCAACGAGAGCTCAAACTTCAGGCCGCGGAAGGTGCCATCCGTGCCGTAGTACTGCGTAGCGACGATCTTTGCCTCTTTAAAGAGCGCGCTGAGCAGTGGCAGCAAGCTGCCGATCTGCGCAACGTTCGGGTCATCCTGCGGGATGATCTGCGAGAGCGCGTCTGAGATGGTAGGGTCGGCGAGCGCCTGCAAGAGTGGCTTCAGGTCGGTCGTGGCGACGATAGCGCGGGTGCTGACCTCGATGGTTGGGCCGTCGCTAGCTGTGTAGACGGTCTGAATGGCGCCAAACAAGCCGCTCAGCGCAGGGTTACCCAGGTTGCCCAGCAAGCCACCCAGATCGCCCATGTCGCTGCCGCCCGTGTCACCCAAGCCTAGCTGGCTGAACAGATCGTCAGCAGGCTGCTGCTGCCAAGTATCTGTGCCGTCAAAGCCCTTAAAGTACACCTGACCATCCACGATGCGGATTTCGACCGTGCCCGACTGCTCTTGGCCGCCGCCCTTGAGCGAGGCATCCATCGCAGCACGGAAGACCAAGCCCGCCAGCGCCTCAACAGGATCGCTAGCCATCAGGTTGAGCTTGCTGATATCAATGCCGCCGCTGCCCTTGACAGCTAGCATAACATCGCCGCCTTCCACGCCCTTAATCACAGCATCCACTGTGAAATCCATGACGAAAGACGCCAACTTCCCAGCGTTCTCGCCAGTGGCAGAGGCGATCAGGGCGCAATCGCTGGCGCCGATGCCGGGCGGGCAGTCCTGCGCTGAGACTGTCAGAGCGGGGGTGAGCAACAGCAAGCTGATGAGGGCAAGCACGATGGACTTATAGAACGAGACTTTCATACTGGACTCCTGCTTTAGGTGAACCGAGAGATGCCAGCGCTGTGCGTTTTCGCACAGGCTGCCACTTTTCACATACGCAGACGATTGAAGATGTGTTGCAGAATGCGCCGCACAAGCCGTGTAACAATCATCTGCACTGCAGCACGAACGGCAGTTTGGAATATCAGAGCGAGGCACCCAGCCGACAAGCTTGACTTTCCATGCGCACAACACAACTTTCAGTGGATAATTTAGCGGATACCCAGCACGCTTAGCAAGCGCTCCGTAGTGAGGAATTTGTGAGAGCTTGCAAAAAATTGTAAAAGCTTGTAAAGAATCAGTTAAAAATAAATAACACACTTCAGGTGCGCAGCGGCGACCACGTCCGACGTCTGTGCTGCGCCCGTTCCAGAACCTGCAAGATGTGATCCTCACTCACAGCGCGCTCGAAGCTGCGGAAGCCCGCCAGCCGAAAGCCGTGCTTAGCGCAAATTGCCGCGATCTCGTGCGCTTGTGCGGCTGTGAGCGATTTGCCGATGCTGTAATCCTCGTAGCGCCCTTCCATCGCCAGCGCCATTGTTTCCGCCATGCAGGCGAAAGCCTTTCCTTTGGGAAAACCAAAGTCAAAGTGGAAATCCACTTCGCCGGGCACCTCGACCATGCCACCCTCAATCACCAGCACATCGTCGCGCTCTTGCGCCACACGCGCCGAGACATCACGTGGGCGTGCTACATCGCACACGACGGCGCCCGGCTTCAAATGCTGCGGAAAGATCACCGCCTCTACAGCGCTAGTCACTGTCAGGATGAGATCGCAATCGTAGATCGCGTCGATCGCTGTGCTGTTCACCACGTGCGCCTGCTTGCCTTCGCAGCGCGCCTGTACCTCTGCCAATGCCGCCTCGCGCCTGCCAACTAACACTAGCTCTGCCACATCCGCCGCCAGAATTTCAGCGCATACCGCCCCGATTGCGCCCGTTGCACCCACCACTGCTGCTTTCGATGTCTCAAGTGCGATGCCCATCTGCGCCGCCGCCTGACGGACAGCCTCGACGGCGATAGCAATCGTGTAGCTATCGCCTGTGGTGACCGGCACAGCGCAGCGCGCTGCGATGGTGCGCCCTGCATCGCCGACCACGCTTGTGAAGGCGCCCAAGCCGACGATCCGCGCGCCCAGTTTCTCTGCCTTGCGCACCGATGCCGTGATCTTGCTGTAGACGTGCTCTACAGGCAGCTCCAGCATGCGCTTGGGCGTGAAGGGGCAGGCGATGAACCAGCCTTTGACCTCGCGCCCTGTAGCTAGGCTGCGTGCCCCCGTGATCTCCGAGATGTAGACGGGTGGGAAGTAGGCAGAGAGGAAATCGACTTGCTTTTCGGTCAGCAGCTTGCCCAGAAGCGGGAACTTACGGCTGACATCGCGCTTGGGATGGATAGGATGAATGATGAAGCCGAAGGTGTCCGTCACCTCAGACATGGCTCATTCCCATTCTTCAAGGAAGCTGGTCTCATCTTGACGTTCGGCGGCACGTGGGAACTTCTGACGGTGCAGGGCAGCGATTTCGCCACGCAAGCCGTGATGGTCGCTCTCCTCAAAGCTGATGTTCTTGCGCAAAATGCGCCGATCCGGCTTGGCGAACAGAACCGTATCTGACTCGATCATGCGCGCTGGGTAGACGACCATGCCCGAGCCGATCCGACAGTTATTGCCAACGCAGCTGCCCAACACTTTCTGCCCGATCTTCTCGCGCCGTCCGTCGATGGCGTCCACTTCAAGCGTCTTGGGCAGCAGATTGAAGTCGGTGAAGGTGCTGCCAGCCCCGATGAAGCTGCCGCGCCCAACTACGCACATTTGCAGGCAGGTGTTCTGCGCCACGATGCAGTGTTCCATCAACACGGTCAGGTAGAGCGAGGCGCGGAAAGGCAGGAAGCAGTTATCGCCCACCACGCTGAGCATCAGCTGTGCGCCCTGATCGATGTTCACCCGATCGCCGATGTAGCAATTCTGAACAACCACGCCAGGCCCGATGGTGCAGTCGTTGCCGATCCAGGCGGGGCCGTGAATAACGGCGGATGGATCAATGCGCGTATTTCTGCCAATATGCACCAGCGCAGAACACTCCAGCACGTGCTTCTGCTCAATCAGGGCGCGCAGCAGCACCCCGAGCAGCGTGAAGTTGCTGTACTCAGGGTTGCGCGCTTTCCCCTTTATCGGGATGATGCGGTTCTCGAAGCGCTTGCCCAGCGAGAAGATCCCCAGCGGGACGTTGGCAAAGAAGATGTGCACCCAGTTTTCGATGCTGATGATGCTGCGTTGCGTCACATAGTGGACTAGATCACCGCGATCGGACATGTAATCCGGCACCGAGTAGAAGCCGACTTCATCCCAGCCCGTCTCAACGTAAAGTGGCGCAGCACTCAGGCTCGGATCGTAGCCGCGTGGATAGTACCACAGGTCGAATTCATAGTGATCGATCTCTTCACGCCCGCGCGCATCCTTGACTACCTTGCCGTCAGCGCCGCGCTTGTGGATGTGCTGTACACAGCGCGCTAACGGCACAGCATAGGTCACCAGGGCCTTATCCTCGGGCTTGAAGGCAGCACGGCACGGCACGCCCAGCTTGCGCGCCTGCGTGATGAATGCTTTGATGTACTCAGGATCGAAGTAGAGGTTATCGCGGTAGATGAGTGTCTCTTCAGCGGCGGGCAGGATATCGCTGAGCGCATTGACGGTGATTTCGGGCTCGCAGTAGGGCGCCAGAGCATCGCGCTGCGCCAGCCAGAGCGGCTTATTCAGCACGTTCAGCTCGCGGGCAGGCTGATTAAAAGGCGGGATGTGCCGCGTATCTTGAATCACGTAATTTTTGAGTTTTCTCATGCGCATCCCTATTGCATAGCGTACTGCTTCTCTCACTGCTGATTGTAGCATACCTAAGCCCGCATTTCTTGCAACTGCCTCTTAGCGTGCTGCGCTGTACTTGACAAGCACCACCTTTTTTGCTATCCAATCTGCGGCGCATGCTCAGTGGGATCGTCTGCGCGATGATAGAGACAATTGAGGCGCTGGTTGGCTATCTGTTTGTGGTGGGCGGGCGCGCCATTGGTACAACGCCGCCTGGCGCCCTGGTGGAGCTGCCACCGCGCAAAGTGCAGCGCAGCCGTGAGGCGGATACCTTCTTCACCCTGATCACGCCGCATGGCAAGACGCACGCCACCGCCAATATCTACGAGGCGCTGACCCACCTTGCCGCTGAAGTTTACTTCCGCAGCAGCGGTAGCGTCACTAGCGGATTGCGTGAGGCGATTCACGCCGTCAACAGCCAGATTTCAGAGACAGGGCAGCGCTATACGCTGAACATGATCTGCGCTGTGCTGCGCGGCAACGAGGTCTACCTGGCACGCACAGCGGAAAGTGCGTGTATTTTGCGCCAAAACGGCGATTTCGCCTATCATCCCGATCAACTGAGCGACAGCGTCCCGTTAGGTGCTACCTCTGCGCCGGAGATCAAGCTCTCGCGCTGCGAGGTGGCGCCCGGCGACCTGATGGTGCTGTGTGATAGTGCGCTTGTGCGCGCCGATCGCGCTGCTCTGAACGCAGCTCTTGCTGAGCGCGACCTGACCGCCATCCTCGAGCCGCTCAAGGCGCTTGCCAGCCGCGAGACTCAGGCGCTGATTATCGAATTCGCCACACCCGAGACACCCGATCCAACGCCCATTCCCAAACCGCGCAAAAGTGCGCCCATCCCCGAGCCGAGCAGTCCTACACTGCCCACACAGGCACCTGAGCCAAGCTCAGCGCCTGCGCCGGAGCTTGCCCAAACCTCTAGGCCGCCGGCAGAGCCCTCACAAGCGCCTGCTGCTACGCTTGGGCAGCGCGCAACGCTGGCGACGGGCAAAGCGCTGGGCAGCTTTGCTAAGGGCTTAAGTCGTGCGCTTGGGCGCCTGCTGGTAGAACCAAGCCAGGCAAATACACCGCGCATCCCAAGCATGCTAGCTGCGATCTTGGCAATTTTCGTGCCTATCGTGGTCGTCTTTGTGATGGTGGCGCTGCAGCTCTCGCAATTTGACCTGACCCAGTTCGAGCAGATGGTGCGCCAGGTAGAGCAGGCTGTCCGCCAGGCTGAGTTGGTCGACCTGAACGATGAGCGCTTGGCGCGCACGGTCTGGCTGGGCATCCTAGAGCGCGTGGCATACGTAGAGATGACCAGCGGACGGACTAACGATCCAACGCTCAACCGCATTCGGCTGAAGGCACAGGGCATCTTGGATCGCTTCGATAAGGTCACGCGGCGGGCGCCAACTCCGCTGCGCAACTTCGGGGAAGGGGCGCTGGTAGTCAATCCGATCGTGCGCGGCGGCGCCGACGTCTACACGCTGGATACCAGCCGCAGCGCCATCTACCGCGATACGCTGGCCCCGGAAGTGGGCATGATCATCACGCGCAACACGCAGCCGGTGGTACAGCGCGGGCAGGCGGTTGGCGCTTTTTCTGTGCGCGAAGTAGTAGACATGATCTGGCTGGCTGAGGGCGGCGTGCAGCGGGCCAATGTGTTGGCGGCGCTGGATACGCAGGGCATTTTGATCACCTACTCGCCGACCTTTGCGCCCGCCACAGCGCAGCGCCTGCCTGGCGCCGACCTGTGGGGCAAGCCGGTGGCGCTCGCTACGTGGCGCGGGAACCTGTATCTGCTCGATCCTGCGGCGAATCAAATCTGGCGCTACCGCCCGCTGGGCAATAGCTACCCCAACCCGCCTGAAGAGTACTTCGATGGCGAGGTACGCCCCGATCTCAGCGCAGCTGTAGACTTCGGCATCGATCCGAATGGCAACGTCTACATCTTTTTTGCCGATGGGCAGCTGCGCAAGTTCACCAGCGGCATCGAGCAACGCTTCGCGCTGAGCGGCATGCCATCAGACGGCTTGAAAAGCGGGCGGGCCATGTATCTAGATGGCGACTCGCCCTTGCCGTCTATCTATCTGCTCGATCCGACCGATCAGTCTGTCTACCAGATCACGCTCTCAGGCGCCTTCCGCTACCGCTTCCGCGCTAGCGATCCAAGCCTGTTCCAGGCGCTCAGCGGCATCTACGCCGAGCGCGATCACATCTTCGTGGCATCGGGCGGCATGCTGTACCACTTCTCCATCGCCGATCTAGCAGGGCGCCCTGCTCCCTAGCCTGCCTGGTTCATTTTTGCAAACATTTGTGCAGCAGACTTGACAATGCAGGCAAGCATTGGCACAGTCAAGGTGTGTCAAAGGCAGTTTTGCCCTGTGCCAAAGTGAGCTATAATCGCGGTGTGTCATTTGGCACGCCGCAACGTGCAATCCAATGAGTGAGGTACGACTGTGAGCAAAGGACGTATTCTGGTCGTTGAAGATGATTTCGACATCTCAAACATGTTGCGCATTTACTTCACTGGGCAGGGCTACGATGTACAAGTGGCGCCGCGTGGTGGCGATGCACTGACGCTGACTCGCAAGCAGCTGCCACAGCTGATCGTGCTAGATATCATGCTGCCCGATATGGACGGCTATGCAGTCTGCCGTGAGCTGCGCCAAACTACGCGCACTAGCCATATCCCGATTATTTTCCTAACTCAGCGCGACGAGCGCTCGGATCGCATCGCCGGTTTGGAGCTGGGTGCCGACGACTACATCACCAAGCCTTTCGATATCGAAGAGCTCAAGCTGCGCGTGAAAAACGCCATCGAGCGCGTCGATCGCGAAAAAAGCATGGATCCACGCTCTAACTTGCCATCCAGCCGCCTGATCGAGGAGCAGCTGCGCGACCTGATGCGCACCACTGACACGTGGTATTATATGGATATCAAGATCAACCATTTCGATGCCTTCCAAGAAGTCTATGGCGTGCTGGCTAGCACAGAGGTGCTGCGCTTTGTGGCGTTGCTGCTCGGCGAGGTGACTGATGAGCTGGGCACACCGGATGATTTTATTGGTCATGCTGGCAACGATAATTTTGTGCTCATCACCTACAGCAGCCGCGCCACAGCCCTCAAAGATCGCTTGATTGAGCGCTTCAACGACGATGTGAAGCAACATTACACCTTCATCGACCGTGAGCGCGGGCATATCATCGTAGAGAACGGCGAGACTAAGCCGCTGATGACTCTAGCCGTTGGCATGGTCTCCAACGCCACCCAGCGCTTCGCTGATATCCGTGAGATTGTTGAACTGGCTGCGGAAGCGCGCCGCCGCCCAGCCAGTGACTCGGTCGAGCCCATCGACACATCTTGGTAAACAAGCGGCAGCCCTAGAGCTGCCACAAGGATGTTGAGAGCATGGACGGGTTTGTGCTGCTGTTATTTGTGCTAGGCTTCAGCATGTTTGGGGCGGTGTTCATGTTGGCGCGCCTGCGCCTAGAGCGCCAAAACCAAGCCGAGCTGTTACCTGAGTCAGTGGTACAGGTGAATCTGCTGGATAACGACGATGCTGTGCTCGTGACAGAAGGGCGCGGCAAATTAGTCTATGCCAATGCACGCGCCCAAGCATGGTTCGGCTTGAGCGGCGGCGAACCCAATCTGGAGATCCTAGCTGAGAGCGTGCAGCCTGCCGAGACTTTCCTTGAGCTGTTCAGCAAGGAAGGCACAGCCTCCTTCCGCATTGGCACGCGCCGTGTGGAAGCATCCTCGCACTACGTGCCGCACAACGGCGTGCCACAGATGGTTGTCGTGATGCGCGAGCTGACTTCGCCCACCGCCGGGCGCGAGATGCTCGATCCAACCAGA
>JBDNDQ010000016.1:0-61176 GCA_046719055.1 Aggregatilineales bacterium | reverse complement strand
GTTGGTGATCAGGCTGAAGCGCACAAACGTGATCGCGCTCAGCTGCAGCATAGTCAGCGTGAAGCCCGCCAACAGCGGTACGATGAGATCGCGCCACGTCTGGGCTTGGCGCTCACGGCGCAACACCGAGACAAATAACGCTGCGCCGATCGCGCTCAGCAAGCCGACCACGCTCAAGCTGCTCAGGATGCCCAACACCCACACAATCAGCGGGCGACCGCTCACCACCAAGAGCACTACACTGCCCGCCACACCACAAACCGCCAACAGATCACGCCAGCCATCCAGGCTGCGCGTGGGCTGTGGCTGCACCCAGAGCGTGCTGTTGAAGAACGGCACAATCAAGTGCGCAATGGCGACGCCTGTCAGCAAGCCCGTCAGCAGGCGCAGCGGATTGCTGGGCGGGTAGATCGGCTGGTAGCCAGGAAAAAAGGTCAGGTAGCTGTTCACGCCATCCACGCCCAACACGGCTGCGAAGCCGATCAGCACGAAGACGATCGGCAAAGGCGGGAAGCGGCAGCTCTGCAGCCGCCTGCGCGCAGTCATAATCAAAAGGCTGAGCAGCACGCCCAGATAAATGCCCGTGCAGCGCGCACACAGCGGCATCAAGAGGCTCGCCTCAGGGTTGATGGGGAAGGTGCGCTCAGCGATCTGATGGCAAATCGCGTAGCCGACCGCCGCCGCCTTGCCCAGCAGCCCATCGGGCGTGCCAAGCAGCCACAACCCAAAGATCGAGGCAGCCAGCGCGGTCACAACCAGTTGGGTGCGGCGAGGGAACAAGGGCTTGAAGGGTAGATCGGGCATACGCATAGGTGCAGGTGGTTACTCCAGGCGGTCAAAGACTTTGTGCAATTCGCGCGGTCGTGTTGCGGTTAGCTGGGCGATGCGATCAGTTGCCTCGCGCAGACGGCGGCTCAGCACATAGATCAGGCGCAGCGAGAGATCAGGATAGCGGCGCGTTAATTCGATCAGCGGCTCACGGCGCACAGCAAGACAGAGTGTATCTTGCACGGCAAAGGCGCGCTCAGTCATCGGACTGTCATCAAACAACCCCATCTCACCGAAGTAGCCGTAGGCCTCCAGCGTGGCAATGCGCGATGAAGAGCCTTTGCGCTGCCCTGCGCGCTCAAGGGCAACTTTGCCGCGCACAATCACATAAAGGGTGCCGCTAGGCGCGCCCTGCGCAAAAATCTCAGCCTCTTCGGGGAAGAAGCGCTCTTCTGCCACGCTTGCCAGCACCTTCAGCTGGTCGACCGTCATCCCTTCGAAGAATGAGACCTCGCGCAGAAAAATGATCTTCTCAATGGTCGAGAGCATAAGTCCCTCACGTTGACTTAAAAGTTGGGGCAGGCTGGTGCCCTCTAGCAATCGCTGAGCGGCTTGCGCGGCGGTGCGCACCTCAGGCGAGTTGTCGCTGTGCAGCACCGCGCTCAGCAGCGCGCTGATTTGCTGGCGGCTGAAGAGCTGCTGACACGGCTTTTCAGGCGGTGAGTCGGCAGGCGGGGCGATCTCGGCGAGCACAAAGCTAGCTATGGCGCGTAAGCTATCATCACTCGGCTCGGTGACGGCATGTTGTAGGAACTCGGCAGCGCTTTGGCGCGTGCCGCTGATGGATTGGCTCAGCTGCAGCCGCTGTTCATTTGAGAGGTCAGGATCGTAGAGCGGGGCAAACAACTTGACGATCTGCGGCGTCAGCAGCGACTCAAGCGCCTCTAGGGCGTTAGCGCGCATGCGGGCCTGCGGATTATTGAGCGCCTCACGGATGATCCGCACGCTCTGGCGATTGTGCACAGCGCCTAACAGATAGAAGATGGCGTCAAGGCGCTCAGCGCTGCGCTCGCGCAGCAGGCTGCACAGCAAGTCCAGGCTGCGATACTGCTCGCATGGCTGCAGCAGCGCCAGGTGCACTTGCGTGGCGTGAACAGCGACTAGATTTTCCCGCACAACGGCGCGTAAGTGCTCGGTGGCACGCTCCCGCGCGATGCGGCTGAATGCAACGGTCGCCTCCAGCCGCACAGTCGGCGCGGCGCTCTCAAGGAGTGGCATCAGGGCGCCTAGGGCGGGCTTGCCCAGCCGCACCAGCGACTCAACAGCCTGAGCGCGAAGCTCAGGGCTTGGGTCGGTGAGGAAGTTGATCAGGATATGCTCAGCCTTGCTCATGTCCGCGCAGCCGAGCAAAGTCAGCGCCGCCCGACGTACGCGCTCAATCGGATCGCGCAGCAGGCTATCCAGATGCTCGCGCAGCGCTTGGGCTAGGCTCTCGGGCAGCTTGCCGAGCCCACACAGTGCCTCAAGGCTGAGCGCCGCGGCAAGACGCACCTCAGGGCTTGGATCGTGGAGGTGCGGCAAAACTTGCTCAACATAACGGACGTGCGCCGCCTTGCCCAGCGCTTGCAGAGCACTCGCCCGTAGATGCGGCTCGGCAGCGCTCAAGAACGGCTCCAGCGCTGCAAGCCCTGCCTTAGCAAGCGCCTCATCCGAGCCCAACAGCACAGGCACAACCTCTAGGCGCACACGCGGATCGGGATCGTTGAGCAGGCGCATGGCAATCGGCTGGATGCGCTTGCGATCCTGATGGGCGTACTGCAGCAAGCCGCGCACCGCTGCCCGACGCACTGCTCCATCAGGATCGTCCAGCCATTCGCTTAACAGATGGCGCACTTCTTTACCGCCCAGATCAGCGGCGGTGAGCAGATCAGCAATGCTAGCGCGCAGAGCCGGCTCACGTTGCCCGATCTCAGCTAGGATCGGCACAGCGCGCTTGCCACCAATCTCAAGGATCAACTGCGTCACAAAGATTCTATGCTCGATCTCAGGGCGCTCGTAGAGCTTGCGCCTTAACACGTCTAGCGCGGCGCTATCCGCAACGGCTAGATCGGGTGCCGTCGAGAGCAAAAACGAGTAATCTTCCTGCGCCAACATGCTGACCAAGGCTTGCCCATACTGGCGGCGCAGCACAAAGGCGCTGATAGCGTAGGCGAGCGCAAAAACTGCGATCAGGGTCGGCAACAGCCAAGGGACTTGCGGCAAGAGTGGGCGCAAAAGCAGCAGACCGCCGCCGATGATCGTGCCAATCGGCATGACCAAGCCACCGATGAAGGCACGTGCACGCCCTTTCATGCGCAGCGGCACGGCGTTGTACATCAGATTGTCGAGTGTGTTGCGGAAGGCCGTGCGGAAGGTTGTGCGGGCAAAGTGTTGTGCTGCTGCACTGAACAAGGCGCCCGGAAACACAATCAGGCTGCCACAAATGCCGAGCATACTCAACGGATAGATCAAATTCGCCGTGCCTAGCCCAAGCCGCTGCACCAGGCGCCCTAACAGGAAGAGCTGAACCGGCAGCATGATCAAGTTGGTCAGGCCTGTCAGGGTGCCGAGGTAATCGGCAATGACTCTCTCGTCCCTCAGTTCTGCCACAAAGATTGCGCTGCCTTGAAAGGTGATCAACGTGGTCAGCACAATCAGCAAGAGCGTAGAGATCGCCATCCAGCGCAAAAACGGCGACTTCACCACGAAGCTGTAGCCCTCACGGATATTCTTGATATAAGCACCAGCACCGCCGCCTGCCGAGACGCTTGGCCTGCTGAGCGTGCCGCTGCTGACTTGCTCACGCTCCCGCAGAATACGCGGCATCGCCCAGACCATGACCGCCATCAGCACCAGCGTGCTAATCCAGGCCAAAGAAATGTCGATGGTCTGGTTGAATAGGCTTGTGACCACCGGCATGCTCAAGCCGGCGATGGCGCCTGCCACACGGGCCGCTGTGGCGATCACAGGGATAATCCGTTTGGCTGAGCGCGTATCGTAAAAGCCATTGACGTACGTCCAGAATTGGACGTTGAAGACATCGCGAATGACTCGCGAGGCGAGATAGAGCATCGGGAAGGCCAGGCTCTCTTGCCCGATGCCCGCCAGCAGACGGCTGAGCAGCACGCTGACGCCGCCCAGCAGCAGGATGGCGATCAGCAACACATCATCGCGGATGCGATCGGCAAAGGCGCTAAAGATCGCCAGGGCGATAATCGTGACAACCGCCTCCAGCACGAACAAGATCGGCAGGTTCTCCACGCCCAACCGACTCAAAAACAGCGCATCGGCGATGGTCTCGCCCCACGTCAGGCCAATCAGGAAGACGATGCCCATGCCGTAGAGAAAGAGCAGGCGCGCCCATTCGTTAGGGCGCACATTGAACAGACGGCTTAGCCAGCCTAACATGACGCCTCCTACTCGGCCGCTGGAGCGGCGAACAGAAGCCCCAACACAGCGCGCATGACCTGTGTGTTCGGGTGTTCGGGATGGCGCAGGGCAAAGATGGCGTTGCGCTCAAGCGCCGCCATGTCCTCAGCGTAGGGCAGGATGCCAGCCACCGGGCAGCGGTACAGCTCCGCTACATGCGCCTCAAACATCGCGTTATCGAAACTGGGCGGCACCTCGTTCATCAAGACGAAAATCTCAGGCACTTCCAGCTGGCGCGCCAGCTCTACGATGATGCCAGTGCCCTGATACTCGCGCTTATCGTGGCGCAGCAGCACCAACAGCACATCAGCGAGCGCAATCAAGCTCATTGTGCTGATATCAATCCCAAAGTCGAGATCAAACAGCACAGCGTCGAGCTTCAAGCGCTCTACAAGCTCGGTGATGCCGTCGGCAAGCCGATCGGGATCGTAACCATCGCGCCGAATCTGCTCAACTTGCTCGGGTGTGGGCTTGGCCGGCACAAGGTAGACGTGTCCGTCCAGTGGCGCGCCCACTAGCCCTGTGACTTCATAAGCGGCCTGCCACAGGGCGCATTCATCCATGTAGTGGCTGTGAAAAGAACACGGCATTGCCTCTGGATCAATGCCGAAAAGCCCACTCACATTACCGCTGCGCAGGCAAGTATCTATGACTGCCACGCGCCTACCTTTGGCGGCTAGCAAGGCAGCGAGATTGGCGGTCAGGTTGGAGCGTCCTGTCCCTGCCCGAAAGGAATGTATGGCTAGCAATTTTGCCCGTCCTGCCATGCCTTGCCTTTCCAAGAGGCTGTGAGTTGCCACGATGTACTCGCCTATGGTAGAACACTTTGAGTGCGAGAGCAAGCTCGCCATGTGCAGGACTTTCTTTTTGGTGAAGGCGTGCTATATTTATGCCAGCAGTCCAGCGTTGCCCGTCTTCAGAATGCTTAGAAGGGTATCATGAGCGCAATAACCATTGAAAATGATCTGGTTCATTACGAGGCGCTCGGGCGCGGGCGTCCAGTTATCCTGGTGCACGGCTGGCTCGGTTCATGGCGTTATTGGGTGCCAACCATGCAGCACCTCAGCGGTAAATATCGCGCTTATGCCCTTGATCTGTGGGGCTTCGGCGACTCGGGCAAGGATATTACCAAGTACGCCGTCCGCGATCAGGTCAACATGCTCTTCAAGTTCTTCGAAAACATGGGCATTCGCAAGGCTGTTCTGGTCGGACATTCGCTGGGCGCCGCTGTATGTCTGAACTTCGCCCGCCAATACCCCGAATTCACACATCGCCTCTTCTTAATCAGTCCGCCATTAGTAGATATGGGCGGCTTGGGTGATGAAATGCCTGCCACCATGCAGCCGCGCCCAGCTGTGACGCCGCCGAAGCCGCCCGAGCCCAAGCCGAGCAGCCTTGCTGTGCCGCCACCCACTAACGTCACATACAGCTCCACCAGCGAGACGCTGCCCTCTAATCCGTTCCGCTCGCTGCAGCAGGCGCAGTCGGCGCCACCTTCCACTGCTTCGGCGCAGCCACAAGCGCCACAGCCGTTGGAAAGTCGCCCGCTGCCGCCCGTCTTGCCGCTTTCAATTGCCACTGTGCCAACACCGACGCCCCCAGAGCCGCCTTCACAAGGCTTTGCAAGCATCCTCGCCATGCTCACCTCTGCTAAGCCTACTGCCCTGCTGGCGAAACATGTCACCCGTGATCTGCCCGACCTAGAGATGCTGCGCACGGAAGTGAGCAAGGCCGATGAGCTCGCTTTCATGCGCACAGCGCAGTCGCTCAGCGCTCAGAACCTTGCCCTAGAGCTGAAGCGCCTGATGACGCCCACCTTGCTGCTGCACGGCGAGGCGGATACCTTCCTGCCGCCGCCAGACGAGTCGCTCATCCAGCGCATCAATCGCGGCAAGCAGAGTGGCTACTTTCTGCCGCTGATCGAGCCGGCTGTTGGGCACTTCCCGATGCTGGAGATCACGGCGAAGTTCAACCGCCTGCTGGTCGACTTCCTAGAGGCGCCTGATCTGAGCAACGTGCAGTTCAAAGATCAGTGGAAGCGTACGATTCGCTAGACGACGGCTTCTCAGCGAGCACAAGTGTTGCGAAAGCAGTCCGTTTGGGCGCGATCAGTCGCCCGATCTTGCCCATCAGCTCCGCCAAGCCAGAGGTTCGATAGTAGCCTCTGCCCCGAAAGATGCGATGCAAGCCGTAGAAGGTGAAGCTATGCGAGTAGGGCACCACCTTCAGCACGCGGAAGCCGACACTGCAGCAAAATTCAGCTAGCTGCGCGCCTGTGTAGGCGGTCTCGTAGTATTGGGCGCGCGGTGGGCGGGCGCGGCGCGTCGGAATAAGCCGATCAGCCAGCGCACGTAGATCGTCCACGAAGTTAGGCGTCGGTGTGGTCAGCACCAGGATGCCCTTCGGCCTCAGCACGCGGAATGCCTCGCGCAGGGCCTCAGTTGGGCCTTGCTCAAAGTGTTCCACCACGCCAAAAGACAAATACGCCCCGAAGCTGTTGGCTCGGTAGGGTAAACGGTGCACATCGCCGAGATGCAGCGGTAGGTCGGGGAATTGGGCGCGTGTGGGCCGCAATGCCTCAGGGGCATAGTCTATGCCGAGCGCTGCATAGCCGCGCTGCCGCAGGTAGTAGACTACATGCCCGGGTCCGCAGCCTGCTTCCAGCACTGGTGCGCCTCGATCGAGGTATGGCAAATATAAGTTCAACAGCTCACGGGCGCGCGGATACTCAAGCGTGGCCAGCTCTCGGGCAAAATCCGTTTCCAGCCAGATATTGCGCCAGGCTTGTCGTGTCTGCTCATAGGTCGGTGAGGTCATGTTCGCTCCTACGGTTGGCGGATGCGCTGAAAGATGACGCGATAGCTGGTGCGCGTGCGCGTCCCATCTTGGGCCGTGCAGGGACCAGCCTCTAACGGGCGTGTCGGCTCGCTCAGCGAAGGCAGCTCAGCGCGATAGATTTCGTCGGGTGTCATTTGGAAGTCGGCGTGACCAGGATCGCGCTCGGGCTTCAGGCCCGTGAACAGACGCTGGCGGGCACTGCCAGCCCGCACCTCGATCAGCACAGCGGGAACACCGTTACCATTCGCATCGCGCACAGAGAACTCGATCAAGCCGGGCAGGCGCGGATCGCAAAATGGCACAACGTTCGCCACGATGAACTCGCCACGCGGCGTTGGCGTTGTCTGCAGCGCTGGCGGGATTGGTGTATCGGGCGGCGGCTGGGTGGGCGTCTTAGTTGGCACGCTAGGGCGCGTTGGCGTGGCGGTCGGGCGGGGTGTGGCGGTTGGGCGCGGCGTTGAGGTGTGCACGGCAATCAGAGTCGAGGCGCAACTGGTGAAGCCCTGCGAGCCTGCCAGCTCAACCATGCTACCAATCGCGCGCAAGCCTGTGTTGGTGCTGGCATAGCCCATCTGCGCAAGTTCGCAGGCAGCATCCGCCATCGCCTGCCAATCTTTATCCAGGTTCAGAAGACGCTCAGCAGCGACTTCAACGCGACGATCTTGTGCATAGGCAAGGGCGATCAGGATCAGCACATTGCGCTTATCGCCCTCCGTCAGCTGGGAGAAGTTCACATCGATCACCACGCGCGGATCGACGCGCAAGGCATAGACTAGGCCCAAGAGCACGCCGATCAGCACACCCAGCAGCAGCGGGACTGCCCATAGCAGCATGTTCGGACGCATACTCACGATCCTGACGGCCCAGCGGGCAACAGAAATGGCTGCATGGGCTCTGTGCAGAAGCCCATCGCACAGGAGAGTGCCACCAGCAAGCGTGCCTCGCGCTCACGTGTGACGCCCGCTTGCACAATGAAGCGTTCGGTCAGATCGCGGATGTAAGTGAACGGATCAGCCATGCCCAGCAGGCGCAGACGCTCAACAGCAGCGCTTAGGTCGTTATCAACTTGATAGGCAGCTGCCACCATCAGCGCGAACTCTTCCTGATGGCGGCGCGCTAGCTGACTGAGCGGGCTGGCGCTCTGTGGTGAGGGCAGCACCAGCCAGCCCAACGTCAAGCCGATGCTGATACCGATCAGGATGCCCACCAACATCAAAAGTGCGAAGCGGCGCATAACCTGTTCAGGTGTGCCTTTTTAAAGTAGCGTGGCTCATGCGCTGATCATAGCGCATAAACGCCGAAGCGCAATCTGGGGCTTGACTATGACGCTGCGTGATAGTCTAAAATGTCCGTAAGCACTTTGAGGACGCGTGCATGTACACCGTCAGACAGTCGGCATGCCATTCTGTTGGAGCAAATGTTGGCTGAGGAAGATGCTGTCAAGAGGCACGCTGAGCCCCTATCGCGCGTTCGCGTAGCCAACCTGCCCACTCAGCGATGCCCTCGCCCGTGCGGCAAGAGACCTGAAAGACCTGTACCTCAGGGTTGAGCAGCCGCACGCCTTGTAAATAGTAATCCAGATTGAAGTGCAGGTAGGGCAGCAGATCGATCTTGTTTAGGACGAGCACATCGGCCACACGATACATGCTCGGATACTTATACGGCTTGTCGTCGCCTTCTGTGACGCTTGCTACAACCACGCGCGCATGGACGCCTAAGTCCCAACCGGAAGGGCAGACCAAATTGCCTACATTTTCAACGATGATCAAGTCGAGCGCGCTCAGATCAAGGGCTGAGAGCGCTTGACGCACCATATGCGCCTCGAGATGGCAATTGCCGCCTGTATTGACATGAACGGCCATTGCGCCTGCTTGCGCGCCGCGCTCAGCATCCATACTGGCAGCCGTCGTATCCCCATTGATCATCCCGATGCGTACCTGTGGCGCCAACGCGAGCAAGGTCTGCTCAATCAGTGAGGTCTTGCCGGCACCCGGCGAGGACATCATATTAATTGCAAAGACGCCTGCCGCATGCAGCCGCGCCCGATTCTCTGCCGCCACCTGATCGTTAGCCTGCAGAATGTTCTCCAACACTGAAATGATCTTCACACTCATGACTCGCCTTCCTCTGCTTCGTCTGACTCCTGCACACGAATGGCACGCACGTAGCACTCTTCGCCTGCCACCACCTTCACCCGGAGATAGCCACAACGCGGGCAGCCTTGAGCAACCTCTACCAGCGCGGAGCGAGCCCCACAAGCTTGGCACTCTACCTCAGCCTGTACATGCTCAAAATGCAGCTGCGCGCCTTCAGCAGGTGTGCCGCGACACAACACATCCCAATAGAATTGGATCGACTCGTTCACGTACGATGAGAGCTGCCCGATCACCAGGTAAATGTCCGTGATGCGCGTCGCTCTCGCCGCCTCAGCATGGCGCAAGACAATCTCCAGGATGTGTTGTGTGATGGGCAGCTCATGCATCGCGTGTGTCTTTACTCAGCCGCAATCATGACTCATCTGCGCCGTTTCCTCAAGATCTTTTCGTCCAGCTGGGCGTGGAGCGGCGTCCACAAACCGCTCGAGCTCAAGCGGCAGGCAGCTAGCGGCAGTCGGTAGCGGTAAGCACGCAAGGTTTGGGCGTGCCAGCTGCGCGGCAAGAGGATGGTGAGCATCTCGCTGTACGGATCGAGGTAGTAGAGCATTGGGAAGGTCTCTAACATAGCGCGCTCCATTTCGCGCACACGGAATGCACCTGCAGCTGCCTCGAAGGCGTGGCGTGGCACCGGCGCAGGATCGTAGAACGAGATCGGGCGCACCGACTCGCCGCGCGCCTCGCTGTAGCGGGTCTGCCCCAAAAACCAGATTGCACATATACCAACGCTCTCGTACAACCGCTGACGCTCGCGCCACTGCTTAGCGCTGATGTTTGCCTGCTGGAATTCGAGGGCGAAGTTCGGCGCGATGAACACGTCGGCGCGCTGATCGGTCGCCTGGATGTGCCATTCTAGCTGTGCGAAGGGCGCCTCGCGCCGAAAATGCTGATACAGCACCAGCTTGCCCATTCGGTGGCCCTCAGACTCAGGCTCGGCGTAGCGCGATGTGCAGTGCGCCAGGCTGACGTGCGCAAAATGATGTTGACGGATTGTCCCAGCCCGCAGGCGCAGCAGCCCGCCACACGTTGGGCAGCGCAAATCGCCGCGCTCGGAGTAGGCACGCAGCTGCTCCACAGGCACGTCGCCTATGGTGAGCAGGCTGCCCGTCGGCGCGTAGAGTGCCACTAGGCGTATACCCATCTCTTCAGGATGCGCTGGCATTGCTCAGCCTATGCGCAGGCGTGTCATGCCGATGATTACCAGACCGATGCCCAGCACCAGCCACAGCGTGAACGCCTCGCCCAAGAAGAGTACCGCCACCAGCGCCGCTACAATCGGCTGCAAATTGACGAATGCTGCCGTGCGCGAGGCGCCAATGCGTTTCAGCCCCAGATTCCAGATTGTGCCGCCAACGGCGATGGCAATGGCGCCTGAATAGAGCACCGCCAGGCCAACTTCCCACGTCAGCAGAGACCAATCGAAACTGAGAGCATCCGGGATAGCGATGAACGCATCCAGAATGGCGCCGCACAACAACAGCCAGAACGACGCCGCCATGACGGGATTATCTGCCATCAGTTCGCGCAGCGAGAACGTCATAGCAATCCATGCCAAAATGCCGAGCATGGTTAGAACATCGCCGAGCAGAGTCGTGTGCGTGCCAATGCCGACTTGATCGGCGTAGCGCGAGAGGATCACGATCAGCACGCCACCTACCGCCAGCGCCATACCGCTGAACGCGCGCCAGCTGCCGCGCTCACGGCGCAGCAGGATGTTTATAATCACAATGCCGATGGGTGCCGTTGTGTTGATCAGCACGCTGTTGGCAACAGTCGTGTAGCGTAAGCCGTTGATAAAAAATGCCTGATAGACCACGTGCAGCAAAAATGAGGTGAAAATCAGGCGCGGGATGGCACTGCGCCTGAAGAAAAACGACTCACCGTTCACCCGCATCACCAGATAGAGCGCAATCACGCCTGTGCTGAAGCGAAAGGCGTTGAACAGAAAGGGCGGCAGCACATCTAGTGCCGCTTTGGCGATGCTGTAGTGCGTTCCCCAGATGATCATGCCCAGCACGAGCAACAGCTCCATTGGGGCGAGCGGCAAGGCGAAACGCACTGTTGGCTCTCGCTCAGGCTGAGCGTTGCTTACGGGCAAGGCGGCGATAGTCTTTTCAGGCACGGCGTACAGCTCACATGAGTCGTCGGATGGCCTGATTGTAGATCATCGGGCGCTCATAAAACAACAAAAAGCCGAGCAGGGCATGCTCGGCGGCATGATGCCATATTGTCTGGCGCAGATGTGCGCTCAGTCGCCGCTGGCAGCTGCTTTCTCGGCAGCGGCTTCGCCCTTCTTCTCGGTGCTGCCATTGCCGTTGGTCGGCTTGGGGCTGGCGCTGTTGGTCGAGCGTGTATCTGTGACGTAGAAGCCCGAGCCCTTGAAGATCACGCCTGTGCCGCGCCCCACTACGCGCTTGACCGTCCCGCCACACACGTGGCAGGTGCTGATGGGCTCATCTGTGAACGCTTGACTGACCTCGAAGCGCGCGCCGCAGTTCCTGCAGCGATACTCATAGAGTGGCATCTCCGCAAGTCCTCCCGAATTGTAGATTACTTTTTGGGATGTACCTAGCTTTCTATTCTAGCACAAGCTGGCGCGAATTGCACGGGAGTCTTTTTATGAGGAGCAAACTCCCTGATGAGTTGCAGCGCTTTGCGCGATTTGCCTACATAGCCTAGAATGGCTTTGGGTCGGTCGTTTGCTGGGAAGAGACGTGCTGAGACGAGCCATCAAATTGTTGCTTTAGTGCTGGTCATGCTGTTCTTGCTTTCAGTTGGCTCTTGAGCTTCTCCCAAATCAGGCGCAACGCCCTGCCACTGATCTGTCCACAGCGCTCGCGATAACATCCACTCTGCCTAGCCAGCTCCCCTATCTCACCTCTCCTACCCACCAATCAAGCCATACCTACGCCCCGAAGCCTCCAGATACGTCTGGGTGACTTGCGCCACCCGACTATCTGGGGCAGAAGTAGGCAATACCGTAGTCTGCCTGACATGGCTTAGGTCCGACATTTGGGCAGGTGAGCCACACGTCTTCTGCAGCTGTGAAGGCAGGCGAGATCACGGAGCTGTGACGGGTCATAATTCCGTAACTACATAGGCTTGCAGCGCAACGCAGCCCAGCTGTGATGATGCAACCAGGTCTGCCTCTGCGCTGCGGCACATTCAATTGGCGGGTTGTACCACCATCGCAGAACCGCCACCACGCCGCGTTGGCTCTCCGGCTGCTAGCATGGTGCCGTCAGGTTTGATCACAACGCCTGTAGCCGCCCCGATCTCCGATACGCCGCGCAGCTCATGTCCGAGCGCGATCAGTGCCTTGCCTAGTTCTGACTCTTCGAACTTGCTATCCACCTGCGTAAAGCCGGTGTTACGTTGTGAGATACGAGGCGCAGCAATAGCTTCATCTAGCGGCAGATCGAAGTCGATCATATTCACCGCGATGGTCAGTGCTGTGGTGATTATTGTAGCGCCGCCAGGCGAGCCAAACGCCATCACAGTGCCATCCGGGGCAATTATGATGGTCGGCGCCATGCTGCTACGTGGGCGTTTGCCTGGCTCAGGGCTGTTGGGATGCGGATCGGCGAGGCACAGCTTCAAGGCTCCCAGTGTATTTCTGCTTGCATCGCGCTCGCTGACGTGGCGGGGCAGCCAGGCGATAAGAGGCGTCACCTTGTAGCTGGGCATTGCCAGATGGCGCGCCTTTGTTTAGACTCTAGCGTACTGTCATATGTATGAGTGCTTGCCATGCGCATCAACATTAACTGGGTCAATCAGCACTTGATCAACGAGCTGTACGCGGCGCCGGTCGTCAAGGGTGTGCTGCACGATGGCTTCGATGTGGTGCTGATCGATCTGATCAGCGGCGAACAGGTCGCCATCCACCTAATCGAACGCGATATTGACGTCGGTTACATCCAGAGCGTGCTCGAGAGCAACGCCGCCCACGGGCGCTTCACCCTCTTCTTCCTGTGGAGCGCTATGCTCCTGCCGGAGCACGGGGAGCGCTACCTGCCCTACGACTGGATGACGGCGCTCTTGGATATTTACGGCGATAAAATCTACGCCTTCGAGAACTACGGGCAGAACGCATGGCTCTTTCCCGTCCACTTTGAGCCAGAAGAGGGCACACTCTGGCGCAACGTCCGCTATGGTGAGGCACTCGACATGGCGGCGCTGCACTGCCAGACTGTGCGCACAGAGGGCGGCTTCCTACAGGGGGCATGGCGGATTGCTACCTTCAACCCTGAGGCGCCGCGCTATGAGCGTCGTCAGCGAGCGGGCCGCCATCACCGCGAGGCGCCGCGTAGCGCGCGGGCTGCCATTTTCGATCACTATGATGTGTTGGGCGTCCCCTACGATGCTGATCTAGAGACAGTCAGGCGGGAGTATCGGCGGCTGGCCCTGCAATTTCATCCCGACTACAACAAGGCGCCCGATGCTACCGAGCGCATGCAGGCGCTCAACACTGCCTACGCCAAGATTGTCGAGTTTCTGGGCGAAAACGAGCCCAAAAGCGCAGACTAAAGCAAACTTTTAGGCGCCACACACCGCAAACCGCTTGTGTTTGTGCTAAAATGAACATAAACGCCATCACAAGTGAGCGTCGAGAGAGCCATGAAGCACCTGCTGCACGCTCTGCTGATTATGTGCGCGCTGAGTCTAGGCGCCTGTCGCCAATCGGCGCAGCTGATGCCCACGCCTGATCCCGATATCCAGCTAGAGTGGCTGAATAACGATCGGCCCTTGCGCGTCGGCCTGGATGCGCTAGTCTTCACCTTACACAACGCCCACGCAGAGCCAATTCAGGGCGCCGTGATCGAGGTGCGCGGCGATATGACTCACCCTGGCATGGTGCCCGTAGATGGCAGGGCAGAGGGTGGCACGGAGGATGGGCACTATGTGGTGCCGTTCCGCTGGACGATGGGCGGCGATTGGATTGTGACGGTGCGCGTCCGGCTGCCGGATGGGCGCGCCACTCAGCGCCGCTACGATGTACAGGTGCGCTCACAATGAGCCGCCCTGCGCCGATCTACCGGCCGCCGCTGGATGTCTTGCGGCTGCCGCTGCTTGGGCGTTTGCTCAGGGCGCGGCAGGGACGCTTATTCTTTCAAATTGTGCTGTTGTTGGCGGTTGCGCTGCTGATTTACGACGGCTTCACAGGCGAACAGATCGCCTCGCGCAACTTGGCGACGGTGGGTGCGTGGGTGCACTACCGCGGCTTGGTGATCTTAGCGCTGCTCTTGGCGGGCAACTTATTCTGTATGGGCTGCCCGTTCACGCTGCCGCGAACGCTAGCCAAGCGCTTGGCAGGGCGCGGAAGGCGCTTCCCGCTTTTGCTGCGCAACAAGTGGCTGGCTGTTGGCGGCCTGTTCCTGATCTTCTGGCTCTACGAAGTGACCGACATGTGGGCGAGTCCGCTGCTAACGGCATGGGTGATCGTTGGCTATTTCGTCGCGTCGTTCGCGCTGGAGCTGCTCTTCAGGGAGTCGCCTTTCTGCAAGTATGTGTGTCCGCTTGGGGCGTTCAACTTCGCTTACAGCACGCTCTCGCCGCTGCAGATCGGGGTGCGCGATCCGAAGACGTGCCAGACGTGCGTGGGCAAGGAGTGCATCAACGGCAGCTACAGCGCGCAGCCAGTCATCTTAGTCGATCAGACCGGCGATAAGCCGCCCATCAGACATGATGCGCGCGGCGTGCTCGGCTGCGGCACGTTGCTGTATGCGCCGCAGATCAAGAGCAACATGGATTGCACGCTGTGCCTAGATTGCGCCCGTGCCTGCCCGCATGAGAACGTGATTCTGGGCGTGCGCTCGCCGCTGCGCGAGCTGCAGGCGCCGCGCAGCTTGCCTAAGCGCTGGGATGTGAACTTTTTACTTGTGGCACTCGCCTTCATGGGGGTTGTGAACGCCTTTGGCATGGTGCCGCCAGTCTATGCGCTGCTGCGCGAGATGGCGCTAGTGCTTGGCACGGATGCAGAATGGCTGCTCTTGCTGATAATGTTTATTAGCGGAAGTATGATCTTGCCGGCGCTTTTGAGCGTTGGGGCGGCGTGGCTAGCGAATGCGCTCACGGGCAAAAGAGGGCGTCCGCGCTGTCTGCGTGACACGTTTGCTGCCTTTGCGCCTGCCTTTGTGCCAATTGGCGCGGGCATCTGGGCGGCGCACTATGGCTTCCACTTTGTGATCGGCGGCCTAGTGATTGTGCCCGTCTTACATAACTTCCTACTCGATCATGGCATCACGCTCTTCGGCACTCAGGTGAATTGGGGGCTCGGCGCCATTGCAGAGGCCGAACAATTCGCTGTGATACAGGTCATTCTGCTGCTGGGCGGCTACCTGCTCAGCCTGGTGTTGGCGCGGCGGATCGCCGTACGTGAGTTCGGCGCAGCGCGCGCGCAGCTAGCCTTCCTGCCTTATGCGCTGCTCTTTTTAGCGCTTCTGCTGGCGGCGTTCTTCATCTTCAGCCAACCGATGGAAATGCGCGGCACTGTCGAGCTGGATGGTCTGTTTCACTGAGCTTCCGCTTGCTGCAGCGTACCAAGCCATTGCATTGGCTTGCCATCGCCCCCATTGCGCAGCATCACAATCTCAGCCATGATGCTCAGCGCGATCTCGCGAGGCGTCTCGGCGTTCAGCTCCAGACCGATCGGCGCGCGGACGCGGGCGATTTGTTCGCGACTGATGCCGCGCTCCTCTAGCGCCTTGACAGTCAGCGCCCAGCGTCTTCGGCTGCCGATCAAGCCGATGTACGGCACCGGCGCCTCCAGCAGGGGCGGAAAGAGTTGCTCATCGACCGGCAAGCCGCGCGTGACGGCTGCGATATAGGTGTGCGGCGTGAGCGGGATGCGCATAGCGACCTCGCTGGGCGGCGCCACTACGTAACCGTCCATATTCGGGATGTGCTCAGGGCTGCACAGCTCGGCGCGATCGTCGCTCACAATCACGCGGAAGCCGAGCCATTTGCCCAGCTCTGCCAGTGCCTTGCCGACGTGCCCACAGCCGATCACGACCAGCACTGGAGCAATGTTGTACGGCTCAACGTAGATATCAGCGCTGCCACCGCATATGCCTGGATCGCCATCGCGCAGGTCATTGAGCCTGTAGGTGGCCAGGCGCGGCTGCCCGTCTGCAAGTGCCGCTAGACCGTCTTGAATGACGCGGCTTTCCATCGCGCCGCCGCCCACTGTGCCAATAGTCTTGCCGTCGCTGTAGATCAGCATTTTGGCGCCGGCGTGGCGGGGCATCGAGCCATGCGTGCGCACAACAATTGCTAACGCTGCCGGGATGTTCGCCTGCTGTGCCTGATAAAGCGCTTCAAGTACGTTTGATTCGTCCATGCGGCGTCCTTATGGGTATATGGGCGGATTTTTGTGTGGATTGTACCACGTAAGGGCTGCATTTTGCTGCATGTGCCCGCCTTGTGGGATGGCGCGCCATCCCACAAGGCGGATACTATGCGCTTAGCGGCGCGGCGTTGGCTCGTAGGTGGGCGTAGGCGGCAGGAAGAACGGCAAGGTGGGCAGCGGTGTTGGTACTTCAGGGTTAACAGCGCCAAGCCAGGTGCGGAAGGCGGTCTCCATCTCGATGAAGCTCACATTGGCAACCGCTTCCAGCGCAGCCCGTTGTGTGCGCCCATTGCGGACGAACTCCCAAGTGCGGCGGTGGGCATCGGCGCCGTAGGTCTCAGTTAGCCAGACCCAAAACATGTAGCCGACGTCATAAGCTTCGCGCCCGCCGGGCCCTTGTTCCTGCAGAGTTGGCAGTCTGCCCTCGCGCGCCCAGCGGCGCACGCGCTGCTCAATGCGCGGGCCGCTGCGCAGCTCGAAAAAGGTGGCGCTGCCCTCGATAAACCACGTCAGGCCTGAGGTGCCGCCGTTGGCGTACTGATACAAGTGCGCCACCTCGTGTAGGACGGTGTCGTTTGCCACTTCCTCAACGGGCTGGATGAACGGATCGTAGACCTGCGCTGTAGCGCCCCACGATTGGCTGGTCTGCCCGACGACTACCAAGCCGCCACCGACCGTGCCGCGCCCTGGCGACCATTCCGCCCACGTCTCGAAGTCGGCGTAGATGATGGCGCGCGGCTTGTAACCGAGCGGGTTTGCCCAGTTCAGCTCGTAAAATGGCCGCTGGCGCTCCATTGCGGCGATGGTCAGCGGCCCGATTTCATCTGGCACGCCTTCCTGCCAGAAGACGATGATGTCATCCGACTCCATGCGGTTCCATTTGCGTGTGTTATCAGCGTATTCAGCGTATTCGCGCGGCGTCTCGTAGGTGTTGCCTGACTCATCCTCAAGCAGCCACCAGTATTCCACGCCTGCCCACTGCGGCACCGAGTCGCCGGGCACCTTATCCCAGACGGCGACCATCTTTGTGCCGCTCTCATCGATAGTAGCGAGGCGGCGCTTGCGGCTGCTGACAGGCGAATGGCGCCAGATCGCGGAAGCGCTCACAATCTTACCGCCACTGCTGGTCGCCTCTAGCGTGAAGGTGAATCCCTTTGGAAAGTTGCTCTCAAAGGTGCTGTTGAGGATCGTCCACTGAGCGTTGCCGCCGTTGTTGATGGGGCTGGGCGGTGGTGTAACAGTCGAGAGGAAGCCGCTTTGGGCTGTGGCGGGCACGTTCACGACGATCAGCGCTATCACGGCGAGCAGCGCAAGCCCGCTCAAGAACATCTCGCGTTTGAACATCTCACATTTCTCCTAAAGAACTTACTCATCACGGACGGCGCGGCGTTGGCTCGTAGGTTGGCGTTGGGAAGAAAAGCAAGGTTGGCGTTGGCGCGAAGGTCGGTGGAATCTCCCGCAAGCCGAGCCAGGCGCGCCATGCGATCTCGTACTCATCCATGCTTAGTCCTGTGACGCGCGTCATAGCCGTTTCGAAAGTCTTGCCGTCCTTCACCAGGCGGATGATCGCGCCCAGACTCTCGAGTCCCCAGCGCTCGTACAAAAAAGCAACTAGGGAGGCGGCCTGTGCGTACCAATCCCGCACGCGCGGCAGATCGTTGCGCCCGATGATCGTGCGGGCATCCATCACGGCCAGGCGCTCTAGCTGCCCCATCCGCGCCAAGACGCGCACGCGGTTGATCTCCTCTGCTAGGCCTTCCAGCTCATTGTTGACGGCCTGCCCCTCATTGAACCAAATCGGGATGGCGCTGACGCGCGAGCCCATCCAGTAGTTCAAGAAGGCGTGCGCCAGCTCGTGCGGGATGAGCTGGTTGAAGAACCAGCGACGGCGGTTAGCAGCGATTTCAGCTTGGCAGGCGGCATCACAGTTTGGGATGGCGGCAGTGCGCGCCTCATCGAGCCAGCCCAGCGTGATGCTGCCGATCGCCACGCCGCCGATCCAGCTCTGGCAGCCGAACGGGCCGTAGATGGTGCAGAAATCCTCTTGCGAGTTGAAGACGACCACGCGCAGCTCATCTTCAGGCGTGAAGCCCGTCGCCCGCGCTGTGTGATCGAAGCTGCGCCGCGCCACATCCAACAGCGCCGCGCCGAAGTCGGCATCACGCTCATACCAGTAGACCGCAACCTTGCCATCGCTGAGCGTCTGCCACTGGCGAGTGCTATCGCTGATCTCCGCTTTAACCTCAGGTGTGCGATAGCGATTGCCTTGGTCGTCGATCAGCTCCCAGCGGTAAAAAATGACCTGCCAGGGCGGCATAGTCTGCTGGCGCAGCTGCCAGACGTACGCAAGGTCGACCTGCGAGTTGGGCTGCTCCACCTCAACGCGGTAGGCCAGGTTAGCGCTGAACGAGCGCACCCGCCAGATGATCCGTGCAGCGATGATGTTACCTACATCGCTGCGTGCTGCGATGCGGAAGATGAACGAATCGCGGTAGCGGCTCTCGACGGATTGGCTCAGCACGCGGATTGGCGACTCAGCCCGCGCAGGTGCCCCTTCGATCAGCGCAAGAGCGGCTGAGGCGACTAGCCCAAACACAAGACACAGGTACAGCAGACGGGGGTATTTCATAACACACAACCAAAGCTAAGTGGACGATTTCCACGCCGAGAGCAGCGCAGCCAGGTCTGTAAAGGTGCTATCTGGTGTGATAGCGCTTAGGTCATCAGCGCGACTGATGCCCGTCAGCACCAAAGCGCTCTTCATCCCGACGCGCTGCGCGCCCAAGATATCGGTATCCAGGCGATCACCGATCATCAGCGCCTGCGCAGCGGGCACGCCGAGACAGCGCAATGCCGCCTCGAACATTGGCGCGGCGGGCTTGCCGATCATATACGGCTGCTGCCCAGTCATAGTTGCTACTGCACTGACTAGACTGCCGGCACCCGGCCCGATCTCGCCGTTAGGCAGCGGAAAGGTAGCATCGCCATTCGTGGCGATGAAGGCGGCGCCCGCCAGGATGCGCTGACCAGCAATGCGCAGTTTGTCGTAGGTCAGGTTTCGATCCAAGCCGACCACGACGATCTGGGCGTGCTCTGGGTCAAGCGGGTAGCCGCGCAGCGCGATCAAGTCGATTAAATTCTGACTGCCAAGCGCATAGAAAGGCGTGCCCAGCGGGAAGCGACGCGCAATTTCCTCAGCCGTCACAGCACCCGAAGTGATGATCTGCTGCAGCACAGCAGGGATGCCGAATGCCTCTAGGCGTGCAAGGTACTGCGCAGGCGTGCGCGTGCTGTTGTTGGTGATGAACACATAGGGGATGCCCTGTTCACACAGAAATTCGAAGAATTCTGGCACGGCAGGCAGTTTTTCATCCTCGCGCCAGACTACGCCATCCAGATCGAGGGCGCAGGCGCGAACAGCGCGTAGATCGAGCATTCAGCTGTGCGCTCCAAAGCGCTTGCGGATGAACTCGAGCGCCACAGGGTCGATCAGCTCCGGGTGATCGTCAGGTGACCAGCGTTCTTCCAGATTTTCCATGCCAATGAACGACCAGAAGCACTCTTGTGCCGCCTCATCCCAGATTCCGTCTACTTCGCCGTTGTAGTGCCCTGTCCGCTTGAGGATCGCTTTGAGCTCGGCGGCCAGCGGCGCGTTAATTGGGATGCGCGCGGCTGGATCAGATTTACCGAAATACAAGTTATGCATCTCGACCAGCTCACGCAGGCGCACCACAGGATCGTCGTGATCGTCGACGCGCAGATCGAGCAAGCGATCGTTATCGCCGCCGTAGCCGCCGCCCGCTTTCACCACTAGGATGCCTGCCGACTGCCTGCCGCGCTTATCCCCCCCAGCCCGATCGCCAGCGGAGAGCGCCGCCATCAGCCGATCAGCCAGCGTGCCGCCTGTGTTTTGGTAAGCTTCTGCCATCGACTCAATCACGTAGCGCCCAACCAAGATGTTTCCTTGGCAGGTAAAGCCCTCACCCACGTAATGACCAGCATAATCAAAGCACTCTGCACCAGTGTGCGCTGCTGCCCCACCGTGAGCATCTACCAGCCCCACCTGCCGATGCTCGGCCTCGGGATCGGCAGCCAGCAGCTGCGCCAACGTCTCTTCGGCGCTCAAGCCTTGTGACATTAGCGCCAGACCATCCCTGCCAAAACTGACCTTCGCAAAGGCTTGCGTCGCTACGGCGCCTGCGCCCGCCTGCGCCCAACTGACTACGGCGGCTGCAGCTAGAAACTTGCTGGCAACCGCAACGCCCCATGCCTGTGCTTGCGGGTCGTATGCAACAATCGAGAATGTCATGCGCGCCACCTTTCCCTTCTCAAGAGAGTATAGCCGATCCTGATCGTCTGTGGTAGCGGCCGACCTTTAGAAATTGCTGCATTTTCCGCCCGACTCTGTTACACTTGAAGGCAACGTACCCAAAACCGCGTAGGATGACAGAACCTGATGAAACGACTGTTCTTGCCAGCCATCCTGATCTGCATAGGGCTTCTACTAGCTGCCTGTGGCGCGCCACCGCCGCTCGTCTCGGATCAGTACTTGAACGATAACAGCTTGATCACAGGGAACCCGTGCAGCGCGCCGTGTTTCCAGGATATCATCGTTGGCAAAACAACCTTCGCTGACGCGCTGACGCTCGTGCGCAACAACGCCCTTTTCAAAGATCTGCAAAGCCAGGATAATCCGCCGCAAGCTGCCTGGAACGCAGCAAATGGCGGGCCGTGCTGCCAAATGACCGCCAACCCTGAGACTGGCATCGTGGATGCGCTGCTCATCCGCGTGGCGCCCGTGATGACTGTTGGCGAGGTGATCACGAAGTATGGGGAGCCGCTTTACGTCTCGGTATTGCCGCAGGATTACTCGGAGACTGAGACAGCGCTGGGCTTGATCTATCCTGAGCAGGGCAATGTGTTGTGGGTGATGCCCGGCAATGCACAGAGCACACTCGACTCAACCGATCCAGTGGTGATCGTGCTGTATTTAAATCCAGCCGAGTTCGATCGGCTGCTAGAGACAGCTCAGCTGAACGGCTGGCTCGGCTATGTCTCTGTGGCAGACTACCGTGCCGCGCCGCCGATCTTGACACCGCGTGCCACGCCACGATCTAACTAGTCGCTTGCGTGCAGGCAGGCCTAGGTGCCTGCCTGGCAGGCTGTCACTTCCGCCCAGTCTATACCTTCGGTTAGCCCTGCCTTGAGCGACTCAAGATAGGCCAGTGCGTCTGCCAGGTGTGTATGCCCATCGTCTGTCCGCTTTGATGCAGCCGCGAAGCGTGAAAAGACGCTCACATAGATCATCGCGCTGATGTCGCCTGTGAAAGCGGTGCCGCCGCCAAAGTTCGGGTGGTGAGTTAGCTTGCCAAGCTGCTGCAGGATGCGCACGTCAGTGATTTTGCCGTAGCGCAGGTCAGAGAGGATGTAGATAGGCTGTGATGCCCTATCAAAGCGGCTGCGCAGGTCGGCGATGTAGTGGGCTTCTGGCCGGCTGTCTCGCGTCTCCTTGCATGACCAGCGCACATAGAGCAGATCGACTTTCAGTGGATGTATCTCATAGAACATTGGCTCACATCCTTGTTGCGTGTTAAGGTCTATTTAACCCAAGGACGAGCCAAAAGCCAAGCGTTAGGTCGAGCTGAATGTGACGATTGTATAAATTGACTAGGCGAGCGCGCTTGCCCAGTCCACCTCTTCAGAGATGCCCGCCTTGAGCGACTCAAGGTATGCCAGCGCCTCCGCCAGGCTTGCGTGAACGCCTTCCTCGCGCTTGGGGCGCGAGGCAAAGCGCGAGAAGACGCCAACGTAAATCTCTACGCTGATATCGTCCGAGAAAGCGGTGCCGCCACCGTAATTAGGGTGATAGGTGAGCCTGCCGAGCTGCTGTAGAATGCGCACATCGGTGATTTTGCCGTAGCGCAGATCGGAGAGAACGTAAATGGGCTGCCCCGCCGCATCCAGGTATCTCCGAAGCTCAGTCAGGTAGTCAGCCTGACTCTTGTAGCCTTCCAGCGCTTCGCTGTGCCAGCGAATGAGCAACAAGTCGGCCTTGAGTAACTGCATCTTATAAAACATAGCTGCTGCCCTCCACACCACTGCATCATAGCGTAAAATGGTTAAATCTTTTTAGCATGGCGGATTGCAGCTTCGGAAAAAGGTCAAGCCTGCGTTTCTCTGAGCATTTTTGGTAAAATTAGTCAAACAGACTTTCTATTTCGGAAAGCACACCGATGTCTAACTTATCTCTTGAACACAGCACGCGCCAAGTAGCAGCTTCTCGTGCTGATTTCCCGATTCTGGCACAGATGGTGCGCCCTAATGTGCCGCTCGTCTACCTAGATAACGCTGCGACTACACAGAAGCCCATCGCTGTGCTGCGCGCCGTCGAAGCGTACTACACACAGATGAATGCTAACGTGCATCGTGGCGTGCATTCCTTCAGCGAGAAGGCGACAGCCGCCTACGAAGCAGCGCGCGATGCAGTCCGTGACTTCATCGGGGCGGCTGGCAGCCGCGAGATCATCTTCACTCGCAACGCAACCGAGGCGATCAATCTTGTGGCGCATGCATGGGGATTAGCTAACTTGCGCCCAGGCGATCAGATTCTGGTCAGTGAGATGGAACATCATGCCAACATTGTGCCGTGGCAGCTTGTGGCAGAGCGAACAGGCGCACAGGTCGTGCCCATCCCCATCACACAGGACGGCCAGATCGATCAAGAGGCCTATGGACGGCTCTTAAGAGGTGGGCCGGTACGTATGGTCGCTCTAACGCACGTCTCAAACGTGCTGGGTACAATCAATCCAATCGCAGCGCTGATCGAGCAGGCGCATGCGGCAGGCGCGCTAGTGACGGTGGATGGCGCGCAAAGTGCCCCACATATGCCGATCGATGTGCGCGCGATGGATGCCGACTTCTTCGCCTTCAGCGGGCACAAACTGTGCGCACCGACCGGTATCGGTGTTCTGTATGGCAAGCGCGCGCTGCTAGAGGCAATGCCGCCCTTTCTAGGCGGTGGCAGCATGATCGACCGCGTCACCTTCGCCAAGACGACCTATGCTGATATCCCGCAGCGCTTCGAGGCGGGCACGCCGAACATCAGCGGCGCCATAGGCTTGGGCGCAGCAATTGCCTACCTACGCAACATCGGCTTAGAGGCGATCCATGCGCACGAGCAGGCGCTGATCCGTTACACGATGGCGGGGCTAGCTGAGATTGCGGGCGTGCGCATGTACGGCCCAAGCGCCGATCAGCGGGCGGGCCTGGTCGCATTCACCGTTGACGGCGTCCATGCACACGATCTCTCAGCCGGCTTGGATCAGGCAGGCATTGCGGTGCGCGCTGGGCATCACTGTGCCATGCCGCTGCACGAAAAGTTCGGCATAGCCGCCTCCACGCGCGTCAGCTTCTACTTCTACAACACACTGGAAGAAGCCGATCACTTCTTGCGCACAGTGGCGGCAGTACAGCGCTTTTTTGTGCGCTAGCGGAGCGAGACTGATGCGCTATCGCCCCCGCTGGACGCTGCTGACCTTCGGCGCGCTAATCGTGCTGGCGCTCTTCACCTTCCCAGCCTGGCGGACTCTCTTCATGCGTCCTGAGGAGGGCGTGCCCTTCCCGCTGACCAGTCCCGAGCGCCGCGACCTATTGCTGCGCCTGCCCAGCCGTGAAATAGCAGCGACAATGTACTTCTCCAGCCTGACGGCGCAGCCCGTCCCCACTGAGGAGCAACCCGTTGACGTACCTTCCGATGCGCAGACCATCCTGACCGCGCGCTTTGCACCAGTCGATGCGCTGCGCAGTGCGCGCGGCAATGTCACCTTCTACCGCCTAATTGACGACAGCGTGCTGTTGCGCTTCGACGACTTTGAGGTGACCAACGCACCGCAGTTGGCGGTCTACCTCTCCAGCAGCGAGGCACCGCAGAGCGTCCAAGAACTTGGCGGCATCGTGCCGGAGTTCTTGGTCGGTGAGCTGAGCGGCACGCTAGGCAGTCAGCAGTTCGTCATCCCACGCGAGCTGCGCCTCGAGCGCTATCGCAGCGTCGTGATCGTCAGCGAAGGTCTACAGCTGATTTACGGCATCGCCAGGCTGCGCTAGGCGCGGGTTGACTCGGGCACCTTTTGCAACATCTCATCGACGATGCGGTCAGTGCTCAGCCCTTCAGCCTGCCCCTCGAAGTTCAGCAGGATGCGATGGCGCAATGCTGCGCGCGCCACACTGCGCACATCCTCAAAAGCGACATTGAAGCGTCCGTTGAAGAGGGCGTTCAGCTTGGCGCCCAAGATCAGCGCCTGTGCGCCGCGCGGGCTAGCGCCATAGCGGACGTATTTCTTGACGATCTCAGGTGCGCTGATCTGATCGGGGTGCGAGTTGACGATCAGACGCGCCACATACTCGCTGACGTGTGTGGCGATTGGCACTTGGCGGGCGAGCTTGCCCATCTCGATGATGCGCGCACCGTCGGCAACGGGCTGTGGCTGCTCGTTCTCGCCGCTGGTGGTGCGATTCAAGATCGAGACCAGCTCTTGGGTGCTCGGGAAGCCGACATCAATCTTGAACATGAAGCGGTCGAGCTGCGCCTCAGGCAGGGGATATGTGCCTTCCATCTCTAGCGGATTCTGCGTCGCCAAGACGAAAAAGGGCGGCTCGAGCTTGTAGGTGCGGCTAGCAACCGTGACCGTCTTCTCTTGCATCGCCTCCAGCAAGGCTGATTGCGTCTTGGGCGTGGCGCGGTTGATCTCATCGGCAAGCACCAAGTTGGCGAAGATCGGGCCTGGCTGGAAGCGAAAGGTGCGCTTGCCGCTCTCATCCTCTTCCATGATATTTGTGCCGGTTACGTCGGCGGGCATCAGATCGGGCGTGAACTGGATGCGCGCGAACTGCAGGTTCAGCGCTGTGGCTAGCGCACGGACCAACGTCGTCTTGCCTAGACCCGGCACGCCTTCGAGCAGAGCATGACTGCCTGTGATGACGCACATCAGCACGCAGCGCACCACTTCATCCTGCCCGACGATAACTTTGCCCACTTCGCGCGTGATTGCAGCGACGGTCCGTTGAAAATCCTCTACGCTCAGCGTGGGCGTCGCAACTTGCTCTGTCATGATCAGCTTGATCTCCCAAAAATTGGTTTACGTTACAGCGCGGCAGACTTTCAGACTATACATCAGCAGTGAGGGTGGGGCAACTTAGCGCTCGCTTAAGGCAGGTCGAGCGGTAAGCTGAGCAGCCAGGCATCGCCGCGCTGAAAGCCTGCTGCCTCGCCGCGCAGGCCGTCATAGAGCCCGATCTCGACTCGGAAAGGCGGCTGTGCGCCCTGAGGCAGGGCTAGATACAGCGTCTTACGCTGGATATCGCCCAAGCGCCAAGCCCAGCCAGGCGTGGCGGCACCATCGGCGATCAAGATGCGCGCCCCGCCAGCATCGTAGACGTGTGCAAAGGGCGCAAAGAGCCAGCTCGCCCGGTCGGCTGGCAGGGCATCCACGCGGAAACTCATCGATAGGCGTGCCGTCTGCCCTGAGCGCAGGCTGCTCTCTAGGCGTGCGTCGATGAGTGTTAGCCCCTTATCGCTTGGTAGATTGAGAGTCTGCGGCACTAGATCTTGCTGGACCCGAAATGCCTCGACCGAGCCGCCATCGGCGAAGACATAGCGCCCAGACGGCTCTAGTGCCAACGGAAAGGCGCTGGGCTGGCCTGTCGCGCTGAAGATCAGGTACAGACCGCCACGTTCGGGCAGGTAGAGCGTTTTAGTTGGGTCAGCATCGCGATCCACCTCGAACACACGCCCAGCCAAGCTGTTCAGAATCCAAGCGTCGATATCGGCGAACACAACTGAAGCGCCAATCTGCTGGGCGCTGAGCAGGCTCTGGGCCATGTGTACTCCCTCGCTAAGCGGCAGCGCCGTCAAGCCGTCGATGCTGGGCGTGAGCAGGCTCTCTTCGGCGTAGCGTAAGACGTTCAGCCCGCTCAGCCCCGCAAAGCCGATCAGGCACAGCGCAAGTCCGTAGCGCCCGACGGCTAGGCGCCCTTTGAGCAGGCGCATCGTCTCGGCTATGCCGGTGCCCGCTAGAGCGTGCAGCGCGGGCAGCGTCAGGAGCAGATAGAACGGGTGCACTGCCTGCGAGACGTAAGACATCATCAAAATCGGCACACCGCTCCAAATCAGCGCGATGATCGCCGTCTCGCGGCGCATGCGCAGCGCAGCAAAGGCGCCCAGCAGCAGCGCAACTAGCAGCGCGCCATGCGCCAGCTCCGAGAGCTGATAGCGCAGCACAGCATCTTGAATTGGCGCCGCCAAGCCGCGCGCCGCAGCGTAATCGCGCCCGGTGAGCAGGCGCAGCGCATGGTTGAATGCCTCATCGGAGAGCGCTGGCGAGCGCTCTGTGAAGCTGCGCACGCGCTCTAGCGCCCGCGCCGAGTCGCTCAGCAAGCCGGCAGCGTAGGGCACAGTCGGCGCAAGGGCAATTAACGCGCCGATCAGCAGGGCGCGCCAACCAACGTGCCGCCGAAAGATCAGGCTGAGCAAGGCGATAGGGAAAAACGCCGCATAGGCTAGGAGGTAAGTCTGAGTCATGGTGGCGAGCGCCGCGCAAGCTAGCCAGAAGCGCCGCTGCGGGCGCTCGGCCCGCCCAAGCCACACAGGGATAAACAACGCGAAGATCAGGCAGGCGAAA
The DNA here is from genome assembly GCA_046719055.1 of Aggregatilineales bacterium. Classification (GTDB taxonomy): domain Bacteria; phylum Chloroflexota; class Anaerolineae; order Aggregatilineales; family UBA2796; genus CP2-2F. The sequence continues at coordinate 33,925 of JBDNDQ010000016.1, read as the reverse complement.
AACGGCAACAGCGCCTGTACCCACGTCGTGCGCGAGTATTCAATCACCCACGGGCTGGCTGCCAACAAAAATGCGCCGCTCAGCGCCGCTGGAGTATCCCACAAGTGCCTTATGGCCCGATAAGCCAGCCAGACTGCTAAAGTGTTGAGCGCGATCACGAGCAGATATGGCGCATATGGCGAACGGACGATCAGCAAGGCGGGAATGTACAAATAGCCCGTCAGCGCCGGATTAGCGAACAGGACACTTGTGCCTTGCCCCAGCACAGGCAATGTGCCACGCTCTAGCGTGTTGAGCGCCTGCCAGATTGGGTAGGCGTGGTCGACGTTGTGCTCGATCGCGCCAAGATTTTGCAGGCGCAGCAGCGCCGCAAAGCTCAGCACTAAAGGCAAAAGCGCACTGGCAAAGGCTCGCGTGCTCGATCGCACCATCAGCTGCCCTGACTTGCTGCCTGGTCGCTGATGAGCGGCACAAAGCGCACGCTGCACAGTTTCTTAGCGCGCATGCCACAGCGCGTCCGTCGGATGAAGACAAGCATCTGCTCCTCAGGGGTGTGAGGCCCACGCACGGGGATCACCATGCGACCGCCTCGATCAAGCTGTGCTAACAATGGCTTGGGCAGGCGCGCTGCCGCTGCACTGACCGTGATCGCTTGATAGGGTGCAAATTGCGGTGCGCCCAGCCAGCCATCGCCGACGATGCAGTGGACATTGGTCAGCCCTAGGGCAGCCAAGCGCTCAGAGGCTTGCGCGCTGAGCCAGGCCAGGCGCTCTATGCTGATCACTTCAGCAGCTAACAGGCACAGCAGCGCGGTCTGGTAGCCCGAGCCTGTGCCAACCTCCAGCACCCGCTCCGTGCCGCGCAGGGCAAGGACTTGTAACATGTAGGCGACGATATACGGCTGGCTAATGGTCTGCCCTTCGCCGATCGGCAATGGATAGTCGGCATAGGCGTGGGCGCGGTATTCAGCAGGTACAAAGCGCTCACGCTCGAGGCGCCCCATCGCCTCAAGGACGCGCTGATCGGTGATATTGCGCTCGACGAGCTGCTCGTGCACCATACTAGCGCGTAGAGCTGCAAAATCGGGTGTGTGATCCATCGCTAGAGCTATCACTCTCCATTTCTTATTGTAGCACAGCAACCCCTGCCCTTATAATCTCAGAGGCAAGTAAGGATAAAATAGGTTGGTTAGCTTCTGGGCAATTGCAGACACGCATCTCTCCTTCGGCAAGCCGCGTGATATGACGCGCTTCGGCCAAAAGTGGCACTGCCACACCGAACGGCTAGCATCGGCGTGGCAAAGGCTTGTGGCACCGCAGGACGTCGTGCTTGTGTGCGGCGATATCTCGTGGGCCTCGTCGAAGAGACGAGTCTTGCCCGATCTAAAGTGGCTAGCGCAGCTGAACGGCAACAAAGTCCTGCTGCGCGGCAACCACGATCACTGGTGGGACAGTGTAGAGCAAGCCCGCCGCCTGGCAGAGCCGCTCGGCTTCCATCTGCTGGAAGGTGATGCGCTGCGTTTGGGCGGCGCCGTGATCTGCGGCGCGATGGGGCACATCGCCCCGAACGACCCGCTCTACGCGCCTGATTCCAAGAAAGATCGTTTCAGCCGCGAGCTGGCACGCCTTGAGTCGGCTTTGCAATGCGGGCAGAGTCTCTGCCAAGCCTGTGAGCCGCTTCTGCTGTTGATGCACTATCCGCCGTTCACGTCGGATGGACAGCCAACGGCTTACAGTGAGCTGATCGAGCGCTACCAGCCCACCGTGTGCCTTTACGGCCACTTGCACCAGGCCAAAGAGTGGGAGCGAGTGCCGCAAGGGCTGCACGCGGGCGTGATGTATCATCTGGTTGCCGCTGATTACCTGGGAATGACGCTGCGTCTTGTCTGGGAAGCCCCAGCAAAGCGCCTTGAATGAGGAGATACCGATGGGCTTGGCATACTATCGTATCACTGAGCAGACCTTCAACGAAGTGCTGCCGCTGATCAGGGCGCACGAGGCTGATTTGCTTGGGCCGCGTGCGCGTGGCTACTGGTTCGATCAACCTGACAACTACCCCTATGAGACTGTGCGCGCCATCGCCACCGAGCTAGATCGCGCAGGGCAGACTGCTGCCGAGTGTCTCATCCTGCCTGAAGTAGAGGCGCATGCGCTCAGCTTGCTGGAGATCGCGCTGCCTAACGACGGTGCGCCGTTCCCGCCCGCCCTATTTTTGTGCAGCCAGGCGCCTGAGGGCGTCCGGCGGCATTTGCAGGCAGCGCGTAGGGCGCTCGGCAGCGATGCAGAGCGGGCTGGGCGCCATTTCGCTGCCAACGTCCGTGATCCGCGCTTTCTGGGCTATCTGAACAAGCAGTTGCACCACCTGCGCAAGGCGCTGCCGCGCGTCTGGCGCTTCTACGAGCGTGCTGCAGAGGCAAATGCAGCCGTCCTAGTGGTGGATTTGCGCGCGCGCGATCTGTTCGAGCCGGACGCAGTCGAGCGTGAGGCGATGCTATATGGCTGAGACAGCGCACAGCCTGGTCGTTATCACGCCTGACGAGACGCTGACTCTGGAGGCACCAGAGGGCGCTAACTTGCGGCAGGTCTTGCTGAGGGCGGGCCTGTCGCCGCATGGGCGGCTCTCGCGGCGCGCTAACTGCGGCGGACGCGGCTTATGTGCCACTTGTGGCGTCTGGATTGAAGCAAACGAGCCGGCGCCGCAGCACTGGCACGATCGAATTGGCGCCACCTTCGGCTATCCGCGCCTCTCCTGCCAGATCGTGGTGCGAGCTCCGCTCACTGTGCGGCTGGTGCCCAACAAGCTGATGTGGGGCAAGCCTGAGCGGGCGCGCCGCTATCGCGCTAAGCCAGCCGAATGAAGCGAACACGCCCAGCGAGAAGCTGGGCGTGCCGTCAGCGTTGAGGCGCTGGTTAATTGCGATCTGGGCCGCGCTTGCCGATAGCGCTCTCCAGCTCGCGCCCGAAGAGCGTCTGGTACATCAGGCGGTAGACGTCCGTGTTGTCGAACGATCCGCTGAACTTGGTCTGCAGCAGCTCAGCGTTCAGGCCCTGTGCACGGCTGAGGATGCCACCCGCCACATCGGGCGTGCCGATCCAGACGATGGCGAAGTCCAGGCGGTTGCCGTAGGCATCGGGGGCGGCGCGGAAGGGCTTGGTGCCGCGGCCCTCAATACCGTCCAAGAGGTTATTGAAGCCCTCAGCAGCAGCATCAGTTGGGTTGCCCGTCACGCCAGTGACCGTGCGTGCGGGGCGCTTGATGGCGGGCGGCGAGACAACTTGCATCCCACCTGCATCGCTGTCAGCAGCAGTTAGGACCAGGGTGTTCGGCACGCGGGCTTGGAAGGCACGCGCTGCACCGATCATCTCATCGGTGTGCTTGAGCGCAGTCAGCGTGCCGATAGCATTGTCATTGTTGCCGAAGTTATCTACGCTCTCCGTCTCGAAGATCGCCAGGAAGGGCTTGCCCGCCTGCGCAGCGCGGCGCTCCAGGATGATCAGCGCCATCTCAGCCATCTCAGCGACAGTTGGCGGGTTGAAGCTAGGCGTATCGGACTTGCCGCCGTACAGAATGATGCGCCCCTGTGGATCGTCCTGGGCCACGTCTTCCTTGACCAAGCCTGCACCTATGATGGTCTCTTCCGGAAAGTCGTTGAAGATGTCATCGGCGGCGAACAGCCCCAGAACACGTGGCGCGAGGCTGCTATCTGCCTTCAACTGCGCCAACAGCTCATCGAACTCAGCGCGGGTGCGGATGACTGTGTAACCGTTGTCGGCAGCGTACTGAAGCAGATTCAAGCCATCTTTACGCTGCGGGCCGCGCCCTGTGACTGGATCGGTGTGGACGTGGCAGCTGAGGGTGATCTCGCCTTCGCACTTGGGCGTGCCTTCGGGCAGGAAGTACATCTCGCCGCCACTCAGGATGACATCAGCCTTCTCATCCTGTTCGTCGAAGCCGGGGCGTCCCTGCAGCATCTGGCGGACGATCTCGGTGAACTCATCGCGATTGCCGACTTCAGCCATGAAGGCTGCTGTGCCGGGCTCCGCCGCTTGGCCGTCATTCACTAGGCCGACAGGATGCCCGTTGTTGCGCGCCTCGCGCACAATGCTGCCCGGATAGCCCGAAAGCGCCAGGAATGGACGCGCCTTGTCGCGATCGCCATCCAAGCCGAAGCTGCCGGCACCTTCTACCTTGTAACCGAAGGCGTGTGTGGTTGCGCCGCCGTTGCTCGTGCCGGTCAGGCGGTCAGCCATGTGGCCGCGATAGGCAGCCATGAAGGGCAGCTGATCCCACTCGAGCATACCGTCTGGGCCCTCCCAGTAGATGCGGGCTGCCGCCCAGTGATTCAAGCCCGAGCCGTCCGGATGAATGAAAATCACGTTGCCCGTCTGAGGCATCTGAGCATTGCTGATCAGCGGCGTGGCGCCTACAATCAGCACTGCTACAATCAGTGTGAGACCGATTAAGCGTTTCATTGCCTTTTCAACCTGTTGTGACTCAACTTGCTTTCAGCGATCGCAAGCTGGCCAGCGTTTGCAATCGCTATCTCATAAGATAGAGAACTATCTTTAAGGGGCAGTCGAGGTTCAGCTAAAAGCCCTTGATCTTTTTTTTAAGAGTTGCACGGCGTGTTTTACGGCCCTGAAAATATGGCACAAACACATTTTTCGGCTGATTGGTGCTGTACACCTGCGACTATGAGAGAAAACACATATTCCATACCTTACGATGATCAACTATAGTTACTGCCATCCCGCGGAAAGGCAATCAAGGTCACGCTTATGTCACTTCTACACGCCATTCTAGGCATTCTCAATCTCACTGAGGCGAGCGGCTACGATCTGAAGACCCAGATGTTCGATCGCAGTGTGGCACATTTCTGGCAGGCTGATCAAGCCCAGATCTACCGCACGCTGGAAAAGCTAGCCGAGCAAGGTTGGGCTGAGAGCCGTCTCGAAATCCAGACGGAACGCCCCAACCGCAAGGTCTACCGCATCACAGAGGCAGGGCGGGCTGAGCTCTACCGCTGGTTGAGCCAGCCACAAGCCCTGCCCATTCACCGTGAACCGTTTCTGATCCAGCTGTTCTTCGGCGCACAGCTACCTAATCAAACGCTCATCAGCCTCGCCCGGCATCAGCTGGCGCTGCACGAGCAAAAATTAGTCGAATTCGAGCACATCCCTCTACCTAAACTGGAGACGCAGCCCGATCGCGCTCACACGCTCATGCGCCTAACGCTCGATCTAGGCATTGCCAGCGAGAAGCTGTATATCGACTGGCTCAAGCAGGTGATCAGCACCTTAGAAAATCTGCCAGAGGCCTGAGCGATTGCTATACTTGGCACACTTTGGCGTAACGCATCAGACTAAAGGGTGTTGTATAGGATGACTGTTCCAAACGCTGAGGAGTGGGCGAGTCAAGACGATGCGGCGCTGGTAGCGCAGGCACGGGACAATCCAGCAGCCTTCGGCGTGCTCTACGAGCGCTACGTGCAAAAAGTCTACAACTACATCTACTATCGCACGGGCAGCCACGAAGACGCCGAAGACCTGACTGCACGCGTCTTCCACCGCGCTATGGCGCACATCAAGGGTTATGTAGAGCGCGGCGTGCCATTTCAGGCCTGGTTGTATCGCATCGCGCACAACTTGGTGGCGAACTGGCATCGCGATCGCAGCCGTCACAAGGTCGTGCCACTGGATGAATTTGTGGCAGCGCGCTTGCGTGGTGAGGCACTCGAGGCGAGCGCCGAGTCCCAAGACGAGATCGAGCGCCTAGTCCAAGCTGTGCGCACTTTGCCCGAAGAGCGCCAGCAGCTGCTGATCCTCAAGTTTGTGGATCGGCTCTCGAATCAGGAGATCGGCGCGATCATGGATCGCAGCGAAGGTGCCATTAAGTCGCTCTACCATCGCACCCTCTTGGCGCTACGCGAGATGCTTGGTGGCGTGGAGGAACAGGCACAAGCAGAGAAGCCGCGCAGGGAAAAGCGCCGTTAGGGAGTGAGGCAAAGGTGAAGCCATTTCCGCATGATGAATACCCCGAAGTGCCGAAAGGCAATCTTGAAGAGCTGCTAGCAGCCCATGCCGATGCGTTGGTTCACGGCCTGCCATTCACCCTCTCAGCCGAAGGGCTCTCTGAGGCGGAACAGGCTGAGGCGCATAGCTTGCTGTTCCTGGCTGACCGCCTGCGCGCGGGGCTGGTGCCTGTAGAGCCCAACGCAGCTTTTGTGGCGCAGTTGCGCGCCGAGCTGCTTGCCCAAGCGCCTGCTAGCCCTGCACTGCTCTTGCGGTGGCGCAACTTGCCCAAGCGCTACAAGCTGGCGGCACGCATCGGCGGCCTGACGCTGACGGCGGGCTTAGCCCTGCTTGCCAGCAGCCGCGTGCTGGAGCTGTTGCTGCGCGCTCAGCGCCGCCAGCGCACTGACGATGCCGATCTCTCGCTCACGGCAGTCAGCTGAGCCCATACACACAGAGGATGTAACAATGCCCGAACGTTACGCAAAAATTACCGGTTGGGGTAAATATGTTCCAGAGCGCGTGCTGACCAACGCCGACCTCGAGAAAATGGTCGACACTTCAGATGAGTGGATCACCTCGCGTACTGGCATCAAGGAGCGCCGTATTCGCGGCGAGAACGAGCAAGCCTCTGATTTCTCAGTCAAATCAGCCTTGCCCGCCCTCGAGATGGCAGGTCTGACCCCCAAAGACCTCGACCTGATCATTGTGGCCTGTTCCTCGCCGGATTATCTGGTGCCTGGCGTGGCCACGATTGTGCAGCACAAGTTGGGCGCACAATGCGGCGCTTTCCAGCTTGCCTCAGGCTGCTCAGGCTGGGTCTACGCACTCGTGACGGCCAGCCAGTTCATCCAAGCCGGCACAATGAACAACATCTTAGTCATCGGCACGGATTTAGTCTCCTACGGCGTAGACTACACCGATCGCACGACGTGTGTGTTGTTCGGCGATGCCTCAGCGGCGGTTGTACTGCAGCCCAGTGAGGAGCCTGCCGGCGTGATCACCTACGAGCTCGGCTCGGATGGCAGCGGCGTAGAACATTTGTATGTGCCGGGCGCCGGTTCGGTCATGCCAATCAGCAAATATGGCGAGCGTTTGGTCAGTGAGCGGCTGGGCTATCTGAAGATGAACGGTCAAGAGGTCTTCAAGTTTGCAACGCGCACACTTGCCAACTCGATGAAGCGCGTTATGGAGAAAGCCGGCTTGCTGCCTGAGGATATTGCGCTATTCATCCCGCACCAGGCGAATCTGCGCATTATCGAGTCGGCCGCGCGCATGATGCGCCAACCGCTGGACAAATTCATGATCAACCTGCAGAAGTACGGCAACACTTCAGCGGCATCGGTGCCGCTGGCGCTGGTTGAAGCGATCGAGGAAGGTAAGTGCAAAGCCGGCGATAAGATCGTGATGTGCGCCTTCGGGGCAGGTCTGACGTGGGCTAGCGCGGTTGTGCTGCTGGGCAGCGGCGAGGTGAGCCTAGCGCACTCGTGGCTCTCGCTTGGTCGGATTGCGCGCCGTACTGTTGGCAAAGCACGCGATGTAGTCCAGAACTTTCTGCTGAACATGCAGCTGCGCCGCTATGAGGCGAAGCGCAAGGCAAAGGCGCGCTAGGTAGCCCGCTCACGCAGGCGCAGAAACGTCTCAATTACCAGGACGGCAAGGATCAGGAAGGCAGCGCTGGCCAAAGTTAGGGCACGGCTCATTTGCAGCCATGCCAGCGTGACCGCCAGCAAGCCGAACCACATACCTTGCCGCAGAATCACACCGCCCGTCGGCGGGTTGTAGCGGCTGAAACGCCGATGTAAATAGCCGATGAATGGCAGTGCAGTGCCCGTCACAGCGGTGTAGAGTAGTATGAAGAACAGCCAGCGCGGAAAAGCAAGCGGCGGTGTGCTCTCTACCAGATGCGCTAAGAGCAGCCAGCCGCTGACAGCAAGCAGCACACCGGCTGACATCACGCCATTCTGATCCGCGCGAAGCCGTCTACGGGCCAGCGCACGCTGTTGGGCAGGCGTGAGCGCTGCGTCTTTCGCACGCTCGGCTGAAACTGATTGTGTTCCCGGAGCTGCGCTCATACGCTCACACGCCGACGGGCCTCAATCACATTCGGCAACATCTCGATTTTAGCCAAGACACGCGAAAGTTGCTCAAGATTCTCCAGCTCGATGGTTAGGAAGATTGAGGCGATGCTGTTGCGCGTCTGCACACGCAGCTCGGCGATGTTGATGTTCTCGTTGGCCGTAATCGCACCGATATCGCGCAGCAAGCCCTCACGGTCGTAGGCAGTGATCAGGATCGGCACGGGGTAGGCGCGCTCGACGGAGCTGCCCCACGTCACATTGATGAAGCGCTCTGGCTCCGAGCTATTGATCACGTTCGGGCAATCGGCGCGGTGCACTGTAACGCCCTTGCCACGCGTGATGTAGCCGACAATCGGATCGCCGCGCACAGGATTGCAACAGCGCCCAAGCGTGATCAGCATGCCTGAGCCGCCCATGATATCGATGCCATCAGAAGCGTTCACAGGGCGAGTGTGCGCTTCCGTATTGGGCGCTAGTGTATCGGCGGCTTCGCGCTGCGCCTTGCGGTCGGCCTCCAGCACTTTGGTGGCAATGTTCGGCGCGCTGATATCGCCATAGCCAACAGCTGAGAAGAAATCATCCACTTTGGCGAAGCCAAACAAAGCTGCCACCTCTTCGCGCGGTTTAGCGGAGAGGCCCAAGCGCCGCAGCTCGCGATCGACTACTTCGCGCCCCAGCGCGATGTTGTTCTCCCGCCCGATGCGCTTGAACCACGCGTGTATCTTGCTGCGCGCCCGCGAGGTATGCACATAGCCCAGACTCGGGTTCAGCCAGTCGAGGCTCGGCCCGGCGCGCTTGCTGCTGGTGATGATCTCCACACGGTCGCCGGACTTCAGACGGTAATCCAAGCTAACCTGCACACCGTTCACCCGCGCCCCTCGGCAGCGATGTCCGACATCGGTGTGGATGTAGTAGGCGAAGTCGATTGGCGTGGCGCCGCTGGGTAGATCGATCACATCGCCTTTGGGTGTGAAGACGTAGACGCGGTTCTGAAAGACGTCTGAGCGCATTGCCTTGATGAACTCTTGCGCATCAGAATCGGCACTCACATCTTCCGCCGCCGCCTCGATCAAACGGCGCAGGTAGCGCAGGCGCTCTTCAAAGGCTTTGTCATGTGATGTGCCCTCTTTGTAGCGCCAATGCGCAGCGATACCGTACTCAGCGTGTTCGTGCATCTCGGGCGTGCGAATCTGCACTTCAACCGTCTTGCCTTGATCGTCTACAATGGCAGTGTGCAGACTCTGATAGAAGTTGTTCTTAGGCGCGGCGATGTAGTCGTCGAATTCGCCTGGCACCGGCCGCCAAATGCTGTGGACAATGCCCAGCACCTGGTAGCACTGCACCTTCTCGGGCACGATGACGCGCAAGGCATGGATATCGTAGACCTGATCAAAGGGGATGCGCTTGCGCTCCATTTTGCGGTAGATGCTGTAGATATGCTTAGGGCGCGCGCTGATCTGCACGATCGGGATGCCCGCCGCTGTGATCTCTTTGGCCAGGCGCGCTTTGACGGTCTCTAGGTATTTTTCGCGTTCGGGGCGGCGGATATCCAGCTGAGCAGCGATCTCGCGGTATTTCTCAGGGTTTAAATAGCGGAAGCTGAGGTCTTCCAGCTCCCACTTCATCTGCCAGATACCGAGTCGGTTCGCCAGCGGCGCAAAGATATCCAGCGTTTCCTGCGCCTTTTTGATCTGACGCTCAGGCGACATGTAGCCGAGTGTGCGCATGTTGTGCAGGCGGTCGGCTAGTTTGATCAGCACGACACGAATGTCGTTGTTCATGGAGAGGAAGATTTTGCGCAAGGTCTCGGCCTCGCGGTCGCCGGCTTTACCGTTTTTCATGGCGTCGGTGTTGGTGGGCAGCTTCGCCAGCTTCGTGACGCCATCCACTAGCTGCGCGACCTCTGCGCCGAAAGCCCGCTCGATATCCTCGATCTCAATCTCCTCAACGTCTTCCACGACGTCATGTAGCAGGGCAGCTGCCAGTGTCGGAGCATCCAGGCGCAGGTCGGCAAGAATCTGGGCGACCGCCACAGGATGCGTGATGTACGGCTCACCGCCGGCGCGGCGCATGCCTTCGTGCGCTTTCGCGGCGTAGTCGTAGGCGCGCAGCACGAAGGCGCGCTCTTCAGGCGAGAGCTTCGGTTGGCTCCTGAAGATCGGCTCTAAATCGGCTGGGACCTTTTCGTTAATTACGGCAACCATTGCAAGCAGCGGCCTCACGCAGCTATCCAAGCGTTTGATTGCCTTAAATCATAACACAAAATTTTAACATGTGATCAATGACAGGCTAGGGAGGTTTTCAGCTCCACCGCAGTTCCACAGACGGTGTGAGGCAGCCACTCAGACTGCCTCACGCTTGCCTGACAAACTAGCATCGACTGCCCTTAGTCGGCGCTTGGCTCAGGGGCAGGCTTGGGCGCTGAGCTCTCTTCTTCCTCTAGCTCTTCCCAGCCCGTGATCATCGGCTTCAAATGCGCCAGCGGGGTGCGCCCTGTGGTCAGCACCATGTACAGATGCACAACGAAGAAGCTCACCAGCAAGAAGGCGCCCAGCACGTGCAGGAAAGCGATCGGGCTGATCGGCACGCCCAGCTGGTTCGAGAACATATACAGCAAGCCCGTGCTTGCCAAGACGGGGAAGATGAGCAGCTTGAAGCCCAAGTAGACCAGCTTCTGCAGGGGGTTCAGCTTGGCATAGCGCGTGCGACGCGCCGGATGCGGCTCGTGCTTGAAGATGCCGATAGCGTAGTAGCGGATCACCGCGCCCAGCTTCTTCGTCGTCGGCACATATTGCTTCCACTGCCCCGTCACAAAGTGCCAGAAGATGGTGAAGGCAACCAGAATCAGCAGCAGAATGGCGGCGGTGTTGTGGATGCTGACCGCATTGCCAAAGCCGAACAAGCGATACGAGCCATGAATCTCGAAGCCGGTCAGCCCCAGTACGATGATCAACGCCGCCTGCGACCAGTGCCAGAAGCGCTCAAAAAGCGGATAGATGAAGGTGCGTTTCGTACCCATTGCTATCTCCTCAATCACTCACGACTTCTTGCTGTTCTTACGCATGATCAAGCGCAACGTCCCGTGGCTGAGCACGCCCACTAGCACGATGCCGATCAGGATGCTGCCGAACGTATTCAAAGCCTCATGCTGCAGACGACCCGGCATGTAGAAATCGGTCAGGGCAGCCAGACGGCCGTTCGGGCTATGGCAAGCTTCGCATTCGAGCGCCTTTTCCTTCGGCGCGACCATGTGCACCTGCGGCCAGTACATGATGCTATCCACAAAGGCAATCTCGCCGCTGAAGGGCAGATTGACCGTCTCCATGCCCGTGCGCGAGGCGGCGATCCAGTCGAAGCTGCGCCAGTAGGCTTCCTTGTCTTCAGGCGAGTTCGGAAACAGGTTCGGGACGATCAGTAAGTTAGTGTTCAGATCGTAAGGCTGGCGCGCCCGGAAGGCTTTGACAGGCCAAATGCGCGATTTACCGTCATCAGGGCTGCCTTTCAAGGCGTTGATGACCACTGTCTGTGTTGGATCGATCTTGCTGCCGACGACAGTGTACTCGATCTCGCCGTTGAACCAGACGTATTCCGGCACAACGTTGCGCTCCCATGTGAATTCGCCCTTTTGCGAGTCGTAGATATCGTAGCCCTCATCGTTCTTAATCTTGAACGGCTTGCCTTCTTCGTTCAGCCTGCCTGCCGCCGACCAGTCCCACCACATCTTGGTCGCTTGATCGCCGCGCGCGAAGGCGGGGATGTGGCATGTCTCGCAGGCGACCCGCTCAACGTGATTGTTCAGATTAGCATCAGTGGTGTGCGGCGCCAGGCCGTGACACGACTCGCATGAGGCACGGCTCTGATCGTCTCGGCCGGGCACATCGATGCCGTGCGTATCTTTCGCCTGCATCACATAGCGCCCGCCAGCGATGTAGTGCTCGACAGCGTTGTGGCAGGTGGCGCAGGTGAAGTTTAAGCCGTCCACGCCCATGTGGACGTCAAGTTCGCGGCTGGGCTTGAGCAGGCTGGTATCAAGGTCGCCGTGCTTGACGGCATCCCCGCCGCCGCCGCTAAAGTGGCACGCGCCGCAGGTCGCGCGGCTAGTCTTGCCAACGTTCTGCGCCACGAGGGCGAGATCGGGCGGGTTCCAAATCTTGCCACTGCCAGCTGGGAACTCACGCGGCTCGTAAGCAGGGTGACCGGCGCCGGGCGGGAACTTCTTGTATGTTCCGGTCGTGTCGTGGCAGACCAAGCAGTCTACATTTGTCTCTTTAGTGAAGTCGAACGTCTTATCCTTATAGCCGTAGCCGATGTGGCAGCTGGTACAGCGCGGCTCGTTGCTGGGGATGGCGATGCAGAAGTTGTTGATCACGTTGTTCTTGCCCAGCTGCTGATCGCCGACGGCCTGCTCCCACGTCCAGTGCGTTGTGCGCATGATCTGCTGAGCTGCCTCAGTGTGGCAGGTCAGGCAGGCGGCTGTCACCTCAGGCCCGCTGGCGAATGGGCCTTGCAGCACCTCAAACTGGCTATGATCGGCTGTGCCGCCCTGAGCCACGCCTTGTGCAGGCACTGTAGCTGGCTCCGATGCAATGGCGGGCTGGGCGCTCATCAGCAGCCCGATGCCCAGCATCAGGCAGCCTAAGCCGATCAGGGTGAAGATTAGTGGGCTTCGGGTTCGCATTGGCTTACCTCCTTGAAAATTCGGGAAGTCTGTAACGCCTTTTTGTGATTTCCTTCACCTCTCATTTTCCATCGGGCGCTCTATAGTAGTTAGTGATACTTGTCACGATAGATCATTTGATTCGCTTATTGCTATCCATAGCAGTGAGCTGTCGAGAGGGAGTGAGAGAGGCCTATGTTGCACCTGAATGAACTAGAGATATTCGTTGCAGCAGCTGAGCAAGGCAGCTTCAGCGAGGCGGCGCGCTTTTTGCACCTTTCGCAACCTGCCGTCAGCCAGAGCATTCAGAGCCTGGAGCGGCGCTTCGGCGTTCAGCTCTTTTCGCGGCAGGGGCGCACAGCGCGCCTCTCGGATAGTGGCAAGGCGCTCTTGCCGCTAGCGCGTGAGCTGATCGCTGCGGCGCGGCGCGTCGAGGAGAGCATCAGCAGCATGAGCGGCACTGTGGCGGGCCACATCCATCTAGGCTGCTCAACAGCGACCGGCAAGTACATCGTCCCGATGCGCATCGCTCAGTTTCGAGCGCATTACCCAGCTGTACGTGTGGATGTGCAGGTCTGCAGCCGCGATGTGGTCGTCCAGCAGTTATTGGAAGAGGACGTGGACTTCGTGGTCAGCAGCCGCCAGCTCGATCACCGCGACCTAGAGTTTGTGCCCTTCCATACAGATGAGGCGACTTTGATCGTGCCAACTGGCCATCGCTGGGCGCGCAACCGCCATATCTACCCTGATGATCTGCTGGATGAGGCGCTCATCCTGCGCGAAGAGGGCTCTGGTACGTATACAGCGCTCTACACGGCGTTGCGCGCGCACGATATTGCGCCGGAGATGCTCAATGTTGTCATGACGCTCGGCAACGCAGAGGCAGTGGCGCTGGCTGTGGAAGAGGGCTTGGGAGTCGGCTTTGTCTCGAAGTTTGTGGCGGCGCGCAGCGTGGCGCTCGGACGCGCCGTCGAGGTGAGCGTTGAGGGCTTCGATCTGCGCCACACGCTCTATTTTGTGCGCAATCGACGTAGGCCAATGACGCACTCACAGCGCGCCTTCTGGGAGTTCATGCAGACGCCCCAACTTGAGTACATAGAGGCAGGCAAGTGAGCTAGACGCGCCTTAAACGCCTGGTGGGGACTCAGGTTGCCTTTACTGAGCCCCCGTCACTACAGCGAAGGGCGCTAGAAGCCAAGCGCCTGTGCGATCATCCACACAATCACGGCGCAGTTGGCTGCCATTAGCACCTGTAACTGCACCGTACCGCTCATATCGGCGGCGCTGCCGCCGCGTGCATCGGCGCGGCTGCGAAATAGGTAGATCAACGGGATGCTCACCACTGCCACGCCGATCAGCCACCACGGGATCAAGCCGATGATCAGTGCGTAGACCAGTAAGAGCCCTGCCGCGATCAGCGTGGCGTACATCAGCATGTAGGTGATGCGCTTGCCCAGCATGATCGTCGTGTTGTACAGGCCAGCCGCCCGATCCATATCGTAATCGCGCAGTTGGTTGTAGAGCTGCCCATAGCTCGAGACCAACGTCATAGCTAGCACCACCGACCAAATCGCAAACAGATCATAATGATAGCAATAGAATCCAACGACCAGCAGCAAGCCGCTCAGCATCAGCGAGTGTGAGACGACATCTGTAACCGGGTACGCCTTCAAGCGCACTGGCTTCCACGAGTAGAAATGCGAGAGCACCAGCGTAATGACGCCTGTGATCAGTGCAGGCCAGCCAAGCAGCGCGTATAAACCCAATGCAACCAGCGCAACAATCCCAGAGACCGTCCAGCCTTCCCAGATGCTGATTTCGCCACATGTGACGGGATTGCGTGCAGCGCGCTCTTCTTCCAGTGCATCATCGGGCGCATCTACGATATCGTTAATCATAAAAGCGTAGGCAACAGCAAGCGTATTCGCCGCAATGGCAACCAACAGCCGCCAATCGAGCGCTTCGCCAGTGGCCCGCAGCGCCAACATTGCGCCGAAAGCCGTCAATGGCGTGACGTAGGTCACGTATTCTTTCCAGCGCGTTAGCCGCAGAATGCCGCGCGTTTTTTGCCGAATGCGTTGTAGAGATACGACACTCACAACTCGCTATCCTTCCTGTTGTGCATCAGCTGACTAGCAAAACAAACCCGCCGCACCCAAGAAAGTTGCAGATACTTGCACAGGCAGGCTTTTTGCCGAGCAAAGCGAGAGTCTACATGACAAGGGGCCTGCGCGCAAAAAGCCTATCACCCTTGTGCAGAGCGCGCTAGACTAGGCAATGGACATAGATGAAAGGATGCACTCTAGATGATCAGACGCATTGCGGTCTTGACGAGCGGTGGTGACGCACCGGGCATGAATGCTGCCATTCGCGCTGTGACGCGCTCTGCCATCGAGCAGGGCTGGACGGTGCTGGGTGTGCAGGAAGGCTATTTGGGGCTAGTGACGAACCAGTTCCGAGAGCTGGATGCGCGCGCTGTCGGCGGCATTATTCAGCTGGGCGGCACTATGCTGGGCAGCGCGCGTTGCAAAGAATTCCGTGAGGAGAGCGGGCGCAGACAGGCGCTCCACAACTTGAGTAAAAACGGTGTAGACGCCCTTGTGGTCATCGGCGGCAACGGCTCACAGACGGGCGCCTATGCCCTCTGGCAGATGGGCTTCCCCGTCAACGGCGTTGCCTCGACTATCGACAATGACCTGCTCGGCTCAGACATCACCATTGGCGTGGATACGGCGCTCAACATCGCGCTGGAGGCCATCGATCGGCTCAAGACGACGGCTTCATCCCATCGGCGCGCCTTTCTAGTCGAGGTGATGGGCCGCGATTGCGGCTACCTCGCCTTGATGAGCGGCATCGCTGGTGGCGCTGAGGCGATCGTCATCCCAGAGTTCGAGACAACGCCCGAGCAAGTGGCACAGATCATCAGTGCTGCCTATGCGCGCGGCAAGTCTCATGCGTTGGTGGTCGTGGCGGAAGGCGCCAAGTATGAAGCCGAGGCGCTCTTCAAGTATCTGAACGAGAATTACAAGGATGAGCTCGGCTTTGATGTGCGCGCCACCACGCTCGGGCATGTGCAGCGCGGCGGAGCGCCACTCGCCTACGATCGTTTGCTCGCCTCGCGACTGGGCTACGGCGCCGTTGAGGCGCTCGCGCGCGGCGAATATGGCGTGTTGTGCGGTATGAGGGGCGGGCAGGTCGCCACTACACCGCTTGCCGAGATTGCTGGCAAGACCAAATCGCTAGATGAGCGCCTGCTTAAACTTGCCCAAACGCTGGCACGCTGAGGCAACTGCTCTGTATGGACTGCGTATCAAGCTAAGGTGAACAATCACAACTTGAACAAGGAAAAAGGCTATGCGCTTGGATAGCTCTGGGCACACGCCCGTCTTGCGGACGGTTAACCTGACCAAAGAACTGCCACTCGGTGCTGAGGTGGTGCGCATTCTGCGCGGCATCAGCCTAGAAATCTACAAGGGAGAGCGCGTCGGCATCGTCGGGCCTTCTGGCAGCGGCAAGACGACACTGCTCGGCTTGATGGGCGGCCTGGATAGACCAACCAGCGGCAAACTTGAGATCGATGGCATTGATATCGGGCGCCTCTCGGAAAGCCGCCTGACCGAAGTGCGCAACGAGAAGATCGGCTTTGTCTTTCAGTTCTTCAACCTGGTGCCAACGCTCACAGCGCTAGAGAACGTGATGCTGCCAATTGAATTTGCGCGCAAGCCGAAGTTCAATCCGCGCCGCCGTGCCGCCGAGTTACTCGATCTGCTGGGCTTGAAGGATCGGATGCACCACCGCCCCAGCCAGCTCAGCGGTGGGCAGCAGCAGCGCGTCGCGATTGCGCGTGCTCTGGCCAACAATCCGCCGCTCTTGCTTGCCGATGAACCGACGGGTAACCTAGATACAGAGGCGGGCAAGCTCGTTTTGAAGGCGCTGACCGATGTTCAGCGCGAGATGGGTACAACTGTCGTGGTTGTGACGCACGATCCGCGCATCGCTAATCAGATGGAACGTGTGCTGACCTTGCTGGACGGTCAGCTTGTCTTACAGGCAGAGGTATTCGCATGACGAGCGCATCTGGCGAAAGGAACTTTCCGCTGGATATCGAGCATGGCGGCATCCGTCTGGCTTTGCCGCTGATCGCCATCGCCAGCTTCGTCGGCTTGCTGTGGCTCTTGGGCAGCTTGCTGAATGGCGAAGAGAACGGCTGTCTGAATGTGATCTTCGCTGCTGGCGGCGCGCTGGGCGTGATGGCGCTCTCTGATGGTGCCCTGAAACGCGTGTGGAAGAGCGGACGGTCGCTTAGGCTGAGCGACCAGACTATCACAGTGCGCAATGCGCGCCCGAAGCATGCCTCTGAAGTCACCTTCGACCTGACACAGCGTCTCAACGTCTTGGCGTGGCGCTTCACGGTCAAGCGCGGTTCGCCGCGCGCGCCGCGCGGCTCGGTGCTCTTGGCAGTGCAGCTGCTGCAAAATGAAGAGAGCGCTGCCCTCTACACGCTGATCTCAGCCAAAGAGGCAGAGACGACAACCTTCGCCGAGTTCATCCAGCTGATGCCGCGCAGCACTGTCATCCAGGAGAAGCTGCCTCTGCGTGAGTTGGCCCAGCAGCGCCGCTTGTTGCAAGCAGAAGAGCAGCGTTGGCACGAAGGTGCCGAGATGCGCCCTCAGGACTTCATCCTACTTCTAGAGACCTTGCGAGCCAGTCAGGCTGTGTGGACAGAGCGCTAGACAAGCGGAGCGCCCGAAGGCGCTCCCCAGCTGAGCCAGTCAGCTCACCTCGACCTTGACTTTGGTCTTGCCGGTGGTGCTTGGGCGGCTAGGATGATCATCATCGCCCTTTTCGCTGCGCGCACGCTTGATCTCACGCTCGACTGTTGCGCGCGCGCCCTCGATCAGCACCCTGAAAGACTTCAGATACTCCTCGCGTGCCTCGCGGCTGTATTTGCGGAAGTCGGGCGGGATGAAGGCGCCCAGTGCCTTGAGGGCTGCCTCAGCCGCCTTGCGCTGATGGTGCAAAAAGCCTGCGAGTGGCGTGCGCTCGGGCTCAGGCCCGGCGCTGCTTGCCTCTGATTGATCAGTCTGCTTGAACTTTGGTTCGTCGCTCATAGGATGCTAGCCTCAACACATACGAGACGTCATGATCATATCATACGCGCGACCGAACTGCGCGTTGCATCAGAAATCGATCAACTTGCGGCGTGCTTTTGGGGATGACTAATCGCTTGTGTGCAATCGACGCGTTGCCACGCCAAGCGACCAGCCACGTATCCACTGGTAAACCCCTACAAATAGGGCGTAAAAGAGCAAGAGTTGCAGCCACGGCAGCAAACCAACAATGCATACCGCACCGTAGCCTCGTACAGTGAACACACTCTGCACAGGTAAGCTGAGGATGAAAATAATTTGAGCAAAGCGGATGGCAAAGGCAACGCCAACGGCGATCAGCGCAGCCGCTGTTTCATTTTGTGTGCGCAGGACCATTGCGAAGCCTAGCGCTACCATCGTGCGCATCCGCATGATTGGCTCGCTGATGTAGAGATAGAGCATACTCGCGGCAATGGCTAGGAAAATCCAGCCGAAAAAGATCAGCTGACCCACACCAACTGCCAGCATGAACAGGGCGCAGGAAAAAATAAGCCACGCTGAGATGAAAAGCCGTACGCCGCCTTCCAAGATCAGCCAGCGCCAAACGCGCAGCTGCCCATTCAGGTACTTGCCTTCCACAATCACGCTTGCAGGCAGCAGCGTCAGGCGCAGGGCTTCCCAAAATTCGCCGCGCAGCTCGCTTCCGAAGCGCGCCGCTAGCACATAGGCGGCATCTGCCCCAAAGCCAAGCGCATACGAGAATACAAAGCCAATAAACCACAGCTGAAGCGCGCCCCATAGAAAATCCATCCTGATCAACGCAGGCAGGGCGAGCACGAACGCCAAGCCGAGCGCGCCTAGACGCAATCGAAACTCAAAGCGCTCAAATGTCTCTTGTCTGCCATGTTCGTGCTTGATCGCCAGCCATAGCACAGGGTTGAAGCGTGCCGCCTCGAAAAGCTGGCTTAGGGCATACCTGAACATTGTCCACTCGTTCTCTAGCAAAGGCATATCGGGCTGTGCCGTTCAGATAAGCTTGCTGAAGCGCCGCAAGGCTAGCTCTGCCGCACGCTGATGAAAAATCAAGGTGCCGCTGGCTGCAAGCAGCGCGCAGAAAGGCATCCCGCACAACAGGCCGAGCGTGAACTCGCTGAAGAGCATGAACAGCAGCAAGCCGCCACAAGCTGCCAAATAGCCGACTTGCACTACTTGCAGGCCGAGCGTGCTCAAAGCGGCTACAATTGTAGCGTTGATCGGCTTTGAGAAAATAAGCGCCAGCAGCAGACCGATCCCGACCACCGCCCGCATGCGCCACCAGACCTCTAACAAATATAGGCTCGTCAGAGAGACGCTCGCGATGGCGAGTGTGAGCGCTAACGAGATACCCGTCCGTATGGCAGGCAGGGCGATGAGCGTCACTACGGCGGCACGCAGCGCGAACTCGAGCGCGACCACTCGCCAGGCGCGCAGCTGCGCTAGAGCGTACTTTGCTATCGCGATCTCATACGGCGGCAAACGTGAGAGCCGCAACAAGTCCCAAGTGCCGCGCTCGGTCTCTTGCTGAACGGCTCTGACCGCTTCTAGCGCATAAAAAACGTTAGCAGCCAACCCGACTGCCAACGAGCTCACGAACAGCCCAGCTAGAACTGTGGTGTACAGGTTGGATTCGGCGCTGCTTAAGGCGATTGCCTCGATCAGCCACCACAGCACCGCCAAGCCGACGCCCATCACAATCATCAGCTGAGCATCCCGGCGTAAGCGCGCCTCACAAAACTGCCGCGTGTTCAGCTTATAGAGCGGATTCTGCGTCGGATAGATGAGCTGTCTCAAGAAGTAGTCGATCATGGCTGCTGGCTGCGCTGAAGTAGAGAGGTAAGCGCCTTGAGGGTTGCTTTGGTCAGCCAAAGGTGGCTGAAGCGCGGGATGAGCCACACGCAAATCGCTGTGCCAAGAAGCAAGCAGCCGCGCAGCCCTTCAGGGAAACCACCCGAGAATGCAGTGATTGTCAGAGCAGCGTGGCCGTGTATCGTTCCAGCTGCAGCAGGGCGTGGCATCACCACCTGCAGCACTTGATTGAACATCTGCTATCTCCTGTGATCCATCCATATACGCTCATTGTACGCTCTCAATGTTAACAATCCTTGCTCGCTTTGTATGACGGGTAATTCGCATCTCTCTGACGGCTCTCTAAATAAAAAAGGCGCCGAAGCCGCTCTTGAGCTTTTCGCTAACTGGATCGAAGCCAAGCATCGGGCAGTGCGGGAGTGTCGAATATTAGTTGGACATGGGCAGGGCAGCGTACAGCCGCCGCCTGTTCCAGGCATACACCAGGCGTCTCAGGTGTACGGCACCGATCAGCCGAAAAATGCGCTTGCGCCGTGTTTTCAGGGTTGTAAAACATGCCGTGCAGCTCTTAAAAAAACATCAAGGACTCTTAACTAAACTTTAGCTATCTCTTAAAGATAGTTTTCTACCTTGCGAGCAGCAGTCGTAAACGCTGACTAACCTGCGATGGCTGAAGGCAAGTTGAGTCACGATAGGTTGAAAAGGGGATGAAAGGCAGGTCGGGTGCTGTTCTTGCGCTGGCAGGTCGGGGGCTAGCACAGCCCCCGACGAAGGGCCCTTCATCCGTTTTATGCACTCCCGAGAACGTGAAGGTCACGCAGGGGGCTTCACCACAGGCTTCGTGCGCTGTGCTGAAGGGCGCGATAACGTCTATACAGCTCGGTATAGCGGGCGTGCGCGGAGGCATCCGGGTTGTGGATGCGCGCCGCCCGAAACAAGCTCCTGCTGGCTGATTGAATATCGCTGAACATGCCAATCCCAACGCCTGCTAGCAGCGCTGCGCCCTTCGCCCCGAACTGCTGACCCTGCGGCACGACTACCCGTGTGCCCAAGCAGTCAGCCATCATCTGCGCCCAAAAGGCGCTGCGTGCACCCCCACCTGCGAAGATTACTTGGCTTGGCAGCTCGCCAAGTGCGCTGCAGCAATCGCGTGCTGCCAGTGCCACGCCCTCATAAACAGCCCGCAGCAAGTCAGCGCGCGTATGGCCATCGTGCAGCCCAGCAAACTGCGCCCGCGCTGCAGGCGCTACGAACGGCGCGATAACGCCTGCACGGCTGAGGTAAGGCAGATATAGCAGGCCATCAGCGCCGATAGGACGGCTGACAACTTGCGCTTCGACCTGTTCAAAGCGCCGAGCAGGCTCGAGCCCATCTAAATCGGCGTAGAACTGCCGAATCGCCCAGTCGAGGTTAGTCGTGCCTGCCACGTTCATCAAGGCGCGGAACCAGCGCCCGTGCGGCTGATAGAAAAGCAAGCCAACCAGCGGTGGCTCGAACATCGGCTGCCCAAAGACTCGGCAGACCTGCAGATTTGTGCCGAGCACCATGAAGGCGGCACCTACTTCAGTGGCGCCCAAGCCAAGCGAGTTAGCGGGCACATCGCCTGCGCCTGCCACAAGCGGCGTGCCAACTTTCAAGCCAGTTAAGGCAGCAGCTGCAGGCTGCACTTGCCCGATCACGCACTCGGGAAGCTGCACAGGCGGCAGCAGCGCTCGCTGCGGCAGCACGCCAAACCACTCCCATACACTCTCAGGAGAGTGCTGTGTGCGCGTATCGCCTGGCAGCACAGCCGCCTCGCTGGAGTCGATCTGCGGAACGCCACTCAGCTTGTAGACAATCCAATCCTTGCTAGAAAAGACCCAGCGTGCGCGCTTCAGTACACATGGCTCATGCTCTTGCAGCCAGCGCAACACAAGCAGCGTCGCACCCGACTCCACCACACAGCCATCCAACTCGAAAATGCGCTCAGCAAGATCAGGCTGTTGCGTCGTTAGCTGCATCCAGAGAGCCTGCGCTCGGCTGTCGCACCATAGAATGGCATTTCGCACTGGCTCGCCTTGAGCATCCACCAGCCACGCGCCGATCATATTGCCTGTCACGCCGAGAGCGGCTACTTCCCGCCCTTGCCCCTCAGGCGACTGCAGCACAGCACGTATCACTGCGCAGGTGGCCTGCCAAGTCGCCTGCATATCGGCCTCCATCCAGCCATTTTGCGGCTGTAAGACCTGCATCGGTTGCTGATAGCTGACCAGCTCCTGCCCCTCTGCATTGAAGAGCGCTGCCTTGATCACAGAGGTGCCGATATCAATACCCAGCAGATGCATGCTAGACCTTCACCGCGCCTTGCGTCAAGCCGCTGACAAAGCTGCGTCCGAAGAGCGCGAACACAATCACTATCGGCAAGGTCACAGCCATCGCACCAGCCATCAACAAGCCCCAATCGATCTGGTATTGCCCAATGATGCCTGCTAGACCAGGCGGTAAAGTGCGCAGCGCATCTGTGTTGATTAAGATTGAGGCGAATAGATACTCCGTCCAGGAAGTGACGAAACAGAAAATACTGATCGCAGCAATGCCCGGTGCGATCAACGGCAAGACGATTCGCCACAACACAAAGAGTTGCCCGGCGCCATCTACTAGCGCTGCGTCTATCACGTCCTGCGGCACGCTGCGAAAGAACGCTTGCAACAGCCAGACGGCAAAGGGTGCCGTCAGCGTGACGTTGACGATGATCAGCGCGAAATACGTATCTATTAGGCCTAATCCGCTCAGCACAAAGTAGAGCGGCACCAGCAGCAGCACCGTTGGGAAGGCGTATGCCACTAACATGGCACGCAAGAAAGTTTGGCTGCCCCAGAACTTAGTTTGGTAGATGCCGTAACCCGCCAGCACAGCCAAACTCACGCTGATTAGCATGGTGCTGAGCGCAACAACCGTCGAATTGTAGGTGTAAGTGGGGAAGTTTGAGGCGCTCAGCAACTTTTCATAATGCTGTGTGGTGAAGCTCTGCGGAAAGAGTGTGATGCGCCGCGCTATAATCTCGCGTGGCACCTTGACAGACGAAGCAGCCATCCAGTAAATCGGAAAAGTGATTACAAATAGCACTATCAGCAGTGCTAGGCTGCTCAAGAGCTTGCTGAACGCTGATTGGCGCATTTAGCCCTCCCGCTCTGGTGAGCCAATAAACTTCAGGAAAAGCGCCGCACACACCAGCAACAAAACGCCGAAAATCACTGATGCTGCCGCAGCCTCACTTAGCCGATACTGCTTGAAGGCAGCATTATAGATGAAGACAGGTAAGGTCGTTGTGCCATCCGACGGCCCGCCCTGCGTGAGCAGCCAGATCACGTCAAAGACGTTGACCGACCACAAAAAGCCGATCAGCCCCAGCGAAGCTAGCACAGGTTGCAGCGATGGCAAGGTGATGAATCGGAAGCGCTGCCAGACTGAAGCGCCATCTACTTTGGCGGCCTCGTACAGCTGCTCTGGGATAGCTTGCAAGCCTGCTAAGATGAAAAGGGCCGTCAGTGGGAACCAGCGCCACGAGTTGATCACAATCAGGGTGAGCATGGCGCTCTCCGACGAGCCAAAGAACGAGACAGGCAAGCGGACCAGGCCCGCCTCGAGCAGCAGCCCATTGATTAAGCCACCAGCGCTGCTGAGCATCCAGCGCCAAATGATGACCAGCACAGCCGTCGGAATGACCCACGAGAGAAGTATCCACGTCCGTGCAGCACGCGCCAGGCGCAGTGGCTGGTTGAGCAAGAGTGCCACGATGAAACCGAGCGCGGTCTGTAAAGCCGCATTGCCAGTCACCCAAATTGCGCTGCGCCCAGCGGCAGCCCAAAACGCGCTGTCACCAAGCACACGCCCGTAGTTTTCTAGCCCGATATAGCTGCTAGGCGTGCCGACAATGCGCATATCTTGCATGCTCAGCCCGATGGCGCCTGCCAGCGGTAGGATGACTGTCAGTAGTAGCCATAAGACAAGCGGCGCGATCAGAATGTAGCCTAGCGAAAAGCGGCGCCCTGACGTCAATACAACGGGCTGCTTGTTGAGTGTGGCAGCGCGCATGGTTGCTCATTCCTTCAGTAGAGGCCGCCCCTGTCTATTTGTAGAGGGGCGGCCCATGCGACCGGACTAGCGTGTAGCAGCGACCATCTGTTCCTGGCCCCACCGAATTGCCTCAGCAGGGCTCAACCCGTCGATCAGCATCCGCTGCAGCGCAGCTGAAAGCAGGTTCTGAGCGGAAATCGCGCCGATAGCTTGGAAGACGCGCCCTTTGGTGAAGCCGAAAAGGGCACCGTGCTTGGTGTTCTCCACCATTATCTCCACCTGCGAGCGGTACTTGACAGTCAGCGGATCGTTCCAGAAGCTCTCGGCAGTCGCGCCATCAGCCGTCACAGGCAGGAATAAGCCAGGCTCCATGTTCAGGAAGAGCCCATAGTTTTCAGGCTCCAGCAGCCAGCTCAGGAACTTGGCAGCTGCAGCCTGACGCTCTGGATCAGCAGTGGTGAGCAGGGCGGCATTGCTGTAGTAGATCGCCCCTTCCATACCCTCAGCCGAGACCGGGATAGCCGTCACACCCAGCATATCTGCAGCCATGCCGGATTGCTCTTCCCACGTTGTGATGACCGTGAACTGGAAGATCATCGGCACAACGCCGCTGGCGAGTGCCGCCTCAGCCTCGCCCCACGTCCAGCTCACACTGTCGGGCGGCGAGTACTGCCACAGCGCCTTGTAAGCCTCGAACGCCTTCACAGTGGCAGGGTTATCGAAGGCGATGCTGCCATCCTCATTGAAGAGCTCACTTGCGCCGGCCGTCAGCATGATGTTATACAACACCTGATCGGTGTAGAGCTGCTTGTTAGCGGGTAGACCGATGCCATACACACCATTCTCAGGATCGTGAAGCTTCTCGGCAGCAGCTAGCAGATCGTCCCACGTCTTAGGCGCCTCTAAGCCCGCCTCAGCAAACATCGCCTTGTTGTACCACAGCGAATGCACCATGCCATAGAGCGGTACCGCCCAAATCTCGCCGTTGTAGCTGTACGGCTCAACGGCGGCTGGCACAAACTGATGTTTGGCATCAAGCGCCTTGACCAGGTTGGTGACGGGCTTTACGGCATCTGTGCCCAGCAAAACGGTCGTGAAGTCTGGGATGCCGAACATGATGTCAGGCAAACCGCCTGCCTGCGCAGCGAGCGGCGCCTTAGTGTAAATTTCGCCCCAGTTCTGCACTTCCTGCCTGATTTGAATATCAGGATTAGCGGCGTTCCACTTGTCCAGCAGCTCCTGCACACGCCTTACGCGATGCGGCGGTTGCTCCATATGCCACATGGTCAGCGAGAGGGCAGCGCTGGTCGGCTGGGTGCTAACGCTCAGCAATGTCACTGCAAGGATACAGCTCAGCAACATAACAGAGACTTTACGGAACATCTCAAGACCTCCAGGTATGTTTTGTTTCTGTAGCAACTTTGCCGTGCTCAGACAAAGCAGTACATTCCCTACAAGTGCGGGTTGACTTTCTGCCACTTTTCCACCAGTCGGCCATTATGCTCGGCAGCGTTTGGCATATTCGCGCTCAGGTAGATGGGCAGCTCCGCCTCTTCGACGGCAGCAAGGCGCGCTGCCACCTCAACCAGCAAACCGTTCAGCAGAAAGGCACCAACTACCGTTGAGGATGGGCCGACCTTAACTGGAGCCGCCTCAAGGGCAACTAGGGCATCGCCAAGCTGTCCTTGATTGTCGAGCACCACATCAGCTACATCCATCAGCTTGATGCCGTTGGCGTTGGCAGGCGCCTGCCGCGCGTACGCAAGTGCCATGATGGCGATTACGTGCAGGCCCTGCCGTCGAGCCGCCTGCGCCATCTCAACAGGCACAGCGTTCACGCCGCTGTTCGAGATGACAATCAAACAGTCACGCTCGCACGGCCGGTAGCGTGCCAAGAGCGCTGCTGCTATGCCTGTTTGCCGCTCAGCTAGCGTGCTCAGCGCTGCGCCTTCATGCAGCATGAGTGAGGTGTGCAGAATTGGCACAACGCAGGCTAAACCACCCGCCCGATAATGCCCTTCTTCCGCCAACAAATGGCTGTGACCCGAGCCGAAGATCAGGATGCGCCCACCCCTGCGCGCTGCTTCAGTCATGATCTGGACTGCCGCCATCAGCGCAACGTGCTGGGCTTGTGCCTGTTTTTGTAGGGCCAAAATGCTTTCGAAATAGCGTTGTGCATATTCAAGGCTCATGGCAGCGTTACCTGTGCGCGTACAGCTCGTAGCGAGACCTGAAACTCATAATGCGCGCCGTGATAAGCAGATGAGACGTATTCAATTGGCTGATCAGTGCTATCGAACGTCACGCGCGCCACGCGCAGCACAATGTGCGGTGCGCCATCGGCCATATTCAGCAACCGGCTCTCTGTCGGGTCAGCCAGATCGGCGCGGAAGGTCTGTTCGGCGTAGGCGAGCCGAATGCCGTAGACATTCTGCAAGACGCCGTAAAGCGACTCGTGCGTAAAATCGTGGCGGTTGAGCAAGCCGGGGCAACTAGCGTACGGCAGATGGGCTGTTTCAATCG
Source organism: Aggregatilineales bacterium (assembly GCA_046719055.1). GTDB lineage: Bacteria > Chloroflexota > Anaerolineae > Aggregatilineales > UBA2796 > CP2-2F. Next base: position 7,662 of record JBDNDQ010000016.1, on the reverse strand, counting down.
CCAACGGCTGCTGGTTAGCCAAGCGCAGACGCTTTAACACACAGACTGGGCTATGCAGCGGCAAGTGTAGGCGCTGGGCAACGATCTCATCGGCTGGCAGCACCTGAGCAAATAGAATCTGGCTGCGCGGCACTTGCCCTAAGGCCCGAATGTCCTCTGTGAAGCTAGAGAGCGACTCTAGCCCTTGCCTGAAGGCTGCACGCCGCACAAACGTCCCTTTGCCCACTTGAGCGTAGACCAACCCATGCTGGTGCAGACTTTGCAGAGCCTGGCGGGCTGTCATGCGGCTGACTTTGAAGCGCTCTGCCAGCTCGCGCTCTGAGGGCAGCTTGCCGTCTGCATCGTAAACGCCTGCTTGAATCTCCTTAAGCAGGACGTCTTGAATCTGCAGATAGAGTGGACGTGAAGCGTTGCTCCGAAGCATTTGTACTACCATAAATGCCCTATACCACACTAGAGTAGACTAGACCACACAAAAAAGCAAGCATCTTGTGCAAAATACACAAGACGCCTGAGACGAGGGCATATCTAATGACCAAACGGTAACGTTGGTGATGCCGCTTGTATGGTCCCATCACTGCATGCACCTTGTGGTCGGGTATGGGCTGGTGTGGGAACGCACTGCAGATAGCCAGCGGGCACTGCCGGGTAGTGGCCCATGCACTGAGCGCTGCTACAGCGATGCCCTCAGCCTGTACACCTCAAGCATCCCGGACGTGCATCAGGGGCTGAGCAGCAAGAGCCAGACCGATGCGGTAGAGGCGAATGCTGAGCAGAGGCAGGCTTTAGGCGCCTGCGGCGGGCGTCAGGGTGCTTTTCGCGTTCGTTAGCAGCCTTGCGCGAGGCGGTGCAGGGCTTTGTGTATGCTGGAACAGGCGGCATCTGTACGAGCCGCGTTACCCGCGCTGCCCTGCCGATGTTTAAAATTTCGTATCTGTTTTTTAGACACTCGTTGACAGGTACAAGCTTTTCATGTTACGCTCGGCTGTCGGCAGTCTGTTTGGAGAAAGAGCATCGCAAAATGAAGTATCCTCGTTTAGCAACTGCCCTTGCCTCTGCACTTATCTTTGCACTTCTCTCTAGTGGGCTATTGCCTATCGCTGCGCAAGACCCTAAGGGGCCTGCAGCTCAAGTTGGTCAGTACTTCTACTACTATAACGGTGACAAAGTCGCCCTCGAGCTTTCCACTGACTGGATCGCAGTCAAGTACCAGGGTGATGCCCTGCTCGCCAGCCAGAGCGCTGCAGCGGCTAGCCCGAACATTTCAGCTGAGCTGCCTCTGCGGGAGACGGGCACACCAAACATCGCGCTATTGCCCTTGAAGGCAGGCGGCGGCGAGCAAGCAGCCTTGCAGGCTATTGCCGATCTGCGCGCCAACAGCGCTTTTGAGTGGGTGAACCCTGTTTTTGAGGTGCAGCAAGGCTTAGCGATTCCAACGCAGCAGTTCATTGCACAGTTCCCTGCAACTGCCACGCCACAGGCGCGCGCTAGTTTCAATCAGGCGAACAGTGTCACTGTGGTGCGCCAGCTAGATGGCTTGCCGGGTACCTATGTGCTGGAGGTGGCGCCCAGCACAGGCAAAACAGCCCTGGAGATGGCGAACTTCTACCACGAAAGCGGGATGGTCGTCTACGCCGAGCCGAACTTCCTTCAGCTGTTGCAGCAACTTTTTGTGCCGAATGACACGCTGTTCGGCTCGCAGTGGCACTTGCGCAATACAGGTCAGTTCACTGGCGCAATTCCTGGTGCAGACATCGCCGCAGTGGACGCGTGGAATGTCTCTCAGGGGAGCAATTCGATCATCATCGCGGTTGTGGATGATGGCGTAGACTTGGTGCATCCTGATCTAGCCGGGCAGTTTGTGCCGGGCTACGACTTCGCCAACAACGATAATGATCCATCACCTGCACAGTCTTGGCATGCACATGGCACGGGTGTGGCAGGCTTGATTGCTGCACGCACCAATAACAGTCTGGGCGTGGCAGGCGTCTGCCCGAACTGCCGCATCATGCCTATCAAGCTCTCTAACCCGAATCCGGATGGCAGCTTCTCAGTGACTGTTACACAAGTTGTTGACTCGTTCAACTTTGCAGCTAGCAACGGCGCTTCCGTCATCAATAACAGCTGGGGCGGCGGCGCACCTAACACAACGGTTGAAAATGTCATCAACAACATCACCGTAAATGGGCGTAGTGGCAAAGGCGTGGTGATGCTAGCCTCAGCCGGCAACGGTAACACTAGCCCAATCATCTATCCGGCGCGCTACAATCGTGTCATCTCGGTGGGCGCTTCCAACTGGTGCGATTTGCGCAAAGCGCCCAGCGGCACCCCTTGCGATGCCTCTCAGAACTGGGGCAGCCACTACGGCTTTGACCTAGATATCTCTGCGCCCGGCATGAGGACACTCTCAACGGATATTGCCGGCAGCTGGGGCTACGAGTCAGGCGACTACACCTACTTTGGCGGCACATCGGCTGCCTCGCCAATTACGGCGGGCGTGGTTGGCTTGATGCTCTCGGTCAACAACAACCTGACCGCCGATCAAGTGCGGCGTATTCTGCGCATGAGCGCTGATGACATGACACCTGATGCTAATCCTGGCTGGGATCAGTTCACGGGGGCAGGGCGCGTGAATGCCTACCGCGCGCTGCACATGTCTCAGAATGTGCCGCTGCACATTGAAATGACCAATGACTTGACAACGACTGCAGTCAGCATCTCGCCAGCGCTGAAGCTTTACCGCAACGCCCAAGAGGTCTTGGACTCGACCAGCAGTGGCGATCCTACTGCTAGCTGCGCTACTTACGTTAACTCGGTGTGGTATACCTACCGCCCACACTCAAATCGCAGCGTGACGATCTCCACACTCGGCTCGACCTACGACACAGTCCTGGCAGTCTACACCAACCCTGCTAGTGGCACCTCTGAGGTGGCTTGCAACGATGACTTTGGCGGTTCGCTCCAATCTCAGGTCACATTCAGCGCCAACGCTGATGTCACCTATTGGATCATGGTTGGTCGATGGGGCTCTACCCCGCTGACAGCGCGCCAAACGCTGCACCTCACCTTGAGACACAACGCCAACTTGTTCCATGGCATTGGTGTGTTCCGTCCCAGTCAGGGTGTGTTCTATCTGCGCCACAACCTCACTGCTGGCCCAGCCGATCTCAGCGTGTTTTGGGGCGGGCCCAACGACTATCCTGTAGCAGGCGACTGGGATGGCGACGGCACATTCACAGTCGGCTTCTACCGCAGCAGTACTGGCATGTTCTATCTCACGAATGCCAACGTCACCGGTGCACCAATTGCCCACCAGTTCTCGCTGGGCGTGCCAGGTGACTTGCCGATGGCGGGCGACTGGAACGGTGATGGACGGTTCGGTGTGGGTACCTATCGGCCTAGCAATGGTATCTTGTATCTGCGGAATACACTGACCACAGGCTTTGCCGACTTCGGCATGATCTTTGGCATCGCTGGTGATATGCCTGTGGCAGGCGACTGGGATGGCGATGGCATATACTCACCAGGTATCTACCGCCCAAGCCAAGCCACCTTCTTCCTGACTCAAAGGGTGACTAATGGCGCCATCTTCGCCGACTTGATGTTCTTGTATGGCAGTCCCGGTGATGTGCCGCTGGCAGGCGACTGGAACTTCAATGGCAAATATGGCATTGGCGTTTTCCGCCCAACCACTGGCACCACGCTACTACGGAATGAGCTCAGCGCAGGCTCTGCCAACTTCGCACTCAACTACGGCATTGCCAACGACCGCCCCATAGCAGGCTACTGGCGCACGGCTGCTTCAGCCGATCTAGGGCCTGAGGCAGCGCCAACCTTCGTGCCGCGTCAGTAAGCACCTTCCACTCAGCGCACAGGCGGAAGAAATTCCGCCTGTGTGATCCCTGCTGTACAATCGGCTAGGATGCGCTATGCTTGTATCCTGTGCCATGAACTAAGTGCAAACGGTGAAACGCTACATCGGCTTACTTATCCTGCCTGTTGCTCTGGCAACTATCACCCTGCTGAGCGCGTTACTAGCGCAGCGTAGCGCCTCTGAGCAAGCCGTGCAGCTCGCTCAAGCGCAAGGTACGCGCGCTGCCCTGGAGCGCACACTGCTTGCTCAAGCTGTCACACACACGCCGACCCGTCCGCCACCGACTTTGCCGCCCACATGGACGCCTACACATACCCTGACTGCCAGCCCGACCTTCACCGTCAGCCCGACACGCACGCCTACACCCACCCGCACTCCAACGCGTACGCGCACCTTCACGCCCAGCCACACCTTCACCGCCACGCGTACTTTCACGCCCAGCCACACGCCAACCATCACGCTCACACCCAGCATCACGCCTCTGCCAACCGATACACCGCCACCGCCCACGCTCGAGCCCGGCGCCATGCCGCCAGTTGAGGTAGGCGCTTACGACTTCTTCAATATTCTGCTGATCGGCAGCGATAAGCGCCCAAATGCTGTGGACTATCGCACTGATACCCTAGTGATCGTGAGCGTGAACCGCACGACAGGCACAGTCAGCTTGCTTTCTTTGCCCCGCGACTTGTACGTCTACATCCCCGACTACGGCTATGATCGCATCAACACCGCTAGCCTGTGGGGCGATCTCTATAAGTTGAACGGCGGCGGTGTGGCCACGCTCATTGCCACCCTGCGCTACAATCTTGGCCTTCGCATCGATCGCTACGCTCAGGTAAACTTCGAGGGCTTCAAGACGATCGTCGATCAGTTGGGCGGCATCGAGATCGCCGTCGATTGCCCGATCACGGATTACCGCCTGCGCGAGGGCGCGAATCCGAATGTGCTGGCGAACTATCGCCTGTTTACCCTTCAGCCAGGTGTGCATCGCATGGATGGCGCCTTTGTTCTGTGGTATGTGCGTTCGCGCAACGGCACCAGCGATTTTGATCGCAACCGCCGCCAGCAAGTCGTGCTGCGCGCCATGTTTCAGGCGCTGCGCGAGCGCGGCCATCTGGAACAGCTGCCCAAGCTCTGGGATGAACTGACCAAAGTTGTGAAAACTGACCTTACACTGAGCGATCTGCTCAGTGTACTGCCCATCGTGCTCAGCCTTGAGAATTTGACCGTGCGCAGCTACTTCATCAGCAGCCAGCAGGTCACCAGCTGGCAGACTCCGCAAGGTGCCGCCGTGTTAGTGCCGAATCGTGAGGCGATCCGCGCGGAGCTGGTCAAATTCCTCACGCCGCCTACTGCTAATACCCTCAGCCGCGAGCGCCCAACGGTGGCAATTTACAATGGAAGCGGTAACGCCGATTGGGATCGTGTGGCGGCAGAGCGCCTCGCTTGGGAAGGCTTCACGCCGCAGCCAATGGGCGAGAGCGCGCGCACGGCCGTCACAAAGCTCTACGATCACACAGGCGGCGCCAAGCCCAACAGCTTGCGCCTGCTCATCCGTGCGCTGAATCTGAGCCCCAGAAACGTGATCGAGCAGCCTGATCCCAACACGGACACTGACTTTAAGATTGTGCTCGGCGCAAACTATAATACTTGCACATTTAATCAATATGGCATAAATTTACCTTAGCACAAGTGTATGACCCCACTTAAAGTCACTTGTGTGTGCGTCCGTCCAAAGCCAAGGGAATTCAACACACGATGAAAATAGGTTTGATAGCGGACATCCATGCCGACTTGGAGGCACTGGAGCTTGCCTTGATGCTGATGAAGCAGCATAATGTGCAGCAAATCCTGTGCGCAGGTGACTTGGTGGATAAGGGCAAGCACGGCGATGCAGTTATCCAGCGCATACGCGACTTAAAGATACCTTGCGTCGCAGGCAATCACGATAGTCTGGCTAAGGCGACTCAGGAATGGTATCGCCGCAGCGACCCGCAGTTCGTGCCGAGCCATCTTCTCTTGCGCCCTGAGAGCATTGCCTTTTTGGAATCGCTGCCGCATGCCCTGCTGATCGAAACGCCCGGCTGCAACATCCTGCTGACACATGCCACGCCTTGGCGCAATGATATCTACCTGCGCCCGAACACGTCGCGCATGCTCTTTGCGCGCGTGGCAGAGGCAGCGCACCTACAAAATGCACAGGTTGTAGTCCTAGGTCACACACATATCCCGATGCAAGTGCATATACACAACGTCTTGATCGTGAATCCTGGTTCAGTCTGCGGTGCACAGGTGCAAGGCAGCCGTACATGCGGCATCTTGTATCTGCCTGAGCGGCGCTTTCAGGTCTTCGACCTGGACTTAGGCCTACCCGTCCACAAGGCGCGCCTTGTGGACGAGCACATGGATGAAAGGCATCTTGATGAGCAGTGGGAGTGAGCCACAGGGCGAGTTGTGAGCTCGCCCTGATGAAGCCTGCTGTGCGCGTTAGAGCATCTGCGCAGCGAGGCTTTGTAAGTTGCTGCGGACGCTGCCATCAATCACATTTTCGCCCGAGCGCAGCACCAAGCCGCCCAAGATGTTCGGATCGGTGCGGAAAGAGATGCTGCGCGCGCCGGTTTCCGCCTTGATTTTCTCCTGCTCAGCCGCTGTGAGCGGTAGCGCGCTGATGACCTCGATATCGCCGCCCATGCCGCGCGCCTCTGAGGGCATATGAACAAGGAAATCATTCACGATGGCTTGCGCACGCGCCTCATCCAGGCTGCCAACTAGACGCTCTGTCGCTGCGATGGCGATGCGGGCGACCTGATCGCGCACGCCTGCCAGGATGCTGTCACGCTCAGCCAAGGCCTCTTCACGCGCTTTCGCACGGATCGCCTCCGCCTCACGCTTTGCCTCGTCGAGCAGCGCCCGCACTTGCTCTTCGCTGCGCGCCCGCGCCTCCTCTACCAGCCGATTCGCCTCGACGCGGCGCTGTTCCACCAGCTTATCGGCCTCGCGGCTGGCTTCAGCCAGGCGCTGTTCAGCAGCACGCGCATCTTCCAAGCCTTTGGCAATGCGTTCACGGCGCGTTTCCAGTGCTTTCACCAAGGGCCGCCAGACCAACGCCCACAGGATCAGCGCCACAAGGATAAAGTTGACGATCTGCGCAAGCAGAAAACCGCCATTAATGCCTAGACGTTCCAACGCTAACCTCCTCGCGCCCTGACCTTAAACGAACAGAGCGATGAGTGCCACCACGAGCGCGTAGATGGCGATAGCTTCCGTGAACACAATGCCGAGGATCATGTTCGTTTGGATGGCGCCCGCTGCGTCTGGGTTGCGGCCGATAGCCTGCATTGCACCGTTCACCAACAACCCAATGCCAATGCCTGGGCCGAATGCGCCCAGCATTGCCAAGCCAGCAGCGAGAAACTTCAAACCTGCATCCGTCATTGTGAGTTTTCCCTTCTGTGTATGCGTTTCGCAATTCTTGCTAAGTTGACTGTTGATAACCACGCAAGGTCGGGCAGGCTAGTGATGCCCACCTGACCCATGTGACTCGCCATGCTCGCCGTGATCGTCATCGCCATGGTGCACCACCGCCTGCGATGCGTAGATGATCGTCAGGATGGCGAACACGTATGCCTGAATACCGCCGATGAACAGCTCCAGGAAGTAGATCGGGATGGGCAGCAAGAAGGCGATCAGGAAGCTGAAGACGATCAGCAGCACGCCGCCTGCGAAGATTGCGCCAAAGAGACGGAACGTCAGCGAGACCAAGCGCGAAAGCTCCGAGACGATCAGAT